>JAZKHH010000181.1:0-18357 GCA_040385465.1 Pseudomonadota bacterium | reverse complement strand
CGTCATGGTGATGGCGCCGGCCAGCACGGGCATCACGGCGATCAGCAGGTAGGCAGTGATCAGCCAGGTCCAGCAAAACAGGGGCATCTTCATCAAGGTCATGCCCGGGGCGCGCATGTTGAGCACGGTGACGATGATGTTGATTGAGCCCATGATGGAGCTCGCGCCCAGGATGTGCATGGCAAAAATGCCGGCGTCCATCGAGGGGCCCATCTGCAGGGTCAACGGGGCGTACAGGGTCCAGCCGGCCGCGGGTGCGCCACCGGGCATGAAGAACGACGACACCAGCATCACCGCGGCAGGAATCATCAGCCAGAAGCTGAAGTTGTTCATGCGGGCGAAGGCCATGTCGGAGGCGCCGATCTGCAGCGGGATCATCCAGTTCGCAAAGCCCACGAAGGCCGGCATGATGGCGCCGAACACCATGATCAGGCCGTGCATGGTGGTGAGCTGGTTGAACAGCTGCGGGTTGACGAACTGCAGACCCGGCTGGAACAGCTCAGCGCGAATGCCCAGGGCCAACACGCCGCCCACCATCAACATTGCAAAGGAGAACAGCAAGTACAGCGTGCCGATGTCTTTGTGGTTGGTGGCAAACACCCAACGGCGCCAACCGTGGGGGTGGTCGTGCGCTTCGTCATGGACGTGGGGGCCGTGACCGGGACTTTTGTCAAGCACTGCGCTCATGGAATTTCCTTCTGGTCTCAGTAGGGTGTGTGCGTTACTTGCGGGCAGCGGCCACTTCGGCGGGCTGCACGATCTGACCAGTCTTGTTCGACCAGCTGTTCTTGGTGTAGGTGATCACGGCCGCGATGTCAGTGTCGCTCAGCTGCGGCCACGGCGGCATGGCGCCGTTGTTTTGGCCGTTGAGCAGCACCGCGATTTCCTTGCTCTTGTCGGCATCGAGAACCAACTGAGAGCCGTCCAGGGCCTTGATGTTGCCAGCGCCCTTGCCGTTGGCCTGGTGGCAGCCCACACAGCCGACGTTGTTGTAAACCGTCTCACCGCGGGCCACCAGGGCCGGCAGCTCCCAAACTTTGGCGGGATCGTCGGCTTTGGCGGACATTTCCTTCTTCTTGTCAGCGACCCAGGCGGTGTAGTCGGCCTGGCTCAGCACCTTCACGTGGATGGGCATGTACGCGTGCTCCTTGCCGCACAGCTCGGCACACTGACCGTAGTAGTCACCCGCCTTCTCGGCACGGAACCAGGTGTCGCGCACGAAGCCGGGAATGGCGTCTTGCTTGACGCCGAAGGCGGGCACCATCCAGGCGTGGATCACGTCGTTGGCGGTGGTGATGATGCGGATCTTCTTGTTTTCCGGCACCACCAGCGGGTTGTCGACTTTCAACAGGTAGTCGGTGGTGTCGGCGTCGGGCTTGCCGGAATCGGACATGGCGCGGTGGCGGGGATCGAGTGTCGAGAGGAAACCGATGCCTTCGCCTTCGCCACGCAGATAGTCGTAACCCCATTTCCACTGCATGCCGGTGGCTTTGATGGTCAGGTCGGCGGCGCTGGTGTCTTTCATGGCCACGACCACCTTGCTGGCCGGCCAGGCCATGCCGATCACGATCAGGAAGGGAACGATGGTCCAGATGATTTCGACCGCCGTGCTCTCGTGGAAGTTGGCCGACTTGGCACCCTTCGACTTGCGGTGTTTCAAGATCGAGTAAAACATCACACCGAACACACCCAGGAAAATCACGGTGCACACGACCAGCATGAAGTTGTGCAACCAGATCTGGTCGCGGGCGATCTGGGTGACTGGGTTGGGCAAGTCCAGCTGGTTGACGGAAGGGCCGCCTGGCAGGTCTTTCACCGCCCAAGCCGCGCCGGCCGCCAGCGTTGAGGCAATCATCAACAGCCCGTGACCCGCGCTGCGCCACAGTGCATTTGTCGTCTTCATCATTGCTTTCGTCTCACCCGAGTTCACGATGGATGCTTCATTCACAACGTCGAAATCACGTGACTCGTGAGGGGCAACAGGTGGCTGTTTGTTGCCCACTGCGGCCTGGTCTCGCCAGGGTTTCAACCTTTGTGAACTGAGAGCCTTGCGGGCGCCGGGCCTCGACGTTTCGGGCACAGCGACGCAGGGACTCGCATAAAAGGATCCCGCATTTTAGCCCACCCGGCGCATCCTGTGCGGGCTGTCTGAAGGGAAACCCTGATGCTCACGCACGGTCTGTGGTTCGGGGGCGTCGCACCATCCCCCGCATGTCTTCCAGGGACACGGTGCTTTCGCTGCGCACCGCGATTTTGGGCGGGGCTTTGAAGGCATGGCCATACACCACCTCCACGGTGAGCGGCAAACGGCCTTCGCTGTTGGCCAGGGTCTGCAGCGCCGCCATCAACCGGCGCTGCCAACGTGGGGTGCGCAATCCGCCGAAGCGGTGGGGCGCGGCGTTGCCCCCCCACTCGCGGACCTCGTTCAGCAAAGCTCGGGGATCGGGCCAGGTCAAGGTCAGGCGCTCCTGGTCCATGACCGGGTCGGCGAAGCCGGCATGGACCAGCATGTC
The DNA here is from genome assembly GCA_040385465.1 of Pseudomonadota bacterium. Classification (GTDB taxonomy): domain Bacteria; phylum Pseudomonadota; class Gammaproteobacteria; order Burkholderiales; family Burkholderiaceae_C; genus CANHBY01. The sequence goes on along the minus strand of JAZKHH010000181.1, from coordinate 15,844 downwards.
GCCCAGGTCGTGCATGTCGACGAAATCGGCCTGGGGAGCCTGCCAGCCCTGTTGGGCATACAGCGGGCGCAGCTCACGCAGCGTGTCAGGACCGAAGCAGGAAAACATGACGAATCCGTCCACCGTGAGCAGCTGGTGCCAGCGCGCCATCAGGGCGGGCGGGTCGGCCACGGCATGCAGCATCATGTTGGCCCACAGCAGTTGGGCGCCGCCGTGGGCCAGGGCGTCTACCTCAAGCGGCGGGGCGCCGTCGTGGGCCCACACATCCGCCTCGAGCACCCACTGCCAGGCCCGTCGGGTCCAGCGGCTGGGTGGCCACCAGGTTGATGGCAGCGCGGCTTGCGTACGGACGAGCCAGTCCAGGTTGGGCTCCACAGCGAGCAGATGGGCACGGGGGTAAGTCTGGGTCAGCAGTGAGCCGGTGCCGCCCCACCCGGGCCACCAGTCGATGATGCGTTCGGGCTGCACCCGGATCACCGCCAGGCGTTCGGCCATGCGGCGAGCGACTTCGGCATGAAGCCAGCAAGCCCCCTGGGCCTGGCGTGCCCGGCGCGCCAGCGCATGCGCCACGGCCGTGGCGTCGATTGAGCGCTCGTTGCGAGAGGCGGACACGGACATGCGGGCAGTATATTGAGCCGCCATGGAACTCGCTGCCGTGCGTCAATGGATCCCCTCCCCTGCGGCCTGGCTGGCGCGGCTGCCCGGCAGCTGCGCCTGCTGCCACACCTGGACGGCCGCCCGGGTCTGCGCCGATTGCGTGGGCCGCTTCGCCGCGCCCCGCGTGCGTTGCCAGCGCTGTGCGGCAGCCCTGCCCACCGGCGCGACGCTGTGCGGGGCCTGCCTGAGAGACCCGCCGCCCTTCGAGGCCGCCTGGGCGGCCGTTGATTACGCTTATCCCTGGTCGGTGCTGGTGCCTCGCTTCAAGTTTCGCCAGGGGTTGGACCTGGGCGGGGCGTTGGCCGAGCTGATGCTGTCGGCGGCTGGGCCGACGTGTTTGGCGCAAGCCGGTGCGCGGGTGGTGGTGCCGGCGCCTTTGAGCCGCGCGCGCCTGCGTCAGCGAGGTTACAACCAGGCCCAGGAACTGGCGCGACGGCTGGCCCGGCGCCGGGGCTGGACGCTGGCGCCCGAGGTGGTGCACAAGGTGCGCGACACCGCAGAGCAGATGACCCTGTTGCTGTCGGCTCGGGCGGGCAACGTGCGTGGCGCCTACGCGGTGAAGCCTGCTCAACGCCAGGTGCTGGCGGGCCGCCATGTGGTGCTGGTGGACGACGTCATGACGTCCGGGGCCACACTGCGTGAGATTGCCCATGTCCTCCAAACCCAGGCCGGTGCCGCCTCGGTCGAGGCCTGGGTGTTTGCCCGCACCCCCTCCCCTCATTCGCTCGGCACCTGAGTGCCTGCTTCCGCCCATGTTCAACATCGTCCTGGTTCACCCGGAAATTCCGCCCAACACCGGCAACATCATCCGATTGGCCGCCAACACGGGGTGCGCCCTTCATCTGGTCGAGCCCTTGGGCTTTGACATGCACGACAAGCTGCTGCAACGCGCCGGGCTGGATTACCACGAGTACGCCCCTGTGCGCCGGCACGCGTCGTGGCCGGCTTTCCTAGAAGCAGCGGCGCCACCGCCACAGCGCTTGTTCGCCTTCACCACCCGGGGCAGCGGCCTGCTGAGCGAGTGCCGATGGCAGGCGGGCGATTGGCTGGTGTTCGGTTCAGAAACGGCCGGCTTGCCCGCCGAGGTGCGCGATGCCTTTCCCGCGGCCCAGCGGGTGCGACTGCCGATGCGCTCGGGCCAGCGCAGCCTGAACCTGAGCAACGCGGTGGCGGTGGCTGTTTTCGACGCGTGGCGGCAGAACCAGTACGACGGTGGAACCTGACCGACAGACAGAGGGGTCGGTCTGCAGGCGGCTGGCCGGCACCGTGCCGGGGCCGCTGAGACCTCGCCGCTTTAGCGGGTTGGGCAGGGCAGAAAAGGCTTGACGGCGGTGCCGCGCAGGTTCTGCAGCCGCTGGACCACGGCCCCGCTGGCCGCGTCGACGCGAAGCACATGGGCGGTGGTCGGCTGGACCAGGTTCACCACCCGGGCGTTGCGCAGCGCGGCTTGCTGCGAGAGCTGGTCCAGCGCGGCGTTGGCTTCGCTCAAACGGCCGAATCGGCCCAGCGACAAGCCGTAATCGAGCTCGCCCCGCTCGTTGATGGCCTCGTAAGGCACACGGGTGCGCTTGACTTCTTCTTCCTTGCGCGCCAACGCATCTTGGTCTGAAAAGGGACCCAGGTAGACCACCCACTGCCCCGGCCGGTCCTGGCGCAGGTTGGCCCACAGCCCCGGCGACAGCGCCGACGACAGGCCCACTTCCGCTTGCGCCACTTCGGTGGGCGAATAGGGGCCCGACTCGAGGCAGGTGGTTTCCTCGGCGGCGACCGCACCGCTGGCCACTTGGGGAATCATGACGGTCACCGCCTCGGGCCGCACTTCGCGGGCCAGGCGTTCGGGCTCCCGGTCGCCCAGCGAGCGGACCCCGAGCACCCGGTCGAGCGCACCTTGGGTCCACCCCAGAAACAGGAGGTTGGCAATCAACAGCAAAGCAACGACAAACCTCAAACGGGGTTCTCCTCCGAGGCCAGCGCATCGGCTGCGGTGGCCGGCTGCTGCTGCAGGCGCACGCTGACTTCACCGCTGTGGACCACGCTGAGCCCTTGAGCCGCCTGCACCCGCAAGGCGCCATCGGCGGCCACGCCATCGGCCCGGCCCTCGCGGACATCGGCGTGGTTGAGAACGACTTGACGCCCGAGCAGGCAATCGCGGGCGGCAAAGCGCTCCATGAACGGCGAAAAGCCCTCGCGCTCAAACAAGTGCAGCGCCCGCACGAGGGGCACTGCCACCGTGGCCAGCACTTCGGGCACGCTGATGCCGGGGTACAGCTCGTCGACACAGGCCACGCTCAGACCGCCGGTGAGCCCGGTGTCCAAGGGGCGCACATTCAAGCCCACACCGATCACCGCCAGCCGCTTGGCACTGGCGGACACGGTTTCCACCAAGATGCCGCCGAGCTTGCGGCCCAGGGCGGTGCCGCCCGCTTCCTCGGGAGAGGACGCGGCCCCCGGGGCATCGCGCAGCCAGAGGTCGTTGGGCCACTTCAACCCCAGGCGCGACGGCGCGTGGCCATGGGGCGGCTCCAGGGCCTCGGCCAGGGCCACCCCCACGGCCAGCGACAAGCCAGACCAGCTGACAGGTGCCATGGGCAACGCCAACGAGAACGTCAGGGAGGCGCCGGGCGCAGCGTGCCAGGTTCGACCCAGGCGCCCACGTCCGCCGGTCTGATGTTCGGCCACCAGCAGGCAGGGCTGCCAGTCGACCGAACGGCGCCCAAAGGCGGTGTCGGGGATGGCGGGTTGCAGTTCAGCCCGGCCGTTCTCGAGAATTTGGGTGTCGGACACCCGCGCGCGTTCCAGGAGCACCGAGTTCGTGGACGCTGCGCGCGGCACGACCTCGACACTCAAGCCGGGCAGCAAGGCCCGCAAGTCTTCCCACAGCGCCTGGGCGCCCCATGCCAAGGGTTCGGCAGAAAACGAGGTCGACGGCGACAAAGGAGGCAGCATGGGAAGGGAGGGGTCCAGAAAGATCAGCGGGCCTGGCGGGCCGCTCGGCGCTTGGGTGCCAGCATGGTGCCGCGACAGCTGGGCGAGCCACAACGGCATTCGAACTGCTTTTTCAGGCTGGCGGTGTAGCGCTCATCGATCACCAGGCCATAGTCGTAAAAGAGTTCTTCGCCCGGGCGCAACGCGCGCAGGGCCTTGATGAAGACGCGGCCGTCGGTTTCGTCGGCTTCGCAGTTGGGTGCGCAGGCATGGTTGATCCAGCGCGACGAGTTGCCCCCTACCTTGGCGTCAATGACACCGCCGCCCTCAATGTGAAAATAAAAGGTGTGGTTCGGGTCGGTGGGATCGTGGGGGTGGCGCCGCAAGGCTTCAGGCCAATCGATGCGCTCGCCAGTGTATTCAATGATGGTCTCACCCTTGGCGATCGGTGCCACGGCGAACACGCCTTTTCCGTGCACCCCGCTCAAGCGCACCTGGGTGCGCCGCCCACTGGGCGCGGCGGCAACGGCCGACTTGGCGGGGGCTGGGCGAGGGCCTTTGATCGAGCGTGCTGGATTCATCAAATTCTGTGGTTACATTGAATTAGCGGGCACGCGCGAGCGCGCGAGACCCGGATTGTATTGATGATGCGGACCAATTCCCTGCTGTTCTCGCTGCAACAGGGTCCTGAAGTTTTTCGTTTGAGACCGATTTCATTCCATGACCAAGACTTTGATCATTGCCGAGAAACCCAGCGTGGCTCAGGACATCGTGCGTGCCCTGACGCCCAAGGTGGGCAAGTTTGACAAACACGACGACCACTTCGAAAACGAGACGTACGTGGTCACCAGCGCCGTGGGCCACCTGGTGGAAATCAAGGCGCCCGAGGAGTTCGACGTCAAGCGCGGCAAGTGGAGCTTCAACAACCTGCCGGTGATCCCGCCGCACTTTGACCTGGCCCCGATTGACAAGGCCAAGTCGCGCCTGAACGCGGTGGTCAAGCTGGTCAAACGCAAGGACGTGTCGGTGCTGATCAACGCCTGCGACGCGGGCCGCGAAGGCGAGCTGATTTTCCGGCTGATCGTGCAGTACGCAGGCAGCGACAAGAAACCGATCGCCAAGCCGGTGCACCGGTTGTGGCTGCAGAGCATGACGCCACAGGCGATCCGCGACGGCTTTGACAAGCTGCGCACCGACGAAGAGATGCGGGGCCTGTCCGACGCCGCGCGCAGCCGCTCGGAGGCCGATTGGCTGGTGGGCATCAACGGCACCCGGGCCATGACGGCGTTCAACTCCCGCGACGGCGGGTTCTTCCTGACCACCGTGGGCCGGGTGCAAACGCCCACGCTGTCGGTGGTGGTGGAGCGGGAAGAAAAGATCCGCAAACACGTCTCACGCCCTTATTGGGAAATCAAGGCTTCGTTCGCCGCGGAAGCGGGCGAGTACGACGGCAAATGGTTCGAGCCCACCTGGAAAAAGAACCCGCAAGACGCCGAAGCCCGCGCCGACCGGCTGTGGAACGAGGCCGATGCCCAGGCCATCGCCAAGGCGGTGAAGGGACAGCCGGCCACGGTCACCGAAGAGGCCAAGCCGAGCTCGCAGGCCGCACCCCAGCTGTACGACTTGACCAGCTTGCAGCGCGAGGCCAACTCCCGTTTCGGCTTCAGCGCCAAGACGACCCTGGGCCTGGCCCAGGCGCTGTATGAGAAGCACAAGGTGCTGACCTACCCCCGAACCGACAGCAAGGCCCTGCCCGAAGACTATGTGGCCGTGGCCCAGCAGACCATGGCCATGCTGGCCGAAGAGGACCTGCCCGGGCCCAGCGCCGAGTCGGGCGGGTTGAGCTTGAAGGGGTTGTCGGTGCATGCCCGCAAGGCGGTCAGCGGCGGCTACGTCAAGCCCAACAAGCGGATTTTTGACAACGCCCGGGTGTCGGATCACTTCGCCATCATCCCGACCCTGATGCCGCCCAAGAGCTTGAGCGAAATCGAAGCCAAGCTCTACGACATGGTGGTCAAGCGCTTCATCGCGGTGTTCTACCCTTCGGCCGAGTTCATGGTCACCACCCGCATCTCCAAAGTGAGCGTGCCGGACAAAGTGCTGCATTTCCAAACCAACGGCAAGGTCATGATCAAGCCGGGGTGGTTGGCGGTGTACGGCCGGGAGGCCCAGGAAGCCGACGCCAGCCTGGTGCCGGTGAAGCCCGGCGAGGTGGTGCAGACGGAATCGGTGGACGTGGTGAGCTTGAAGACCAAGCCGCCTGCGCGCTACACCGAAGCCACGCTGCTCAGCGCCATGGAAGGCGCGGGCAAGCTGATCGACGACGACGAGCTGCGCGAGGCGATGGCAGAAAAGGGCTTGGGCACCCCCGCCACACGGGCCCAGACCATTGAAGGCTTGTTGAGCGAGAAGTACCTCATCCGCGACGGCCGGGAAATGATTCCGACCGCCAAGGCCTTCCAATTGATGACGCTGCTGCGCGGCCTGCAGGTGGAAGAGCTGACCAAGCCCGAGCTCACCGGCAACTGGGAGCACCAGTTGGCGGAAATGGAAAAAGGCCGGCTCAGCCGGGAAACCTTCATGGCCGGCATTGCCGCTATGACGCAGCGGGTGGTGGCCAAGGCCAAGGAATACGACCGCGACACCATCCCCGGCGACTACGCCACCCTGAAGACGCCCTGCCCCAATTGCCAAGGCGTGATCAAGGAGAACTACCGCCGCTTCACCTGCCACGGCAAAGGCGGCCTGGAGGCGGGCTGCGGTTTTTCCATCAGCAAGATCCCAGGTGGGCGCAGCTTCGAGCTGCCTGAAGTGGAGCGTTTCATCCATGACAAGCGCATCGGCCCGCTGGAGGGTTTTCGCTCCAAGGCCGGCTGGCCGTTCACGGCCGAGATCAAGCTGGCGTTCGATGAGGAAATCAAGAACTGGAAGCTGGAATTCGACTTTGGCGAGGACGCCAAGGCCGCGGAAGCCGGGGAGCCGGTGGACTTTTCCGCCCACGCCCGCCTGGGGGCTTGCCCGAAATGCCAGGGGGCGGTGTTCGAGCACGGCAACAGCTACGTCTGTGAAAAGACCACCGGCCCGCAGGCCACCTGTGACTTCAAGAGCGGCAAGATCATCCTGCAGCAACCGGTCAGCCACGAGGACATGCGGGCCCTGCTGGAAAACGGCAAGACCCCTCTTCTGGAGAACTTCGTGTCGAACAAGACCCGGCGCAAGTTCAAAGCCCACCTGGCCTTCGATGCGAAAGCCGGCAAGGTGAGTTTCGAGTTTGAGCCCCGGGCGGCCAAAGCGCCGGCCAAGAAGGTGGCGCGCAAAACCGGGGCCAAGGCATGACATCCACCGAGACACGCACCTTTGCGCGTGTCTCGTTTTGTTACGGTCACCAGGGTCTAGGATCGGGGGGCCCCGCATGACCGATGACGACCGTGCGCCCCCTTCTCCTGAGTCCACCGTGATGAACGACCTCGCCAGTGAAGTCATTTACGACATCGGTCAGAGCATGCTGGCCTCGGTGGCAGCCACGTCCGCCCAGTGGCGCACCTGTTATGTGCGGGCCGAGCGCCATGGCGACGACCTGGGCTTGAACTACTTCTATTTTGAAGACATCACCGAAAGCGACAAGCGGCTGTTCGGGGTTCAGGACAAGTTTGCCTTTTACGACCACATGATGGAGCTGGCCGAGAGCACGCGCTCGCCCACGGGCGGTCGCTGGAAGGTGTGCTTGTGCCGCATTCAAAAGAACGTGGGCACGGTCGACGCTTCTTTTGAGTTTGAAGACGCCATGAAATGGCGGCACAGCCATTTGGACTGATTTGGGCGTGATCGGCCGCTGAAGGATTGGCAAATGGGTTCAGGTCACTGCCCAGGGCGCCGACAGCGCCTTTGCCACCCTGCGCGGCGTGGCTCATTCATCGCAATGGAACGCCCGCTCCGTCAGCCTGGAGCCGCCGCGTCTTTGCCCAACGCCAGGACCTCGACGGACGACGCCGAGGGCGCCAACGGCGGCGTGTCCCGGGGCAGGCGGGGCGCCCGCGGTGCCCGGTTGTCGACGCGCTTGTCGCCACTGGCTTGCAGCCGCTGCAGGGCCAGATCCCGGGCCACGTTGAGGAAGTCGAGCATGATCGGCGAGCTGTCGGCCAAAGCGGACCGCGAATGGTGGAACTCGGGGTGCCATTGCACCCCCCGGGCATAGACGCCCCCGTTCCAGCGAATGGCCTCGATCACGCCGTCGCGGCTGGACACCGCCTCCACCTCCACCCCTTTGCCCAGCTGATCGATCGCCTGGTGGTGCAGGCTGGTGACGCGCAGCTGCGACAGGTTGGGGTAGAGCTTGGCCATCAGGCTGCCCTGCAAAAAGGTGACGTCGTGCTCGAGCTGGTCGTTCAGGGCGCTGTCCACATGGGCATGTGCCGCGGGGCATTGGGTCTGCACGTCTTGGTAAAGCGTGCCGCCGAAAGCCACGTTCAGCAACTGGCAACCGCGGCACACCCCGATCACCGGCTTGCCTTGGGCCAGGAAGGTGCGCAGCAGCTTCAACTCGTAACGGTCACGCACCGCGTCACCGGCCCACCTCGGGTCGACGGGCTCCTGGCCGTAAGTCTGGGGCGCGACGTCGGCGCCGCCCTGCAGCACCAGGCCGTCGAGCTCGTCGACGTACTCTTCGACCGACAGGTTCTGGGCGACCCGGCGGCTGTCTTGGGCCACGGCCGGCACCATCAACGCCATGGCGCCGTGCTCCATGATCCAGTGCGAGAGCGACTGCTCCACGCATTGCAAGGTCTTGTTGCCGAAGCCCATTTCGGGCGGCAGCTGGTAGATCAGGCGGGCGGAGATGCCGATCCGCAGCGGGCGGGTGTCGGGGTCAAGGGCGGGTGTTTGCATCGAGCGTCCATTGTCCCTGATGCGCCTGCCCGCGTAAATGCAATGTGTGGGAATGGAACTGGGCCAGGGTGCTGCGGTGGCCCACGCTCACCAGCACGCAGTGCGGCAGTTCGGCCCGCACCAGGCTGTACAGGGCGTGCTCCAGGCCCTCGTCGGTGGCGGACGTGGCTTCGTCCAGAAAGGCCACACGGGGTTTGTTGATGAGCAAACGGGCAAAGGCCAGGCGCTGCTGCTCGCCCAGGGACAAAATGCGCGACCAATCGGCCTCTTCGTCCAGGCGGTCTTGCAGGTGACCCAGCTGCACCTTGTGCAGGGCTTGGGTGAGCAGCTCATTGCCAGCCTCGAGCGCGGGATAGGTCAGCGCGGTGCGCAGCGTGCCCAAGGGCAGGTAAGGCTTTTGCGAGAGGAACAGCGACTGGTGTGCCACCGGGCGCCGCACCTCGCCGTCAGCGTAGGGCCACAGGCTGGCCAAGGTGCGCAGCAGGGTCGTTTTGCCGCTGCCCGAAGCCCCTTTGATCAACAGGCTGTCGCCGGTTTGCAGCTGCAAGTCCAGCCGGTAAGCCATCACCTTGCCATCGGGTTGGCGAACGATGATGTCGCGCAGCGCGAGCCCTTGATCGACGGCGACGGTGGTGACGACGGGCAGTTCGCGCGCTTGCTGGTTGGCATCCAGGAAGCCGGTCAGCCGGTCCAGGATGGCGCGGTACTGGGCAAAGTCGTCATAAGACGTGCGGAAAAACGAGAGCGCTTCTTCGACCTCGCCGAAAGCCCGGCCGGTTTGCATCACATCGCCCAGCTTGATCTCGCCGGCAAAAAAGCGCGGGGCCTGAATGATGTAAGGGAAGACCACCGCCAATTGGCTGACCGTCAAGTTGAAGCCGGAAAACTTCAACATCCGGTACACGATGGCCCACAAGTTGGCCAGCAGCGCCTTGAAGCGCGTGTCCATCACTGAACGCTCGACGGGCTCTCCGCGGAAAAACGCAATGCTCTCGGCGTACTCCCGGAACCGCATCAAGGCATACCGGTAGTTGGCCGACAGCCGTTCGTTCAGGAAGTTCAAGCGGATTAAAGGGCGGCCGATCTTGAACGCCAACCAGGAGGCCACGAGCACGTAGACGTAGACCAACATCACCATGGCGCGGGGGATTTCGACCCCCGCCAGCACCAGGACACCCGACAGGGTCCACAAGATCACGGTGAATTCGACCAACGACACCAAAGCCCGAACCGCCCCGACCGACAGCTTCACCGAAAAGAGCACGAAGTTGGCCACGTCTTGCTGGATGCGCTGGTCCGGGTTGTCGATTGGCACTTTGAGGAACTGCCCGCGGTAGTAAGCCGAGCCGGCCAGCCAGTCGTCGAGGAAGTTGTCGTTGAGCCAGGTGCGCCAATGGATCTCAAACGACTGCTGCACGTAATAGGTGAACAGCTCGCGGGCCACATGCACCGTGGCCAGCACGCCGAACAGGCCCAGCGCCCACCAAAACACCGGCTGGTTCATGGCCTGCACGGCGTCGTAAAAGTCCTTGGACCAAAAGGAAAACAGCACGTTCATGCGCACCGCGGCCAAGGCCAGCAGCAGGATCAACAGCACCGTCATCAGCGGCCCCCAGCTGCGACGCGGCGACAGGTAAGGCCCCGCCAGGCGCCAAAATTGCTGGCCCCAGCGGGTGAAGCGCACCAGCAGCACGCACACCAACGACACGCCCACCGAGGTGATCAAAAAAGCCAAGCCCAACCACCTGAGGCTTGCCACCAGTTCTCGATTCCAGTCCAAAAGCCAGCTCCTCGATTCGTTTGAAGCGCGTTGCCCGGTTCGCGCTCTGCGGATCATGACATCGCCGGCCCCGCTGTGGGCATCAAATCATCAACGGATCGATGTCCACGGCCCACCGCAAAATGCGTTGATCGGCTTTGAGCTGGCGGCGCAAGGTGTGCAGCTGCGGCAGCCACTGACTGAGGAACTGCTGCAGGGCGCGCCGCGAGGGTGACTCGAGCAGCATGTGCATGCGCTCGACATTGGCCACCCGCGCCACCCCGGGTGGCACGGGCGGGTACAAGGTCACCGAGTCGCTGTGTGGCAGGTCACCAGCCGACGCGGTGGCGGTCTGCAGGAAGTGCCGCGCAGCGTCGGCGCTTTTGGCTTCGGCGCGCAACAAGGCCAAGTGCGAATACGGCGGCAAACCGGCCGAGGCGCGTTCGTCCAGTTGGGTCTGGGCGAAGGCCTCGAAGTCATGGTGCTTCAAAGCCGCGTACAAGGGGTGCTGGGGATGCCAGGTCTGCACCCACATTTCGCTGCGACCGGCATGGCGCACGTCCCGCCCGGCGCGTCCGCCCGCCTGCATCAACAGGGCGAACAGGCGCTCGGGCGCGCGGAAGTCGCTGCTGAACAGCGACGCGTCGGGGTTGACCGCCGCCACCAGGGTGATGCGCCGGAAGTCGTGGCCCTTGGTCACCATCTGCGTGCCCACCAGCACGTCGACCTCCCCGGCATGCACCGCGTGGAGCTGCGTCTCGAGCGAGCCCTTGTGCCGCGTGCTGTCGGCGTCGATGCGGGCGATGCGCACCGGGCCACCGTCTGCCGCGTGGAGCAACTGGCCCAGTTGCTCTTCCAGTTTTTCGGTGCCCCGGCCGATGGGGGCGATGTCGGGGTTGCCGCAATCGGGGCAGACCTTGGGCACGCGCTCGGTGAAACCGCAGTGGTGGCAGCGCAGGGTGCGGTCCAGTTTGTGGAACACCCGCCAGGCGCTGCAATGCGGGCAGCCGCTCTTCCAAGCACATTCGCCGCAGTGCAGCACCGGCGCATAACCGCGCCGATTCAAGAACACCAGGCTTTGCTCGCCGGCCTCGATGCGCTGCTGCACCGCCGCCAGCAACGGCGGCGAGAGTGCGGACGATTCGCTGGCCCGCGTGCCGCCCGGTTGCCGGTTCATGTCGACCACACGTACCTCGGGCCAGGTGGCCCCCCCCACCCGCAGCGGCATGGACAGCAAGGCATAGCGGCCCTGCTGCGCGCGCTGCCAGCTTTCCAGCGAGGGCGTGGCCGAGCCGAGCAGCACGGGCACCCGCTCCTGCCGGCCGCGGTACACCGCCAGGTCGCGGGCCGAGTACCGCGCGCCTTCTTGTTGCTTGTACGAGGGATCGTGCTCCTCGTCGACCACGATCAGCCGCAGTTGGGGCATGGACGCCCACACGGCCAAGCGCGTGCCGAGCACCACGTCTGCCCACCCCATGTGCGCATGGAACCAGTTCTTCAGGCGCTGGGCCGGCGTCAAGCCGCTGTGCAAGGACACCAGGCAACGGTCGGCAAAGCGCTCGGCGAAGCGGGCTTCCAGCTGCGGCGTCAGGTTGATTTCAGGCACCAGGATGAGGGCTTGGCCTCCCTGGGCCAGGGCCTGCTCGGTGGCTTGCAGGTAGACCTCGGTTTTGCCACTGCCGGTGCTGCCGTGGAGCAAGGCGGTGGGCGCGGCATCGCCCGCCGCCGTCAGTTCTGCCCAGCGCAGCAAGACCTGCGATTGTTCGGGCGTGAGCGGTGGCGGTGGGGCGCCCTGCGGTCGGTGGGCACTGGCCTCGAACTGCTTTTGCCAACGCTCGATGCGCCGCTGCCAAGCGCTGTTGCCCAGCTTGCGGACCTCGGGGGGCAGCACCGACAACGCGACTTCACCCAGGCTGCGCTGGTAATAGGCCGCTGCAAATTCCACCACCGCGCACCAGGCGCTCGACAGGGGCGGCACCGCCGTCAAAACCTCGGTGACCGGCTTGAGATCTGCGGCGGTCAGCGCTTGGGACGGCGGACCGGGCGCCCAGACCACCCCCACCACCTCACGTGCGCCCAGCGGCACCCTCACCAGGGTGCCCACAGGCAAAGCGGCGTCTGCCAGGTAATCCAGTGGCGCAATCAACCCACTGTGTTGGGGGGTTTCCACCGCCACCCGGAGCCGCTCCCCGCCCAGGTGATTTGTGATCGACTTAGCGTCCAAAGCTCAAGCAGTTTGTAAGGAGAAGCCTTAAGTCGATGATTTGCCTCACGTTTTGCACCGCAGCAACCGATCTGTGGATAACTTTGTGGGAAACCCTCATGGCACCATTCAGATCTGCTGTTTTCAGCCCGAAACAGGCTTGGTCCCGGGCCAAGTGACCACAGGCCAATCCCTTATGAATCAATGGCTTGGGCAAACTATTCACAGCGGCAAATGGCCGGTGTCCATAAATGACACGTTGAAGACAGCTCATTCGATTTTGGGGATAAGTCAAGACTTGTGTGGGCAATTTTTAAATAATTTGGCAGTTCAATGGCTTGACAGGCGCTCAAGCGACTTGTACTGGCAACGCGCCATCGACTCAGGACAAGGCAACGTTCGCTCGCTGAGATAACCGGTGGACAGCTGCCACCAGCACGGCAACAGCCTCGGGGGGCGTGTGCTGGCTGATGCCGTGTCCGAGATTGAAAATGTGGCCGGCGCCGCCGCTGGGCGGGTGGGGTCCGAAGCTGTCCAGCAGGTGTTGCACCTCGGCCTCGATCTGCGCTGCCGGCGCAAACAAGACATTCGGGTCGAGGTTGCCTTGCAAGGCCACCCGGTCACCCACGCGCTGGCGGGCCCGCGCCAGGTTCACGGTCCAGTCGACGCCCAGTACCTCGGGCCGCACATGGCCCGGCAGCCCGGAGTCGACCATTTCTTCCAGCCACAGACCGCCGCCCTTGGTGAAGACGATGCGCGGAATGCGTTGGCCTTCGTGCTCGGTTTTCACCTGCCGCAAGACGCGCTGGGTGTAAGCCGCGCTGAAAGTCTGGAACGCGCCATCGGCCAGCACCCCGCCCCAGCTGTCGAAAATCATCACCGCTTGCGCGCCGGCTTCGATCTGGGTGTTGAGGTAGAGGGCCACGGCATCGGCATTGACGGCCAGCATGCGGTGCATCAGGTCGGGCCGGCTGTACAACAAGGTTTTGACCAGCCGGTAGTCATCCGAGCCCCCGCCCTCGACCATGTAGCAGGCCAGCGTCCAGGGACTGCCCGAAAAACCGATCAGGGGCACGCGGCCCTTCAAGGCGTGGCGGATCGAAGTGACCGCGTCAAACACGTAGCGCAGCCGCGCCATGTCGGGCACGGCCAAAGCAGCCACGGCCGCCTCGTCGCGCACCGGATGGGCGAACTGCGGCCCTTCGCCTTGGCGGAAGGTCAGCCCCAGGCCCATCGCATCGGGCACCGTCAGGATGTCGCTGAACAAAATCGCGGCGTCCAGGGGGTAGCGTTCCAGCGGCTGCAGCGTCACTTCCGTGGCGCGTTCCGGGTGGGTCGCCAGGCCCATGAAACTGCCTGCCTGGGCCCGTGTGGCTCGGTATTCCGGCAGGTAGCGGCCGGCCTGGCGCATGAGCCAGACGGGGGTGTGGTCGGTCGGCTGGCGCCAGCAAGCGCGCAGAAAATTGTCGTTTTGGAGGGGTGCAAACATGCCGCGATTATCCCGCCCATAATTTGACCTTCCCGCGGGCCCCCGCCCGCCTGCGCCAGGAGACACCATGCTTGCCATCGACATCCTCAAAACCATCGGCAACACGCCCCACATCCGCATCAACCGCCTGTTCGGCAACGGCCACTCGGTCTTCATCAAGAGCGAGCGCAGCAACCCGGGCGGCTCGATCAAAGACCGCATCGCCCTGGCCATGGTGGAGGCCGCGGAAGCCGCGGGCGACCTCAAGCCGGGCGCCACCATCATCGAGCCGACCTCGGGCAACACCGGGGTGGGCTTGGCCATGGTGGGAGCGGTCAAGGGCTACAAGGTGGTGCTGGTGATGCCCGAGAGCATGAGCGTCGAGCGGCGCCGCCTGATGCTGGCCTACGGCGCCCGCTTCGTCTTGACGCCCAAGGAAAAAGGCATCAACGGCGCCATTGCCGCCGCCAAGGAATTGCTGGCCGAGACGCCCGGAAGCTGGATGCCGCAGCAGTTCGAAAACCCGGCCAACATCGACGTGCACGTGCGCACCACGGCACTGGAGATCTTCAACGACTTCCCTCAGGGCCTGGACGCCCTGATCACCGGTGTGGGCACGGGCGGCCACATCACCGGTTGCGCGCAGGTGCTCAAGGCGCACTGGCCGCAGCTCAAGGTCTACGCGGTGGAGCCCTCGGCCAGCCCCGTGATCAGCGGCGGCAAGCCCAGCCCGCACCCGATCCAGGGCATCGGCGCCGGTTTCATTCCCAAGAACCTGGACACCACCCTGCTCGACGGTGTGATTCAAGTGGAGGCCGAGGCCGCCCGCGAGATGGCCCGCCGCTCGGCGCGGGAAGAAGGCATGCTGGTGGGCGTGTCCAGCGGGGCCACCTTGGCGGCGATCGCGCAGAAGCTGCCGGAGCTGCCGGCCGGTGCCACGGTGCTGGGCTTCAACTACGACACTGGCGAGCGCTACCTGTCGATCGAGGGCTTCCTGCCCACCGAAGGTTGAAGCCCACCCCCCTTGCCACGTCCACACCCCCCGCCCTGATGAAACCCCGCATTCTGATCGTAGAAGACGAGCCCGGCATTGCCGACACCCTGCAGTACGCGCTGCGCACCGAAGGTTTTGAGCCCCACTGGGTGAGCACCGGTGCCGAGGCGCTGAGCCATGTCGTGGCACAAGTGCCGGCGCTGGTGATTCTGGACGTCGGGCTGCCCGATGCCAGCGGCTTTGAAATCTTCAAGCGTTTGCGCGAGGCCGCCGGCCCAGCGCTGCCGGTGCTGTTTTTGACCGCGCGCAGCGATGAGATCGACCGCGTGGTGGGGCTGGAGCTGGGGGCCGACGACTACATCGCCAAACCCTTTTCGCCCCGCGAGTTGGTGGCGCGGGTGCGCACCGTGCTGCGCCGGGTGGGCGCGAATGGCGCTCAGCCGTCGACGCCGCTCAGCATGGCCGGCGCGGCGGTGGCGGCCGGCGCACACGCCGCCGCTGCGGGTGCCACCGCCGCGGCCTCGCCCTCCCCGCTGGTGGTCGACGACGGCCGGCGCCAGGTTCGCTACTACGGCCAAGTGCTGGAGCTGTCGCGTTACGAATACGGCTTGGTGAAGACGCTGGCCTCGCGTCCGGGCCATGTGTACACCCGCGACATGCTGCTGAGCCAGGTCTGGGGCGATGACAGCGAAAGCATGGACCGCACCGTGGACGCTCATGTGAAGACGGTGCGCGCCAAGATGAAGGCGATCGCCCCCGCACTGGAGCCGATCCGCACCCACCGTGGCACGGGGTATGCCCTGGCAGAGGACCTGCCGCCGTTGCTGAAGGACTAGCCCGGATGTTTCGCCGGGGACGTGCCCATGCGGCAGTGGCTGGGCGGGCCGGGGTGGCCGAGGCGGCCGCAGCCAAGGCCGGTGGGCCTTGGCGAGGAGTTGAGGCCGCATCCGGCCG
>JAZKHH010000180.1:16419-22734 GCA_040385465.1 Pseudomonadota bacterium | reverse complement strand
CCCTGCCCTCCATGACTCAGAAGAAAACCGACCTGGTGAAAAACCTGGCCAAGAAGATCGACGGCCGCATGAAGTCCACCGGCGTGCCCACGCGTTTTGCGCAAGGTGCGGCGGAGGTGGCCCAAGCGCGGGCTCAGCGGCGCGGTGAGGGCGACACCAAACTGGTGGCGGTGACCTGCAAGCTGCCGCCCGAGCTGGCCCGGCGTCTGCGCGAGCGCGCCGTGGACACCGAGGGCGGTGTGAACCAGCTGGTGGCGCAGGCGTTGACGCACTGGCTTGACGCCGCCCGGTGAAGCCCGCGGGGCACGTCAGCGCACTGCCAAGTGACACCCGCTAAACGACCTTCAAGCCCACGTGCCCGTTGGTCTTGAAGTCCAGCTCGGTGGTCACGAAGTCCTCCAACTCGGCCGCGTCGAGCGTGCGGCTGCCATCGGCATCGTGGCGCTGCATGGCCACGGCCAGCGCCTCGTCGGTGAAGTCGTGCTCCCAGCCGGCGCCGAGCAGCCCGATGCGCAGCTCGACGGTGTTGAGGTGGCCATCGCGCCGCGGGCTGGTGCTGGCCAGGTAAGCGGCGGTGTGGGCGGCGAAGCCGTCGTGGCCTGCCCGCGAGAAACCCACGCCGAAGCCTGGGTCACGCTGCCAGCCAAGGTGCGCCGGGGTGTGGACCAGGGCCTCGATGCGGATGCCCGCCACGCCATCGCTCTCCACCAGTGCACAGGCCTGCACCGCTGCGGCGATGTCTTGGGCCGAGAGCTTGCCGTCGCCGTCGCTGTCGAAGCCGACGACCAGGCGGCGCGCCGCCCACGCATCGAACGGCACCTCGAAGCCCATGCCCTCGAGCCCCTTGATCAGGCCCTGGGCGTCGACCTGGCTGCCGCCACCGCCCGTCCCGGCCTGCACCACCAGCTGGCCGACCTGCAACGGCCGCGGCAGCGACGCATCCGCCGTCCGCGGAGCGGCTGACGCCACCACCGCGCCGTCGGCGGTGAAGCCCAGCTCCTGGAGCGCGGCCAGCACCTCGTCGCCCTCCAACGCCCCGCTGCCGTCGAGGTCGTGCCGGTGGACCAGCGCGGGCAAGTGGCCAACACCGTCCACCGACCAGCCCGCCGCCGTCAAGGCGGTGCGCAGCTGGCCGGCGTCGAGCGCTGGGCCGGCCAGGTGCAACAGCCGGCTGGCCAGGTGGGTGCGGGCGGCGTCGTTGCCGGCGCCCGCGTGCGGCAACGCATCGCCGCCTTGCGGCGCCGCTGCCTCCATCTGCGCCATCGTGTGCGAGGCCGCCAGCGTGTCGAACGAGACCACGCCCGTGGCCGCGTCGATCCGCAGCGCGCCGGCATACACCGCCTCGGTGAGCTCGGCGGCCGTGCAGCTGCCGTCCCCCGCCGCGCCGAACACCGACACCAGCCGCTCGGCTTCTTGCAGCGAGATCACCGGTTGGTACCCGGCCCGCTTCAGGCCGCGCAGGAACTCGGGGGCACTGACCCGGTCGTCGTCGCCCGAGCCGGCCAGCACGATGCGCCGGCCGAAGGCCTCAGGCGTCAGCGCCGCCGGGCCCTGGCGGCCCTTGTCGATGCCAGGGAACAGGTGCGACAGCAAGGCGTCGACCGGCCGCTGGCCCATGGACGCCAGCACGCCGCCCTCCGCGCGGCCGAGTTCGTAGCCGGCCGTGCCGGCCACCACGCCGCCCAGAAGCCCGCCCAGGAAAGCGCCGACCATCGTGCCCACGCCCGGCAGCAGCGCGGTGCCCAAGGCCGCACCGATGCCGGCGCCCCATTCCGCGCCCTCGGTCCCGGCCACGGCGCCCTCCACGAAGCCGCTCACCTCGCGCACCAGCACCCGGCGAAAAGCGTGCATCTCCAGGTCGCCGTTGAGCAGGTCTTGCCGGTACGCCGCGATCAGCTGCGTGCGCAGCTCGGCCGCCTGGAAGCCGACCATCACGATGCCGGCGCCCTGAAGGAACTTGGCCGTTCTCGGGTGCTGCAGGAACGCGGTGACGAAGCGCTCGCTTTCCTTGTCGATCTCGGCTTCGGCCAAGGCCTGCACCTGGGCCTGGCCGCCGACGCCGTGTTTCTCGGCCGCGCCGTCCAGCGCATCCCGGCTGCGCCGGCCCGACGCATGGGCTGTTTCGTGCGAGGTGTCGGCCGCGGCGAGGCCGGGCTCAGGCTCGCTGTAAAAAAACCTGACCCTGCCCGCGTTCGCCTGTTCCAGCCGCATCAGCTGGACCATGTACTGCCCCGTGTGCCCATTGCTGAGGGAAGCGGTCAGCCAGTGGTCCCGGACGTTGCCCTTGAAGCGCAGCCCGTCCATCGTGTCGCTCAAGGCGGTCAGGAAGGTCGGGCCGTCCTCGGCCAGGAGGGCCGCCTCCGAGTGGACCGCCTTCAGGAATTCATGGTCGATGTGACCGAACAGCACCTCCGAGTTGATCTCGGCCATCTCCCAGGCCATGGCGGGCCTGATTTTCTCCAGCGGATGGGAGAAGCGCCCATACCGGGCGTTGAGGTAGCTTTCGATGTTGCCGGCCGTCATCTGCGCCTCGACATGCTCGGGGCTGAGCTGGCTTTCGTTGAAGGTGGAACGGCTCTGCCCGTCCTGGACCTGGTGCACCCAGGCCAGGAAATCCGTGCGGTCGGTCGGGCTCCAGCGCAACAGGTAGCTCTTGTAAGCCATCACCGCCATTCGGTCCATCGATTCGTCGGTGGCCCCCCAGACGTCTGGCAGCCGCAGTTTGTCCGAGTGGGCGAGCACGTTGTCCATGGCTGCGTTGCAGGTTTCGAAGGTGATGATGGACGCCATCTTTTCATTCGACGCCTGTCTCACCTCGATCATCTGGGTGCCGTCCCGCCTGAAGGTGTGGCCGGACGAGGGCATTTGATCTTTGAGGCTCACCTTGATCTTGCGATGCAGGCTGATCGCCCTCATCAAGGTGTTTCTGAAAGTCGGCGAGCCGTCGGCCAGTGCGACCAGCATCTGCTTGACCTCCGGGTCGAAGCCCTCACTGAACTCATAGGCCTCTTCGACCAGTTTGAGGCCCCGGTCTTCGACCTCCGTGGCGTTCAACTCGGCCAGGAAGGCGTCGAAACCCGTGGGCGAGGCCACCAGTTCGTCCATGGCCTGCGTCAATTCCTCTTCCAGCAGCAACGCGTCCAACCGACCCCGGACGGTGACTTGCAGGGTGTACGGCGACACCGTCACCGACGAAGGCCCGCCGATGTCTTCGTGAACGACGCGCAGGCGCCCCGTGCGCAGCAGGGCTTGCAGCCGTTTGGCCCCTGCGGTGTCTTGCTGGTTGTCGTAGATCCACGACTCGATGAAACGCGGGATCCGTGCGTCGCCTGCTTCACTGGTGTCGAAACAATAGTCCAGCAGCGCCTCCGGGTTCATGATCCGGGTGGCCGCGTGCAGATCGCCGTTGTTGGGCACGCGCGAGTAGTCCCCCACGATCGTGGCGTAGTTGGCGTGGGTGGCGCCTTGGAGCTCCAGGAACCCGTCGGTCTGGGCATGCTCGCGCAGGGCCTCGGTCAACTCGGGGTGGCGCGCGAGGACCTCGGGCTCCAGGCTGTTCAAAGCCGTGAACGCCGACTTCTGAAACTTCGTGAACGTCCGGGGGTCGCTCAAGACCAGCCCGGTCGGACTTCTGCCGGCGTCTTCCTTGCCGTGCCGGCGGATGTCGGCCGTCAGGCGGTCGATGTCTTGTTGGGTGGGGGGATTGGGCAGGCTGAAGGCGGTGAAGAACCCAGGGGCCTTCTCCGCCGTGGCAGCGTCGCCCGTGCCCTGCGCCGCGTCCGCGGCGGCCTGCGGTGCCCGCCGATCGACGGTGATCCAGCCGCCCGGGTTGATCTGGATCGCCCCGTCCCGGAAAGCGCTCACGAGTTCGTCCGCACACAGCCCGTCCACCGTCGGCGTGTGGTACGTCTTGACCAGCCACGCCAGGTCACCTGCTTTCAAATGGCGCAGGTCCAGTCCAGCGGCCTTCATGCCGGCTTCCATCTCTGCCACGGTGGCGTACCCGTCGTCGCTCGAGCCGGCGCGCACCACGCGCAGCATGAACTGCGGCACCAACGCCGGCAGGCGCTTTTGCAAGGCGAGCGCATCCACCGTCACCGCGCCGGCAGCGTCGTCCACTTTCACCACGCCGTCGTCGATGGCCGCCTGCAGTTCCGGCGCGCTCAGGTTGCCTTGTCCGCGCTGGCCGTACAGCGCGATCACGCGGTCCAGCGTGCGATCGTCGACCCGGACCGTGGCACGCGTTCGCTGCCATCCGGCCTTGAGCTGTTCGCGTGTGGCCACGACCGCGCCGGCGGGAATGCCGGCTTTGAAGGTGGCCGTGGTGCGCGCCGTGGGCGGGTGGCTGGGCAGGCTGGCAATGCCCGCGCTCACGTACCGGGTCGCCTGCTCGAAGCCAAACGGTGGGGCGGCAGGTGTCTCGCCGCGGGCCGAGGGGGTGGGGTGCTTGCGGGTGGAGGCAGCGGTGACGGTCATGTTTACAACGTCTCAAAAACACAGCGCCTGTTCCTGTCGGCCCACCTCGGCACTGGCGGTGTCCCGGCGAGCGGAAAGGCACTGCAGGAGAAAAACACGGGGTTGATGCCCTGTCGTCAACGACGAGCGGGCACCCTGCGACCGGACAGTGTAGGCCCAGGTGGGCATGACTCGGTGCGGCGGGTCCGAGGGAAAACCCGTCGAAGACCCCCCCTTGAACCGGGGACGGATTGACTCGCATCCGCCGCCCGCGTGTGATGCAATCGCCCCACCGGGCAAGACCCATCAGGCAGCGGGCTTGCTCGATTTGCCGTCGTCCTGATCCATTCACCGCGGCGCACTTGGCTGTTGGCCGCGCTGCGCCGAATTTTTTTCACCAACCCTTGTTGTCTTCCGGAGCATCCTGCATGAGCGACTTTCCGAATCAAAATACCAGCCCCACGCCTTCCACCGACCGCATCTGGTCCGTCCTGGCGCACCTGGGGGGCATCGTTGCCGGGTTGATTCCCGCCTTGATCATCTACCTGGTCAAGAAAGACCAACCCAGCGCCCAGTTCGACGCCGACCAGGCGAAGGAGGCGCTGAATTTCCAGATCACGGTGTTGATCGGCTACGTCGTGTGCTGGGTTTTGGTGTTCGTGATCATCGGCGCCTTCCTGATCTGGGTGTTGATGCTGGCCAATCTGGTGTTGTGCATCGTGGCGGCCATCAAAGCCAACAACGGCGAAGCCTACCGCTATCCCATGACCCTTCGCCTCATCAAGTAGGACAACGCTGTTCCCGCTGGCGTCCAGCCGGCGGTGTTTTTCAAAGATGGAAGTGCCCACTTCAGCGCCGACCTCAGCGGGATTCGCGCTGCTTTTCTCCATGGCGCGCCTGGGTCTTGCCATGGCCATCACTGCACAGGCTCGCCCCAACGGCAGCGCCATGCCTCCAGCGAATCGGATCCTTTCCTGCGTGGGTTGCAATCTGCACTTCATGGGTCGCCATGGGCTCCAGCCAAACATCGAAACCGCAGGATGAACAGTGGTGAAGGCCCTGTCAAAGCACAGCTCTGGGGATAAGTTTTGAACAACCCCCTGTTCATCCACAGGCTGGACCTGGAAACCAAAGTTGTTCCCTGTTCGCGCTTTTTCAAACAGGAGTCTGCGCACAGTGTTTGAGGCCGCGCAAGTGTTTGAATTTGTTGAAGAAAAACAGGTTCTCCACAAAAAAGGGCGCCCTCTACTATCTGCCACTACTTTTTTAACTTGTTTCCACTGTTATAGAAGTACTGGATAAGAATTTTTCAACCAGTGTTTCGCTCTCCGCCTTTCGGCCGTCCGGGCCCTGGATGCCACCGGAAACGCGATGTTGAAAAGAGCGAATGGTGCCGCTGTGGGCGCTCACTGGATAAAAAGTTTTGCAACGGAAATCAGCATCTTCTGCGTATAAAAATCTTTTTTTGACGTTAAAAGATGTCAAATTCAGTCTTGATGAAAAGGCTGCTGGCTCAAACTGTCACGTTTGAACTTTCCAATTTCCAGTCAAACCCCTGTCCAGAAAATCAGTCGCACGTCGCCCTGCCCAGCGGCATTGATGCTTTTAAAGGCATGGTTTGGCGGTGTGGCTGCGCCCGCGTGATGCGGACCTGGTGGCCAACGGACCTACAGCGGTCGGCGCGACACCATTTCAATGTGCGGAATCTGGGCGTCCAGGTACGGCTCACCCACCACCTCGAAGCCCAAAGACGCATAAAACGCGGTCAAGTGGGTCTGGGCGGACAGCCGGACCCGCTGTCCGCCATACAGCTGTGCGGCCTCGGCCAGTGCACGCTGCATCAACCGCCGTCCCCAGCCC
>JAZKHH010000180.1:6182-16319 GCA_040385465.1 Pseudomonadota bacterium | reverse complement strand
ATACAGCTGTGCGGCCTCGGCCAGTGCACGCTGCATCAACCGCCGTCCCCAGCCCTGTCCTCGCACGGCGGGCAAGGTCAGCACCCGGCCGATTGCCGGTTCGGTGTACTTCACCCCCGGCGCCAGCACGCGGGCGTAGGCCAGCGGCAGCTCCTGCAGCGCCGACCAGGCGGCCAGGTGGTGCGAGTGGGCGTCGCAGGCGTCTGCATCGGCGTACAGCGAGCCCTGGTCCAGCACGAAGACCTGTTGGCGGGCGCGGTAGATGTTGTAGAGCTCGCGCACCGTCAGCGCGTCAAACGCACACCAGTGCCAAACCGCCTCGGTCTCAAAAGGCTGTGGCAGAACGGGTGGTGCTTGCATGGGATGCCTTCATTCAATGCCTTCGTCTCAACGTGCCCTCACCCGACCGTGCGTGGCCAGCGCCGCGACAGGCCCCACAGGCACAAGCCCACCACCAGCGCCGACACGCCCCACGGCGCGGCCCACTGCCAGGCGCTGAGGGCTTCGCCCTTGAGCACCCGGCCCATCAGCGCCTGCTGGCCCAGGCCGGGCACCAGCACCGCCCAGCGCTGCGAATCGATGATTTTCAAGGACGACAGCATCGGCAGCGCGGTGAACAGCATCACCAGCACCGTGGCACTGGCCTGCGCCTCCTTGACGCTGCGGCTGTGAATTGCCACCCACATCAGCAGGGCCGACACACACGCCGCCAACGGCAGCAGCAAGGCCACGAAGGCCAGCGCCTGCATCGGGCCGAACTGCACCAAACTGCGCAGCACCTCGCCCTGGAACACCGCCTGGGCCGGCAGGAAGCTGGCGCAACTGAGCACCGCCACGCCGCCCGACACCGTCACCACCGCGGCCCACTTGCCCAACGCCAAGGCAACGCCCGAGACCGGGTTCATCAGCAAGGGCTCCAGCGAGCCGCGTTCCCGCTCGCCCGCTGTGGTGTCCAGCGCCGCATTCAAGGCCCCCGACAGCACCGCCATGATGAAGACGAAGGGCAGCACCGTGCTGATCGAGGCGGCGCGCGACAAGGCGCTGGCCAAGTCGTGCTCCTCCCACCGCACCGGCTCCAGCAACTCCGGTGACACGCCGCGCAAGGCCAAAGCCAAGGTGGCCCGCTCCTGCCGGAACGCCGACAGCAGCCGGTCCCAGCGCTGAGCGCCGGCCTGCGCGCGCGGGTTGCTGCTGTCGGTGACCAGCGTCAGGGTGGGGGCATCACCGCGCGCCAGGACGGCCTCGAAGTCGGCCGGGATGCGCAGCACCGGGTCGTGAAATTGGCCGCCCTGCAAACGCGCTTGCGCGTCCGGCGGCGGTGCCTGCACACGGTAGGTCTGCCGTGCCAGGAAATTCTGCAGGCTGGGCGCCTGCTCGATGCCCTCGACCCACACCACCCGCTGTTCGTTGCGCGCCTGCAGGTCGGCCATCCAGAACGACAGCGCCCACAGCAAGGCCGGCGCCAGCAGCACGCTGGAAGCCAGCACCACCCACAAGGTGCGGTGGTCGCGCCCGGCGTCGCGCAGTTCCTTGCGGTACACCGTCAAGGCTTGCGACGCCAACGACGCCCAGGGCGCAGGAGACACAGGCTGGGTCATGCAGGCGCTCCAGGGGCCAAAGGGGTGGCCTCGAAGGCCAGTTGCACGAAGGCGTCTTCAAACTGCGCTTGGCCGGTGAGGGCCTGCAGGTCGGCCACGCTGCCCTGGGCCACGCTGCGGCCGTGGGCCATCACCACCACGTGGTCGCACAGGTGGGCCACCTCTTGCATGATGTGGGTCGACAACACGATGCACTTGGCGCCACCCTCGGCCGAGCGCAGCAGCCGCAGGGTGTCACGCAAGGCGCGGGTGGCCAGCACGTCCAGCCCGTTGGTCGGCTCGTCGAGCACGATGTTGGGCGGGTCGTGCACCACCGCGCGCGCCAGCGCCGTCTTCAAGCGCTCGCCCTGGCTGAAGCCGCTGGTGCGGCGGTCGAGCAAAGGGCGCAGGTCCAGCAGGCGGGCGAGGGTGTCGATGCGGGCTTCCGTTTGGGCCTGCGACAAGCCCCGCAGCCGCGCGTAGTACGCGATGTTCTCGCGGGCGGTGAGGCGCGGGTACAGGCCCTGCGCGTCGCTCAGCACCCCGAGCCGGGCCAGGGCCTGACGTGGCACGCTCAGCACGCTCAAGCCGTCGACCTCGATGCGGCCGGCGTCCGGCGGAATCAAGCCTGCCAGCATGCGCAGCGTGGTGGTTTTGCCGGCGCCGTTGGGCCCCAGCAAGCCGGTGATCTGGCCGTTCTCGGCCTGCCAGCTGACGTCCTGCACCGCCTGCAGCGGCCGGGCCGGCGCCCGCCACCAGGCCGACGGCGTGCGGAATTGCTTGGCCACGGCTTGCAGGTGAATCATCGGGTGGCGGCAGTGGGCTGAGAGAGGCGCTGAAGGGGCGAGCCAGGCGGGCGGGGCAGCTCGAACATGGGGGGACGGGGCACGTCTTGCGCGCAGCCCGCGTCCACCGCCAGCGCGCCGGCGTCATCCACGCTGTCGAAGAAGCGGGTGATGACTTCGCCCAGGCACCCCACGCCCATCAACCCATGGCCTGCATGGGGCAGCACCACATGCCGCGCCAACGGCCCCAACGCCTCGGCCATGCGCTGGCCATGGCGTGGCGGGGTGATCGGATCCAAGCCGCCACTGAGCAGCAGCCAGGGCACCGGGCTGGTCGCGACGGTGGTGAAGCCGGCCGGCACCTCGCCACGCGGCCACTGGGCACACACCTGGGCATAGAGCTGGCGGCCGCTGTCGTTCCAACGCAAGGAGGTGCCAGCCGCCGGCGCAGGTACTGCAGGCTGGTCTTCCGCGCAAACCACCGAAAAGTGCATGCCCAAGGCCACCTGGGCCGGCCCCTGGCGGGCCGAGAGCACCGCGTTCAAGCCGACCAAGCCCTCCCAGCGGTCGTCCTCGGCCGCTGCCGCCAGGGCCGCCGGCAAGGCCGAGGCCAAGCTTGGGCGGTACAGCGGGCCGCGCACCCAGGCGGCCAGCAGGTCGGGTGTCAAGGTCACCGTCTCGCGGCGCCCGTCCACCGGGTGGGTGACCGAGATGGCCCGTGGCAAACCGGCCATCAGGTCGCGCCATTGCCTGCGCAGCTTTGGGTGGCGGGCGCTGCAGCCGGGCTCGGTGTCGCAGGCCTTGAGCAAGGCCTCAAAGGCCGCTTCGGCGTCCTGGCCGCTGCTGTGGGGCAAGGCCATGTCGGGCGGGGCCACGCCGTCGAGCACGCCGCGGCGCACATGGGTCGGATGCTGCCGCAGCCATTCCAGCGCCACCCGGGTGCCATAAGAGCCCCCGATCAGGTTCACCCGGGCAAAGCCCAAGGCATGGCGCACGGCGTCCAGGTCTTGCACGGCCACCGAGGTGGTGAACCAGCGCAGGTCCTGCACCTCGCGCAAGGGGGCTTGCCGCGCCAGCACGTCGCGGCACCGCATCAGCCGTTCCACCTGCGGTCCCAGGGCCTGGGCAGCAAGGGGCTCATGGCGCGGTTCTTCACAGACCAAAGGGGCCGAGCGCCCGGTGCCCCGCTGGTCCACCAGCACGATGTCGCGTTGCTGGTTCAGGCGGCGGAACAGGCCGGCCACTTGCGGTGCCAGGTCGATGGCGCTTTGCCCGGGGCCACCGGCCAGCACGAACAAGGGGTCGGGGCGGGGCTGGCGGGTCAGCGCCGGCAGCACCGCGTAGTGCACCTCGATCTGCGGGCCTTGCGGCTGGGCCGGGTTCAAGGGCCGTGTCAGCTGGCCACAGCGCACCTCGTTGGGCAGGCCGGGCAGCCGGCAAGGCGGGGGGGTGGTGACGGCAGCGGTGGCGGCAGCGGCCGAGACCGCCGGCGCGGCCCAGGCCAGGCCCACCACCAGCCATCGCCGCCAACCGAAAGCGCTGCCTGCTGCGGCCGTGGGCCTCATTCGCCGAGCAGACGCTTCAACTCGCCGCTGTCGATGAGCCGCTCCAGGTCTTTGGCCCCGCCGATCAGCACGCCTTTGACGAACACCATCGGAAAGGTCGGCCAGCCGGTCCACATCTTCAGCGCCAGCCGCTCCTTCCACTGGGCCAGGTAGCTGCCAAAGCTCAGGTAATGAAAGGGCAGCCCGGCGGTTTCCAGCGCTTTGCGGGCCCGCTTGCAAAATGGGTTGCCGGCCATGCCCACCACCAGCAACGCGTTGCTCAGCGAGGCCGACTGCACGTTGTGCACCACCGGCTCCTGCCAGTGCAACAGCTTGTCGACGATGGCGGGGTGGAAACGGTTTTCGTCCAGAACGTGGCGGGGCATGGCAGCCCTCCTTTCGGCACAGGTCAGGTCACGGCGGCAGCGGGCTCAAGGGTAGCGCAGACTGGCCCCGTCGGCACGGCTGCACTGTGCGGTTGGGGGTCCGTGGGCCCCAGTCTGTGCGCGCCTCAGGGCTTTGCCCGCTTGGCTTAGGATGCCTGCAGCAATGTCGTGTTTTGGCTTTCCACCACTCTGTTCACCCTTCCTTCGAGGAATCTCCGCATGAAGCTCTACTACAGCACCGGCACTTGTTCCTTGTCGCCCCACATCGCTTTGCACGAGGCCGGCCTGCCCTTCGAGGCGGTGGCGGTCAACATCCGCAACCACACCTTGAAGGACGGCAGCGACTACCGGCAGATCAGCCCCAAAGGCTATGTGCCGCTGCTGCAGCTGGACAACGGCGAGACCTTGACCGAAGGCCCGGCCATCGTCCAGTACATCGCCGACCAGGTGCCTGACAAGCTGCTCGCCCCGACACCCGGCACCTGGCCGCGCTACAAACTGCAGGAGTGGCTGAACTTCATCACCGCCGAGTTGCACAAGAGCTTTTCGCCGTTGTTCAACCGCCAATCACCAGAAGAGACCAAGACCCAGTACCGCACCAAGATCAGCGAGCGCCTGGCCTGGGTCGAGACCCAATTGGCCGGCCGCCAGTTCCTCACCGGCGACACCTTCACCGTCGCCGATGGCTACCTGTTCACCGTGTGCGGCTGGTGCCAGCACGTGGGCGTGGACATCGCCCAATGGCCGAACCTGAGCGCCTTCATGGCGCGGGTGGGCGAGCGTCCGTCGGTGAAGGCGGCGTTGAAGGGCGATGGGCTGATCGGCCTGCAGTAAGCGCCTTGCGTCTGGGCAGTTCCTCGCCCGGAAGCCTGGCCGTTCGGCCGGGCGTGAAGGGGTGAACGCGCTGCGTTGGTTGGGCAGGCAAGGCACGCGTGCGATCGCCGGCATCGTGCTGCTGGCCGTGGTCACCCCGGCCATGGGGGCGGCGCTGCAGCCCTTCGTGTCCGAGGCCGTCTTCGTGCTCTTGTGCATCGCCTTCCTGCGGGTGGACGCGGTGGCCTTGAGCACCCAGCTCGGGCGCCCGGGCCGGCTGGTGGTGGCCTTGGCCTGGGTGTCACTGGTGCCCCCTTTGTTGGTGGGCAGCGTCTGCTTGGCGCTCGGCCTGCCCGCCCTGGCGCCGGCCTTGTTCGTCGGCCTGATGTTGCAGTCGATGGCCTCGCCCATGACGTCCAGCCCGGCGCTGGCCGCCTTGATGGGGCTGGATGCCACCCTCGCCTTGCTGCTGCTGGTCGGCAGCACGGCCTTGGTGCCTTTGACTGTGCCGTTGTTTGCCGAGGTGTTTCTGGGGCCCGTGTCCGGCCTGTCCCCCGGCCAGTTGGGCCTGCGGCTGCTGGGCTTGCTGGCGGGTGCGCTGGTGGTGGCGGGTGTCGTGCGTCGCTGGGTGGGCCCGGCCGCGATCCAACGCCATGCCGAAGCCCTCAACGGCATCAGCGTGATGATCCTGTTCATCTTCGTCTCGGCCATGATGGCCGGCTTCGTCGAGCAGTTCCTCGCCGACCCCTGGCGGGGCGTGCGCTGGGCCGGCCTGAGCTTTGCCCTGTCGCTGGTGATGATGGGGCTGACCGCCTGGGCCTTCCGCCACACCGGCCAGCGTCAGGCCTTGGCCTTGGCCTTCGTCACCACCCAGCGCAACATGGGCCTGATGCTGGCCGTGGCGGGCACCAGCCTCGAGCCCGCGGTGTGGTTCTACTTCGCCATCGCGCAGTTTCCGATCTATTTGCTGCCACAGCTGTTGCAGCCGTTGGTGCGGCGGTGGGTGGTAGTGCCTGGGTCGGTGTGAGGCGAACGTCCGAAGCGTGTGGTCTCACGGGCGATCTGCGGGGGACTGTCGTGATCGACGTTCGCACCGCCTTGGGTTTTTGCCAAGAAAGGCCGGGTTTGTCACTTGAGGAAACGCAGGTCGTTTTGCTACAGTGAATGCACCCTCCAACCGCTGCGCATCGACAGCGATTGGCCAAACCCGGAGGAACTTCCAATGACGTCATTTGAGAGCGATGTCAACGCTTACCAACGCGCTTTGCCCAAGCTGCTGGAAGCCCACGAAGGCAAGTTTGTGCTGCTTCGCCATGCCGAAGTGGTCGGCATCTTCGAGTCGCAAGCGGCTGCCATGAAAGCGGGTTATGCGCGGTATGGGTTGAAAGAATTTTTGACCAAAGAAGTGATGCGGGCTGACCACGACATGTTGGTCGGCACGGAACCATGCCCAACCTGATTTTTCGAAAAGCACATGCTGGTGCGATTGTGGATGTCACCTTGCTCCCCAGCACCGATCAGTCTTTCACTTTGGCACGCG
Source organism: Pseudomonadota bacterium (assembly GCA_040385465.1). GTDB lineage: Bacteria > Pseudomonadota > Gammaproteobacteria > Burkholderiales > Burkholderiaceae_C > CANHBY01. Next base: position 9,674 of record JAZKHH010000180.1, on the reverse strand, counting down.
ACGGCAAGCAGCCTGCCCATTCAGTGACCTTGAAGATGCTCATCGACACCGGTGCGGACCACACGTCGGTGGTGGAAGACGAGATCGTGAGGTTTGGCTTGCTGCCTCGCAGCTTTGTTCAAACACGGTCCGTGGGCGGCGTGACCCAACACCGTGTCTACGAGCTTTCAGTGAGACTGGGTGAGATCCAGGCGTTCGATCCGATCATGATCACCGCGCGTTCCAAAACACTGTTTCAAGGCACTCCCTATCAAGGTCTGCTGGGAAGAGATGTGCTGGACCGGGGGTTGTTCATCTACAACGGCGCCTCCAGCCAATGCACCTTGGCCTTTTGAAAGCTCAGAGGCAGTCGGTCAAGCGCACCACACGCCGGCATTTGGCTGCAGAGATTTGCCAACTGCGCTGCATCACGGGATCGATTCAATTCCCCTTCCAACCGCGCACGTCATCGGCCGTTGCCGCCACCCGCCCTGCCAACCGAATGCCCACATGCGCCTGCGCCACCAGCGCTGCGTTGTCGGACGCCAGTCGACCATCGGCCAACCACAGGTTGTTCTCGAAGCCCACGCGCACGTGCCCGCCGAGAGCTGCCGCCGTCAGCACGCAGGCACTTTCGCTCGGACCGAAGGCGCACACCGACCAGTGCAAGCCGGCCTCGGGCAAAGGCGTCAAAAACGGCAGCAGGTCGCGTGGATCGCTGCACTGGCCCACCGCATAACGCCCCAGCACGAACAACACCGTGTCGCGTTCGCCCGGCAAAATGCCGCGTGCCTTGAGATCGTGGTAACGCGCCAGGTCTGCTGGCGAGTACAAAACGTATTGCGGCAGGATGCCTTCGCGGCGCACCCAATCGAAAAACGCAGCGGCCTCCACTTCGGAAGCAGCGTCGGGCACCAGCTCGGCAATCGAAAACGACGCCGCCTCAGGCCGCAGGCTGCGCACCACGGCCATCTGCGCCGCAGGTGCATAGCGCTTGCCTGCCTCCGTGGTCACCTGCACCACCAAGGACTGGCCGACCGCGCGGTGGATGGCCGTGGTGGCTTCGGCATAAGCCGTGGCATCCAACAAATGCTCGCCACTGGTGGTGCGCACATGCAGGTGGATCATGCCGGCGCCGGCGTCCAGGCAGCGCTTGGCCTCTTGCGCCAAGGCATAGGCAGTGAGGGGCAACGACGGGTGATCGGTGCGCTGTTTATAGGCCCCGTTGGGAGCGACCGTGATGAGTGTCGAGCGAGGCGCCGCGGAAGGGGCCGCTAAGCCTTGCGCCACGGCACTGGCCGGGGACTTCATGAGCTTCGTCATTCATTCATCCTGGATGTCACGCAAGGCAATGCCATGGCGCTTGAGCTTGTCGTACAAGGTCTTGCGCGGCACGCCCAAGGTGTTCGCGGCCGAACTGACGTTGCGCCCGCTGCGCCACAGCGCGCCCTCGATCAGCACCCGCTCGAACGCGTCCACCTGTTCGGCCAAGGTCTGCTCGCCACTGGCAGCGTCTTCGGCACTGGGCAGCACCGGCACACCGAGCACGAAGCGCTCGGCCACGTTGCGCAGCTCGCGCACGTTGCCCGGCCAGTCCTGGGCCATCAGGTGGCGCACCAGGCCCGGCTCGGGCGTGGGCGCGCTGCAGCCGTACTTGTCGGCCGACTCGATGAGGAACTGCTGGAACAGCAGAGGGATGTCCTGGCGCCGTTCGCGCAGCGGCGGCAGGCTGAGGTTGACGACGTTCAGGCGGTAGACCAGGTCGGCGCGGAAGCGCTCGTGCTTGGCCAGCAACAGCAGGTCTTCTTTGGTCGCCGCGATCACCCGCACGTCCACCGCCACGCTGGTGTTGGAGCCCAGCCGCTCGATGCGCCGCTCTTGCAGCACCCGCAGCAGCTTGACCTGCATCGACAAAGGCATGCCCTCCAACTCGTCCAGGAACAAGGTGCCGCCGCTGGCGTATTCGATCTTGCCGATGCGCCGCTTGACCGCACCGGTGAACGCACCCGGCTCGTAGCCGAACAGCTCGCTCTCGAACACCGTTTCGGGCAGCGCGGCACAGTTCAAGGCCACGAAGGGCTTGTCGCGCCGGGCGCTGAACTCGTGCAGGGCGCGTGCCACCATTTCCTTGCCGCTGCCGGTTTCGCCGTGGATCAACACGTCGGCCCGGGTGTCGGCGATCTGGGTGATGAGCTGGCGCAGGGCGCGCATCGAGGCCGACTGCCCAAGGATGAAGCGGCCGATGCCGGTGGCCTCCTGCAACGCCGCCCGCAGGCGCTGGTTCTCCTGCTCGAGCCGGCGCTGGGCCGAGGCGCGGCGCACCAGCTCCACCAGCCGCTCGGCGATGAAGGGCTTTTCGATGAAGTCGCAGGCGCCGGCGCGCATTGCGTCGACCGCCATGGTGATGTCGCCGTGGCCGGTGATCAAGGCCACCGGCAGGCCGGGGTCGCGGCTGTGCAGCGCGCGCATCAGCGCCAGGCCGTCCATGCCGGGCATGCGCACGTCGCTGACCACCACGCTGGGGGCCCACTGCGCGGCGCGCGCCAAAGCGCTCTCGCCGTCGCAGGCCACCTGCACCTCGAAGCCTGCCAGGTCCAGCACCTGGGCGTACGACACGCGCATCACCTCCTCGTCGTCGACGAACAGCACGCGGGGGCGGTCGGTGTCGGTATCCGGTGCGGTGGCGGCTGCGGTCATGGAGAAGGCGTTCATCGGCGAGGAAGCAAGGTCCACAGGCTACCCCGAGACCGGGTCGTCGCGCCACAAGGCCATGTCGAGCTGCAGCCAGGCCCCCTCGCTTTGCGGCAAATGCACGGCCTCCAGGCTGGCGCCGCAGTCTCGGGCGATGGACTGCGAGATCGCCAAGCCCAAGCCCAGCCCTTCGCCGCTGGGCTTGGTGGTAAAGAAGGGGTCGAACAGGTGAGGCCAGGCCTGCGCCGAGATGCCGCTGCCGTTGTCGCGCACGCTCAGGCGCACCCGCTCCCCATCTTGCACGGCGCTGACGACGATGGCCGGGTCGCCTCGCCCGCGGGTGGCGTCGATGGCGTTGCGCAGCAGGTTGACCAGCACCTGCTCCAGCCGCGTCGGGTCGAAGGCCACCGCCAGTTGCGAATGCACGGCGCTGCGGTCCAGCGAGACGCCGTGCTGGCGCAGCAGCTGGTCGACCAGGAAGCAGGCGTTGTTCAAAGCGTCGCTCAGCACGACTTTTTCGACCACGCCCTCGCTGCGGCGCGAGAAGCTGCGCAGCTGGCCGGTGATGCGGCCCATGCGGGCCACCAGGTCGCGCATGCGCACCAGGTTGTCGCCGGCGTCCGAGATGCGCGCCTGGTCCAGGTAGGCGCTGGTGGCCGCGGCCAGTGCGTCCAGGGCCGACAAGGGTTGGTTCAGCTCGTGGGTCACGCCGGCGGCCATCTGGCCCACCACCGCCAGCTTGGCGGCCTGCACCAGCTCCTGCTGCGCGGCCCGCAGTTCGCGCTCGGCGCGGCTGCGCTCGCCCACCTCCGAGTGCAGCGC
>JAZKHH010000180.1:0-6082 GCA_040385465.1 Pseudomonadota bacterium | reverse complement strand
TGCAGCTGCTCGTCGCTGAGCCGGTCGCGCGCATGCAGCCGCCAGGCCGGCTCGCCGCTCAAGAAGGCCACGCCGTTGCCGTCGAACACCGCCACCTGGTCCACCGCATCCGACCAGCTGGCTTCCAACTCGTCCAGGTTCACCTTCACCGCCACCACGGCGATCACCTGGTGGCCGTTGTGGACGGGCGTGGCCATGAAGTAGCCCGGGCGGCCGGTGGTCACGCCGACGCCGTAGAAGCGGCCAAAGCCGCCGGCCACCGCGTCCAGGAAATACGGCCGAAAGCCGAAATTCAGGCCCAGGTAGCTTTCCGAGGTCTGCCAGTTGCTGGTGGCCAGCGTGCGCCCGTCGCGGTCCATCAGGTACAGGGCGGTCGAGCCCGCCTGCCGGTTCACCTGCTCCAGGTAGCGGTTGACGCCGTCGGCCAGCGCCGCGTCGTCGGGCCGCTTGGCCAGCAGGGCCAGCTCCGGGTTGAGGGCCACGGTGGAGGGCAGGTACTCAAAACGCGCCACCGCGTTGCCCAGGCTCAGCGCATGCACCTCCAGGCGCTGCCGCGTGGCCTCGCTCAAGGCCGCCAACTCGCGCGACTCGACCCAGGCGCCGACGGCGGTGACCAGCGCCGTCACCCCCACCAGCAGCGCCAGCGCCACGAGCGCACCCACCCCCGGACGACGGCGGCGGGTGCGCTCGGAGGGCGCGGGCAGGGTCATGCGCCGATCAGTCCGTCGTCAACGCCCGCTGTTCGGCTTGCTCATGGCGCATCTGCTCCTCCATCACCATCGCCGTCAGTTCGCGCTTGAGCGCGTTGAACGGCGACGACGAGGGGTCGCGCGGGCGTGGCAGGTCGACCAGCACATCGCGTTTGACCGTGCCCGGGCGGTAGGTCATGACGACGATGCGGTCGGCCAGGTAGACCGACTCCTCGATCGAGTGGGTGACGAACACGATGGTCTTGCGCAACTCGCCCCAGATGCGCAGCAGCTCGTCCTGCAGCGAGCGGCGGGTGAGCGCGTCCAGCGCACCGAAGGGCTCGTCCATCAGCATCACCGGCGAGTCGAGTGCCAGCACTCGGGCGATGGCCACCCGCTGGCGCATGCCGCCCGACAGGTCTTTCGGAAAGCGGTTGCGGAAGTCGCTCAGCTTCAAGACCTTGAGCAGCCGCTCCACTGTGCTGTCGATCTCGGCCTGCGGCTGGCCCTTGATCTCCAGGCCGAAGGCGATGTTCTTGGCCACCGTCATCCAGGGAAACAGCGCGTACTCCTGGAACACCATGCCGCGGTCGGGGCCGGGGCCGGTGACCAGGTTAGGGCCCACCCGGATCTGCCCCGAGGAAGGCAGGGCGAAGCCGGCGATCGCGTTGAGCAAGGTCGACTTGCCGCAGCCCGACGGCCCCAGCAGGCAGACGAACTCGCCGGGTTGGATGTTGAGCTGGATGCCCTTCAAGGCCACCACATCGTCACCGGGCGTGGGGAACACCTTGTGGACTGCGTCGATCAGAATTTGTGCCATGGGGTCAATGCTCCAGGCCGCGGTGCCAGCGCAGCAAATAATTGTTCAGGCTGCTCATGCCCGTGTCGATGGCCAGGCCGATAAAGCCGATGGTGAACATGCCGGCAATGATCTTGTCCATCCAGAAGTACTCGCGCCCTTCCAGGATGCGAAAGCCCAGCCCGTCGGGCACGGCGATCATCTCAGCCACGATCACCACGATGAACGCGGTGCCCATCGCGATGCGCATGCCCGAGAAAATGTACGGCGTGGCCGCCGGCAAGATCACCCGCAGAAAGATCGTGCCCTGGCTGGCACCCAGGTTGCGTGCCGCCCGCAGGAAGATGCCGTCCACCTGCCGCACGCCGGCGATGGTGTTCATCAGCACCGGGAAGAACGCGCCGATCGAGATCAGGAACAAGGCCGGCGGATTGCCCAGGCCGAACCACAGCATCGCCATCGGAATGTAGGCGATCGGCGGAATCGGCCGCAGCACCTGCACCGTCAGGTTGCACAGGCGGTTGGTCATGGGCCAAGCACCCATCATCAGCCCCAACGGCAAGGCCAGCGACGTGCCGATGGCAAAGCCCATCACCACCCGGTAGAGGCTGCCCCAGGCATCATGGAACAGCTCGCCCGTTGACGCGTATTCGACCCACTTGACCGCCACCGCCGAGGGCGGCGGCAGCTTCATCGGGTTGATGTAGCCGAGGTGGAACATCAGCTGCCAGGTGGCCAGAATCACGACCGGCAGGATCAGGCCGATCAAGGCCTCCCGCCATTGGAACCCGCCGGCCTTGACCGGCGCCGTGGCGCTGCCGCTCATTTCACTCCCACCACTTTCTTGGCGGCGTCCAGCAGGTCGGTCTTGACGAAGTCGGTGGCCACCGGCGACTTGGCGAACTTGCCCACGCCGTGGACGGCCATCAGGTCGGCGGTGGTCTGGATGTGGGCGGCGGTGATGTCGTAGCTGTACGGCGAGTTGCCGATGGCGGCGTCAAAATCAGCCTCGGTCACCTGGCCTTTGAACATCGATTCCCGCACGTACTTCGACGCCAGCTTCGGGTCGTCGATGAAGGCCTTGGTGGCGCGCACGAAGCACTCCATGAACTTCTGGGCCACGGGGCGACGCTCCTTGTAGAACTTCTCGGTCAGCACCAGGGTGCGCACCGGTGAGCCGATGGGGGTGTTGTAGGGCTTCATGACCTCGACGCCGAACTTGTTGTTGATCGCTTGCGACGATTGCGGCTCGGTTTGCATGATGACCGAGAGGTTCTTCGTCAACAACGCCTGGTTCAGGTCGGGGTAGCCCAGATAGACGATTTCGACATCCTTGCCCGGCTTGTCGGAAGCGCTCAAGCCGGCTTTGGCCAGCTCGGCAAAAAGCAAAATTTCTTGGATGCCGCCACGCGTCACGCCCACGCGCTTGCCCTTGAGGTCGGCCACCGACTTGATGCCCGCATCGGGCGCGGCCACCAGGCGCGCACCACCGGTGGCAAAGCCCGCCACCACATAAATCGGAATGCCGCTGGCACGGCCCGAGATGGCCGCTTCCGACGCCGTGGCACCGGCATCGAGCTCGTCGGCCACGATGGCCTGCATCACGTCGGGGCCCTTGGCGAAAATCTTCTCGTCGATCTTGATGCCGCACTGCGGCGCGATTTCCTTCATGTACGACACGGCGCCGTAGTGCGCCAGCTTGAGGTTGCCCAAGCGGACCACCTCTTGAGCTTGCGCGCTCAAGGGCAAGGACAAGCCGGTGGTGGTCAAAGCAGCGGCGATGGCCACGGTGCGAACGGAAGTGCGGATCGATTTCGACATGGTGAGGAGTCTCCAAAAAGTCAGACACCGCCGCGAGACCCTGCTGCGCAGAACACCACGGTGGACTGCCTTTTCTTATGCGAGGGCCGTGCCATGCTTTTTTGAACTTGCCCGGTGCGTCAAATCAAGCACTTGGCCGATTGGTGCGCCGCACCAACGGCGAAGACGCAGAAATCGGGCTGGCGGCGTTCTGGAAAAGGTGACACCCTGAGCTCAGCCCTTTTCACTGACCGTGCTGTCGCAGGTGCTGCCGTCTCGGCGCGTGCCACTGCCTGGGTTGTTGCCGCGGCTGCACGGCCACCTGTTCCGTCGCGGTCGGGTCTTGCCCTGCTTTGCCCGCCAGCCGGCCGCCTGGCCGAGTCAGCGACGTGCCTTCAGCTCCTGCCGGACTCGCCTTGACCCAAGGCCCCAACCGCCCCGCAGGCAGCCCTCTTCTCGGGTGTCAGTGCGAGAGCAACTCCACGACATCGTCCCAGCCCATCTTGCGCGCCAGGTCGACCGGCAGGCGGCCCTTGGTGTCCAGCACCCGGGGGTCGGCGCCGGCCTTGATCAGCATGCGCACCGGCGTGAGGTTGCCGGCCAAGGCTTCGCGGTGCAGCATCGAATGCCCCGAGGCGTCGGTGCTGGTGACCAGCGTCGGGTCGGCCAGCAGGGCCTCCTCGATGCGCTCGGCCACGTTCAGGCTCATCGGGTGTTCGGGGATTGGCCGCTCGTGGGCGGCGTGGTAGGGGCTCACCCGCACCTCGGCCGGGTCGCCGAAGTCCACGCCCCAAGCGGCGTCGTGTTCACGGCGCTGCGCCTCGGTCATGTTGGCGCGCAGCACGTTGACGGTGTGGGCGCCATAGGCCTGGCCGGCGCAGGCGTAGATCCAGTCGGTGATGTCTTCCAAAGGCACGCACACCGCGTCGCCCTCGGCCACCGAGCTGACCCACTCTGGCTGGTTGATCAGCGTGCCGGTCACGGTGTCGCCGTCGAAGCCAATGTCGTTGATCCAAAGGTGCTCAACCGTGGGCGCGCCCGGCAGCAGGTTCTTGCAGGCAAAAGTCACCTGCACCGCGGACATGTCCAGCGCCGGCACGATGCGGCGGTATTCCCAGGACAACTCGCGCCACAAGAACTTGAAGGTCTCACGCGCCCGCTGACGGGCGGCCACGAACGCAACAGGGTCGGCGGCTTCAATGATCGGTGATGAGCTCATGGGAACGGGTGAAGGGCGATATCCGCCATCCTACCCGTCCCGTCCCCCGCACGCCCCCAAAACCCACTGTTTCTGGGCTCAAGGAGCCGATTGCAACGCGCCCGCCAGGCGGCCGGTGCCGCTCAAAGCACGCAGGCGGTAGGGCGCTGGGGCGTCCTGGGTGTAGGCCGCGTCCAGCGCCACCGGCAGGCGGGCCTGCAGGGTGGCGTTGGGCCAGAAATTGGGTGTCGTGAGGTTGGCCGCGCCCGCAATTTCGCTGGCCGGGCTTTGCACATTGCCCAGCTGGACCACGTTGGCCAGTGGGAACGTGCCGCCCCACAGCGCCGGCAAGCCCGTGCCGGCAAACACATTGGCCGTCATCTTCACCGACGAAGCGCCGGCCCTGGCCACCACGAAGGTGCCGCCCGAGCGCGTCATGGCGATCGTGTTGTGCACCAGCTCCAAGGTGTTGACCGGGGCCGACAAACCCTCCTGACCGTAGGCCACGGCGATCGGGTTGTCGGCCATCGGGCCCTTGTGCAGCAGGTTGCCGCGCAGGAGCACCACCCCACCGTTGGGGAACTCGGCCAAGTAGCTCGAGGTGCCACTCGGGCCGTCCATGAAGTAGCTGTTCTCGATGGTCGACTGGCGGGCCCGGCTCTTGAGCTGGTGGCCGATCTTGGCCTCGTGGAAGAAGCTGTTGCGCACGATCAGGTGGTCGACGGCACCGATGTAGAGGTTGTGGCTGTAGCCATCCCCATGGCCGTTGCGTGCGAACTCCGAACTCTCGATCGTGATGGTGCTGCCGGCAAAGCCGCCCAGAATGCCGTTCTCGTTGTTGTAAAAGCCCGAGTTGCGGATGGTCAGGTTCGCGCCCTCGGTGCGGACGCCCGCGCCGTTGAGGTCGGGCACCTTGGCGTCATGGAACTCGAGGTTGTCCAACGTGACGTTGCTGCCGGTGATGACCCAGATGCCCTTGCCCTGGGCGTTGCGCCCTGCGGCATACAGGCGAGCACGGCCGCCATCGCCGCAGATGGTGATGTTGCTGGCCGACCAGGTGGCCACGTCACCCTGGTAGGCGCCCGCGGCGATCCGGATCACGTCACCGTTGGCGGCTGCTGCTGCGGCAGCGCTCGGCACCAGGTAAGGCTGGCCAGCGCCCACGCGCAACACACGGCCGGTGGGGTTGTCACACGAGCTGCCAGCCGAGGTCGGCGCGGCTGCTGGAGCGCCGCCGGGTGCAGGCGCCGTCCCAGGAGCAGGCGCTGCCGCAGGGGCACCGGCCACACCAGTGGCAGGTGCCGGAGCGGCCGCCGTCGCAGCGGTGTCACTGCCGCCGCCGCAGGCAGCCAAGGTGACCAGGAGTCCGAGGGAGGCAAGGCGAACGCTCATGAGTGAAACCTTTGAACAACAAGAAAGAGAGATGCTGGGGCATGAAGGCGCATCTTCACGGAGCCGGGCACCGGCGTGTAACCAAGTGCCCAACGCCGTCGTGGAGGGCGTCACGCAGGCTTACATCGCGGCACATCTCATGGCCGTGCGGGCATTTCGGGCGACCTGCCGCAGCGTGTGTTCCGACCTTGACACCGCCGTTGA
>JAZKHH010000179.1:0-41286 GCA_040385465.1 Pseudomonadota bacterium | reverse complement strand
GGGCTTCCAGCAAGGGCAGCAAGGCGCCGGCCACCTCGTGGTTGTCTTCCACCACCAGCACGCGTTTGCCCAGCTGCCGGTTGATCGCTTTGTGCGTCACCGTGGTCGTCTCGGCGCCCGTGGCCGCGGCTGGGAAAAACAGACGCACCTGGGTGCCCTGCCCGGGCGTGCTGGCCACGGTGGCCGCGCCCCCCGCACGCTCGCACAGCCCATACACCTGGCTCAAACCAAGGCCCGTGCCGTGCCCGACCGGCTTGGTGGTGAAGAAGGGCTCAAAGACTTTGTCGAGGATGGCCGGGTCGATGCCGCTGCCGGTGTCGCTGACGTGGATGGCGACCGCGTCGCCCTTCAACCCAGCCGGCGTGCCCTCCAGCGCATTGGCGGCGGTGATGAGGAAGCGGCCGCCCGAGGGCATGGCGTCGCGCGCGTTGATGCTCAGGTTGAGCAAGGCCAGTTCCAGCTCCGCCAGGTCCACGGTGATGGCCCGGGTTTCAGGGGCCACTTCGATGTGCAAGGTGATCTGGCTGCCCAGAACGGGCGTGATCAACTCGCGGGCCAGCGGCAGCTTGTCCTGCAACACCACATGCTCCGGCAACAAAGGCTGGCGTCTGGAGAAGGCGAGCAGTTGGCGGGTGAGCTTGGTGGCGGAGTCCACCGCGCGGCCGATCGACTGCAACGGTTTGAGGCCCGCCTCAGCCACATGCCGCTTGAGCAAGAAGGCATTGTTGCTGATCACCATCAGCGCGTTGTTGAAGTCGTGCGCCACTCCGCCGGTCAAACGGCCCATGGCCTCGAGCTTTTGCGCCTGCAGCAGCGCCTCCTCGGCGCGGCGGCGGGTGAGGGTTTCCTTTTCGAGCTGCTGGGCGGAAGCCACCGCCTCGCGGGTGCGTCGCAGGGCCACGCGGGCGGCCACGAAAAGCGCTGCGCATGGGGGCAGGCCGAAGGCCAGCAAGATCGCCATTTCCTTGAAGACGCCCATGCGCATGGACGACAGGTTCATGCCGGTGCCGATGAACAGCGGGTAGTCGCCCACTTTGCGAAATGCCAGCAGGCGATCCTGGCCGTCCACCGAAGAGGTGCCTCGCAAGTGCCCAAAGCGTTCGCCGGCCAGCACCCGTTGCAACACAGGACTGCTGTCACCCAGCCGCTCAGGCGCATTCGCCAAGGTCGGCCACCGGGTGTAGATCGGCCCGTTCTCGCGAAACATGTTGACGGCCAAACCGGGCTCGTCGGCCACCAAGTCGCTGTGGAACTGCTGAAAGTAGTCGGTGAGCAGGCTGACGTTGACCACCCCGCCAAACTCGCCTTGCGCATTGTCAAAGCGAATGCCGATGTTCACCACCCGGTCGGGGGACGTTTGCGTCGTCGTGGGCTCGGACAGGAAACGGCCCCCGGTGCCTTCACGGTGAGAACGCAGGTCGGCGCGCTCGGACTGCTCGAGGATGGGCACTGGGTAAACATGGCTGCTGGCGATGGGCTGGCCATTGGCGCCAATGATCCAGACCGATTGGATCTGCCGCTGGTCTTTGATCTTGGCGCGCAAGGTCCGGTGCAAGATTTGCTCATTGCCGCGCAGCCTGGCTTCATCTTGGCCGTTGACGAGATCGAAGACCCGGTCTTGAATGGCTTCGGCGCCTGACAGCACCTTGGTGGCGTGTTCATGCGCCACCCGCAGCGACCGGCTGACCCGCTGCTCCGCAGTGTTCTTCGACTCCAGGTAGCGAAAAACGCCCAGGCCGGTGTACAAGAGGAGCGGCACGCCGATGCTCAGCAGGACCAAGATCTTCAGCGACCCCAAGGGGCCCATGACGTTGCGTTGCGGCATATCAAAAGCGGAAAAAGAGTTCAGTGATCAGCACCTGGCGCGGACGGATGAACGCCAGGGCCACTGCAGCACACTGCCGCAGCTGGGTCGCTGATTTGAACAGGTCTGAGAGGGCCGGGCTGGATGGGGGCCGACCCGGCCCAAACGCGGTGATTGCATCGGATGTGAGGGGAAGAGCGTGGTATCGATGCCTCAAAACAGGGGCCAAGACAGAACGCTTACGCTTTTTGACAAGTTGAGAGCGCCGCAACCAACGCATCTTTTTACAGACAGGCCTTGTCTTTTCGACGCCATCGGCCTCTGAGAGACCGTTGTTGGGTGTGAGGCCGGAGCGCGCGGTGACTTTGTGACCGTGAGCCCACAAAGACAGCGGTCATTTCTCATTTTGACGTCAGAAACCCGCCCGATCGGCCCTTTAAGACCGTTACAGGCTGTGAAATGTACCCATCGGACCTTGAAATGACGCCCATTCGAGGGAGGCTCAAAAAGAGCCTGGCTTCATAGAATGAGCGATACCCCAAAACAGCAGTGCCGCTTCGCCATGAGAATCCCCAACATCACCCCTTGCCCCCCGCCGACGCGGCTGATGGCCCCCTTCCTGGTTGCCATGGTCCTGGTGGCTTGTGGCGGCGGTGAAGACACGGACGGTGGCACGTCAACGCCGACACCGGCGCCCGCGCCAAGCCAAGCCCCCATCGCAGGCCCATCCCCATCGCCGACACCGTCGCCTGCCCCCGGGCTCACACCGGCGCCGGCACCTGTGACCCCACCTGCACCCGGGCCAGCACCCGCTCCGGCACCCGCTCCGGCACCCGCTCCAGCGCCCGCACCGGCACCGGCGCCTGCGCCTGCGCCTGCGCCCACCCCAGGCTTGGCCACTCTGGCGATCCAGGGCGGCGCCTATCCCACCAATGCCAGCATCACCTTGTCGGCCGACCGCCTGTCGGTGGCCTTCGGCAGCGGCCTCAACGCCGACTGCGTGAACCGTGTCGGGCCTTACGCCAGCGCCGACTTCGCCGGTGCGGCTTGCTACAAACGCGGCGTGCGCGCCAACGTGGGCATCCGGCAAGGCGAGTTCCGTTATTACGAAGGTCGCCGCCTGATTGCGCCCGCGAACTTTGGCTTTGGCTACACGACCTCCAGCAGCAACATCAACCCCTATTGCTGCCTGGTCGATCCGGGCCAGCCGCTGTCGGCGCAGACGCCGCCGTCGATGTCGTTGAACACGCTGGGTGGCATCTTCGTGCAGCTGCGCAACACCGGTGGCTACGACGTCAACGCCACCTCTTATTACGGCTTTGCGGTGGACTACACCGGCGCCAACCCAGTGGTGTACGTGGTGACCATGAGCGGCTCGGGCATGGCGATCAGCCGGCAAGTGACCACCGGTTTCAACGGCGCCGACGTGGTTCCGTTCACCTACGGACACACCGGTCTCGGCGCCTCGGAGACCTCGCCTGTGGCGTCGTTCAACTTTGGGCAGCAGGCGTTCCACTACAACATGGCCACCTTGCAGTCGGAACTGAGCCTGTACGGCGCCAACGTGACGCTGTTGGTGCCGGGTGTGGGCGTGCGGCCTTGACGACGTAGCGCAGACGGACGCACTGACCGCGCCTGCGGGCACTGTGACCTCGGTCGGCCCTGATCACCCGCGCGATGAAAGGGTTGCCGCCCCTCACCCCGCCAGGCTGCGCACCCGCGAGCCCGCCACCGAGGCGGCCGCATTGCGCGTCTCCACGCCCAGCTTGGCGAACACGTGCTCCAAGTGCTTCTTCACCGTGGCCGGGCTGCTGCCCAGGATGTCGCCGATGTCGCGGTTGGTCTTGCCCTTGGCCACCCAGTACAGCACCTCGGCCTCGCGCAGGGTGAGTCGGAAGGTGTGCAGCAAGGCCTGCACCACGGCAGCGTCGGACACCTCGCGCATGACGATCAGCCAGTCTTCGTCGCCGGTTTGCTGTTGCAGCGTGAGGATCAACTGGCGGTCGCCGCGGTCATGGACCATGGTGTGGGGCTCGCCCCCACCGGCGTGCAGGCGCAGCACCTGCGCCCGCAGCCAGGTGCTGGCTTGCAACGGCAGCTCGCCGTCGGTGAGGTTGTCGAAATAACGGTCCAGCCACTGGCGGGCCAGCGGCGTTTGCCAGACGATGCGGGCCCGTGGCACGCCGGGTGAGAAATGCACGGCCAGGGTGGCGTGGCCGAAGGCGTCGAGCGCGTGGCGCGCCTGGCGCGCATGCCGGGCGCTGCGCAGGTGCACCGACATGCGCGCCAGCACTTCGGGGGGGCGCAAGGGCTTGGTGATGTAGTCGACCCCGCCGGCCTGGAAGGCGGCCACCACGTGCTCGGTCTCGGTCAGCCCGGTCATGAAGATGATCGGAATGTGGGCGGTGTGGTCGGCGGCTTTCAGTTGCCGCGCCACCTGGAAGCCGTCCATGCCGGGCATGACGGCATCGAGCAGCACGATGTCGGGCACGGCCTGGGCGGCGCGTTGCAGCGCCGCTTCGCCGTGGGTGGCGACGAAGACGCTGTAACCGGCCTCGTCGAGGGCGTCGTGCAGCAGGGCCAGGTTTTCCGGCACGTCGTCGACCAGCAGCACGCGGTCGGAGGTGCCCGGCTCGGGCAGGCGCAGTGTGGTTTCAGGCATGGCGGGGCGCCTCCTTCAAGGTCAACAAGGTGTGGATGGCGTCGAACTCAAAGCGGCGCGCCAGGCCGCGCACCCGTTCGACGAAGGCGGTGCAGGCCGGCTCGGCCTGCTCGATGGCATCGAGCCGAGCCATGATGCCGCGCAGGTAGCCCAGGCTGAGCACCTCTTGCAAGGCGTTGAGCTGCGCCGGCTCGGGCAGCACCCAGGACGCCAGGGTTGGCACGGTGGGCAAAGGCAGCGGCGCGCGTGCCACCACTTGGGTGCCGGCCACCGCCGGCAGGAACAGGCGGATGCGGAACTGCGTGCCCTGGCCCAGCGTGCTGGTGGCGCTCATCTCGCCGCCCATCAGGTCGGTGAGCATCTTGCTGATGGTCAGGCCCAGGCCGGTGCCGCCGCTGCCGGCATCGGCACCGCGCGAGAAGGGCTCGAAGATGGCGGCCATGTCGCCCGGCGCAATCCCGGGGCCGGTGTCGTCGATCTCAAACACCGCCATCTCGCGCGCATGGCTGACCCGAAAATCCACCCGCCCGACCCGGGTGAACTTGACGGCATTGCCGACCACGTTGATGAGGATCTGGCGCAGGCGTTTTTCATCGCAGCGCACAGTTTCGGGCAGCGCGCCCAGGCTGGGGTTGAAGGCCAGGCCCTTGTCGGCCGCCTGCAAGGCGAACAGCTGCACGATCTGCTGCAGGGTGTCGTGCAGGGCGATGGGCTGCACGTCGAGCCGCAGGCGGCCGCTTTCAATGCGCGCGATGTCGAGCGTGCCGTCGATCAGCGACAGCAGGTGGTCGCCCCCGCGGCGGATCACGTCGACCGCCTGTTGCTGGTGGGCCGGCAGGTGGGGGTCTTGGTGCAGCCGCTGGGCGTAACCCAGGATGCTGTTGAGCGGCGTGCGCAGCTCGTGGCTCACGGTGGTGATGTAGCGGCTCTTGGCCTGGTTGGCCTGCTCGGCCTGGCGCTGCGCCTGCTGCAGCTGGGCATCGGTGCGCCGGTGCGAGGCGATCTCAAGGTGCAGGGCCTGGGTCTGGCGGTTCGATTCCTCCTGGGCCACGCGGCGGCTTTGGCGCGTCAGCACCACCCACCAGGCGACGATGCCGCTGACCAGCAGCAGCACCGCAAAGGCTTTGAGAAAGCCCAGGCGCAGTGCCGGCGCCAGGGCAGCGCCAGAGGGGCCCAGGTTGCGCAGCTCGTGGTGGTAGAGGAGGCCGAAAAGGCCGGCCAGCAACGGCACCACCACCGCCATCAGCACCAGGTAGTGGCCGAGGCCGGTGTCGAGCCGGGCGCTCCAGCGCCGTGGCCAGCAGGCGCCCATCCAGCCGGCCCACTGGGCCGACAGGCGGGCTTCGGGTTTGCACAGGTCGTCGCAGCGGGCGTCGAGCGAGCAGCACAGCGAGCAGATGGCGCCCAGGTAGGCGGGGCAGTGCGCCACATCTTCCGCTTCGAACTCGCCTTCGCACACCACACACCGCTGCAGCAGGCCCGCGGCCGGCGGTGCCGTGGCCACCCGTGCCAGGTAGTAGCGCCCGCCGGTGGCCCAGGCGATCAAGGGCGAGGTGACGAAGGCGGTGACCAACGCGATCAACGCCGAAAAGGCTTGCGCCGTGTCGCCGAACATCCCCAAGTGGGCGGCCACCGACAGCACCGACGCCACGCCCATGGCCCCGACACCCACCGGGTTCACGTCGTACAAGTGAGCGCGCTTGAACTCGATGCCGGGCGGCGAGAGGCCCAGCGGCTTGTTGACCACCAGGTCGGCGACCACCGCCATGATCCAGGCGATGGCCACGTTGGCGTACAAGCCCAGCACGCCGCCGATGGCGCTGAACACGTTGAGCTCCATCAGCATCAGGGCGATCAGCGTGTTGAACAGCACCCACACCACGCGGCCGGGGTGGCTGTGGGTCAGGCGGGCAAAGAAGTTCGACCAGGCCAGCGAGCCGGCGTAAGCGTTGGTGACATTGATCTTGAGCTGCGAGACGATGACGAACAAGGCCGTGGCCGCGATCGCCCAGCCCAGGTGGGGAAACACGTATTCGTAGGCCACGAGGTAGAGCTGGTTCGGGTCGACGGCGCGGTCGAGGGGCACCGCATGGCTCAGCGCCAGGCAGGCCAGCAAGGCCCCGCCCAGCATCTTCGCCACCCCGAGCAGGACCCAGCCGGGCCCGCCGACCAGCACGCCCAGCCACCAGCGCCCTGCCCGCCCCGGCGTGCGCTCGGGCATGAAACGCAGGTAGTCGGCCTGCTCGCCCATCTGCGTGACCAGGGCAATGCCCACGGTGAGCGCCGCGCCGAACTCGTTGAGGCGAAAGCCTGTGTGGGTGCCGTCGCCGCCACCGTGCTGAGACAGCTCGCGAAGCAGGCCGGGGTTGTGGATGAAGACCATCACATAGGGCAGCACCAGCAGCACCAGCCACAGGGGTTGGGTCCAGACCTGCAGGCGGCTGATCGCGGTCATGCCGTGGATCACCAAAGGGATCACCACCAGCGCGCACACCAGGTAACCCCAGGCGGGCGGGATGCCAAAGGCCAGGTCCAGGGCATACGCCATGATCGCGGCCTCGAGGGCAAAGAAGATGAAGGTGAAGCTGGCGTAAATCAGCGAGGTGACGGTGGAGCCGATGTAGCCGAAGCCGGCACCGCGCGTCAGCAGGTCCATGTCCAGGCCATGGCGTGCGGCGTAGACGCTGATGGGCCAGCCGGCGGCGAAGATGATCAGGCCGGTGACGACGATGGCCCAGAAAGCGTTGACGAAGCCATGGTCGATCAGCAAGGTGGCGCCCACGGCCTCCAGCACCAAGAACGAAGCGGCACCGAATGCGGTGTTGGCCACGCGCATTTCCGAGCCCTTGCGGAAGCTGCGCGGCGTGAAGCGCAGGGCATAGTCTTCCAGGGTTTCCTGGGCCACCCAGCGGTTGTAGTCGCGCCGCACCTTGACCACCCGCTGCACGGCCTGCACGGGCCCTTCGGCCGGCAGCACAGCGGGCCCCACGGCAAGCGGCAGCGACGGATCGGTCATGCCCTGCATGGCGCAAGGACCATGCCACCGGCGTGCACCAGCATGGACCTTCAAGCGCCCCGAGATGTGGCACGCCTCGTGCTTCCTCCAGCGCATGGAACTCACCCCGCGCGAGAAAGACAAGCTGCTCATCTTCACCGCCTCCTTGCTGGCCGAGCGCCGCAAGGCGCGTGGCTTGAAGCTCAACTACCCCGAAGCGGTGGCGCTGATCAGCGCCTTCATCATGGAAGGCGCCCGCGACGGTCAAACCGTGGCCGCTCTGATGAGCGAGGGCAAGACCGTGTTGCGCCGCGAGGAAGTGATGGAGGGCGTGCCCGAGCTGCTGCCCGACATCCAGGTGGAAGCCACCTTCCCGGACGGCACCAAATTGGTGACCGTGCACCAACCGATTGCATGAACCTTTGGGGCTGACCATGAATGCGTTCGTTGTTTCATCGCGCCGCGTGGCGGTGCCGCGTCTGGTGCTGGTGGCGTTGGCCGGCGCTTGCTGGGCCCCAGTGGTGCATGCGCATGGCATCAGTGTCGACACGCTGAGCCATGAGCATGTGGCCGTGTGGCGCGCCGTGTGGGCCGGCTTTGTTCATCCGTTCACCGGGGTGGACCACCTGCTGGCTTTGCTGGCAGTCGGGGCATGGCGCATCCACTCGGATGTCGCCGCGCGACCCCTGCCTTGGGTGGTGACGGCCTGCTTGAGCCTGGGCGCCGCCTTGGGCTTGGCAGGCGTGCGCGTCCCGCTCACCGAGGCGCTGATCGCGGCATCGCTCTGCTCGTTGGGCGTGTTGCTCGCTTGGCGCGTTGGGGCGCGGTCGCTGCTTGGCGTGCTGCCTCTGGCCGGGGCCTTGGCCCTGTGTCATGGGTTGGCGCATGGTGCCGAGCTGCCGGTGCCTCACGCAGCCGCGGCCGTCATCGGTCTGGTGCTGGCCTCGTGTGTGCTGCAAGCGGCCGGCATCGCCTTGGCGCACGTCTGGGACGGGCGCAACGCCTGGTGGCCTCGTTTGACCGGCGGCGCGGTGGCCGCCTTTGGCCTGGCCTCGTTGCTGGGGCTGCCCGCTTGAGCTGCCCAGGTGCGCGCCTTCCCTGCCCGCCCTGCCCCTGCCCACCTGCCTGCCTGCCAAGGAACCCCATGATCCCCGGTGAACTGCTGACCGACGGCCCCGACCTGGTGCTCAACGCCGGGCGCCGCACCTTGACTTTGGTGGTCGAGAACCACGGCGACCGCCCCATTCAGGTCGGCTCGCATTACCACTTTGCCGAAACCAACGCGGCGCTGTCCTTCGACCGCCCCGCTGCGCACGGCATGCGCCTGAACATCGCGTCGGGCACCGCGGTGCGTTTCGAGCCCGGTCAGCAGCGCACCGTCGAGCTGGTCGACTACGCCGGCCGCCGGCAGGTGTGGGGCTTTCGCGGCCAGGTGCAGGGAGACCTCTGATGGCCGTCATTGGGCGCCGCGCCTATGCGGAAATGTTCGGCCCCACCGTCGGTGACCGGGTGCGCCTGGCCGACACCGGCCTGTTGATCGAGGTGGAAGCCGACCACACCCTGCGCGCCGGCAGTTACGGAGAAGAGGTCAAGTTCGGTGGCGGCAAAACCATCCGCGACGGCATGGGCCAAGGCCAGGGCCTGGCGGCCGACGTCGCCGACACCGTCATCACCAATGCGCTGATCGTCGACCACTGGGGCATCGTCAAAGCCGACGTGGGCTTGAAGGCCGGCCGCATCCAGGGCATCGGCAAGGCCGGCAACCCCGACGTGCAGCCGGGTGTCGACATCGTCATCGGCCCCGGCACGGAAATCATCGCTGGCGAAGGCCACATCCTGACCGCCGGTGGCATCGACACCCACATCCATTTCATCTGCCCACAGCAGATCGAAGAAGCCCTGATGAGCGGCGTGACCACGATGCTCGGCGGCGGCACGGGCCCGGCCACCGGCACCTTCGCCACCACCTGCACCCCCGGCCCCTGGCACCTGCACGCGATGCTGAAGGCGGCCGAGGCCTTTCCGGTGAACCTGGGCTTCATGGGCAAAGGCAACGCCAGCCAGCCGCGCGCGCTGGAAGAGCAGATCGAAGCCGGCGCCTATGGCCTCAAGCTGCATGAAGACTGGGGCACCACGCCGGCCGCGATCGACTGCTGCCTGGGTGTGGCCGAGCGCCACGACATCCAGGTGGCCATCCACACCGACACCTTGAACGAATCGGGCTTCGTCGAAAGCACCTTGGACGCCTTCAAGGGCCGCACCATCGCCACCTTCCACACCGAAGGCGCGGGCGGCGGGCATGCGCCCGACATCATCCGGGCCGCCAGCCTGCCCAACGTGCTGCCCTCGTCGACCAACCCGACGATGCCCTACACCGTCAACACCATCGACGAGCACCTGGACATGCTGATGGTGTGCCACCACCTCGACGCCGGCATTGCCGAAGACCTGGCCTTTGCCGAGAGCCGCATCCGGCGCGAGACCATCGCCGCCGAAGACATCCTGCACGACCTGGGCGTGTTTTCGATGATGTCGTCCGACAGCCAGGCCATGGGCCGGGTGGGCGAGGTGATCCTGCGGACCTGGCAGACCGCGCACAAGATGAAGGCCCAGCGTGGCCCCCTGGCCCCTGACAGCGAGCGCAGCGACAACTTCCGCGTCAAGCGCTACATCGCCAAGTACACGGTCAACCCCGCCATCACCCAAGGCATCTCGCACGAAGTCGGCTCCATCGCGGTGGGCAAGCTGGCCGACCTGGTGCTGTGGAAGCCCGCCTTCTTCGGCGTCAAGCCCTCGCTGATCCTGAAGGGCGGCATGATTGTGGGGGCCGCCATGGGCGACCCGAACGCCTCCATCCCCACGCCCCAACCGGTGCACTACCGGCCGATGTTCGGCGCTTTCGGCGGCGCGCTGCACCAGAGCTGCGTGACCTTCGTCTCGCAGGCCGCGCTGGACCTGGGCGTGCCACAACGCCTGGGCTTGCAACGCCGCGCGGTGGCGGTGCACAACACCCGGCGCATCGGCAAGGCCGACATGGTGCACAACAGCGCCATGCCCGCCTTGACGGTGGACCCGCAAACCTACGAAGTGCGCGCCGACGGGGTGCTGCTAACCTGCGAGCCTGCCACCGAACTGCCGTTGGCCCAACGCTACTTTTTGTTCTGAGGCGGGCTCAAGCGGCCCGCGGACGGCCCACCCTTTTTATACCCCTTCTCCGCCATGCTGACTGTCAATAAACTCCTCCCCCGCGGCCAAGGCCTGAGCCAGGTTTTGCTCAAGCGTGCGCCCAGCGTGCAACTCGACTGGGACGTGCGCCAGAAAAGCCGTTTTGACGCCATCGACACCGAGGGCCGACAGCTGGGCGTGTTCCTGCCGCGCGGCACGGTGGTGCGCGGCGGCGACGTGCTGGTGGCCGAGGACGGCACCCTGGTGCGCGTGCAGGCCGCGCCGCAGGCGGTGATGGTGGTCACGCCGTGTGCCGCCCACGGCAGCCCGTTTGACCTGGTGCGCGCGGCCTACCACCTGGGCAACCGCCATGTGAGCCTGGAGCTGCAGGCCGACCGACTGCAGTTCGAACCCGACACCGTGCTGGCCGACATGCTGCGCAAGATGCACCTCGACGTCGTCGAAACCCAGGCACCGTTCGAGCCGGAAAGCGGCGCTTATGCGGCGTCGACCCAAGGGCATGGCCACGGTCATGCGCACGAACCGGCGCACGCCCATGGCGAATCCCATGCCCCTGCACACGACCACAACGCCCACAGCTCCGCCCCGGTCACTGGCAAGCCGGTGCCCATCAGCGTGCGCGCTGCGCCTGCACCCCACGTGCATGGGCCAGGTTGCAACCACGGCCACGGCCATGGCCATGGCGACGATCACAACCACTGACACCCCACCACCACCGCGTCGGCCGCGCCGCGGCGGCACGGCGCCGCATGGGGCGCCGGCGCCGCTGCCGGCCAGTACGCTGCTGCGGTTGATGTGGCTGGCTTCGCCGGCCTTGCCGGTTGGCGGCTTCAGTTATTCCGAAGGACTGGAAGCTGCGGTGGAAGCTGGCTTGGTGCGCACCGAAGCCCAGGCCCTGCGCTGGCTCGACGACCAGCTGCACCTCAGCGTCGCCCGCAGCGACATGGCCGTGATGGCCAAGGCGTTCAAGGCCTGGCAGCGGGCCGATGACCCTGCGCTGCTCGGTCTTAACGAGTGGGTGCTGGCCACGCGTGAGACGCACGAGTCCCGCCAGCAAACGCAGCAAATGGGCCGCTCATTGGTCGAGTGGCTGAAGAACCAGGCACCTGGGCTGAGCGAGGTCCACCGGTTGCAGTTGGAAGCGTTCGTGCCCTGCCCCACTTGGCCCTTGGTCTTTGCCCTCGCTGCCGCACAAACCGGCGCGCCCCTGCACGAGGCCCTGCTGGCTTTCGGTTTCGGCTGGACGGAAAACATGGTGCAGGCCGCTTTGAAGGCCGTTCCCCTGGGCCAAAACGCCGGTCAGCGCATCCTGGCCCAGCTGGTGCAGGCCCTGCCGGTGGCCGTCGATCACGCCATGGGGTTGACGCAGGACACGCGTCAAGCCTTCACGCCGATGCTGGCGATCTTGTCGGCGCAGCACGAGACGCAGTACTCCCGCTTGTTCCGTTCCTGAGCCCCAGTCCCTTTTGCGCCCACCTCAGCCTTCCCTTCACGTTCCCTTTGATTGCCCAGAAAGCTCACCATGAACGCCCTCTCCGCTGCCTCATCCACTGCTCGCCGCACCAAGCCCCTGCCTCCGCTGCGCGTGGGCGTGGGGGGCCCGGTGGGCTCCGGCAAGACCACCCTGGTCGAGATGCTGTGCAAAGCCTTGCGTGAGCGTTACGACCTGGTGGTCGTCACCAACGACATCTACACCAAGGAAGACCAGCGCCTTCTCACCGTGGCCGGCGCCCTGGAGGCCGAGCGCATCATGGGCGTGGAAACCGGCGGCTGCCCGCACACCGCCATCCGCGAAGACGCCTCGATCAACCTCGAGGCGGTGGACCGCATGCTCGACAAATTTCCCAACGCCGACATTGTCTTCATCGAGTCCGGCGGCGACAACCTGGCTGCCACCTTCAGCCCCGAGCTCAGCGACCTGACGATCTACGTGATCGACGTGGCGGCCGGCGAGAAAATCCCCCGCAAGGGCGGCCCCGGCATCACCAAGAGCGACCTGCTGGTGATCAACAAAACCGACCTCGCGCCGCACGTGGGCGCCAGCCTTGAGGTCATGCGTTCGGACACGGTGCGCATGCGCACGCCGGCGGGTCAGGCCCTGCGGCCTTTCGTGATGACCAACTTGAAGACGCTGCAAGGGTTGGACGAGGTCATTGCGTTCATCGAGAAAAAGGGCTTGTTGTTGGCCTGAGGCGCCACCCCTTTACAGAGCGACGCGCTGCACAGCGTGCATGGCGCCATGCACGCCCGCGATGGGCGTGTTGTGATCGCGCACCACCCCCGAAACGGAGGGGATACAGCCCTTCGCGTGCGCCGCAATAATCTGTTTCCACCATAAAAAGAAAGAGAAATTTGACGGCGCCGAACCCCGATCGGAGCCGTATGACGGTCTGCTGCGCGCGCGGCTGGCCACGAGTGAATTTGGACGCCCCCTGGGCTCAAAACCGAACTGGTGGTGCCGTGCGTTCAACATGCCAGTGCACTCGTCCCCCGCCGCATCAGACCCTTCGCTTCCACCCTTCACACCGCCGGTAAAGCCTGCGGCGGCGAGGCCCCCAGGCTGCTGGCCAGGCGTTGCAACTTTTTCCCTTCACTCCAACCTTTCCATGAATCTGTTGTTGAAATTCAATTGGACGCTGTGCGTCCTGTTCTTTGTGAGCCTGGCCATGACCGCATGCGGTGGTGGCAACGACGACGAACCGAGTGCGACGCCGTCGAGCAGCGGCGCCTTGTCGACTGGCCCCAGCAATTCAGGCGGTGGCGCCACCGCCAAGGGTTACGTGGCGACAAAAACCCTTTGGAACCAAAAAATCATTCCGGTGTGCTGGGTCAATCCAGAGCCTGCCAATGCGACGGCCAGACTGTGGGCGCAGCAAGCCGTCGAGCGCACTTGGCAAGCCCATTCCCAACTGACATTCACGGGCTGGGCGACCTGCCCCCAGCGCATTGCGGGCGACGTTGTGCGCATTCTCATCAAAGACGACAGGTCGTTCAGCTACCTGGGCACCGAGACCCTCAATCAAGCCTACGGCATGCAATTGAATCTCAGTTTCGTTCAATGGGGCCAAGCGTCGTGTCAACGATCAGCGCTGACATTTCAGCGCTGCGTCGAGTTCACAGCCGTCCATGAATTCGGCCATGCGATTGGATTCGAGCATGAGCAGGACCGTCCGGACACCCCTGCCGATTGTCCTCACTCGCCATCCGCCAACACTGGCGTGATGGTCGGACCTTGGGATCTTTACTCGGTGATGAACTATTGCAACCCCAACCAGTTCACGTCACACGCGTTAAGCGAGATCGATGTCCGCATGGTGCAGCAGTTCTACGGCGCACGGTCCGGATTGTGGGCCGAGTACTTCAACAACTCGACATTGCAGGGAACGCCTGTCTTCCAGCGCGCTGAGCGCGTTTTCCACAACTGGGCTGAGGGCGCGCCTGCCCCCGACATGCCCAGTGACCAGTTCTCCGTGCGGTGGAGCGGCTCCATCAACGCGCCTGTCGATGGCACATACACGCTGCAAACCTGGTCCGATGACGGCATTCGAGTCTGGGTCGACGGCAAGCTGGTAATCGACAACTGGACCGGGCACGCGATCACCGTGGACGAAAGTGCACCCCTGACATGGAAAGCCGGGCCGCATGCCATCCGGATTGAATACCAAGAGCTGTCTGGCATGAGCACGGTCGCCCTGCGGTGGCAGGTGCCTGGGCAATTCTTTGACCATGTGCCTTTGGAGCGTTTGTTGCCCGCAACGGTCGGCTTCGGCTTGTCCGCTTTCTACTTCGACAACCCCCAGTTGCAAGGCAACCCTGTCTTGACCCGCGCGGAGGTCGTGGATTTCAACTGGCCAGGATCCCCACAAGATGTCCCAGTGGCGGCCGACGGCTTTTCGGTGCGATGGAGTGGAATGATCGAGGCACCGGTATCGGGCAGCTACGTTCTGCAGACGCTGTCCGACGATGGCGTCCGCGTGACGGTGGATGGTGAGCTCGTCATCGACAACTGGACCGGTCACGCACAGATCCTAGACACCAGTGCCCCACGCCAATGGGAAGCAGGGCAACGCCACCTCATCACAGTGGAATACCAGGAACTGGGTGGTCCCGGCGTGGCCCAACTGCGGTGGCAGACACCCGATGCCACAGAGTTCGTGGTCGTCCCGGCTGCTCAGCTGTACCCCCTTGGACGCGGCACGGGTTTGAACGGACTTTACTTTCAAAATGCCGACCTGGCAGGCGACTCTTTGCATCAGCGCACCGAAGCCCTTGACTTTCAATGGCCTGCAGCCCCCTTCGATCCCATCCCTGCTGACAACTTCAGCGCGATGTGGAAGGGCTGGATCGAGGCCCCCGTTTCAGGCACGTATGCCTTGCAGACCTTGTCGGATGACGGCATCCGGGTGTGGATCGATGGGCGGCTCGTGATCGACAACTGGACGGGCCACGCACCGGTGTTCGACACCAGCGTCGAGCTGATCTGGAGCGCCGGCGAACGCCGCGCCATCACCGTGGCATACCAGGAGCTTGGTGGGCCTGGGACCCTGCAACTGCGCTGGCGGCCGCCTCAGGCCACGGCCTTCAGTGTCGTGCCGAGAACCCACCTGTACCCCCGGGCGCAGAGCACAGGACTGAGCGCTGCCTACTTCGCCAATCCGAATTTGCAAGGCTCCCCCGCCTACCACCGCACGGAAGTGGTCAACTACCAAGGCGAAACGGCACCCGCTCCTGGCGTGCCCGCGGACGGCTTCTCAGTCCGCTGGTCTGGCTTCATTCGTGGTCAAGGCACGGGAACCCACGTCCTTCAGACCGCGTCAGACGACGGCATCCGGGTGTGGATCGACGGCCAGTTGGTGGTCGACCACTGGGGCGGCCATGCGCAGATGGTCGACACCAGCCCCGCGCTCTATTGGAGACCCGGAGAACTGCATGCCATCACCATCGAGTACCAGGAGTTGGGCGGGCCCGGCACGGCGCAATTGCGCTGGCTGACGCCGTTCAGCGGCGGCTACACGGCCGTGCCGCAATTCGCGTTGTCGACACACTGAGACTTTGGAAAAACCACCTGCCTAGAACGAGGAGCCTGCTCTCAAGCCGGCTCCTCGTCCCTTCAGAAGAACGGCGCCTCAAGGCACTCAATCTACCCAGTTCACCCACCCCGCATGCGCCGTCCACAGCACCAAGGCACCGAACACGATGCGGTACCAGGCAAAGACGGTGAAGTCGTTGTTGGACACGTAGCGGATCAACCAGCGGATGCAAAGCAAGGCGCTGACGAAGGCCATCACGCCACCGACCAGGAACATCGGCAGATCGCTCCACTGCAGGACCGAGCGCTGCTTGACCATGGAATAAGCGCCGGCGGCCAACAGCGTCGGGATGCCGAGGAAAAAGCTGAACTGGGTGGCGCATTGGCGTGAAAAGCCGAAGCTCATGGCACCGATGATGGTGGCGCCCGAACGGCTGGTGCCCGGGATCAGCGCCAAGCACTGGATGCAGCCGACCATCAGCGCATCGAGCGGCCCCATGTCGTCGACCGTCTCGACCCGCGCACGCCGAGTGCCGGCCAGGTCCTTGGCGCCGAAGCGGCGCTTGTGGATCCACTCCACCAGCAAAATGATCAGGCCGCCGACGATGAAGGCGGTGGCCACCGGCACCGGGTGGAACAGGTGATCTTTGACGATCTTGCCGAACAACAGGCCCAGCAGGGCCGCTGGTATGAAGGCGATCACCACGTTCAAGGCGAAGCGGCGGGCTTGGGTTTCGCGCGGCAGGCCACGCACCGTGGCCATCAGGCGTTCGCGGTACTCCCACATCACCGCGAACATGGCGCCGGTCTGGATGGCGATCTCGAAGACCTTGGCGGTCTCTCCCGTCAAGCCGAGCAGGGATCCGGTGAGGATCAGATGGCCGGTGCTGGAAATCGGCAGGAATTCGGTCAAACCTTCCACCACCCCCATCACCGCGGCTTTGAGCAACAGCATCACATCGAACAAATCGCGCTCCCGGTAATCACGAAGCGCGATCATAGCGTTTACCCCAAGACAAAGGCCCCTTGCGGGGCCCTTGCAGCGCAACGTCGCCGCCGATCACGTCGGCGTGCACGGCTCCTCACCGCCCCCAGGACGCCTCCTTGGCGCGCGCCATGGGGGGCGTGAAGCGGCGGTCGGCGAGCAACTGGTCGCGCAGGCGCGCCATGGTTTGCGGCTCGCTCAACAAACGCATCAGGTCACCGGCGTTGACGGTCTCGGCGTCCTGCTCGATCAGCAAGCGGCGCACCAGCAGCTTGCGGGCCTTGCCACGCAAGCCCCAGGTGGTGTTGCGCTGGCCCATGGCCGCCCGCACCACGTCAAACAACCAGGGGTTGGTGACGACCTCGCGCCAAGCGGGCTGAGGCACGCTGCGGTTGGCATACGACCAGGCCTGGCTCAGCACCGTCGGTGCCACGCACTCTTCCGGCACCACCAGCAACTGGCGGCGGCGGAGGCGCTCGCCCAGACTGGCGCGGCTGGCAAACACGGTCAAGGGCACCGCGAACAGCAGGGGCAAGGCGATGGGCAGCAACCAGGTGGCCGAACCCATGAACACGTGGGCACCCGCCAAGGCGGCGGAGACCAGCACCATCACCGGGGCGAAACGGCGCACGGCATGGTTCCAGCTGACGTCGTCGGCTTCGCGCGGGGGCGACTTCCAATCGAGCTTCAAACCGGTCAAGGCAATGATCACAAACAGGGTGTGGGCCAGCATGCGCACCGGCGCTTGCAGCACCGACAGCAAACCTTCCATCACCGCGCTGCCAATCAGGGCCAGCGTGCCGCCATAGAGGTGCTGTTCCTTCTTCAGAACGATGGTCAGCACACCCAGCGAACGCGGCAGGGCCAGCATGCACACGGTGCTGATCCACAGGCCCATCATTTCCAGGGGCACGGCTTTGTCGGTGTTAAAGATGGCCGCCCCGCCAAACACGGTGAAGGCCCCACCCAGCATGACGAACATCAACCACAGCGGTGCCGACAGGTAGGCCATTGCGCCGGTCAGCAGCATCGCGCGGTGCACACCCTTCAACCCAGGCTCGGCCAGCAGGCGGGCGTTTTGCAGGTTGCCCTGGCACCAGCGGCGGTCGCGCTTGAGCTCCTCCAACAGGTTGGGCGGCTGCTGCTCGTAGCTGCCTTGCAGGTCGCTGACCAGCCACACGTGGTAGCCGGCACGGCGGATCAGCGCGGCTTCGACGAAGTCGTGCGACAGGATCTCGCCGCTCAAACCGCCACGGCCAGACAGGGCGGCCAGGCCGCAATGCTTCATGAAGGGCTCGACGCGGATGATGGCGTTGTGGCCCCAGTAGTGGGACTCACCCAGCTGCCAGTACTGCATGCCGGCGGTGAAGAGGCGACCCGCCACGCGACCAGCGAATTGCTGGGCACGGGCGTGCACCGTCGACAGGCCACAGGCTTGGGGCGCGGTCTGGATAATGCCGGCTTTGGGATGGGCTTCCATCAGGCGCACCATCGACAGGATGCCGTCGCCGCTCATCACG
Source organism: Pseudomonadota bacterium (assembly GCA_040385465.1). Lineage (GTDB taxonomy): Bacteria > Pseudomonadota > Gammaproteobacteria > Burkholderiales > Burkholderiaceae_C > CANHBY01. Next base: position 23,105 of record JAZKHH010000179.1, on the reverse strand, counting down.
CTGTCGGCGTCGAGCACCACCATGTAGCGGTAGTTCTTGCCCCAGCGGCGGCAGAAGTCGGCCACGTTGCCCGACTTGCGCTTGGTGCGGCGCTGGCGCCAGCGGTAGTACACGCGGCCCGCGCCACCCAGCTGCGTGCGCAGCTCAGCCCAGGCGGCCACCTCGGCGGCGCGCACGTGCGGGTCGCTGGTGTCGGACAGCACATAAAAATCAACCAGGCGCGAGCCACCGGCCGCAGCCAGCGATTCACAGGTGGCACGCAGGCCGGCGAACACGGTGGAGACATGCTCGTTGCAGATCGGCATGATCACCGCGGTGCGGGCGTCGGCGCCAATCGCCTGGCCTTCGACGTCCTTGACGCTCAGGGCGAAGCGGTCGCCTCGCATCTGAACCCAAAAGCCCATCAAGGCGGTGAAAAAGCCAGCGGCCACCCAGGCGAACAACAGGCCGAACAGGCTGACCTGAACGAAGCGCAGGGCATCGTTCTCGATCACCGGCAGCACCTCGGTGAGCATCTGCGTGGCACCGACGGCCGACAAAGCCACCAGCAACAGCAGCACACGACGGCGGCGCACGGCGGCGCGCTGCCACGGCTCTTGCGTCTCGGCGGGCGTGCCCTTGGCGCCGCCGAGGCGGCCCAGGAGGTGCCACAGGCCGTCGCCCAGGCCGCGCCAGAAGCCGCGCCAGGGTTGGGCACTCATCGAGCCGCGGTTGATCGGGGGGGCACTGGGCCCCACACCGGCCGTCACGGGCAAGGTCTCGCGCTGAACGGGCACCACCACCCCGGTCGTCGAAGCGGCGATGTGCACGGTTTCGGCGTCCAAGGGAGCAGAGCCCAAGAGGCTCAATCGGGCTGAATCAGAGAGGTCCATGTTTCGGTGAGTGCGTTGTTGACGTTGGAGGAGGAATGCTGCAAAAAGGCGCGGACTTCGACGTTCTGGGCCAGGTCCAGGCGCTTGAGGCGCAAGGCCAAGCGCCACAGGCCGTTGGCGTCGTTGCGGTAGACGTTGCGCTCGATCACCCGGCCATTGGCACCGGTGCTGACCACGGCTTCGACGCGGGCATCGGGGGTCAAAGCCCGCAGCGCCGGGCCGTCGAAATCGAGCACGTACTGGACTTCATCGGCCGGCAGGTTTTCAAAACCGCCGCCGCGGCGCGACTGCACCGTCCAGCCGTGGGGTGGGCGCTGCTGGGCGTCGCCCTGCCACTGCAGGCGGTAGGCGAAATCAAGCGGCTGGCCCGGTGCAGGCACTTGGGCCGGCACCCAATAGGCGACGATGTTGTCGTTGGCTTCGTTGGCGGTCGGCCATTGGTACAGCTCCACCCGGCCGGCGCCCCAATGGCTTTGCGGGGTGACCCAGGCACTGGGCCGGCGCTGGTAATGGGCTTCGACGTCTTCGTAACTGGCGAAGCTGCGGTCGCGCTGCATCAGGCCAAAGCCCTTGAGTTCGGGCATGGCAAACGAGGTCACCGTCGGCTGCTTCGGGTTGTTCAGGGGGCGCCACAGCCACTCACCGGTGCCGCTGGCGGCCATCAGACCGTCGGAGTCGTGCACTTCCGGACGGAAGTCGCTGGCGCGCGGCTGGTTCTCGCCGTGCTGAAACATGCTGGTCAAGGGCGCCAGGCCCAGCGTGCTGACGCCAGCGCGCAGGAACAAGCGGGCCCGCACGTCGGTCGCGGTCGACTCGCCGGGGCGCACGGTGAACTGGTACGCACCTGTGGCGCGGCGCGAGTCGAGCAGCGCGTGGATCACCAGCGAGGTCGACTGGGCGGTGGGGCGCTCGATCCAAAACTCGGTGAAGCGGGGAAACTCCTCGCCTTGGCCACCGGCGGTGTCGATGGCCAGACCGCGCGCCGACAGGCCGTAATGCTGAGCCTTGCCCAAGCCGCGCAGGTAGCTGGCGCCGAGGAACACGACGACTTCGTCTTTGTAGCCGGCATTGTTCAAGGCGTAATGGACGCGGAAGCCGGCGTGCCCCAAGTCACCCCAGGCGCCGGCGGGCAGCTTGTTGTTGCCGTAGTCGAAATCGGCGCGGTCGAAAGCAATGCGGCGCACGCCTTGAGGGGTGACCTCGTTCAAGCGCACCGAGGGCGCGTCGCCGCGGCCGGGGTGGAACGTCATCACTTCAAAGGGCAGGCCTTCGGCACGCCACAAGGCGCGCTCGGGGCGGAAGCGGATGTCGCGGTACTGGTCGTAGTTCAGGCGCTGCAGGGCTTCGGGCGCCGCGGCGCTGGGTGCCACGTAAGCCTGTCGGGCCAACTGCTGGGCTTGGCGAGCAACGTCCTCGAATCCCAGGGGCGCTGGCACAGCCTGGGCAGCCGCACCCCACAGGCCACCGACCGACACCGCGGCCACCGCCAACCCATGGCGAGCCCATGACCGCGCGGGGCGCGATCCAGGCTGGCATCGGGTTGGGTGAACGGCGGCTGTGGACACTGAGGCTCCTGGGTCGGGGGGAAGCTGCGAAATCAGCTTCTGTACCCTTCTTAATGCAACCCTTGTGCCAGGCCGTTAAAACTCTATTTTTTCCTTACGAATCAAATACTTGGAAAATTTACCAGGCGTTTTTAAGCCCGTTTGCCTGTGTTTGGCTCCCCTGACCGTCGCCAATCAGCGACAACCCCAAGGGCCTGAAAGCCCGTCATCCCGCTGCACCCTAGGGAAAACCAGAGAAAACCGCCCAAAACCGCTTGTCGCTAGTCAGCGACAACCCCGTCAGCAGCCCCTTCGGCAGGCAGATCACCGCGAAATTGCCCGGGCGTCAGGCCGTGCTTTTGCAGCAGGCGGTAGAACTCGGTGCGGTTGCGCTCGGCCAGGCGGGCGGCGTCGGCCACGTTGCCGTCGGTGAGCTTGAGCAGGCCGACGAGGTAGTCGCGCTCGAAGCGCTCGCGGGCCACGGCATAGCTCAGCACCTCGACCGAGGGCACGCGCAAGGCGCGCTGCACCAGGGTCAAGGGGATCAGCGGCGTGGTGGCCAGGGCGCAAACCTGCTCGACGACGTTGAAGAGCTGGCGCACATTGCCGGGCCAACTGGCAGTGGCCAGCGCCTTGAGGGCATCGGGGGCGAAGCCGTTGAGGGGCTTGTTGTACTTGCTGGCCAGCTTGGCAATGAAGTGGTTGGCCAGCAGGGGAATGTCTTCGCGCCGCTCGGCCAGCGGCGGCAAGGTCAGCGACACCACGTTCAGGCGGTAGAACAGGTCTTCGCGGAACAGGCCTTCGCGCATGGCGTCGTCCAGGTTGCGGTGGGTGGCCGACAGGATGCGCACATCGACCGGCACCGACTGGGTCGCGCCCACCGAGCGCACCGAGCGCTCCTGCAGCACCCGCAGCAGCTTGACCTGCAGCGCGGTGGGCATGTCGCCGATCTCGTCGAGGAAGAGCGTGCCCCCATCGGCGGTCTGAAACAGGCCGCGGTGGTTGGCCACAGCGCCGGTGAAGGAGCCCTTCACATGGCCGAACAGCTCCGACTCCAGCAGGTTCTCGGGGATGGCGCCACAGTTCACCGCCACGAAAGGCTTGGCGGCGCGCGGGCTGGCGCGGTGGATCGACTGGGCCAGCAGCTCCTTGCCGGTGCCGCTCTCGCCGTGGATCAGCACGCTGGCGTCGGAGGCGGCCACCATCTTGGCCTCGGCGAGCAGCTCGGCCATGCAGCGCGAACGGCTGACGATCGGCGCGCGCCAAGCCTCCATCACGCCTTCTTCGTGCTGCACCGGCGCGCTCAAGGCCAAGGCCTCGGCGATCTTGTCGAGCAGCATCTTGCCCTCGAAGGGCTTGGTCAGGTAGGTGAAGACGCCGCGCGAGGTGGCGTCGACCGCATCGGGAATGGTGCCGTGGGCGGTGAGCAGAATCACCGGCAGCGAGGGGTGGCGGGCGCGGATTTCGCCGAACAGCGCCAGGCCGTCGCGGCCGGGCAACTGCACGTCGCTCACCACCAGGTGCGGGCGCTCGATCTCGAGCTGCGCCAAAGCGGCTTCCGCGGACGACACCGCGGTGACGCGGTAACCCGCGGCCACCAGGCGCATCGACAACAGGCGCAACAAGTCGGCATCGTCATCGACCAACAGCACATTGAAACTCATGGCGGCGCGTCTCCTGCCCCGTCAGGGGGCCTTGGGTGCAGAAGACGGCGGCGCGGCCACGGCGGGCGGGCGCACGGTCAGGCTGCGTTCGATGGCCTTGAGCGCCTCCAGCTTTTCATTCAATTGGTCGACCTTGCGCTGGCTCTCACGCTGGCTGTCGCGCAGCTGCACATTGAGCCGTTCGACCTGCTCTTCCACCCGGCGCTGCTCGGCAAAGCGCACGGCGATCAGGCGGGCGATGGGTTGCCAGGGTTGCAGCTCGGGCGTGTTCATGCGCACGAGAGAGTCGAGCAGCGACAGGCCGCGGGCCAAATCGCCTGCATTGCGCGTCTGACCCAGCGCCAAGGCGGTTTCCAGTGTGGTGGCCGGCCCGCCTGGTGCGGTGTTAAGCCGGCTGAGTTCTTGCGTCAGCTCCGCGCTGGACAGATGCCGCAGGCGCTCGTGGTAGGCCAGCACATGGCGCGCGGCTTCGTCGGCCTCGTCGAGCTTGTTGGCAACGGCTTCGGGCACAGGCGGTGGCAGCGGTGCAGGGGCTTGCACAGCAGGGGGCGGCGCTGGCGCCGGCGCCGGCGGTGGCGAAAGAGACTGACAACCGCTGAGCCACCACCCGCAGCTCACCGCGGCCGCACACAAGCCGGCCCGAGGCCAACCGTCAAACTTGAGCAACATGAGGCAATTCCACATGAAAACGGGCACCGGGCCCGTCAGGCAAGAGATCCACTTGGCCGCCGTGGCCAGTGACGTATTCGTGCACCAATGACAAGCCGATGCCACTGCCGCGCACACCGCCCATGGGCTGGCGCTCGCCGCGGTAGAAGGGCTCGAAGATGCGGGCACGGTCGGCCGGCGCCACACCCGGGCCTTCGTCGGTGATGTCGATGCAGGCCCGGCCCGGCACTTTGGACACGGTGAAGCCGATGGTACCGCCCGGGGGGCTGAAGCGAATGGCGTTGGACAACAGGTTGCCCAGGGCGGTGCCCAGTTTGTCCTGGTCCACCTCAACCCACAGCGCGTCGCCCACGACCTCGACCGTGAGCCGGCGGGCCGACCACTGCAGCCGCTGCGCCTCGACCAGCTCCTGCAGCAAGCCCACCAGTTCCGTCTTGCGCCGCACCAGCCGGCGGGCCTCAAAAGCGGCAGCGTTGAAGCGCAACAAGTCCTCGATCTGGCCCTGCAGGATGACGGTGTTGTGGCGCAGGATGCGGGCCACCTCGCTTTGCTTGTCGGTCAGCTCGCCGGTGACACCGTCTTCCAGCAGGGCCACGCCTTCGCGCAAGGCCGCCAGGGGGGTTTTCAGCTCATGGGACACATGGCGCAGGAACCGCGCCTTGTCGGCGTCGAGCTCGGCCAGGCGCAGTCGCAGCCATTCGAGGCGGCGGCCGAGCAGGCGCACGTCGGTCGGGCCGCGCATGTCGATGGGCTCGTCGAGCCGGTTCTCGCCCAGCGCCACGATGGCCGCCTCCAGGCGCTTGAACGGGCGCGCCAGCCACAGCCCGAACGCAAAAGCCAACACCAGGGAGATCACGATCGCCACCAGCACCTGGCGGGCCAGGTCGGCGCGCCCTTCTTCCAGCTGCCCCAGCAGCACCTGGTTGCGTTCCTGGGTGAAGCGGCGCACCTGCTCGGCCATGTGCACGTTGAGCAGTTCGATCTCGCGAAAGGCGGTGGTCACCGCGTACTCGCGTTCACGCAGGTCGGTGCGCGGCCCGCTGAGCTGGGCCTGGATGGAAGTGAGCTGGGTGCGCCAGGCCTGCACCAGGTTGGGCGGCAGCGCCGGGCCGAGCACCCGCTCCAGGGACTCCTCGGCCTCGCGCGCGGCGTCGTCGAAATTGCGGCGCAGGGCCTTGTCGTCGAGCACCAGAAACTGGCGCGCGGCGCGCTCCATGGTCACGCTGCGCTCGGCCACAAGCTGGGCCGCCGCGCTCAGGGCCAAGGCCTGCTCGGCACCGGCGCTGCTTTGCTTGAGCAAACCTTCCAAGGTGAACAGGCTGCGCAGCGAGGCCGCGCCCAGCAAGCCGGCAATGAGCAAGAAGGCCAGCAGCAACAAACGGCGGAAGGAATAGCGCTGAAGATTGAACATGGACACGGTGAGGCCCGTGACGTTGGCACGGGCAAGCAGGCAGGCAGGTGGGATTCTGCCCGGGTGGAGCGCCGCGTGGGACCCGTTGCCGCCCCTCAGCCAAGGGGGGTGACCGAGCGCCACGGAGGGGTGAACGAGGGGTGACTGACGCTATCACACCCGCTGGGTGGCGGCTTCGGGCGGGCGCGAAGGCCTTGGCTCGAGGCACCTGCGGTGGCGGCCCAAGACGCCAGAAGCGCGCCTCATGTGGCAGAAGGAGGGGCGGGCTGCAGATTCATCCCCACCGCTCACTCGTGCCGCAGCGCCTCGATGGGCAGCAACCGCGAAGCGCGGCGGGCGGGGTAAAAACCGAAGAACACCCCCACCGCTGCCGAAAAGCCGACGGCCATCAGCACCGCCTGGCCGCTGAGCGCCACCGGCCACTCGGCCCACCAGGCCACGCCCCAAGTAGCCGCGCTGCCCAGCACCACCCCCACCGCCCCGCCCAGCACGCTGAGCAGCACCGCCTCGATCAGAAACTGCGCCAGGATGTCGCGGCTGCGCGCACCCACCGCCATGCGCAAGCCAATCTCGCGGGTGCGCTCGGTGACGCTGACGAGCATGATGTTCATGATGCCGATGCCGCCCACCACCAAGCTAACGCCGGCCACGGCGGCCAGCAGGGCCGTCATGACACGGCTCGAGGCCTCCTGCGCCTGCAGCATCTCGGTGAGGTTGCGCACGCTGAAGTCGTCTTCCTGACCGGGCTGCAAGCGGCGGCGCTGGCGCATCAGCTCGCGGATGTGGTCTTCGGCGGCCTGCAGGCTCTCGCCATCGGTGATCTTGACGTTCAAGGTGCCCACGCGCTTGAGCCGGCCGTACGAGGTGCCGAGGATGCGGTTGCGAAAGGTGGAGAGGGGCACCAGCACGACGTCGTCTTGGTCCTGGCCGAGCGCGTTCTGGCCTTTGCGGCCCAGCACGCCGATCACTTCCAAGGGCACCTGCCGCACCCGGATGGTCTGACCGATGGGGTCGGCATCGCCGAACAGCTGCTGCACCACCGTCAACCCGAGCAGGGCCACCTTGCCGGAGCCCTGCATCTCGGCGGCCTCGAATTCCCGGCCGGCCACCACCGGCCAGTCGCGCACCAGGTGGTAGTCGGGCGTGGTGCCGAAAATGAAGGTGTTCCAGTTGATGTTGCCGTAGACGACCTGGCTGCCGGTGCGCGACGAAGGCGCCACCGCCTGCACTTGCGGCACCTCGCTGGCGATGGCAGCGCCGTCGAACTCTGACAGCCACGAGCCGCTTTGCGCCCCCAAGCGCACGCCCTGAGCGTTCTGCGAGCCGGGCAGCACCAACATGATGTTGGAGCCCAAGGCCTTGATCTGCGACTCGACCCGCTCCTGCGCACCCGAACCCACCGCCACCATGGTGATCACCGCCGCCACGCCGATGATGATGCCGAGCATGGTCAGCAGGCTGCGCATGGGATTGGCCCGCAGGGCGCGCCAGGCGCTGCGAAAGGCCGCCAGCCCGTTCACGGCAGCACCTTCGCCGACGGGCGTGGCGGCAGGGCCGAGGGGCGCGGGGCCTGCACCAGGTCTTCCACCATCACGCCGTCCTTGAACACCAGGCGCCGCCGCGCCCAGGCGGCGATGTCGTGCTCATGAGTCACCAGGACGACGGTGATGCCCTGCTGGTTGAGCTCGGCCAGCAAGCCCATGATGTCGTCGGAGGTGTGCGAATCGAGGGCGCCAGTGGGCTCGTCGGCCAGGATCAGCTGCGGACGGTTGACCAGCGCGCGCGCAATCGCCACCCGCTGCTGCTGCCCGCCCGACAGCTCGGCCGGCGTGTGCGCAGCACGCTCGGCCAGGCCCACGCGCTGCAAGGCCTCCAGCGCACGGCGGTGGCGCTCGGCGGCCGGCACATGGGCGTAGACCATCGGCAGCTCGACGTTTTCCAAGGCCGAGGTGCGGGGCAGCAGGTTGAACTGCTGGAACACGAAGCCGATCAAGCGGTTGCGCACCGAGGCCAGCGCGTCGCCCGACAACTGTTCGACCGCCTCCCCTGCCAGGTGGTAGTGACCGGTGCTGGGCTGGTCAAGGCAGCCCAGGATGTTCATCAGCGTGCTCTTGCCGGACCCCGAAGCGCCCATGATGGCCACGAACTCGCCGGCGTGGATGCGCAGTGAGACACCGTTGAGGGCCTGCACGACCTGCTCGCCCACCCGGTAGTGTTTGGTGAGCCGGTCGGCCTGCAGCAACACTGGCGTGGCCTCGGCGCTCAACATAGGGGGCTCAAAACGGTGACCGCGGGCCACCCGTGGGCGCGGTGGCGGTGCCCGGCGCTGCCAAGCCCACCACCACGGTGGCCCCGTCCTGCAGCTCGGCCGGCAGGCTGGCGGCCACCGGCAGCAGCTCGGTGGCCAGCCCGTCGCTGATGCCCAGGCGGACGTTGTAGGCCCGCGGCTGGGGCCGGCCTTTGGCGTCGAGCACCAACAAGAACACGCGGCCGCGTTGCGCCGGGCTCAACGCCGCCGTCGACGACACCGGCTCGGCGGCCGGCTCGACGCCGGACAAGCGCACCCGCAGTGCGGCATTGGGCACGGTGAGCGCGTCTTCCCGCAGGTCGGTGACGATGCGCACATTGGCCGTCATGCCCGGCAAGGGCTGCACCCCGCCCGAGTTGGTGAAGGCGATGACCACGGTGTAGGTCGTGACGTTCTGCACGTTCAAGGCCGCCTGGCGCACCTGCCGGACCTCTCCCTCGAAGTTGCGACCGGCAAAGGCGTCGATGGTGAACGAAGCCTTCTGGCCTTGGCGCACCCGCGACACGTCGGCCTCGTCGATCGAAGCCTCCACCTGCATTTCCTGCAGGTTGCGGGCGATCACGAAAAGCTCCGGCGCCTGAAGGCTGGCCGCCACTGTCTGGCCGACCTCCACCGTGCGCTTGATGACGATGCCGTCCACCGGCGAGCGGATCTCGGTGCGCCGCACATCGACCTGCGCCTGCTGCAGCACGGCCTCGCGCTGGCGCACCACGGCTTGCGCGTTTTGCACCTGGGCGCGCGCCACGGCCACTTGCGCCTGGGCGGCTTTCAGCGCCTCGGTCTGGCTGCGCACCAGGGCGCGGGCCCGGTCGGCCTCAGAAGCGGCGATGAAGCTGCGCGCCACCAGGTCTTGCTTGCGCTGCCAGTCGCGCTCGGCTTCTTCCAGATCGACCTGCACCTTGCTGGTTTGCGCCAAGGCTTGCTGCACATTGGCTTGAGCGGTCAGCAGGGAGGCCTGCACCGCGGCCACGTCGGCCGTGGCCTGGCGCACCCGCGACGCGAAAGTTTCCGGGTCAAGCCGGGCGATCAATTGCCCCTCACGCACTTGGCTGTTGAAGTCGACAAGCAGCTCCTTGATCTGGCCCGACACCTGTGAGCTGATCTGCACCTGGCGCACCGGGTTGAGGATGCCGGTGGCGGACACCGTGGCCTGCAGCGTGCCGCGCTCCAGCTGCGCCGTTTTGTACATCGGGGCCGTGGGCCCCGCCTGTCGAAACCACCACATGCCAGCGGCCAACAGGCTCACCACCAACACTGCCACCACGATGCCCACCTGCTTGCGCTTCATGGCGGGCGATTCTAGAGAGAAGGCTTGGCACGTGCAGCGGCATGTTTTTACGGAACCGGGCTTCCGGCCACCGCCTCACCCGGTGGCTTGACCCTGGCCGTGGCTGAGGGCTACATTACTGACCCACTGGTCAGTTACCAGCCATGCCCACCTCGCTTCCCCAGCCCCATCCGCCCCGCCAGCGCCGCAAACAAGACCGTCCGCAGGAACTGATGGACGCGGCCTTGGCGTTGTTCGGTGAAAAAGGCTTTGCCGCCACCCGGGCTGAAGAGGTGGCCCTGCGGGCCGGGGTCTCCAAAGGCACGCTCTATCTGTATTACGAGAGCAAGGAGGAGCTGCTCAAGGCCGTGATCCGCGAAAACCTGTCCAAGCTGATCGCCGAAGGGGCGGAGCGTGTGGACGCGTTCGAGGGCACCACCGCCGAGTTGCTGGCCAGCCTGCTGGCCTCCTGGTGGGAGCGGGTCGGCAACACCCCGGCTTCGGCGATCCACAAGATCATGCTGTCAGAGGTGCGCAATTTCCCCGAAATTGCCGAGTTCTACGCCCGCGAGGTCATCGACCCGGCCAACGAGCTGCTGGCGCGCACCGTGCAGCGGGGCATCGACCGGGGTGAGTTCCGGCCGGTGCCGCTCAAGGCCATCTCGCTGGTGCTGTTCGCGCCGATGATTTTCATGTCCCTGCACAAGCATTCGCTGGGTGCTTGCGGCTGCCCGGTGGCCACGGGCCAGGTCGACCCAAGCCAGGTGATCGCCACCCACATCGACGTGGTGATCGCCGGCTTGCGCGTGGGTGCGGTGGGCCCATGAGAAAGCTGCAGTGGGTGGGCGTGGTGCTGGTGGCGGGTTTGGTGGGCCTGGTGATTGGTGGACGCTGGCCGCTGCCTTGGAGCCGGGCCGCCGACGTGCGAGCGGCCACCGTGCCATCCGCGGCCTCCGCACCAGGTGGCATGGCCCTGCCTTCGGGCCCGGGCGTGCTGCTGGCCGACAGCGACGTGTGGGTCGTGCGGCCGCAGACCTTGACCCGCAGCCTGCGCGTGTCGGGCACGCTGAAGGCGGTGGACACCGCGTTGGTCAAGGCCAAGGTGGCGGCGGAAGTCAAAAGCCTGTCGGTGCGCGAAGGCGACGCCGTCAAGGCCGGCCAGGTGATTGGCCAGCTCGACACCACCGAGCTTGAGCTGCGCCTGCGCCAAGCCGAGCAGGCCGCGGCCACCAGCCGGGCCCAGGCCGACATCGCCCGGCGCACGCTCGACAACAACCGCGCCCTGGTGGCCCAGGGGTTCATCTCGGCCACCGGGTTGGAGACCTCGGTGTCCAACGACGCCGCGGCCCAGGCCACTTACCAATCCGCCTTGGCCGCCGCGGCCCTGGCGCGCAAAGGCCGCGACGACGCCGTGCTGCGCGCCCCGATGGCCGGGCGGATTTCGCAGCGCCTGGTGCAGCCGGGCGAACGGGTGCCGCTGGATGCGCGCCTGGTCGAGATCGTCGACCTGCGGCGCATGGAGCTGGAAGCCAGCCTGCCGCCGGAAGACGTCGAGCAGGTGCGCCTGGGCCAAACCGCCCGCCTGCAGGTCGACGGTGTCGGCGAGCCCCTGCGGGCCGAAGTGGTGCGCGTCAACCCCAGCACCCAGGCGGGCACCCGCTCGGTGCTGGTGTACCTGGCACTGCGCTGGGAACGCCCGGGCGAGCCGCCGCTGGCCGTGCGCCAGGGCCAGTTTGCCCAGGGCTCGATCGAGCTGGAGCGCCAAGACGCGTTGGCGGTGCCGGTGGACTTGGTGCAGATGGAGCCGGGTCCGGAGCCTCGCGGCCAGGTGCTGGCGCTGGTGGACGGCCGGGTCCGCCGAACCAGCGTGCAGCTGGGCGCCCAAGGCGAGATCATGGGCGCCGGCAATGAGCGCCAAAGCGCGGTGGTCGTGCGCCGGGGGCTGAGCGAGGGAATGGTGCTGTTGCGCCCCTCCGTCGGCCAGTTGAGCGACGGCACCTTGGCCACGTGGCGCGCCGACGCGCCAGCGGCCCCGACCCGCACACCACCCAGCACCGAGGCGAAGGCGGGTGCGACGACCGCGTCCCCGCCCTCGCCGCGCTGAGCCCTGCCGCCGCGCCTGCCATGAATTTCACCCGGCTGTGCATCCACAACCCCGTGCTGGCCACGATGCTGATGGCCGCCCTGGTGGTGCTGGGCCTGTTCAGCTACCAGCGCCTGGCGGTGGACCAGTTCCCCAACATCGATTTCCCCACCGTGGTGGTGCAGGTCGACTACCCTGGCGCGTCGCCGGAGATCGTCGAGAGCGAGGTCACCCGCAAGATCGAAGAAGCGGTCAACACCGTGGCCGGCATCAGTACCCTGAGCTCCCGCTCCTACGAGGGCACGGCGGTGGTGATCGTCGAGTTCAACCTCGACATGGACGGCCGCCAGGCCGCCGAGGAAGTGCGCGAGAAAGTCGCCTTGGTGCGCCCCTTGCTGCGCGACGAAGTCAAAGACCCCCGCGTCTCGCGTTTTGATCCGGCCAGCCAGCCGATCTTCACCGTGGCCGTGCTGTCGGACGACCTGCCCAACGGCCAACCGCGCCACAGCACGCAGGCGCTGACCACCTGGAGCAGCCAAGTGCTGCAAAAGCGTTTGGAGAACGTGCGCGGCGTGGGCGCCGTCAGCGTGGTTGGCGGACAAGAGCGTCAACTGCTCGTTTACCTGCGGCCGGACGCCCTGGAAGCCTTGGGCATCACCCCCGAGCAGGTGCTCACCGCCCTGCGTGCCGAGAACCAGACCCTGCCCGTGGGCAACGTGCGCTCGCGCGAGCAAGAGCGGGTGGTGCAGATCAACACCCGCCTGGCGCGCACCGAAGATTTCGAGCGCGTGGTGGTGGCCCGCCAGGCCGGCGGCAACGCCATCAAGCTGGCACAGGTGGCCGACATCGTCGACGGCACCCAGCCGCCCGACAGCCTGGCGCTGTACAACGGCCAGCGCACGGTGCTGCTGTCGGTGCTCAAGTCGCAGGGCGAGAACACCATCGAGGTGGTCGACGGCCTGCTCAAGGCGCTCAAAAGCGCCGAGCCCGAGATGCCCACCGGCCTGCGCGTGGAGGTCAACCGCGACAACTCCCGCTCGATCCGCGTCTCGGTGGCCAACGTCAAGCGCACGCTCATCGAAGGTGCGGTGCTCACCGTGTTGATCGTGTTCCTGTTCCTGAACTCGTGGCGCAGCACCGTCATCACCGGCCTGACCTTGCCCATCGCCTTGATCGGCACCTTCTTGTTCATGGACCTGCTGGGCTTCACCATCAACACCATCACCCTGATGGCGCTGAGCCTGTGCGTCGGCCTGCTGATCGACGATGCAATCGTCGTGCGCGAGAACATCGTCCGCCACCTGCACTTGGGCAAAACCCCACTGCAGGCCGCCATCGACGGCACCCAGGAGATCGGCCTGGCGGTGCTGGCCACCACCCTGTCGATCGTCGCCGTGTTCCTGCCGATCGGCTTCATGGGCGGCATCGTGGGCAAGTTCTTCCACCAGTTCGGCCTGACCATCGTGGCCGCGGTGTTGATCTCGATGCTGGTGAGTTTTTCGCTCGACCCGATGCTGTCCAGCGTCTGGCACGACCCGCAGTCCGATGGTTCGCGCCGCGGCCCACCCACCTGGTATGACCGCACCCTGGGCCGCCTCACCGGCGGCGTTGAAGCAGTCACCCAGCGCCTGTCGCGCAGTTACCAGCGCCTGCTGCGGTGGTCGTTGGCCCACAAGCTCAGCACGCTGGCCCTGGCCTTGGTGACCTTCGTCGGCAGCTTCTTCATCGTGCCCCTGCTCGGCACCGAGTTCGTGCCCAAGGCCGACCTGTCGGAGACGCAGGTCAACTTTTTCACCCCCGTGGGCTCCTCGCTCGAAGTCACCGAAGCCCGCGCCCGCCAGATCGACACCGCGCTGCGCGAGCTGCCCGAGGTACGCTACACCGTGACCACCCTCAACAGCGGCTTTGCCGCGGGCAAGAGCTACGGCTCGATCTACGTGCGCCTGTTGGACCGGCATGAACGAGAGCGCAGCGTCACCGACCTGAGCCCCGTGCTGCGCGAGCGGCTGGCACGCATCCCTGGCATCACCGTCACCAACATCGGCCAGGCCGACCTGGGCGGCGGCAAGAGCATCCAGTTCTCCGTCCAGGGCCCTGACCTGAAGCAGCTCGAGCGCCTCACACAGCAGCTCATGGCGCAGCTGCAGCAGATCCCCGGCCTGACCGACCTCGACACCACCCTCAAGCCAAGCAAGCCCACCGTCGACGTGCAAATCAAACGCGAGGTGGCGGCCGACCTGGGCGTGGGCATCACCACCATCGCCAACAGCCTTCGCACCTCCATGGCCGGCACCACCGTGGGCACCTGGTACCCGCCCGACGACCTGAACAACGACGCCGATGTGATCGTGCGGCTGCAGCCTGCCAGCCGCGAGCGCGTGGAGGATCTGCAGCGCTTGCCGGTGCCCTTGCCGCCCGCGGCCGACGGCACACCGCGGGTGGTGCGCCTGTCGCAGGTGGCCGAGGTGCGCACCGGCACCGGCCCGAACCAGATCAACCGCCGCGACATGAACCGCGAGATCACCCTCGACGCCAACCCCCTGGGCCGCAGCGCCGGCGCCGTGGCCGCCGACGTGCGCCAGGTGCTCGACAGCACCGCCTGGCCGCCGGGCTACCGCTACACCTTCGGCGGCGCCACCAAGAACATGACCGATTCCTTCCAGTACGCCTTGAGCGCGCTGGTGCTGGCGGTGATCTTCATCTACATGATCCTGGCCAGCCAGTTCAAGAGCTTCTTGCAGCCGCTGGCGCTGATGAGCTCCCTGCCCTTGACGCTGATCGGCGTGGTGCTGAGCCTGCTGATCTTCCGCTCCACCCTGAACATGTTCAGCGTCATCGGCATCATCATGCTGATGGGCCTGGTGACGAAAAACGCGATCCTGTTGATCGACTTCGCCATCCGTTCGCGCGAAGGCGACCACGGCCTGGGCATGGAGGTGCCGCCCATGGACCGCGAAACCGCCCTGCTGCACGCCGCCCACGTGCGCCTACGCCCGATCCTCATGACCACCCTGGCGATGGTCTTCGGCATGGTGCCGCTGGCATTCGCCCTGAGCGAAGGCGCCGAGCAGCGCGCCCCCATGGGCCAGGCCGTGATCGGAGGTGTGCTGACCTCGTCACTGCTCACTCTGGTGGTCGTGCCCGTGGTGTACTGTTACCTCGACGACTTGTCCCAATGGCTGCGCCGGCGTTGGGCCGGCGGCTCAGCCGCCGCCCCCGCTCACGCGGCACCGAAATAAAATCACCCGTCACATTCCAATGGTTGCTTCCTCCACTCCCATGAACATCGAACAAGCCCGTTTCAACATGATCGAGCAGCAAATCCGTCCCTGGGACGTGCTCGACCCGGCCGTGCTGTCCTTGCTGGCGCTGGTGCGCCGCGAGGACTTCGTGCCCCCGGCCCTCACCGCCATGGCCTTCATGGACACCGAAGTGCCGCTGCCGGTGCAGGGCGGGGAGCGCGAGTTCATGCTGGCCCCCAAACTGGAAGCCCGGCTGCTGCAGGAGCTGGCGGTGCACAAACATGAGCGGGTGCTGGAAATTGGCACCGGCTCGGGCTTCATGGCCGCGCTGCTGGCGCACAAGGCCCAGCACGTCACCACCTTCGAGCTGCGCCCCGAGCTCGTCAAGTTCGCCAGCGACAACCTGCGCCGGGCCGGCGTGGCCAACGTCACCGTGATCCAGGGCGACGGCGCGGCCGGCCAGCCCAGCGAAGCCCCTTGGGATGTGATCGTGCTGTCCGGCTCGGTGAGCCAGGTGCCCGAGTCGCTGCTGCGCCAACTCAAACCCGGCGGGCGCCTGATCGCCGTCGTCGGTGAAGAGCCGATCATGCAGGCCACCTTGTTCACCCGCACCGACGACCAGTCGTTCCAGCGCACGGTGCTGTTCGACACCATGGCCCCCCGGCTGCACGGCTTCGAAAAGCCCAGCGTTTTCCAGTTCTGACGCCTGGTCCGATTTCCAGCATCGCCCGCCCGCCAGACCCTCCGCTTTTCTTCCACCGTTGCCGTCAGGAAACCACCGTGCACCCACTTTCTTCGCCCACTGTCTTGCGCCGCCAAGGGCTGTCGTCGTGGCTGTGCGCAGCGGCTTTCAGCGTGATGGCCTGCGGCGCGGCCAGCGCGCAGAACCTGCTGTCGCTGTACGACGCCGCGCGGGCCTTTGACGCCACCTACCTGTCGGCCCAAGCGCTGGCCAATTCAGCCACCTTCCGGGCCGAGCAGGCCAACGCCCTGGGGCGCCCCAGCGCGGCCTTGAACGCCAGCGGCGCACGCACCCACACCGAGGTGCTTGACTTCACCCGCTCCGCCACCACCTCGGGGGTCTCGCTGCAGGCGCGCCAGCCGCTGTTCAACCGCGAGAACAGCGCCACCATCGACCAGGCCGGCAAGTTCCTCGAGGTCTCCCGCTTTGACCTCGAGGCCGCCGAGCAGGACCTGATCCTGCGCGTGGCCCAGGGTTACTTCGACGTGCTGGCCGCCCAGGACACCCTGGCCACCACCCGCGCCAGCAAGGCCGCCATCAACGAGCAGCTGGCCTCGGCCAAGCGCAATTTCGAGGTCGGCACCGCCACCATCACCGACACCCGCGAAGCCCAGGCCCGCTTCGACCTGGTCACCGCCCAGGAAATCGCCGCCGACAACGACTTGCGCACCAAGCGCATCGCCCTCGACCAGCTGGTGGGCCAGGTCAACGTCGAACCCCGGCCGCTGCGCACGCCGGTGCGCCTGCCCGAACTCGAGCCCGGCCAGGCTGATGCTTGGGTGATGCAGGCCGATGCCAACCACCCCACCATCCGCCGCGCCCAGCTGGCGCTGGACATCGCCCAGCTCGAGATTCGCAAGGCCCGCGCCGGCCACCTGCCCACGCTGGACGCCGTCGGCTCGGTCTCGCGCAACCGCTCGCCCTCCAGCGTGCTGTCCACCACCAACATCACCAGCGAATCGGCCAGCCTGGGCCTGCAGCTGAACGTGCCGCTGTACAGCGGCAACGCCGTGCAAAACCGCGTCAAAGAAACCCTGGCCCTGGAAGACCGGGCGCGCAACGACCTGGAGGCTGCGCGCCGCGGCGTGGTCCAGGCCGCCCGCCAGGCCTTCTTCGGCGTGCAGTCTGGCCAGGCACAAGTCGCCGCGCTCGAGGCGGCCGAGTCGTCGTCGCAGCTGGCCTTGGAGGCCACCCAACTCGGCTACAAAGTCGGCGTGCGGGTGAACCTGGACGTGCTCAACGCCCAGACCCAGCTGTTCACCACCCGCCGCGACCTGGCGCGTGCCCGTTACGACGTGCTGATCGGCAGCCTGCGCCTGCGCCAGGCCGCAGGCCAACTGCAGCCGCGCGACGTGTCGATGCTGAACCAGCTGCTGGCGCCTTAGGGCCTGTTAACACCACGGAAGCCAGTGCGAAGGTGGCTGGTAAGGCACAGAGCAAGGCGCGAGCCGCCGCCCAGACTGGGCGTCTGGGCAAGGTGAGCAACGCGGCGCTGTGCCTTACCAGCCACCTTCCCGAAGGGTTTGAACCAGAAAAGCCGTGCGCGGCGTTGCAAAGCCTCGCCGGGGGCACCGCCCCGGCTGCGTTTTGCGCCTTGCTCACGGATTTTCTGGTTCAAACGCATCTGGCTTCCGTCGTGTTAACAGGCCCTAACGGGGTTCGCACCGGCGGGCCGCTTCCTCAGTCAGTGCCCCGCGGCCCTCACAGGCGCGCCACAGTGTGCCTAGGCCACTCGCCCAACCGGCCTCGCTGCAAGGCCTGCGGGTTCTCTGCGGACGCCTGAAAGGCCAGCGTCAACCGCCGCATCAACGCCTGGGCCGGCGCGCCGTTGTCCTGCCCCAGGTTGCACACGTAAACGTCCAACGTCACCGCGGCCTGCTCGGGCCAGGTGTGCACCGCCAGGTGCGACTCGGCCAGCAACACCACCCCCGTCACCCCAACCGTGTCCGGATCCTGGCGCGGCTGCGGCGTGAACCGGTGAAACAGCGCCCCCACCGCCTGCAGCCCCACCTCCGCCACCGCTGCCAGACACAGCTGCCGCAAGGCAGCCGGGTCCGTCATCAGCGCCAAGGGCGGGGCGCAGCCGGAGAGGTCGTTGGTCAGGTGGAGGCCTTGCATGGGGGCGGATTATGGTGGTGCCCGTGCGGCCAGGCAGGGGCTGTCTTGAGGAACCGCTGACCCTGTCCAGTCGGCAGCTGTTTCAAGTCAAGCCCGTTTGCCTTTCGGCCGCAGGCCGAAGTCTTTCGCCTTGATTTTGACCATGCGGCCATCGGCATGATGCCAAACGATGCCCTCAATCACTCGATCGGCCAAGTAAGCGCGCAGCGCCTCGAAAGTGCGAGGGCAGTCCGGCAACGTCTCCCCACCGTGACGAATCAGGACATGGCTGTCGAAGCCCTCCGGGTTGCTTTGCACCTTGGGACCGCACAACTCGTACGTTCCATCCTCCAAGGCGCCTGCTGCAGCCAATGCTTCGCGATGCCGAGCATCGTCCGGGCCCTCACCCACGGGAACCCAACCGGGCCAGTGGCCGGTGACAGGATCCGCATCTTGCGCAGGCTCAAAGCCTTCAGGAGGACGTTTTCCGGCCTTGGCGTCATAGCGTTTGAACAGTTGTCCCTTCCGCACGAGGCAGCAGGTTCCGTCGAACTTGCGGGTGGCGGTGCCCTCCCCGGACACCACCCATTCCGAGCCAGGGACCACTTCGTTCCGGACAAGCCGATCCCCATCGTAGTTTCTGGCAAACAAAGATGCTGTTTTCTTCATACGTACTTCCTGGCGTTTTTCGCAAACGGGAGCATACGTGGCCTCAGGCACTGGGAGTGAGCTCCGATGTGGGTCTTCCTCCCCCCAACCGCACAGGCACCGTAAAATGCACGGTTCTCCCGCCCAACCGCTTGGATCCCTGAATGGCCGCACTCGCTTCCCCCGATCCTTCCCCGAACACGGCGCTGATGGCCAATGCCATCCGTGTCCTGGCGATGGACGCCGTCCAGCATGCCAATTCCGGCCACCCCGGCGCGCCCATGGGCATGGCGGACATGGCCGTGGCCCTGTGGGGCCGCCACCTGCGCCACAACCCGTCCGACCCGCACTGGCTGGGCCGCGACCGCTTCGTGCTCAGCAACGGCCATGCTTCGATGCTGCTGTACTCGGTGCTGCACCTGAGCGGCTACGACCTGCCGATGTCAGAGCTGCAGAATTTCCGCCAGCTCCACAGCAAAACCCCGGGGCACCCTGAGGTCGACATCACTCCCGGCGTGGAAACCACCACCGGCCCCCTGGGCCAGGGCGTCACCAACGCCGTCGGTTTCGCCTTGGCGGAAAAACTGCTGGCGCAAACCTTCAACCGCCCAGGCCATGCCATCGTCGACCACGACACCTACGTGTTCCTCGGCGACGGCTGCCTGATGGAGGGCATCAGCCACGAGGCGTGCGCCCTGGCCGGCGCCTGGCGCCTGAACAAACTCATTGCGCTGTACGACGACAACGGCATCTCCATCGACGGCCCGGTGGCGCCCTGGTTCATCGACAACACCGCACAGCGCTTCGAGGCCTATGGCTGGCAAGTGATCGCCGACATCGACGGCCATGACGTCGACGCGGTCGACCAAGCCATCGACCAAGCCAAGCGCTCGAGCGACCGGCCCACCTTGATCATCTGCAAGACCGCCATCGGCAAGGGCTCGCCCAACCGCGTCGGCACCAGCAAGGCCCACGGCGAGCCGCTGGGCACCGACGAGATCGCGCTCACCCGCCAAGGCCTGGCTTGGGAACACGTGCCCTTCACCATCCCACCCGAAGCCTATGCCTTGTGGGACGCCCGCCGCCGGGGCGAGGCCGAGCAGGCCGCCTGGCAGCAAGCCTTCGACGCCTACGCCAAAGAATTTCCCGATCTGGCCGCCGAGTACCTGCGCCGCATGGCCGGCGACCTGCCCGCCCAGTTCGCCCAAGTGGCGGTCGACGCTGCAGTGGCGGCGCACACCCGGGCCGAAACCGTGGCCAGCCGCAAGGCCAGCCAGATCGCCTTGGAAGCGTTCACCGCGGCTTTGCCCGAGTTGCTCGGCGGCAGCGCCGACCTCACCGGCTCCAACCTCACCCAGACCCGCGCCACCCCGCCGCTGCGGTTCACCGACGAGACCAGCAGCCAGCCGCCCGGGCGCCACATCAACTACGGCGTGCGCGAATTCGGCATGGCCGCCATCATGAACGGCGTGGCCTTGCATGGCGGCTTCATTCCCTACGGCGGCACCTTCCTGACCTTCAGCGACTACAGCCGCAACGCCATCCGCATGGCCGCGCTGATGAAGCGCCGCGTCATCCACGTCTTCACCCACGACAGCATCGGCCTGGGCGAAGACGGCCCCACCCACCAGAGCATTGAGCACGCCGCCTCGCTGCGCCTGATCCCCAACCTCGATGTCTGGCGCCCCTGCGACACCGCCGAGACCGCGGTGGCCTGGGCCTGTGCGCTGCAGAACAAAACCCGGCCCAGCGCCCTGCTGCTCTCACGCCACAACCTGCCCTACGCCCCGAAGGGCGGCCTGGACGACATCGCCAAGGGCGCCTACGTGCTGGCCGAGCCTTCCGAAGTCGGCCTGAAAAAGCGCGCTCAAGCGGTGATCATCGCCACCGGCTCGGAGGTCTCGATCGCCCTGCACGCCCAACAGCAGCTGGCCCAGCAAGGCATTGCCGCCCGGGTGGTGTCGATGCCCTCGACCAGCGTGTTCGACCGCCAGAGCGTGGCGTACAAGAACGCGGTGCTACCGCCCAAGGTGCCACGCGTGGCGGTGGAGATGGGCGTCACCGACGGCTGGTGGAAATACGGCTGCGCCGCGGTGATCGGCATCGACACCTTTGGCGAATCCGCACCGGCGGGCGTGCTGTTCAAACACTTCGGCTTCACCCCCGACAACATCACCGCCGTCGTGCGGCGGGTGGTGCGGGGTGGTTGATTTGCGGCACTTTGTCGCACCGGCGGGGCGCTGCCCAGCGCCCCGGCGCCCCGCCGTACTACTGTGTGTGCCCGGCGTCCTTGGGCCTGTGCGCTGAGCGCCCTGCCGCCCTGATTTCCGCCTCACCAAGCCACCCGATTTCGTTTCTTTTTCAACTCACCCACTGGAGTCACCATGACCATCAAAGTTGCCATCAATGGCTACGGCCGCATCGGCCGCAACGTGCTGCGCGCCCACTACGAAGGCGCCAAGAAGCACGACATCCAGATCGTGGCCATCAATGACTTGGGCGACCCCAAGACCAACGCCCACCTGACCAAATACGACACCGCGCACGGCCCTTTCCCTGGCACCGTCACGGTCGACGGCGAGTACATGATCGTCAACGGCGACAAGATTCGCGTGCTGGCCAACCGCAACCCGGCCGAGCTGCCTTGGGGTGAGCTGGGCGTGGACGTGGTGCTCGAGTGCACCGGCTTTTTCACCACCAAGGAAAAGGCCTCGGCCCACCTGAAGGGCGGCGCCAAGAAGGTGATCATCTCCGCCCCCGGCGGCAAGGACGTCGACGCCACCATCGTCTTCGGCGTCAACCAGAACGTGCTCAAGGCCACCGACACCGTGATCAGCAACGCCAGCTGCACCACCAACTGCCTGGCCCCCCTGGTGCAGCCCCTGCACGACAAGATCGGTCTGGTGACCGGCTTGATGACCACCATCCATGCCTACACCAACGACCAGGTCCTGACCGACGTCTACCACGAAGACCTGCGCCGCGCACGCAGCGCCACCCAGAGCATGATCCCCACCAAAACCGGTGCGGCGTCTGCCGTGGGCCTGGTGTTGCCCGAGCTCAACGGCCGCCTCGACGGCTTTGCCATCCGCGTGCCGACCATCAACGTGTCGATCGTCGACTTGAGCTTCATCGCTGCCCGTGACACCACGGTCGAAGAAGTCAACAGCCTGATGAAGGCCGCCTCCGAAAGCGCCGCGCTCAAGGGCATCTTGGGCTACAACGACGGCCCGCTGGTCAGCGTCGACTTCAACCACAACCCCGCCTCCAGCACCTTCGACTCGACCCTGACCAAGGTCAACGGCCGCCTGGTCAAGGTCTCGAGCTGGTACGACAACGAGTGGGGCTTCAGCAACCGCATGCTGGACACCACCGTGGCCTTGATGGGCGCGAAGTAATCCGCTTTCCATCCGCCTCGCGAGGGGCGGGCGGCCAACGGCATCTTTGGATGCCGTTTTTCATTGGATCGGGTGAACCGGGTGAGGCAAAGGTTGCATTCGGTGTCAAAACCTGGTCAACGCAAGGGGCTGAGCTGGGCCTACACTGCCACCGATGACACACCTCTTCTTTCCCTCGCGTTGGTGGGCGTTCACTTCAGTGATCTCGTTCGGCTTGATGCTGGCGGCCTGCACGGCTCCGGATGCGGCGCCCCCCAAGGGGCTTGAGGCGCCCGGTGAACCGCACGTGCTGCGGCTGCTGGTCAAACTGACCCGGGCCACGGCCGATCCGGCCCAAGTGAGCCGCCAGGTGAGCGACGCAGCCGGTGTGCCCGTCCAGTACCGCGCGGCGGCCAGCACCGCTTGGCACGCGGTGACCTTGAACTGTCCTACAGAAGCACGTTGTACTCAGGCATTGCAGCGCCTGCGCCAGAGCCCCACCATCCAGGACGTCGAGGTGGACCGCCCCGTGGTGGTGCCTTCATCGCCGCCGTCGCTGTGAAACGCTGTGGCCTTGAGAAATCCCTTTTCGCCCGCCCGCGAATGCGCGGGCCCCACTTTTGATGCTTTGATGAAAACTGCCCGCATGCGCTGTCTCCCGTCTCGAACCAATGCGCTGGCCCACTGGGCCGGTTGGGCGCTGAGCGCCGTGGCCCTGGGCACCGTGGCCCCGCTGGCGCACGCCCAAAGCGGCCCGGCCCGGGTCATCGTCAAATACCATGCAGACGCCACGGCCGCTGTCACTTTGTCGGCGCCCCCTGCCGCCAAAACCTCGGCTGCCCAAGTCGAAGCGGCGGGTGCCCAGCGGCTGCAAGAGCTGTCGCTGCGCTCTGGCATGCCCTTGCGGGCCGGGCGCTTGCTCGCCGCCCACAGCCAGGTGGTCATGGCCGAAGGCATGACCTCCCAGCAACTGGCCGACCAACTGGCGCGCCAGCCCGGCGTGGCCTACGCCGTTCCCGACGGCGAGGTCCGACTGACCGCCGTGCCCACCGACCCGCTCTATGCCACCGTGCCCCTTTCCGGCGGCACCGGCGGCCCGGTCAGCGGCCAGTGGTATCTGGGTGCACCGACCAGCCTGGTCAGCTCGGCCATCAACGCCGAGCCTGCCTGGGACCTGACGC
>JAZKHH010000178.1:0-7503 GCA_040385465.1 Pseudomonadota bacterium | reverse complement strand
CTTCATGGCTGTTCTCCATTGGTTGGAGAACATGCTGCAAGCCCAAGATGAAACTACCTTGGCGAAGCGATGACAGAACCGTGAAACGGGGGCAGTTCAGGCGCAGGCCTGTCGGCGCTGATGGCGCCGACGGAACTGCATGAGAGAAAGCGCGGCGAGTGCGGCGCCCAGCAGCAGCAGCGAGCCGGGCTCGGGCACCTCCACCGCGACTTCGGCGATGGTCAACACCCCATCGCTGGGGCCGGTCAACCCATAACTGATGTAGGTGCCCAGATGGTCGAACGGGCCAACGAATGAATAGATGATCGAAATGAGCGGCGCCCCACCGGGGAAATTCATCTCGATGCCCGACAACATGAACCCCGGGGACATGAAGTTCACCGAGTCCAGCGTTTCATCCGTCAGGTTGTTGACCACATCGAACAAGTCTGCAGACTGCAGGACCGTGGGCGACGTCAGGA
This sequence comes from Pseudomonadota bacterium, assembly GCA_040385465.1. Taxonomy (GTDB): domain Bacteria; phylum Pseudomonadota; class Gammaproteobacteria; order Burkholderiales; family Burkholderiaceae_C; genus CANHBY01. The sequence goes on along the minus strand of JAZKHH010000178.1, from coordinate 7,042 downwards.
AATCGGTGGCGGTGAACTTGAACTCGATCGGGTCCGAGGTGAACGAATACACCAGAGCCGCCTGGGCGCTGGCACAAAGGCCGAGCAGCAACATGAAGGTCGTCAGGATACGTTTCATGAAATTCGTCCTTGTGTTGATTGAAGAATTTGCAATGCGAGCAACTAGGGTGCCAACCGGAAAATTGCTTGCGTAATCAACGTTGCCGTTCGAATGTCGACCCCGAAGACAAGGCCCGATGTAAAGAATGGCGATGGACAAGGTTCGCTGGAAAGAAACGTGGCGACCATTCACGGCCTCAACGGTGGCTGTCCTGGACCAGTCTGAAACCGTCCCCGGCCACATCACGCAGAGAATCATCCCTCCCGCAAAATCCCGAATCCCCGCGACTGCGACCGCCAAACCCCGATGACCCGCACCCTCCATGGACGATGACCTCACTCAGGCCCTGGCCTGGGCAGAACGGCTCGGCGCGCATGCGCTCCCCGTGCTCGCCGCCGCCCTGTTTGCGGTGCTGATCGCGTGCACCACCCTCGTCATCGGCCTCCACCGCTACGGCGCCCACACCGCGTGGCAACGTTTACCGCGCCCGCTGCTGCTGGGCGCGTGCCTGGTCCTGGGTGCGGGTGTGCTGATCGGCATGGCGTCGCTCTTCGCGGAAATGCTGGAAGCGTTCGACGCCGAGGAGGAGATCGGCCGCTTTGATGAGCGGCTCACCGAGACGCTCGCGCGCGAGCTGTCGCCCATGGCGCTACGCTTCTTCGGCCTGTGGACGCACCTGGGTGACCCGTGGTTGCTGACGCTGCTGGTGAGCGGGGTTGGCGTGCTGCTGCTCGTGCGCCGGCACTTCGCGCTGGCGCTGGGCTGGGTGGTGGCGTGTGCGGGCGCGGGCCTGCTCAACCGTTTGCTCAAGCAGATCTTCGAGCGCGTGCGCCCTGTGCACGAGCACGGTTTTGCACAGGCCGATGGCTACAGCTTTCCCAGCGGACACACCTCGGGCTCGCTGGTGGTGTATGGCATGCTGGCTTACCTGTGCCTGCGGCTGCTGCCGCTGCGCTGGCACCTGCCCTGTGTGCTGCTCACCGCCACGCTGGCGTTCACCACGGGCTGGAGCCGCGTGATCCTGCAGGTGCACTGGGCGAGCGATGTGATCGCGGGGTTCGCGTTTGGCGCGGCGTGGCTCACGCTGTGCATCGCGGCGATCGAGCTCGCGCGACGTTACTCGCGCGCGTAGCACCACCCCCTTCCGCCACGGCGCTGCACTTATGGAGGAGACGACACCATGGGACGCAAGAAATTCGAAGCCTCTCTGATCAATGGCGTGCACGCCCGGCCAGGGCGGCCTGCGCTGGGGCTGGCGCACGGACATCGACAGCCGGACCACGACAGGCTTGACCTGCGCATGTACAACAGCCGAGCAGCCGCTTCGCAGCGATTGCCGAGACTCGGCTCCCCGCCTTGGCCAACGAGATTCGTAAAACTGCACACGCCCAAACTGCATCTTTGAACGACCGCTTGGCATTGACTCCTGACCATCAGCCACCGCGCTGCCTTGTTGCCGCGTTCCTCGGCCGCAGGGTTCGTGAAGCGAGATTGAAACCGCGCGGCCGGAGATGAGATGTCTACGGCCTCGCGCAGGCGATTACTCGTGGCTGTGACCGTGACCGCCATCCATGCCGTGTGAGCCGAACCTGTCGCAACCAGCGAGTGAGCCCAGGAAGGCGACGATCAGCAATGCGCTGACGAGGGATTTGAGAGTTTTCATGGTGTGCTGAATCGAAGAGGTTTGCAAAGGGTGTGGGTGAGGCAGGCGCCACGGCGAAGGCCGCAGCGCCCTTCGATCACTTCATTTGTTTGATGTCGGTGTAGTCACCGCGCGTGCGCAGGATCACCTTCACATCGGCCTGGCCGCGGTTGCGCCAGTACCAGCCGTGGTTACCGGTGAACGCGGCCTCCAGCACACCTTCATCGGCTGCAACACCACGACCTTTCTCGTAGCTGATCGATTTGCCCGGCGCATCACCGTGGGTGTCGAAGTTGACCTGCCCACCTTCGACGACCCACGAATACTGCGCCTTGGCGCCCTGGACCATCTTGAGCTTGATTTCCGTGCCTTCGCCTGGCGTCAAGGTGACGGGCATCTCGTCGCGCCACTCAACCTTGGGCGCGGCGGCCACGGCCACGGGGGCTGGTGCAGGAGCTGGAGTTGAAGGCTGAGCGGCATTGGCCGCGACCATGCCGGCGGCGGCCGTCCCGACTGCCTGCGCAGGAGCGGCAGGGGCTGCGGCAGCATCGGCCGCGGCCTCCGCCGCCAGCTGCTGCTTGATCTCGCCCATCTCGGTCATGCGCAAGACCCGGCCGATACCCGTGGGGTCGACGCCGTATTCGGCCGGCAGCACGACGGCCACGAGGAGGACCACGGCCGACACAGCGGCGAGGATGGTGGAGCGCAGCAGCTGTTTGGAAGAAGGCAGCTCGGCGCGTGTGGGGGAATCGCTGTTGTACATGTTGAATATTCCTTGGGTGTTCACGACACGAAGTAGCCGGTGAGCTGCATGCCCACCAGAATGAAACCCGCGCTCATCATGGCGACGTTGGCGGTGTAGGCATGGCGAATGAAACTGGTTGTTCGGCGCCAGTAGCTCATGCCGATGAGGATGACGGCCAGAGCCAGCAGCTGCCCGATTTCCACACCGACGTTGAAGGCCAGCAAGTTGGGCACCAGGCCGTCGGGCGAGATCTCGTACTCGATGATCTTGGTGGCCAGGCCAAAGCCGTGGAACAGACCAAACACGAGGGTGGCGACCTTGGTGTTGGGCTGGAACCCCAGCCAGCGCTGGAAAGCGCCGATGTTGTCCAGCGCCTTGTAGACCACCGAGAGACCAATGATCGCGTCGATCAGGTAGCTGTTGATCCCGACGTTGAAGTACACGCCCAGGATCATGGTGGTGGAGTGACCCAGCGCAAACAAGCTCACATAGATGCCGATGTGTTTGATGCGGTAGAGAAAGAAGATCACGCCGAACAAAAACAGGATGTGGTCGTAGCCCGTCATCATGTGTTTGGCGCCCAGGTACACAAAGGGCAACAGATTGACCCCCGAGATTTCCTGGATGTAGCCCTTGTCACCTTCGGTGACGGCGTGGGCAAAGGCCTCTGCGGTGCCCAGGAGAAGGCACATGAAGAAGGCAAAGAGCAAGAAGAGACGGGGGTGCCCGATCGCCCATGGCGAACGGGGCAGCCTGTCGTGGACATGGCTGTGCATGAAGACTCCGATGGTCTGAAAGAAAAGGGGAGCGCGGCACGAAGCCGCACGAGAGCAGACGAGCGGTCTCAGCCCATGGGTGGGCGTTCGAGCCGTGATGCCTCGGCCATGTCAATCCGCAGCTGCGCTTGTCCGATCCAGCCAGGAAGCAGCGGAACAGCCACGCTCCATGTGATGGGCAGGGCGTGGGCTTTGTCGTGCGAGTGGTCGGCCCCGTGGTGGGGATGGTCGGCGCTTGCACCATGCCCCGATACCAAATCGCCCTCGCCATCTTCGTGGGCATGGCCGTGAGCATGGTCGTGCTCAGTGTCCGATGACGCTGGAGACATGTGGCTCACTGCGGCAATGGCGGCGATGCCATGGGAGTTCACGCCCCCCACCGACGAGATGAGGGTGCCGAACAGGATCACCAGCAACACCAGCCAGCGCATACCCAGCGCTGTCCTGTCGGGGCGCAGGCAGCGTTTAAGGCTTGTGGTCATGGGCAGTGTGGTGTTCATCGCTGACAAGGGCGATATAGTAACCCCCCCGAGGGGATACGATCAGCCATGACACAACCGCACACACATGCTTCCCATCCGGCCATCATCAAACGCCTTCGCCGGGCCAGTGGACATCTGAGCAGCACCATAGACATGATCGCCCAGGGGCGCGACTGCCTCGATGTTGCGCAGCAGTTGCAGGCGGTGGAGAAGGCGATTCAGCAAGCCAAGAAGGCCTTGATCCAGGACCACCTGGACCACTGCCTCGAAGACTTGATGGGCCCCCTGAAATCGGGGCAACGCCATTCGCTGGACGAGTTCAGGGAAATCACGCGCTACCTCTGAGCCCGTGGCGTCCATTGCCCCGGGCGCCTGGACAACGAGAACAACAGACATGCTGGACATCCTTTCCAACCGCACCTACCGCCACCTCTTCGCCGCGCAGGTGATCGCCCTGATCGGGACCGGGCTGGCCACTGTGGCGCTGGGCCTGCTGGCCTTCGACCTGGCCGGCGACAACGCAGGCATGGTGCTGGGCACAGCCTTGGCCATCAAGATGATTGCCTACGTGGGCGTGGCGCCGGTGGCCGCGGCGTTCGCTGATCGTCTGCCACGGCGCACCATGCTGGTTGCGCTGGACCTGGTGCGTGCAGCAGTGGCGCTGCTGCTGCCGTTTGTCTCCCAGATCTGGGAGGTGTACGTGTTGATCTTTGTGCTGCAGGCAGCGTCGGCCGCGTTCACGCCCACCTTTCAGGCCACCATCCCCGATGTGCTGCCGCTGGAGAAGGACTACACCAAGGCGCTGTCGCTCTCGCGCCTGGCCTACGACATGGAGAGTCTGGTGAGCCCGATGCTGGCGGCCGCCCTGCTCACGGTGATCGGTTTCCACGATCTGTTTGCCGGCACGGTGGTGGGCTTCCTGGCGTCGGCCGCGCTGGTGGTCTCGGTGGTGTTGCCCGCGCATCCGGCGCCGCAGCGCCGCGGCATTTACGAGCGCACCACACGCGGGCTGCGCATCTACCTGGCCACTCCCCGGCTGCGTGGGCTGCTGGCGATCAGTGCGGCCGTGGCGGCGGCGGGTTCCATGGTGTTTGTCAACACGGTGATCATCGTGCAGGCCGGCATGGGACTGAGCCAGAGCGCCGTCGCCCTGGCCTTGGCCAGCTTCGGCGCAGGCTCCATGGTGGCTGCGCTGGCCTTGCCGCAACTTCTGGAGAGGCTGCCCGATCGCACCGCGATGCTTGGGGGCATCGGTTTGATGGTCGTGGGTCTGTTCGCGGGTGTCTTCGTGGTCGGACAGGCTTCGTTGATGGTCTTGTGGTTCGTGCTCGGACTGGGCTACTCCACCGCCCAGACGCCTTCCGGGCGCTTGTTGCGGCGGTCTGCGCACGCAGAGGATCGGCCTGCGTTGTTCGCTGCGCAGTTCGCGTTGTCGCACGCCTGCTGGTTGGTGTTCTATCCCCTGGCCGGTTGGCTCGGTACCCGTTTCGGCATGTCGGCGACGTTTGTGGTGCTGGGGATTGCAGGCGCATCGGCCATCTGGATGGCGTCAAAGGTTTGGCCGACGCAAGACCCGGAGGTGATCGAGCACGAGCACCCGGACCTGCCGGCCGGACACGCTCACACGCAGGGGGCGGTCGCCAGCGGCAGTCGGGTGCGCCATGCGCACGCTTTTGTGGTGGATGACCAACATCCCCATTGGCCGAGCGCGCGCACCTGATCACCCCCCTCGGCCCGCAGAAACTTGTGTATCAGCGCGATCGCGCTGCTCGCCCGCATCTCACGCGTTGGGTTCGTGGTGAATCTCAATCTTGCGTGCACGACTTCTTCGTGGACGGTCAACAGTCGGCGCGGGGTGGTTGGTGTGAGGCCGGCACGCGGGTGACCATCACCATGGCGAAGGGGTATGCGACTGCGCGCCAGTGGCAGGGACGCGCGCCACCTGATTGGCGGCATCGAAGGCTGGAGCAATGGCGGCATGCCCCTGGAGCCCGGGGAGGGGCCAACGTCCTTGACTGAGTCACACTCTCACGGCCATCGCTTCCCATCCCTCGTCGCCTCTGAACACCACGCCATGCCCAAAATCCTTGCCACGCTGTTGATCGCGCTCCTGCACACTGCCTGCGGTGCGGTGGAAGTCCGGTTCGAGAAAGTGACAGAAGGCGTCTATGCCCACGTCGGCGAACTGGGGGCCCGCACACGCGAGAACGAAGCGTTGAACGCCAACATCGGCCTGGTGCTCACACCCCGCGGTGCGGTGCTGATCGACAGTGGGGCGACCCACCTGAGTGCCCGCGACATTGACCAAGCGGCCCGCCGCGTAACAGACCAGCCCATCCGCTGGGTGATCAACACCGGCGGGCAGGACCACCGCTGGTTGGGCAACAGCCACTTTCAGGCCCAAGGCGCCGAAATCATCGCGCACGCCAGCGCCATACCGGATATGCGGGCCCGGTCGGGTGACCAGATGCAGGCACTCAAGGGCATGCTCGGGCCCCGATTCGAGGGCACGCTAGCCGTCTACCCGACCCGGCTCATCGCCGCCCCCGACGCGCAACTTGACCTGGGCGGCGTCCGATTTGAGCTGCGCCATCGCGGCGGCGGACACACACCCGGAGACATGATGGTGTGGCTTCCAAATGCAAATGTGCTGTTCACGGGTGACATCGTCTACGTAGACCGCATGCTCGCAGTGCTTCCGGTCAGCAACACCCGTCAGTGGCTCTTGGCGATCGATGAAATGGAAGCTCTCAACCCGACGCACATCGTGCCGGGACACGGCAAGGTCACGGACTCGGCCACGGCACGAGCTCAGACGCGTGACTACCTCGTTCGACTGCGCGCCCACCTCAAACCGGCGGTGGAACGCGGCGACGACATTGGTGCTGCGGCGCGAAGTTTTGACATGGCGCCGTTTGCACATCTTCTCAATGCGGCCGACCTGCACCCCGGCAACGCGAGTCGCATCTACCTGGAGATGGAGCGGGAGTGAGTCATCCAGCAGCAAAGTGGGTGGATAGTCGCGGGTGCGAACATGAGCTTGGACTTCCCTCGCCACCCGTCCGCCGTGGGGGCCGGTTCTGGACGCTTTGCCGACGCTCGTACTGCTGCATGCACAAGGCGGATGATTGATTCACTACTTCTCAATCACTTGACAAGGAATGTCTGAGACCAGTCGCTTTCAGCAATCAAGGCAAGGCTGACCGACGCATGCTGCGTGGATCGATGTTCAGGCTTGGCCGATGACAATATCCGCCATGGGCCGGGCCACGCAGGGCAGGCAATAGCCCTCCTCCT
>JAZKHH010000177.1:0-9542 GCA_040385465.1 Pseudomonadota bacterium | reverse complement strand
GGAGTATGGGGTGTAGAGCCTCATCGAGGGTTCGAATCCCTCTCGCTCCGCCAGAACACTAGCAAACATGCGGCCTCCGGGCCGCTTTTTTGTTTTGTCCATCATCACGTCCACCAAACCAGATGACTGGATTTGATGTGGCTGAAATGCCACTTCACGCAGCACATGTTCCTTGAAAGGCTCAGTCCATGACGGTGGTGAAGGGGAAATTGTCAGGCGTTGAGGTGTCCGAAGACGGATCTAACGTGAAGGTCAGACTTTCGTCCGGTGATGCCGTGGTCCTGAACGAAGTGGATCTCCGTGAACTCACGGAGCAGCTCATCAATGCCGGCCTGACCATGAAGCTCAACGCTCTGGAAGGTGGGCTTCCAAATCGTTTTGTGGCCCTTCCGGAAGTGGTCCGGGTGGAAACCTTTAACGCTCTTACCTTTCGCGCCTCCGGAGAGCTCTCGCTCGACCTCCGGTTTTCAAATACAAGGCGCCTGGTTGTGCATTTGACTGAGCCTCAGCGCGACTATCTTTTGCACGTAGCCAGTCAACAAGGCGGGAGCCAATCGCTTCCCCATTGAGCGCTCTAAGACGCGTAAGAAGTGTCTCCATCAGCCGTTCCTTGAGTTGGCGCGGCTGATCTGCCGGGCAGCGTCGGTGCCGAACTGCAGGGCTGTCGCGCGGCTGCCGCCTTGTGGCATCGCCACGGTGACGTAGTTGTTGGTGGTGCTCCCTCCACCTCCGGCCAGGGCGGCGTTGGGAACGATGGCCCCCATGGTGCGCGGCACGAACATCTCCGGCCCTTGCTCGCCCACCAAGTAGCTCCGGTTCGCCATCACGTCCCCGCCGGATGCCTTGGAGGCGCCGAAGCCGAACGCGTTGCCGATTCCGCTGAGGATGCCGCCCAGGATGCCGGAACCACTGCCACCTTCCACCAGTCCGCCGAACAGCGAGCGGGCGATCTGCGCGGCTGCAGCCTCAGCCACCATGCGGTTGATCAGGCTGGTGAAGCTCTTCCCGATGTCCTTGAAGTTGCCGTCCAGAATGTCGACCAGGCCGTCGCCGATGGCGCCCTGGATGTTCTTCGCGGCGGTCTTGGCGAAGGTGTCCAGCTCCTTGCCCACCTCCTTGACCCTGCCCAGGGTTTCATCGAGGGCGAACGTGGCGCGCGCGAAGGTGTCGGCGTTGATCGCGCCCAGCCTCAGCAACTCGTTGAGCTTGGTCTGCTCGATGTTGAGCTGCTCCAGCGGGGTGCGCGTGGCTTCGTAAACCGCGCGGCCAGCGTCGGCCAGTTCCTTCTTGCGCGCCAGTGAATCCTTCTCCGCGGCGGCGAACTCCTTCTCGATCGCGGCGAACTGCTTTGAGGCGTCGATCTCGCCGGCGATGTTCTTCAGGGCGTCGAGCTGCTTGGTGCTCACTGAGCCCAGGCGGCCCAGCTGCACGTCGCGCAGCACGGTCTCCAGCGAGGTGAGCTCCTGTGTGGCTTCAAGCTGGCGCTGCAGGGTCTTGAGGTAGTCCCCGAACAGATCCTGGGGCTTGGGTCCGCGCGAACCCCTGGACCTGTCTGGCTTGTCTGGCGACTCCGGGATGTTCAGCGACGGCTTCACCAGAGCCGGGTTCACAAACCCGCGGCCACCGCCGGCTGGTGAAGTTGCAAATTGTGGGAACGGGATCTTTTCGGCGCTCAGCAGGCCGATGCCCTCATAGAACTTTCGAACGTCCTTTTTGTAGTTATCGAAGGCGACCTCGAAGAATCCCTTCCCCTCTGCTGCACCGTCCTTGAATCGCTGAATCAACTCGTTCAGCGCAGGAACAAGATCTGAGACCAGCGATCGCCCCAAGGACCTGACGTTGGCCTCCAAGGCGAAAAGGTTTTTGTTGAATATTTCAGCTTGGTCGGACTGCTCTTTGGTGACGGTGCCTACCAACTTGGTCTGATCAGCCAAATCCTTCAAGAGCGGCGCCACCTCGGCCACGCTGCGTCCGAACAGCTCCTGCACAGCGCGCGCCTTGTTGCCGTCGTCAGCGAAGCCAGCCAGGGCCACCGCAGTGCGGCGCAGCGCTTCGGCGGGGTCCAGTTTCTTGAGCTCGTTGATGTCAAGGTTCAACGATTTGAGAACGGCGCCGGGGCCCTTGGTGGGGTCGCCGTCCTTCAGCACCAGGTTGAACTTCGTGAGCAGCGAGGCGACAGTCTGCAGGCTGGCACCGGTGCGCAGGGCAACATCCTCCAGCGCGCTGATGTTCTCGATACTCGCGCCGGTGGCGTCGGCCACGTCGTTGAGCGCGTCGATGCCGTCAATGGTCTGCTTGGCAAATGCGGCCAGAGCAGTGCCCGCGGCGGTGAATGCGAGGAATGCGCCGCCGATGGCTTTGCCCGCGTCGACCGCTTCCTTCTTGAACTGGCGAAGCTGTTTCTCCGACCGCGCTATGTCGGTAGAAAACCCGCCCGTGCGGGCGAGAAGGTCGATGACGATACTGCCGGCGGCCATGGTGATTCCTTATGTGGGAATGCCCGCCACGTGCCCCGGGGTGGAGCAGGGAGCGGGCACTCGGTTCAGACCTTGACGGAGATCAGGCGGCCACGTACAGGCCAGCCACGATCGCTTCAGGGCGAAGCACGCCGAAGGCGAAGCGGGCCTCGCACAGCGCCGTCAGCACGTTCTGGATGAAGGTGCCTTCGTGCGAGTCGGACAGCAGCATGGTGGCGGTCTGACGTGTCCACAGGTAGGTGGCGCTCGGGTCCAGCACGATGAAGGTGCCGGCGGCCACTGAGTTGGTCACGTGCACTGGCAGACCCCAGAGGGTGGGCGGCTGCATTGCGGATGGCTCGGCCCAGGTGTACTGGCCATCGTCGCCGCGCTCCAGCTCCATTTCCTTCCAGTCCAGCGGGTTCACGATCACCAGGCCTGCCGAATAGTCCCCTTGCTGCAGCACCGCGATGGCGTTGCGGATGTGGTCCACCTTCGAGACCGCCACGTCGCCGCCGGTGTAGGGCACGAAGTTGCCGGAGTCCAGAAGGCCGCTGAGCTGCGGGGCCGTGCCGTTGCCGTTGATGATCTGCTGCTCCAGCTTGAGCCACACCCCGTTCATCAAACGGTCTTGCAGGAACCCAGCCAGCGCGGGCTGGTCGCTGAACACTTGGCGGCTCATCTGCGTCCAGTGGGCGAAGGTCTGGCAGTCGGCGCGCTTGAGCGTGAACCCGGGCGTGCTCTCTTGCTTTGTCGCGCCTTCAGATGCCTGCTGGCCGGCCACCAGCACGCTACCGGATTCCACCAGGTACTCGACGCCGGACGCAGAGGTCTGCGAGCTCGGCATGTACTCCCAGATCCAGCGGCGGCGCGTTGCCAGACTGACGATGCCGGGCGTGCGCTCGTAGGCGGCCATGGTGTCGCCAACGTTGACGATCGCTGCCTTCAGGTCCAGGTCGAACTCGATGGCCACCCGGTTGGCAAGGCGCCGGCCGGAGTCGCTCTTCCATTCTTTCAGGGCAGGGTTGTCGGCCAGCTTTTGCGAGAGGGCAATGCCGAACGAGTTGCGCGGCTTGGTGTCGCCCTCGGATTGACGCAGCGCGCCCTTCTGCTCAAGGTAGGTGAGGCGGTCAGCAAATTCTGACTGATCAGCGCGGTAACTTTGGATGCTGCGCTCGACGGTTTCGAGCGACTTGACGATGGCTTCAAAAGACATGATGTCCCTTTCAGAAAGTAAGAGGTGGGTTTGTTGCTTGCCTGTCTGCGCTCACATCCCGCGGCACTTCAAACATCAAACTCAGCTCGAAAACTCCCCACATCCCGCGGGTCGAACTTTCTGACTGCAAGCGTCTTTTGAGCACGCTATGAAGCAGCACCATAACACACATGTCAAGCGAAGTAAATTCAGTTCGGCATGGATGGCGTCAGCTTCTTTTGAGCGATCAGCATCCGCGTTCCGTTGCTGTCGATCAGCTCCAGGCGCAGCTCCAGAAGGGGCGCGAGCGTCACACCCATCTCGATCGTGGCGCCGTACTGGATGTGAGGCTGCAGCTCTGGGCAGCCGGCCATCCAGCGTTCGGCCAAAGTTGCTGCGGAGGTCAGCACCATCGCTTGAAGGTCATCGGTGGTCAGGGGTGCGTTGGTGTCGATGTTGGTCATGTCAGTCCTTTCGTGGTTTGGTTGTCCTGGTGGGTGGTCTGTTTTGCACCCCGTTTCTGGCGAATGGGTTCTCGTCGTCGAAGCCGGCCAGCAGGCTGTCGCTTCGACTCGCTCGGCTGGTGCGCAGCTGCGGCCGCGAGTTGGATCCGGCCACCAGCCGATCGAAGCGGGACTGAGGGCAGATGCGCAGGCGCGCGGAGAGGGCTACCAGTGAGCGCTGGGCTTTCTCCTGCACGGTCAGCCAGGCGTTCGCCTTGCCATCCACCACGGCGCCCTCCTGCTCCAGCATCTGAGCGCTGAGCGTGGCCATGGCGGCTGATGTGGCGTAGGCCTCCAGCAGTGGCAGGTCCACCTCGCTGAAGTGGCCTGGGTCGACGGCGCCCACCACGTGGTCGAACACCTTCAGGGCGGGCTCAGACAGGGCAGGGGGCGGCCTCAACCGCTTGGCGGTGGTGATGTGGCGGGCTTTGACTTGGGCGGGCATATGGTTTTCCTTTCGTGATGGGTCTAAGAGGCGAGGTCACATGTAAAAAAAGGGTTTGGCGGCCGGTCAGGAGAAAAGAGCACTTTTGACTTTTTCTCCCCCCTATCCCTCGGGCCATCCATCCAGACCGATGCGAGGCTTCAAGGTGCCGCCGCGTTCGATCACCTGCTTATCTCGGCTGTGGTGGGTGGCGCAGAGGCTCTGCCAGTTGTTCGTGTCCCAGAACAGCGTGTCGTCGCCCTTGTGAGGTGTGATGTGGTCCACCACGGTGGCGGCCGTGACGCGTCCCTCTGCCTTGCACATGACGCACAGTGGTTGCTGCATCAGGTGGACGCGGCGGGCCTTCTGCCACTGCCATCCATAGCCTCGGTCTGAGGTCTTGCTGCGGTCGATGTCCCAGCTGGGTTTGTTCATGGCTGCCTTGCCCATGGCGTGCGCAGCATGTCCCGGCGGTCCAGGTCGCTGTCCCTCACGGTGGCCAGGTCGGTGGTCCTGATGTCGATGCCGTTCTTGCCGCTGATGATCCAGAGGTGGCCTTGCTTGGACATGCGCAGGCTGAAGCGCTCGCACAGTGCTTGAACGCGCTGCTCGTGGTTGGGTGTCGTCTTGCTCATGTGGTCCTTTCAGAAGTGGCGGGCAATGCTCATGGCTTGGCGGCGTGTAGCGCCCATGCGACGGGCGATGCGCTCGACCATGCGGCGGCGGAAGGGGCGGATGGTCAGCCAGGGAAGGGCGTTGAACAGGAAGTTCATGGCAGTCGCCTTGTTTCCCGGTTGGCCCTTCCCATTTCCCATCCCCCTAAAGGGGGAGTGGGAAAAGTGGGAAACCCATGGATCCCAGAATGGGAAGAAATGGGAAAAGTGGGAAATGTCAGGGGAGCCATATCCACCCCTCTGAGAAGCCGAGAACACCTGATGCCACCATGCTGTTGATGGCAAGCCGAGCGCGTTCGGCCTGGCGCTTCTGATCCACTGCCAGTCGACCCTTTGTTTCCTCGATGGCCTGATCAAGCGGCAGGCATGGGCGCGTGGCTGGTGCACCGGGTTTGCCGTACACGCCAGCGTTCTGGAACATCTGGAGCAGGGCGGTGTAGACGATCCGCTGGTTGTCGCCGGTTGGTGGCTTGGGGCGGTTGTCCGGTGGCGCGTCGTCGGTCTGGATCACACAGGATGTGATGGGGTCGCCTGATGCATCTGCACCCAGGTTGATCACCTCCAGCATGAAACCGTGCACCTGTCCGTCGCTGTCGTCCTTGCTCTTTGCCACAGACCATTCACGGCGGCCGGCCGTGCGGGTCACCTCGATCACTGCGTCCATCGCAGCGAACAGACTGGAGTGCCCGCGCATGCCCTTGGTCGCGTCCTTGCCGGTGTGGTGCACCAGCAGCACCAGGCCGCCGAGCGCGGTCTGCAGCCACTTGGCGTTCTCCAGGATCAGCGAGGAATCGCGGCTGCTGTTCTCGTCTGCACCAGGTGCTGCGCGGTTCAGGGTGTCGATAACCAGGACGTCGCACCCACCGTGGATCTCGATCGTCTCGGCCAGCGTGGCGATGTCGGCGTGCTCCAGCAGGTTGAACGAGTCAAACACGAACTGCACGGACTTCGGGAACGGGCGCCCCCTGGCGATCTCCCATGCCTTCACGCGCCGCGGCACGCCGGCTTGGCCTTCGAGCTCGAGCACAACAACCCGGTGCACCTTGGGCACGCCATGGCCGAAGAAGGATCCGGCCTCGGCCAACTTGGCGATCAGGTCGATCACCAGGAAGGACTTGCCGCTGCCACTCGCGCCGAAGAATGCGGCCAGCCCTTCGCTCGGAAGCAAGTGCTTCGCGGCCCACTCCTGCTTTGGCAGCTCCTTGAACTGATCCGCGGTGAATAGACGGAAACGCGGCGGCGGCTCGTTGAGCATGGACGTCGGAAACCTCCAGTCCTCGGCCTCCAGCACGTCACCAGCGAATGGATGCGCTGTCATGCAGCGCCCACCTGAGCCGCGAAGCTCTCCAGGTCAGCCAGGGCCGGGCAGAACTTGGTGAGGTTCCACTTGGCGACAAAGTAACCGCCGGTGGACACATCATGGACTGCGAAGCCCTTGATCGCGAGCTGGGCCTTGACCGTGGCGATGCGCTTGAGGTCTGGCGCCTCTGTGGTGACGGCGTTCATGCGGCCACCTTCTGGACTTGCTGCGCCGTGGCTTGTGCATCACGCCAGGCAATCAGTTGATCACCAGGGATGACGGTGCAGCGCGCGCTCAGGCGGATCGGCTGAGGAAAGCCCGGCCGCTCCTTGATCCAGCGCCAGAGGGTTGCAGTGCCAATGCCGAGCAGTTCAGCGGCTTGCTTTGGTCGGTAGGACCGTGATTCTTGAGTCGCCATGTGTCGCCCCATTTAGTCCCGCTGTGCCTTATGGCTGCGGTATGGGTCGACTATGTTTTTGCTCGGTCTCGCTGTTGGTACGGAAAGTCGGGCGAGGCTAAAACAGTGGTACGGAAACTCTAGCCGGGGTAGTCGTCCAGCCAGTTGTTCGTGGCCTTGCGCCACCGCATTTCAGGGCCCATGGCCTTCATGCGTTCGTGGGTGCCGGGCAAGACTTCGGCCAACTGAGCGGTGCGCGCAGCCAGCATGGGGTACTTCTCAGGCTGCTTTCGCGCTTTTTCAGCGGTGTAGTAGCGTTGCCGCAAAGTCTCGGCGCCTGCGTCATCGTCGATCTTGTCGATCACGTTGCCTGCCTTGTCAGTGAACTTGATCAGGCCTTTTGCCCGCCTGTTGAACAGCTGATCGCACGCCTGGCGCACGCTCTTCGCGCCGTGCACGTGGATCTGCTCTTGAACCGCGCGCCAGATGGCCAGCATGAAGGCCTCCCGGTCGCGCGTTTTGGGCCTGCCCGTCTTGCTCACTCCGAGAACCCCAGCAAGCGGCTCTTGAAGGCTTGGAAGCGCTCGTCGCGTTTCGCACGGATCGCCGACCCCAGGGGCATGTATGGTGGCCAGCGGCGATCCTCTTCAGCTCTCAGGTAGGCCTGCCAAGTTGCCATGTCGGCAGGGCTGCAGGTGCCCGGCTTTGCTGTGCTGCTCATGCTGCCTGCCGCTCTTTTTTCTGACGCATGTCGATTTCCTCCAAGGCCCTCGTGCAGTCGTTGGCAAGGGCGTGGACTGCTCCTACAAGCCCACCCCGGATGAATCCACCTAGATCAACGTCGAGCTCATCAGTCATCAGCACAGCAGTGATGCAGGAAATTCCATTTAGACGGGCTGCAAGGTCCTTCACGTTCTGATTTTTGAGATTCAGATCGTGCTCAAAGCCGACACCCTGCGCCATTTGGTAGGCGTCGTGCAGGTCAAGGTGCTCATCGCAATCAGGAGCCTGGTTTACATTGTTGGTAGCCATGGTGAAAGTCCTTCTTTCGTTGTGGTCAGACGGTCGGGGCGCTGATATCGCCTCGGCCGTCGCCTTTGCCGCAGGACCGCTGCGGCGCCAGTTGCGCACTACGCGCGAAATCTCATGCAGCGCCTCGCAGCTGGACCACCTTGGCGGCCTTCTGCGGTGTGTCCAAGAACTTGGCCCAGGCGGTCATCAGGACCCGGCGGCGCTCGACGGCATCGCTGCGTGAATAGGCCTGCTCCACTGCGTCGCCCACCGCGTGAGCAAGGGCGATCTCCACCAGCTCGCGCGGAAACTCGGTGTGATCACCCGCCCATGTCTTGAACGAGGCGCGCATGCCGTGGGGCACTGCGTCGACCTCCATGCGGCGCAGCACCGCCGTCAACGTCATGTCGCTGAGCTGGCCACCACGAGGCGCCGGGAACAGCAGGTTGTTGTCCTTGATCCGGGGCAGGGCCTTGAGCAGCTTCACTGCCTGCGCCGATAGCGGCACACGGTGCAGGCGGCCGGCCTTCATGCGTTCGCCTGGCACGGTCCAGAAACCGCCCTGCAGGTCGATCTCATCCCAGGTGGCGCCACGCACCTCGCCACTGCGAGCGGCCGTCAGGATGGCGAACTCAAGCGCGCGCGCCGCGGTGCCTGAGGCCTTGCGCAGGTCGACCATGAAGTCGTGCATCTCGCGTGGCGCCAGCGCGCGCTGGTGGACCACCGTCCTGATCTTGCTGGGCTTGGGGAAGAGCTCGGACAGGCGGCCCTTCCAGGTTGCCGGGTTCTCACCGGTGCGCCAGCCACTCGCCCGGGAAAAGTCGAGCACCTTCTCGATGCGCTGACGCACCCGGGTTGCCGTCTCGGTCTTTTCGCGCCAGATCGGCCGCAGCACCTGCTCGACGTGGGCCTGCGTGACATCGGAGACAAGCACCTTGCCCATGAATGGGCTGGCGTAGGTGGCCAGGGTGTTCTCCCACTGCTGGCGGTGCTTGGCGTTGCGCCACTCGTCGCCCTTGGCATCCATGAAGGCGGTGAACGCCTCGTCAAAGGTCTTGTGCTTGGCCTGCTCGGCGATCAGCGCGGACTTGGCCTGTTGTTTAGCCAAGATCGGGTCTGTACCCTTTTCGATCAGCAGGCGGGCCTCTCGGGCCTTCTCACGCGCACCAGCCAGCGTGACCGATGGGAAGCCGCCCAAACCCATATCTCGGCGCAGACTGCCCACTGTGGCGCGCAGTACCCATGTCCGGGCTCCAGTGGGTGCGACCTTCAGATAAAGACCGCTCACGCCTCCTACGGCATGCCAGCCGGGGGCAGTCAGGCGCTGGACCTGCAGGGCTCCTAGTTCCTTGGCTATGCGCACCATGTCGTCCGCCAGTGACTTTTGTCCATCTTCATGTCCATCAATGTGGGTGAGACTGGACGATATCACGCGATACGACGCGGGTCTATTGCTTTTTGATCCTCATAGGAGAAATCACGTAGAATGATGCAACCCGGGGCTAGGTGGGGTTCGATTCCTGCGGACTCTCGCTCCGCCAGACACCAAGCCCCACCGCCATTGGCTGTGGGGCTTTTTCAC
>JAZKHH010000176.1:0-35286 GCA_040385465.1 Pseudomonadota bacterium | reverse complement strand
AACAGCTCGTCGCGGATGCCCAGGCGACGGGCGCGGCTGCGCACCACCGAACGAGCGGCTTCCACCGACTCTTTCATCACGTCGCCCAGCGATCCGGTGCGCAGGATGGCACCCTTGCCTGGCATCATCACCGACTCGATGGTCAGCAGGTCGCCGCCCACTTCCGTCCAGGCGAGGCCCACCACTTGTCCGACCTGGTTCTGCTTTTCGGCCTGACCATAGTCGTACTTGCGCACGCCAAGGAAATCATTGAGGTTGGCGTCGGTGACCACGACCTTCTCGCTGGTGGTCTTGAGCTGCACGCCCTTGACGACCTTGCGGCAGATCTTGGAGATTTCGCGCTCGAGCGAGCGCACGCCGGCCTCGCGGGTGTAATAACGGATGATGCCCAACAAGGCCGAGTCGGCGACTTCCATCTCCTCGTCCTTGACGCCGTTGTTCTTGGCTTGCTTGGGCAACAGGTACCGCTTGGCGATGTTGAGCTTCTCGTCTTCGGTGTAGCCCGACAAGCGAATGACTTCCATGCGGTCCAGCAAGGCCGCCGGGATGTTCATCGAATTCGACGTGGCGATGAACATCGTGTCCGACAGGTCGAAGTCGACCTCGACGTAGTGGTCGCTGAAAGTGTGGTTCTGTTCGGGGTCGAGCACCTCCAACAGGGCACTGGCAGGGTCGCCACGGAAATCGGTGCCGAGCTTGTCGATCTCGTCGAGCAGGAACAAGGGGTTGCGCGTGCCGACCTTGGTCAGGTTCTGCAGCACCTTGCCCGGCATGGAGCCGATGTAGGTGCGGCGGTGACCGCGGATCTCGGCTTCGTCGCGCACGCCACCCAGGGCCATGCGCACGAACTTGCGCCCGGTGGCACGGGCCACCGATTGGCCCAGCGAGGTCTTGCCCACGCCGGGAGGCCCGACCAGGCACAGGATCGGCGACTTCACCTTGTCGACGCGCTGCTGTACCGCCAAGTACTCGAGGATGCGGTCCTTGACTTTGTCGAGACCGTAGTGGTCCTCGTTGAGCACGGTTTCGGCAAAAGCCAGGTCGTACTTGATTTTGGTGCGCTTGGTCCAGGGCAGGTTGACCAGGGTCTCGATGTAGTTGCGCACCACGGTGGCCTCGGCCGACATGGGTGACATCAGCTTGAGCTTCTTGAACTCGGCATCGGCCTTTTTGCGTGCCTCCTTGGGCATCTTGGCGGCGATGATCTTCTTCTCGAGCTCCTCCATGTCGGCGCCTTCTTCGCCGTCACCGAGTTCCTTTTGAATGGCCTTGACTTGCTCGTTCAAGTAGTACTCGCGCTGGCTCTTTTCCATCTGGCGCTTGACGCGGCCACGGATGCGCTTTTCCACCTGCAAGATGTCGACTTCATGCTCGAGTTGCTCAAGCAGGTTTTCCAGGCGGCGGTCGACGGCGTAGAGGTCGAGGATGGCCTGCTTGCTTTCCAGCTTGAGGGGCAGGTGCGCGGCAATGGTGTCGGCCAGGCGGCCGGCGTCGTCGATGCCGGCGATGCTCGTCAAGATCTCGGGCGGCAGCTTTTTGTTCAGCTTGACGTATTGATCGAACTGCTGCGTCACCGCCCGGCGCAGGGCTTCGATTTCGGGCTTGGTGTCGACCTCGGGGGGAACCGGGGTGACCTCGGCCACGAAATGCTCGCCGTTGTCGCTGATGTGGTGGGTGTTGGCACGCTGAATGCCTTCGACGAGGACCTTGACGGTGCCGTCGGGCAATTTGAGCATCTGCAGAATGCTCGACACGCAGCCGACTTCGAACATGTCGTCGGCCTTGGGCTCGTCCTTGCCGGCGGCTTTCTGGGCCACCAGCATGATCTGACGGCCTGATTCCATGGCGGCCTCAAGGGCCTTGATGGATTTGGGCCGGCCCACGAACAGGGGAATGACCATGTGGGGGAAGACCACCACATCGCGCAGCGGAAGCAGCGACAAGGTCAGGGGCACAGCGGGGAGCACGGGATGTCCAGACATCGAGAACCTCTCTTTCTCTCACCCATCTAGGGCTTGAGTGTCGAATTGCAAGGAGATGCGGCACAGCTGTTTCGCATCGGGCTTCGATGGACGGATGGGGTGAAGCGGCGCGAAGCTGACGCCGACAACACCACTCAGGCACTCGCTTTGGCTTGTTCCCGGTAAACCAACAGGGGCTTGGACTCGTCTTCGATCGCATGCTCGTCCAGCACCACCTTGGCCACGCCGTCCAGGGTGGGCAGTTCGAACATGGTGTCGGTCAAGGATTGCTCCATGATCGAACGCAGCCCGCGGGCACCGGTTTTGCGCTTGAGCGCCTTGCGGGCGATGGCCGCCAGTGCCGAGGGGCGGATCTCCAGTTCGACACCGTCCATGGAAAACAGCTTTTGGTATTGCTTGACCAAGGCGTTTTTCGGCTCGGTCAGGATTTGCACCATGGCGTCTTCGGTCAGCTCACCCAGGGTGGTGACCACCGGCAAACGGCCCACCAATTCGGGAATCAGACCGAACTTGATCAGGTCTTCCGGCTCGACTTCCAGGAACACGTCGCTGACCTTGCGTTCGGCTTTGGTCTTGACGGTGGCACCGAAACCGATGCCCGATTTCTCGGACCGGTTCTGGATCACCTTTTCAAGGCCGTCGAAGGCACCGCCGCAGATGAACAGGATGTTGGTCGTGTCGATCTGCAGGAAATCTTGATTGGGGTGCTTGCGGCCGCCTTGCGGGGGCACCGACGCCATCGTGCCCTCGATCAACTTGAGCAACGCCTGCTGGACACCTTCACCCGAGACGTCGCGGGTGATGGAAGGGTTGTCGGCCTTGCGCGAGATTTTGTCGATCTCGTCGATGTAGACGATGCCGCGCTGAGCACGCTCGACGTCGTAATTGCAGTTTTGCAGCAGCTTCTGGATGATGTTTTCGACGTCTTCGCCCACATAACCGGCTTCGGTCAGGGTGGTGGCGTCGGCAATCACGAACGGCACGTTGAGCAGGCGGGCCAGGGTCTGGGCCAGCAAGGTCTTGCCGGAGCCGGTCGGGCCGATCAACAGGATGTTGCTCTTGGACAGCTCGACGTCTTCCTTCGACTGGCTCATGTGCTTGAGCCGCTTGTAGTGGTTGTAAACCGCCACGGACAAGGTGCGCTTGGCCACATCTTGGCCAATCACGTAGTTGTCGAGGTTGAGTTTGATCTCGCTGGGAATCGGCAGCTCAGCCTTGGCTGGCTTGACTTCCGCGTTTTCCTGGGTGACCTCATCGCGAATGATGTCATTGCACAGCTCAATGCACTCATCACAGATGAAAACCGAAGGACCAGCGATGAGCTTCTTGACCTCGTGCTGGCTTTTGCCGCAGAAGGAGCAATACAAGACTTTTTCGCTGGAAGAACCTTTTTTATCAGCCATGGGGCGCTGCCGGAAATGGGGGGTGGTAGAGGGATGATAGTGCAAACAACGGTGTGAACTGAGTCACGGAAAAGGGCTGCAATCGCCCCCCTTCTCCCGGGCTTTGCACCTCAGCCGCGATGCACCAGGACCTGGTCGATCAGACCGTAGTCTTTGGCCTCGCCCGACGACATGAAATAGTCGCGTTCCGAATCGGCCCGGATCTTGTCCAGCGTCTGCCCGGTGCGCTCAGCCAGGATCTGGTTGAGGCTCTCGCGCAGCTTCAGGATTTCACGTGCCTGGATTTCGATGTCGGTGGCTTGACCCTGGGCGCCGCCCGAAGGCTGGTGAATCATGAGCCGTGAGTTCGGCAGGGCAAACCGCTTGCCTTTGGCGCCAGCGGCCAACAGGAAGGCGCCCATGCTGGCGGCCAACCCCATGCACAAGGTCGAGACGTCCGGCTTGATGAACTGCATGGTGTCAAAAATCGACATGCCCGCGCTCACCGAGCCGCCAGGGGAATTGATGTAGAACGAAATGTCCTTGTCAGGGTTTTCGCTTTCCAGAAACAACAACTGGGCCACCACCAGGTTGGCCGACTGATCGTTCACCGGGCCGACCAGGAAAATCACGCGCTCGCGCAACAGCCGCGAGTAGATGTCATAGGCCCGTTCGCCACGGCCCGACTGCTCGATCACCATGGGCACCATGCCCAGACCTTGTGTTTCCAATGCGCTCATGAGTCGTGTCCTTTGCAAGCTGACGGTCAGGGAATGAGAAAGAGAAAATGAGAAAGGGTGACGACTTAGGCAGACCTGCCCTGCCGAAGTTCACAACACCCTCATCAAGAAAGAACGAATTGATTATGTCGCCACTCCACAGACCACCATCTGCGGATAAGGGGCAATAAACAACAAAGCAAAACCAAAGAAAAAGGCACCCCGTCTCGCGACGGGGTGCCTTCGGTTCCAGTGGCCCGGATCAAGCGGCCATCAGTTCATCGAAGGGCAGTTCTTTGTCAGTGACTTGGGCACGGGCGAGCACGAATTCGGCCACGTTGTTCTCGATCACCACGGCTTCCACTTCGGCCATGCGCTGCTTGTCGCTCAGGTACCAACGCACCACTTCAGCCGGCTTCTCGTAGCTCTGGGACATCTCTTCGAGGTGGGCCTGCAGTTGCTCGGGTTTGGCTTGCAGGTTGTTGGCACGCACCAGCTCGGCCACCACCAGGCCCAGGCGCACGCGGCGCTCGGCTTGCGGCTGGAAGATCTCGGCGGGGATCGGCGCGGTCTCGGCGTCTTTCACACCGCGGTTCTTCAAGTCGGTGCGGGCACCGGCCACCATGCGCTCCACTTCAGCGCTGACCAGCACCTTGGGCACGTCGAGTTCGGCGGTCTTGACCAACGCGTCCATCACGGAGGACTTGTTGCGGGCCAGGACGCGGAACTTCACCTCGCGCTCGAGGTTCTTGCGCACGTCATCGCGCAGGGCTTGCACGGTGCCTTCCTTGATGCCGAGAGAAGCGGCGAAGGCATCGTCCACCTCGGGCAGCTGCTGGGCTTCGAGTTTGTTCAAGGTGACCAGGAAATCGGCTTCCTTGCCGGCCACGTCTTTGCCGTGGTAATCCTCGGGGAATTGCAGCGGGAAGGTTTTGGAGTCGCCTTGCTTCATGCCCCGCACGGCTTTGTCGAAGGCTTCCAACATCTGGCCTTCGCCGATGAGGAACTGGAAGGCCTCGGCCTTGCCGCCGTCGAAGGGCACGCCGTCGATCTTGCCTTCGAAGTCGATGGTGACCCGGTCGCCTTCGGCAGCGCCCTCGCCCGCGGGGCGCTGGTTGAAGGTGCGGCGCTGCTTGCGCAGGATGTCGACGGTCTTGTCGATGGCGGCGTCGGTGACGGCCGAGCTCACGCGCTCGATTTCAGCGGTGGCCAGGTCGCCCAGCTTGACTTCGGGGTAGACCTCGAAGGTCGCATCGAACAGCATTTCGCCGTCGGGCGAAGCGCCTTCTTTTTCGGCGATGCGCGGCGCACCGGCGACGCGCAATTTGGCTTCGGTCACGGCGTTCGAAAAGGCCTGCCCGACTTTGTCGTTCATCACTTCGTACTGGACCGAATACCCGTAGCGCTGAGCCACGACGCTCATCGGCACCTTGCCGGGACGGAAGCCGTCGGCCTTGACGGTGCGCGACAACTTCTTCAAGCGCGAATCGATCTCGCTTTGAATCACTTCCGTCGGCAGGGCCAAGGTGATGCGGCGTTCCAGCTTTTCTAGGGTTTCAACAGTGACGGCCATGGTGGAAGAATCCTCTGGTTTGGATGGGTGCTGGTGCGTGTACGCTGGCGCTGGAAGGCCCGTGCCGGTTGGGCTTGAGCCCGCCCGCAGCACCGGCTCCACGCGGCATTTTTGTTGCCTTGAGACTCGGACATTCCGACAAACCTTCCGACTCTCCAAGCTGGGCCCAAAGCCAAGGAGCCCAGTGATCCAGTGGTTTTGACGCCATCCGGCCTGGCTGGGACCCCGTTTGGGCAGCCGAGAATTCTAACTGACCCGCTTGAACGCGGCACTGCCCAGTGGGCCCCAGCAACCGGGCGCACCTGCCCACTCACGGACGGGCGAACCCGTTGCCGGCACGCCGACCCACTGGCGGCCGTTCCAGCGAGACGGTCTGACACCGTGAGCCGCTCCGACTTTGAAGCGCTGCCTGGGCTGGGGATTCCCGTGTGGTGCGCGGGGGGGGACTCGAACCCCCACACCATTGCTGGCGTCAGGACCTAAACCTGGTGCGTCTACCAATTTCGCCACCCGCGCGGACCTTGAGACTCCAAAAAAGAGGGGCCCGAAGGCCCTCTTTCGAGCACCAGCAGCGGTGTGACCCTGAACAGGCCCACCCCCCAGCTGGCGTGAGGCCGCGAGTTTAGCCTGCCGCGCGTGAACGCCGCGGGCGTTTGACCCGGAACCACGCGGCGTAGAGCGCCGGCAGGCTGAGCAAGGTCAGTGCGGTGGCCACCACCAAGCCGCCCATGATGGCCACGGCCATCGGGCCCCAAAACACGCTGCGCGACAAGGGAATCATGGCCAGCACCGCGGCGGCAGCGGTCAGCACGATGGGCCGGCAACGGCGGACGGCGGCTTCGACGATGGCCTGCCAGGGGGGCACGCCCGACGCCCGGTCTTGCTCGATCTGGTCGATCAGGATGACGGCGTTGCGCATGATCATGCCCATCAAGGCGATGACGCCGAGCAATGCCACGAAGCCAAACGGGCGGCCGAGCAACAACAAAGCAGCGGCGACGCCGGCAATGCCCATGGGCGCGGTGAGGAACACCAGCACCGAGCGGCTGAAACTGTGCAACTGCAGCATCAGCAGGGTGAACATGATGAACAGCATCAGCGGAGCCCCCGCGGCGATCGAGCCTTGGCCTTTGCTGCTTTCTTCCACCGAGCCGGCCACCTCGATGCGGTAACCCGGCGGCATGCGCTGGCGAATGGCATCGAAGCGCGGGTCGAGCTCGTTGCTGACGGTGGCAGCCTGCAAGCCTTCGACGATGTCGCCCTGGACCGTGGCGGCGTAATCGCGGCCTTCGCGCCACAGCACCCCCGGCTCCCAGGCGAAGCTCACCTTGGCGATCTGCGACACCGGGATGCTGCGACCGGTGTTGGTGGGCACATCGAGGTTGCCGATGTCGGTGATGGCCTCGCGTTCACGGGCGGGCTGGCGCAGCACGATGTCGATCAGCTTGTCGCCCTCACGGAACTGTCCCACCGGGGTGCCGCCGTTGATGGACCGCGCCGCCTGTGAAATGCTCTGGCTGGACACGCCGAGCGCGCGGGCCTTGTCTTGGTCCAGATCGAGCCGCACGGACTTGATGGGCTCGTTCCAGTTGTCGTTGACGCCCCGCATGTGCACATTGGCGCGCATGATGGCCTTGACCTCGTCGGCGTAGGCCCGGATCTGGACCGGGTCGGTGCCGACGACCCGGAACTGCACGGGGTACGGCACGGGGGGGCCGTTGGGCAGCAGCTTGGCGCGCCCGCGAACCTCGGGAAACTCGGCAGCCAGCAAGGCCGGCAGTGCGGCCCGCAGCGCTTCCCGGTGTTCCAGCGTTTGGGGCATGAGCACGAGTTGGCTGACATTGGTCTGCGGAAAGATCTGGTCGAGCGTCAAGGCGAACCGGGGGAAGCCGCTGCCGACCCAAGTGGTCACGTGCGCCACCCCCGGCAGTGCCATGAGGCGCTGTTCCACCCGCTGCGCCACGGCTTCGTTGGCCTGGAACGAGGTGCCTTCGGCAAACCACAGGTCGACCAGGATTTCGGGCCGGCTGGAGTCGGGGAAAAATTGTTGCTGCACCTTGCCCATGCCGGCCACGCCGAGCCCCAAGGTCGCCACGGTCAGGCCGATGGTGAGCCAGCGGTAGCGCACGCAGGCGTTGACCAAAGCGCGAAAGCGCACATAGAAAGGTGAATCGAAAAGCTCATGGGGTTCGTTGGCCGGCGCAGGAACGGCGGCTGCGCTGCCTGCGGCTGGCCGCAGGGGCGTGGGAGCCTTAAGCAGGTGCATGCCGAGGTAGGGCACAAAATACACCGACACGAACCACGAGATCAACAGCGCAGCGGCGGTGACGGCGAAGATGGCAAAGGTGTATTCGCCCACCGTGGACTGCGCCAGGCCGATGGGCAGAAAGCCGACCGCGGTGATCAGGGTGCCGGTGAGCATCGGCATGGCGGTGGCCTCGTAGGCGAAGGTGGCGGCGCGGGCCTTGTCAAAACCTTCTTCGAGTTTGCGCACCATCATTTCCACCGCGATGATGGCGTCGTCCACCATCAAGCCCAGGGCGATGATCAGCGAGCCAAGGGAGATCTTGTGCAGGCCGACGCCGGCGTAGTACATCACCACGAAGGTGATGGCCAGCACCAGCGGAATGCTGATGGCCACGACCAGGCCCGGACGCCAGTCGAGCGTCCAGCGGCGCCAGCCTTTGGCGCCGGGCACGCTGTGCAAACCCAGGCTGATGAAGCTCACGCCGAGCACGATGACGACGGCTTCCATCAAGACCCGGATGAACTCGTTCACCGACTGCCCCACCACGCGGGACTGGTCCTGGAACTGGGTCATCTGGATGCCAGCGGGCAGGTCGGCGCGGATCTCCTTCACGGCTTGCTGCAAGGCCTCGCCGAGGTCGATGATGTCGCCGCCCTTGGCCATGGCGATGCCCAAGGCAATGACTTCCTTGCCCTGGTGGCGCACTTTGACCTGCGGGGGGTCGATGAAGCCACGTTTGATCTGCGCGATGTCACCCAATTTGAAGCTGGCGTTGCCGGCCCGGATGGGCAGCTGCTCGAGTTCTTCGACGGTTTTGAACTGGCCCTCCACCCTCACCTGCAAGGCTTCCTGCGGGGCGGTGAACACACCGGCCGATTCGACGGCGTTTTGTTGACCGAGTTGGGCCAGCACCTGGGTGAAGTCCAGGTTCAGTTGGACCAGGCGTTTGAAGGGGATCTCGATGAAAATTTTCTCGTCTTGGGCGCCGAAGATTTCGACCTTGCTGACGTCTTTGACCTTCAACAGCCGCTGCCGCACGCGGTCGGCTTGGTCCTTGAGTTCGGCGGCGGTGAAACCGTCGCTGGACAATGCGTACAGCGAACCGTACACGTCGCCGAACTCGTCGTTGAAAAAGGGGCCGACGACACCAGCAGGCAGGGTGCCTCGCATGTCGCCGATCTTTTTGCGAACTGAATACCAGATCTGCGCCATCTCTTTGGGTGGGGACGAGTCCTTGACCTGGAAAGTGATCAAGGTTTCACCAGGCTTGGAGTAACTCTGGATCTTGTCGGCGTAGGGCACTTCCTGCAGCGTTCTCTCCAGCTTGTCGGTGACCTGGTCGGCCATCTGCTGGGCGGTGGCGCCGGGCCAGTAGGCGCTGACCACCATCACCCGAAAAGTGAACGGGGGGTCTTCGTCTTGACCCAGTTGGAAATAGGCCGCCAGGCCCAGCAGCATCAGGACCACCAGGAGGTAGCGGGTGAGGGCCGGGTGCTCGATGGCCCAGCGGGACAGGTTCAGGCGTGAACCCGCCGAGGCCTCGCTGCTGGGGGCGCTCACTGAACGCTCGCCGCGGTCGTGGCGGCGCGGGGTTGCGCCACGGCGGCCGGTGTCGGCGCCTGGTAGAGCTTGACCTTCTGACCTTCGTTCAACACGTGCACGCCGGCGGTGACGACGCGCTGGCCCGGGCGCAAACCACTCAGCACCACGGCCTCGTTGCCGTCGGCCCCACCGACTTCCACCGGCTGAAGCGTCACCGTCATGGCCGGCTCCTGCACCAGCCACACCGCCGACTTGCCTTGGTGCTCCCGCAGGGCGGTGATGGGCAGCTTGGTGACCCCGGCCTGCGCCGGGGTGCGCATGATCACTGTGGCCGTCTGCCCTTGGCGCAGCGTCACGGACTCTTCGCCGAGGTCGACTTTCACCTGGAACGTGCGGGTGGCCGGATCGGCCGCCGCGGACACCTCGCGAATCCTGGCGGGCAACAACCGCGCGTCCTCGCCCCACAAACGGACCTGGAACAAGGTCGGCGCTTGCGGGTTCTTAGCCGCCTCGTCGGCCATGGCTTTGACCAGGGCCACCTTGTCTTCGGGCACGGCGAACACGGCGTCGCGCGGGCCGTTTTGCGCCAGGCGCAGCACCGGGGTGCCCGCGGCCACAACGGTGCCCGGCTCGACCTCCACGCCGGTGATGACGCCATTCACATCGCTGACCAGGGTGGCGTATGCCGCCTGGTTGCCCTGGACGCCGGTTTGCGCTTGGGCCTGGTGCAACTGGGCTCGGGCGGCCTTGTAGGCGGTTTCGCGCCGCTCCAACTCCGCGGAGCTGATGAAGCCCTGGTCGCGCAGCTCCCGGTAGCGATGGAAATCGGCCTGCGTCTGCGCCACGTTCACCAAGGCGGCTTCACGCCCGGCCCGCGCCGCGTCCTGCCCAAGGCGGAAGTCCTGCGGGTCGAGCTGCGCCAGCACCTGGCCGGCCTTCACCGTGTCGCCAAGTTCCACCTGCCGGCGCACCATCTTGCCGCCGACCCTGAAACTCAGACGCGATTCGGTGCGCGCGCGGATCTCCGCGGCGTACTCGAAGGATGGCGACAGCGCTTCAGTGGCCACGACCAAGGTCCTCACGGCCTGCACCGGCTCGGGAGGCGGTGGCGGGGGGGCGCAGGCCACGCAGACAAGGGCACTGCCCAGCAGGACGAGGCATGGAGCAAAGCGCATGCGGTTTCCTTTGAGAGATCCAAACACCCGGCCGCTGCGATCACCTCACCGGCCTCAAAAGGCGGGGACAGAGGCCAGTTCCGGGCCGGTACTGACTGACTGGTCAGTAATATAGACCGTGACCGGTTGAGTGTCAAAGCCACGCTGGGGCGGGCACGCCACGCAGATTGGCGCGAAGGAGGGACAATCGCGCCTTTGCCGCGCGGCCCATGGCTTGCCCTGGAACTGCGCACCGTTCACCCGTTCGTTCGAACTCACCGCCATGGCCGTCCATTCCTGCGCAACCGATCACTATGAAAATTTTCCGGTGGCGTCGCTGCTGTGCCCTGCACGGCTGCGGCCGGCCATTGGGGCCATTTATGCGTTCGCGCGCACGGCAGACGACCTGGCCGACGAAGGCGAGGCCACACCGCAACAGCGGCTGGACGACTTGAAAGCCTATCGGGTTGACCTGTTGGCAGCCGCGCAGGGCCAGCCGCCCGCCGGGTCGCGGTGGCGTGCGGTGTTCGATCCGCTGGCGGCCACCCTGTCGACCTTTCAACTGCCCTTGGCGCCCTTGACGGACCTGCTCAGCGCCTTTGAGCAAGACGTCACGAAACAGCACTACCGCGACAGCATGGAGCTGCTCGACTACTGCCGGCGCTCGGCCAACCCGGTCGGCCGGCTGCTGCTGCACCTGTACGGGGTGCACGACGCGCGGGCCTTGGCCCAATCGGACGCGATTTGCACCGCCCTGCAGCTGGCCAATTTCTGGCAGGACTTGTCGGTGGACGTGAGCCGACAGCGCTTGTACGTGCCCTTGAGTGAATGCGACCGTGCTGGCGTGGACCCGCAAGCTTTGGCGGCAGGCCAGGACAGCCCACTGGTGCGCCACTTGGTGCGGCAGCTGGTGCGGTGGACCCGCGGCATGATGCTGGATGGCGCCGCCCTGCCCCACACGCTGGCCGCTCACGCCGGCTGGCGCGTGGGCATGGAACTGCGGCTGGTGGTGCAAGGCGGCCTGCGCATCCTCGACCGCATCGAAGCCAACGGCTACGACAGCTTGCAGCGCCGCCCGGCGCTGGGCCCGCGCGACGTGGTGTGGATGGTGTGGCAGTCGTTTCGCATGCGCGCCCCGGCCCTGTCGGTGTTGCCGGGGGCCGCATGACACCCGGCGACTACGTTCAGCAGAAAACGGTCCAAAGCGGCTCCAGTTTTTATTACGCTTTCCTGTTCTTGCCACCGCCCCGGCGGGCGGCGATCACCGCGTTCTACGCGTTTTGCCGGGAGGTGGACGACGTGGTGGACGAGGTGAGCGATCCATCGGTGGCGCACATCAAGTTGGCGTGGTGGCAAAAGGAAGTCGACTCGGCCTTCGGCGGGCACCCCACCCACCCGGTCACGCAAGCCTTGATGCCGCACACCGCGGCCTACGGCATCACCGCGGCGCACCTGCTGGCGGTGATCGAGGGATGCCAAATGGACCTGACGCAGAGCCGCTATCTCGACTACCCGGGGCTCGCGCGTTACTGCCATCTGGTGGCCGGCGTGGTGGGCGAAGTGGCGGCGCAGATCTTCGGCAGCACCCAGCCGGCCACCACCGCCTTCGCCCACCGCCTGGGTCTGGCCATGCAGCTGACGAACATCATCCGCGACGTCGGTGACGACGCACGGCGCGGCCGCATCTACCTGCCGATCGACGAAATGCAGCGCTTCGACGTGAAGGCCCACGAGGTGCTGCAGCGCACCGCGCCCTGGGGCTACAGCGAGCGTTTCACGGCCCTGATGCAGTTTCAAGCCGAGCGGGCCCACCGCACCTTTGACGAGGCCATGGCCTTGTTGCCGCAAGCCGATCGACGGTCCCAGAAGCCGGGCTTGATGATGGCCAACATCTACCGCACCTTGTTGCGCGAGATCGAGGCGGACGGCTTTCGCGTGCTGCACCAGCGCACTTCGCTGACACCGCTACGCAAACTCTGGATCGCTTTGCGCACCCACTGGCGTGGCCGCTGAAACGGCGTCCGCCCCGCACAGCCCGGGGCTGAGGGTCGGTGTGATCGGGGGCGGTTGGGCCGGCCTGGCAGCGGCCGTCACGGCCACGCAGGCGGGCCATGCGGTCACCCTGTGGGAGATGGCGCCTCACCCGGGCGGGCGCGCCCGACAGGTCGCCGCCACCGCCAGCGACCCGCGCACCGAAGGCCTGGACAACGGCCAGCACCTAATGATCGGCGCTTACCGCGAAACCTTGCGGCTGATGGCCCTGGTGGGAGTGGATCTGGGCCAGGCGCTGTGGCGCACACCCTTGCAACTGGTGAACGCTCAAGGCCAGGGACTGCGCCTGCCCGGCGGCGCACCGACCTGGTCGTTCCTGCGCGGCGTGGCGGGGCATGGCACCTGGTCGGTGGGTGAGCGCTGGGCGCTGCTGCGCCGGGCGGCGGCCTGGCGCTGGCAAGGGTTTCGCTGTGACCCGGCGCTGAGCGTCGCCCGCCTGACCTCCGACCTGCCCGCCCGTGTGCGGGAGGAGTTGATCGACCCTCTGTGCGTGGCGGCGCTGAACACACCGGCGTCCCAGGCCAGTGGCCAGGTGTTCTTGCGCGTGCTGCAAGACGCGCTGCTGGCCGGGCCCGGCTCGGCCGACCTGCTGTTCCCCCGCCAGCCGTTGAGCGCGCTGTGGCCCACGCCGGCCGTGGCCTGGCTGCAGGCCCATGGCGCCGCCTTGCACTGGCACCAGCGCGTGCAGGCCTTGCACGCGGAGGGCGGCGGTGGCTGGTTCGTGGACGGCAAGCGTTTCGACCAGGTGGTGGTGGCGACCACGCCGACCGAGGCGGCGCGCCTGTGCGGCGCGATCGCGCCGCGCTGGTCGGCGCTGGCCCAAGGCCTGCGCTACGAACCGATCGCCACGGTCTACTTGCACAGCGAGGGCACCCGCCTGGCAGCGCCGATGGTGCGCCTGGCCTCGGACGATCTGGATCGGCCGGGCCAGTTCGTGCTGGACGCCGGTCACTGGGGGGGACCGGCCGGGCGCCTGGCGCTGGTGGTGAGCGGTGCGGCGGCCTGGGTGGCCCGCGGACAGGAGGCGCTCACCGCGGCGGCCATGCGCCAGCTGGAGGCGGCCTTGGGGCCGACCCTGCGCGGGCCGTTGCAGCCCTTGCAGACCTTGATCGACAAGCGCGCCACGTTCCGCTGCACGCCAGGGCTGCAACGCCCTGCCCCTGCCATCGCCCCGGGGCTGCACGCCGCAGGCGATTACGTCGACGGGCCCTACCCCGCCACGCTGGAAGGCGCCATGCAGTCGGGTGTGGCGGCCGTGCGCAAGCTGTCGAGCGTCAGGCAGTCTGGCGATCAAGGCGCAGGCGTCTGAGCTGCCAGCTGCTCCAACCCCACTGCAGCGCCGCCAGGGCGGCCAAAGCGCTGCCGCCCCAGGCGACCAGGGCGAGCAGCCAGCGGTCGGTGTTGACCTGGGTGTTGGGCACCCGGCCGTTGACCAACTCGGTGAACTTCAACAGGTAGACGGTGTCGGCAAAGCGCACGCCGCGGCGCGTCATTTCCTTGTGCACCGCCGGCGGCAGGCCCTGCTTCACCCACTGCAGGGAGTACGGCGGCTTCAAGGGCGCCGCAGCGCGCGGATCGAGCCACTGGGGTGCCAAGCCCACGGCCACCACACGCACGGCGTCGGTGTCGCGTCCGGGAGGGGTCAGGGGCAGGTAGTGATGCGCTGTTTGGCTGGCGGCAGGGCTGCTGTCGGCGAACCACGACGCCATGCCACCCGGCGTGGGGGCCACACCCATTTGAACGGCCTGGCGAAGCCGGGGGCGGGCACCGTCGAGCAGCAGGTACTCGGCAGGCGGCGACTGCTTGCCCAGGGCCTCGAGCGGCACCCCCGCGGGCTCGATGCGACCGATGGCTTCGTGGCGGGCCGTGCGCCACTGACACAACGGCCAGCCCACGCCCCAGGTGAGCGCCAGCACCACCACGGTGGCGTGCAGCGCGGTGCGGCGGTTGCGCCGAAGCGCTTGCTGGCGACGCTCTAGCCGAACCTGCTGGGCCCGAGCATGGAAGGCATCGTCCTGCGCCATGGTGGAAGGCTAGAGCCTGTTGACACCACCGACGCCGGCTCAGAAGGAGCGGATCATGGTGCCGTAGGCCTGCTCGGTGAGCACCTCCAGCAACATGGCGTGGGGCACCCGGCCATCGATGATGTGAACGGAGTTGACGCCGTTCTTGGCGGCGTCCAGGGCGGAGCCGATCTTCGGCAACATGCCGCCGCTGATGGTGCCGTCGGCGAACAAGGCATCGATCTCGCGGGCGCTCAGGTTGGTGAGCAACCGACCTTCCTTGTCCAACACACCGGGGGTGTTGGTGAGCATCATCAATTTTTCGGCCTTGAGCACCTCGGCCAGCTTGCCGGCCACCACGTCGGCATTGATGTTGTAGTTCTCGTTGTCGGCGCCAAAACCCAAGGGGGAGATCACCGGGATGAACTGATCGTCTTGCAAGGCGCGCACAACGCTGGGGTCGATGGACTCGATTTCGCCAACCTGCCCGACGTCGTGCACCTTGGTCGGGTCGTCTTTGTCGAGCATCCGGTACTTGCGCGCCCGGATCAGCCCGCCATCGCGGCCGGTGAGGCCGACGGCCTTGCCCCCCGCCACGTTGATGAGGCCGACGATGTCCTGCTGCACCTGCCCGGCCAGCACCCACTCGACGACTTCCATGGTTTCGGCGTCGGTGACGCGCATGCCTTGGATGAAGGTGCCCTTCTTGCCGATCTTGGCCAGCGCCTCGTCGATCTGCGGGCCGCCGCCGTGCACCACCACCGGGTTCATGCCCACCAGCTTGAGCAGGACGACGTCTTCAGCGAAGTCTTGCTGCAGCGCGGGGTCGGTCATGGCGTTGCCGCCGTATTTGATGACGATGGTCTTGCCGTGGAACTGCCGGATGTAAGGCAGGGCCTGGGCAAGAATTTCCGCCTTGTCGCGCGGCGCGATGCCCTGCAGGCGGGATGAAGAGTCGTCGCTCATGGAAGCTTTCTGAAGGTCAAGGGCGGAACGTGCGGGAGAACGGCGTGGATGGCAAGGGTGAGCGTGGGCAGTCGGTGCCAGTGGCCGTGTGGTGCGAACTGGCCCGCCACACGCAGGCGTTTGCCAGGATCTTCTGCGTCTCAGGACAGGATTCTAGTTTTTGCGCGCCGCGCTGCTGGCAACCAATTGCTTCTCCAGCTGCTCGAGGCTGATGGCGCCGGGCACCCGCTTGCCGTCTTCGAACAACACCGACGGCGTGCCGGTGATCTTGTGCTTCGCGCCCATGGCGGTGTTGCGCTCCAACGCGCTGGCGTCACACGCGCCCATGCTGCGCGAGGGAGGGGTGTTCTCCAGCATCCAGGCCATCCAGGCCTTGGTGGCGTCTTTGGCACACCAGATGTTGCGGCTTTTCTCCTGGGAATCGGGGCCGAGGATCGGGTAGACGAAGGTGTAGACCGTCACGTCCTTGAGCTGCTGCAGGTCGCGCTCGAAGCGTTTGCAATAGCCGCAGTTCGGGTCGGCGAACACC
Organism: Pseudomonadota bacterium; assembly: GCA_040385465.1. Taxonomy (GTDB): domain Bacteria; phylum Pseudomonadota; class Gammaproteobacteria; order Burkholderiales; family Burkholderiaceae_C; genus CANHBY01. The sequence continues at coordinate 19,136 of JAZKHH010000176.1, read as the reverse complement.
GCCAGCTTGCGTGCGCCGGTGCCCTGCTTCCACACCAGCGCGTCTTTCAACGGCAGGCTGGCGAAGTCGATGGCCGTGAGCTTGTCGATGCGGGCCTGGGTCAGGTTGGTGCGGGTCTTGGTCTCGATGACCTGGCCTTCGATCAGGTGGTCACCGCGCTCGTCGGTGTAATAGAGGTCGGTGCCGACCCGCACTTCATACAAACCCGGGATGGCTGTCTTGTTGACTTCGTCCAGCTTGGGGAAGTTGGGCAGCCGCTCGCTCAGCGCCTTGCGGATGGCCGGCTCGTCGGCCCAGGCGGCCACGGGCACCAACGCTGCCAGCGCCATGGCCGCAAGGCCCAGTCGGAAGGGGGTGATGGAGATCGTCATGCAAGCGTCCAGTGATCGTCAAAAAGGTGGAAAGAAACACCACGGCGGGTGGGCCGGTGCAAGGCGGATCTCAAGCGATGACGTCGGCATCGAGCGCACGGCTGGTCAGCCAGCGTTTCAAGCCTGGCGCATGTTGCACCAGACCCAGCCCCCGATTGCGAAGTTCCCGCACCCACGGGCTGGGATGTGCGAAAAGATGCACCAAGCCGCCGGTCAGCTCGCCCATGGCCTGGGTGGGCAGCACGCGCTGGCGGGCATAGCGGCGCAGCAACTTGACGTCGCCCACGCTGCGCCAGGCTTCGCGCCGTGCCAGAACCTGCACCAGGGCGGCGATGTCGCCCAGCCCCAGGTTCAGCCCCTGCCCCGCCAGGGGGTGAACCCCGTGAGCGGCGTCGCCCACCAGCACCCAGCCGGGGCCGCACCAGGGGTCGACCTCGAGGCGTGACAACGGCCAGGCGCGGCGGGCCGAGGCCAGGCGCAACGGCCCGATGTCGGCCGAGCCCGGCACCGCCTGCGCCAAGGCGGCCTCGAACTCGTCGTCGGGCGCGGCCATCAGTTCGGCGGCGCGCAGGTGTGGCAAGGACCACACCAACGCGTAGGCCGGCGCCCCGGCGCTGTCGGCCGAACAGGGCAGCAAGGCGAGCACGTCGGGCGAACGGAACCACTGCCGCGCCACCCCGGCGTGCGGCACCGGCGTGTGCAGGCGGGCGGCAATGGCCGTTTGCCCGTAGTCGGTGCGCTGCACCGTCACGCTGGCCACGGCATCGCGGGTGAGCGACTGGCGGCCTTCGCACACCGCCGTCAGCGACACGGCAGGCGCCGGAGCCTCGGCAGCGAGGGTGTCGATGTGAGGCGCAAAGCGCACCGCAGTGGCCAGGGCGGTCTCCAAGGCCGAGACGTCCACAATCCAAGCCAGCGCCGGCACGCCCTGCTGCCAAGCTGAAAAACTCAAGGCGGCGTCGGTGTCGTCGCCATGGACCTGCATGTCGTACACCGGTGTCACGGCATGCGGCGGCAGGGCGTCCCAGACCTTGATTTGACGCAGCAACGCCACCGAGGCAGCGTTCAAGGCATAAGCGCGGACGTCGTCGCCTTCGATCGGCGCGTTGGCCGGCTGGCGCAAGGCCACGCGCAGGCCCAAAGGGCCCAGGCACAAGGCCAGGGTGCGGCCGACGACGCCGGCGCCTTGAATGAGTACATCGGTGGATGGCATGGACCTGGATTGTAGGGAGGACGGCGCCGTTCGTTTTTTCCGAGCAAGCGCCGGGCCGCCTGGGTGGCCACGCGCAAACGGCCCTGCCGTGGCGGGGTCAGCACCCTCGCAAATGGCCGGGAAGGCCTTGTGCCTCGCCTGCCCCCAAAATAGCGCCCTTGACCGAACCCTGACCGAAAGACCGTTATGAGCCTCAAATGCGGCATCGTGGGCCTGCCCAACGTGGGCAAGTCCACCCTTTTCAATGCCTTGACCCAAGCCGGCATCGCCGCCGAAAACTATCCCTTTTGTACCATTGAGCCCAACGTGGGCATCGTCTCGGTGCCCGACCCCCGGCTGCAGCAGCTGGCCGACATCGTCAAGCCGGAACGGGTGGTGCCGGCCACCGTGGAGTTCGTGGACATCGCCGGCCTGGTGGCGGGTGCCTCCAAAGGCGAAGGCCTGGGCAACCAGTTCCTGGCCCACATCCGCGAGACCGACGCCATCGTCAACGTGGTGCGCTGCTTCGACGACGAGAACGTGGTTCACGTGTCGGGCAAGGTCGACCCCATCTCCGACATCGAAGTGATTCAGACCGAGCTGTGCCTGGCCGACCTGACGACGGTGGAGAAAGGGCTGCAGCGCTATGGCAAGGTGGCCAAGACGGGCGACAAGGAAGCCATTCGGCTGGTGCAGGTGCTGACGCAGTGCCAGGCGGCCCTCGACCAGGCGCGCCCGGTTCGCAGCATCGCCTTCAGCAAGGAAGACATGGCAGTGCTCAAGCCGCTGTGCCTGATCACGGCCAAGCCGGCGATGTTCGTGGGCAACGTCAATGAGAACGGCTTCGAGAACAACCCCTACCTCGACAAGCTGAACGCCTTCGCCCAGGCCCAGCATGCCCCGGTCGTGGCGATCTGCGCCAAGACCGAAGCCGAGCTGTCGGAGATGGAAGAGGCCGACCGGGAGATGTTCCTGTCGGACATGGGGCAAACCGAACCGGGCTTGAACCGCCTCATTCGCGCGGCGTTCTCGCTGCTGGGGCTGCAGACTTACTTCACCGCTGGCGTGAAGGAAGTCCGTGCCTGGACAATCCACGTGGGCGACACCGGCCCGCAAGCCGCCGGTGTGATCCACACGGATTTCGAACGCGGCTTCATCCGTGCGCAGACCATCTCCTTCACCGACTACCTTCAGTGCAAGGGCGAGCAAGGGGCCAAGGACGCCGGCAAGATGCGCTCCGAAGGCAAGGAATATGTGGTCAAGGACGGCGATGTGCTGAACTTCCTGTTCAACGTCTGAGCCGCGATCGGGTGAGCCGGGAAGGGGCGCCTTCTCCGGCTCACCTCGCCTGCCGAGCCGCCGCTGCTGCTGCCCCTGTTGTCCCTGTTGCCAGCGGGCACCAACTTCGGGGAAAAGTCGCATTCCGCTGACGGCTGCCACAGCCGGCCACGGCTCGCGAATGGGCAGCGATGTTAGGCTCCGGGCTCGCCTTCCTTTGCCAGGTCGGACCACGGTTCGAGACCCCTGGCGCCGCTGTTTCACGCCCCGTCGGAGCCTTCCCCCGCTTGGTCTCCATGCCACCGCCCAGCCCCAGCCCCGAGCCGACGCCCACGCCCTCCCCTCGTGCCAGCCATGCGGCCCGGCTGAACCTCATGCGCCTGTTGTTGACGGCGTTGGGCTATGCGCTGACAGGGGCGCTGGGCTTGATGCTGGTGGCGGTGCCGGGCCAGCCCACGCCGTTGTACCCCGCTGCCGGGGTGGCCTTGGCCTGCGTGCTGGTGTGGGGCCGGCGGGTGGCGCCGATGGTCTTGTTGATGTCCTTCCTGCTCAACCTGGCCCTGGTGCCATTCACCTTGAGCTGGCAAGGCGTGTTGACGGCCTTTTTCATCAGCCTGGGCGCTGCTTTGCAGGCGCTGTGCGGCGCGTGGCTGGTCAAACGTTTTGTGCGCCACCCGCTGACGCTGTCCGAACCGCGCGACGTGGCGTTGTTCTTCCTTCTGGGCGCCGTGTTGGCCTGCTTGATCAGCGCCACGACCGGCACCCTGACCCTGCACCGCGCCGGCTCGTTGGCCGACTGGGAACAAGGCGTCAGCTGGATCACCTGGTGGACCGGCGACGCCTTGGGCGTGATGCTGGGCGCACCGATCACCCTGTCGCTGATCGGCCTGCCGCGCCACGAGTGGCGGCCGCGCCGCTTGTCGGTGGGTTTGACTTTGGCGGTGGCCACCGTGGTGCTGGCGTTCGGCCTGCACCATGTGCTGCGCCTGGACCGGGAGCGCACGATCAGCGCCTTCGGCCTGGACGCCACCTCGGCGGTCGCCCACTTCAGGTCGCAACTGCAGCAGCCCTTGAACGCCCTGGAGGCCATGCGCAGCGCCCATGTGCTGGCCGACCACTTTTCGCGCGACCAGTTTCAAGACATCTCGGGACGCTGGCTGCGGCAATACGATCAGCTTTTGGCCTTGGGTTGGAGCGAGCGGTTGAAAAACACCGACGTGCCTGGGTTTGAAGAACGCGCGCGCAGCGAGGGGGTGAGCCAGTTTCGGGTCCATGCGCGAACGCCTGGAGCCGCCGATTCCGCGGCCATCCCCGCCCAGCTGCTGGGCGACGATCTGGTGGTGATCCGCTATGTGGAACCCATGGCGCGCAACCAGGGGGCGCTCGGTTTCAACAGCTGGTCGATGCCCCAGGCGCGCCAAGCCATCGTCCAGTCGGCGGTCACCGACCAGCCGGTGGCCAGTGCGCCCTTTGCCTTGGTGCAGGACACCACGACCGGCTCGCCGGGAGTGGTCATCTACCACGCGGTCTACCGCGGCCAGCCGTTGACCGAGGAAGAACGGCTGCAGGACTTGCGCGGCGTGGTGTTCGCCACTTTGCGAATGGATGATTTCGTCCGCGTGGTCAGAGCCCGTGTGCCCGAATACATGAAACTGTGCATTGTGGACATCGATGCCAAAGGCCAGCGCTCGCGCCTGACCGGGATGCTGGGTTGCGAAGGCGCCGTCCAGGAACTGATGCACAGCGAGCGGGTGTCGTTTGCCGGACGGCAGTGGGAGCTGCGGCTCGCAGCACAGGCGCGCGACGTGGGCGCGCAGCGCAGCAACGGCACCCAGGCCATGTCGCTGGTGGCGCTGGTGTGCGCGGGCATGCTGGGCGCGTTGCTGTTGACGGTGACCGGCCGCACCGGCCGCATCGAAGAAGCGGTCAACCAGCGCACGGCGGCGCTGGTGCAGGAAGTGCGGGACCGCGAGCGGGCCGAAGACGCGCTGAGAGAAAGCGAGCAGCGCTTTCGCAACATCTTCAACATCGTGCCGATTGCCGTCGCCTATGCCGACCTGCATGGCAAGCTCAAACAGGTCAACCCGCGCTTTTGCGAGCTGGTGGGCTACACCATGGACGAGCTGCTGTCGATGAACGCCTTTGACTTCACCCACCCCGACGAGGCGCAGGAAGACGTGGTGCTCAGCAGCAAGCTGGTGCGCGGCGAGATGGACGTCTACCGCCGCACCACCCGCTACATCCAGAAGCACGGCGGCACGGTGTCGGTGCAATCCACGGTGTCGCTGCTGCGCGATGCCGCAGGCCGGCCGCGGCGCATCGTCAGCGCCGTGGAAGACATCTCCGAGCACCTGCGGCTCGACGAAGCCGAGCGGGCCCGCGAAGCGGCCGAGGCCGCCAACGAAGCCAAAAGCGAATTCCTCTCGCGCATGAGCCACGAGCTGCGCACCCCGCTCAATGCGATGCTGGGCTTTGCCCAGCTGCTGGAGATGGACCTGAACCACCCGCTGGCCCCCAGCCAGCGGCCGTGGGTCAACCAGATCCAGCAGGCCGGCTGGCACCTGCTGGAGATGATCAACGAGGTCCTGGATTTGTCACGCATCGAGTCGGGCAACCTGCAGCTGTACCCGCAGCCGCTGCACCTGCCCACCCTGCTGGCGGCCACCTTGCCGATGGTCGAGCGCGATGCACAGCGGCACGGCATCACCATCTCGCAAAAGATCCATCCGGATGCGGTGCACTTCGAAGGCGACGCCACCCGGGTCAAACAGATCCTCACCAACTTGCTGAGCAACGCGGTCAAGTACAACACCGAGCGCGGCACCATCCACATCACCGCGCAACGGGCGGGCGAGCGGGTCAAGATCAGCGTCACCGACACGGGCCTGGGCATGACGCCGGACCAGGTCAAGGACCTGTTCCAGCCCTTCAACCGGCTGGGGCGCGACCACTCCACCGTGGAAGGCACCGGCATTGGGCTGGTCATCAGCCAGCGCCTGGCCGAGCTGATGGGCGGGCGGCTGAAAGTCAAGAGCACGCCACGCAAAGGCACCACCTTCACCTTGAGCCTGCCGGCACTGAACGACGTGGGACTGCCCCCGTCGGCGCTGGCGTCGGTCGCCCCCCTGCCCCCGGACTACAACCAGCGCATCATCCATTACATCGAAGACAACGAAACCAACATCGAGGTCATGCGGGGCATCCTGTCGCTGCGGCCCCAGGTGCGACTGGACGTGTCGTGCACCGGCGAGGACGGCCTGGCTTCCATTCGGCACCACAAGCCCGACGTGGTGCTGCTGGACATGCACCTGCCCGACATGAATGGGCTGGAAATCCTGGGCTGCCTCAAGGCCGACCCGGCCACCGCTTTGATTCCGGTGATGATCGTTTCGGCCGACGCCGTGGCCTCCCAGATCAACGAGGTTTTGAGTGCTGGCGCGGTGAGATACTTGACCAAACCCGTGAGCGTGGCCGAGCTGTTGGCCGCGGTCGACGCGGTGCTTGAAGAAGCCGAAACCCGCTTCGGCAACCTGGATCCTTAGCCGCCATGACCTTGTTTTCCGATTCCCAGGTGCGTGCGTTCGCACAGCAGTTTTCCACGCCCGTGTGGGTGTACGACGCCGACACGGTGCGCGCGCGCATCGCGCAGCTGAAGGCTTTCGACACCATCCGCTTCGCCCAAAAGGCCTGCTCCAACATCCACATCCTGCGGTTGATGAAAGCCGAGGGCGTGTGTGTGGACGCGGTGTCTCTGGGCGAGATCGAGCGTGCCCAGCGGGCCGGCCTGACCGACAACCGCCAGCCGGTGCATGCCGAGCTGGTGTTCACCGCCGACCTGATCGACCGCCCTACCTTGGCCAAGGTCGTGGCCGACCGCATTCCGGTCAACGCGGGCTCGGTCGACATGCTCCACCAACTCGGTGCGGCCGCCCCTGGCCACCCGGTGTGGCTGCGCATCAACCCGGGTTTCGGCCACGGCCACAGCAACAAAACCAACACCGGCGGCGAACACAGCAAGCACGGCATCTGGCACGCCGACCTGTCCCTCGCACTGGCCGCCGTGAAACGCCACGGGTTGCACCTGGTGGGCCTGCACATGCACATCGGCTCCGGCGTCGACTACCGCCACCTGGAGCAGGTGTGCGGCGCCATGGTCGACCTGGTGGCCTCGGTGAAGTCCCTGGGCCACGACATCGAGGCCATCTCGGCCGGTGGCGGCTTGTCCATTCCCTATGACCAGGGCGAGCCTGCCGTCGACACCGACCACTACTTCAGCCTGTGGGACGGCGCCCGCCAGCGGGCCGCCGCCGTGCTCGAGCACCCCTTGCGCCTGGAGATCGAACCGGGCCGTTTCCTGGTGGCACAAAGCGGCGTGCTGGTGGCCGAGGTGCGGGCCGTGAAAGACATGGGTGCGAACCATTTCGTCTTGGTCGACGCCGGCTTCAACGACCTGATGCGCCCCGCGCTGTACGGCAGCCATCACCGCATCAGCGCGGTGGCGGTCCAGGACAACATGCCCCGCCCGAAGGTGCCCACCGTGGTGGCCGGCCCGCTGTGCGAATCAGGCGACGTGTTCACCCAACTCGAAGGCGGCGTGGTCACCCAGCGGGACCTGCCCGCGGCCCAAGTCGGCGACCTGCTGGTCTTCCACGACACCGGTGCTTACGGTGCGAGCATGTCCTCCAACTACAACAGCCGGCCCCTCATCGCCGAAGTGCTGGTCGAAGCCGGCCAGGCCCGGCTGATCCGCAGGCGCCAGACCATCGACGAGCTGCTGGCCCTCGAATCGTTGTGAAGACAAACCGGCCGCAGGTGCCGGATTCGGTGCCCATTCGACAAGTGCTGGCCAGGACCGAACCCCTGCAGCGCCTGCAGCAGCGCCTGCGCGACTCCACCGCCCGCTTCGACGCCGTGCGCGCCTGCCTGCCCCCGGCGTTGCTGCCGCACATTCGCCCCGGGCCCTTGGATGACAACCAGTGGACGCTCTTGGTGAGCAATCAAGCGGTGGCCGCCAAACTCAAGCACCTGCAGCCCCACCTCGAAACCGCCCTCAGCGAACAAGGTTGGAGCGGCTGCACCTTGCGCATCAAAGTCATGCCCACCTGAGCAGCCCGAGTGCCTTGCCCCGGATCGCCTAAAACGGAAGATCAAGCAAGACAAGGCGAAGCGAAGCGAGCCGTTCGCATTCGGGTCCCCGTAGGCACTGGCGAGGAGCGCAGCGAACTCAGGGTTGCGGCGAAGCCGTCCGGGGACCCCTGTCTGAGCCCTGTAGGGGCGAGTTGGGGGTCCCCGGCCCTGGGTTCGCGAGCACCGCAGCGGACCCCTTGCGCAGCAAGGGGCAGCGCCTCCGGGGTCGCCTTTTTTGCTTACTATTTTGGCGACGCAAAAAAGTAAGTGCCCTGTCGGGGGCAGTCCCGACCTGCAGGCCAGTCGCCAAAGCTCATCGAGAGCCAGCACCGCTCAACAAACAGCACCGTCATTCATCCCTCACTCCGGTGTTTGAGCCGGTGCCTGAGCCCGCCCCCGCCCACTCACCAACAACCCAATCCCCCCCAACACCAACCCCGTCCCCACCCCCACCCACACATTGAACGGCTCCCCCAAAATCGCCACCCCCATCAACAAGGTCGCCAACGGCCCCACCAAACCCGTCTGCGCGGTGAGCGTCGCCCCAATGCGCTCCATGGCCATCATCACCATCAACACCGGCGCCAACGTGCAAAGCGTTGCATTGAGCACCGACAGCCCGATCACCTCCGGCGCCACCACCATCGCCGACAACGGCCGCAGCACGACGAACTGCGCCAGGCACAACACGCAAGCCACCGCCGTGGCCCAGCCTGTCAGCCGCAAAGCCCCCAGCCGCTTCACTTCCTCAGCGCTGTAGGTCAGGTAGACGGCATAGCTGACCGCGCTGCCGAACACCAGGGCCGAGCCCAGCCACGCATCGGGCCCTTGCACCTGCGCCTCGTGGCCAAACACCACCAGCACCCCGGCATAACTCACGAGCAGGGCCAGCCATTGACGCCCGCTGACTTTGGCTTTGAAGACCCAGATGCTGAGCAGGAGCACCAAGGTGGGGTTGAGGTAGAGGATCAACCGCTCGAGGCTGGCACTCACGTAAGCCAGGCCCATGAAGTCCAAAAAACTGGAGAGGTAGTACCCGCAAAAACCGAGGCCTGCAACGGCCTTCAGATCGCGCCGCGTCAAGGCGGGCCGCCCGCGCCCGGCCCACCAGGCCAGGGCCACAAACAGCGGCAGCGCAAACAGCATGCGGTACATGATCAAGGTGACCGCGTCGACACCGTGGCGGTAGGCCAACTTGACGATGATGGCCTTGCCGGAGAACGCGATGGCGCCCGCACCGGCCAGTGCCAAGCCGATGCCCAGGGAACGGGGATGAGGAGGGGTGGGCACCATGGCCGGCCGATTCTACGCAGCCAGGCCATGGACCGGATCGGCCTCCAGGCTTCACCGCCCCGGCTTCCAAGGACAAGCAACGCAGCCGTGGCGACGACAAAGAAAATGAAGAGGAAGAAGAAAAGAGGGGCTCAAAGCGGGTCGGTCGTTCACGGACCAGCCAGCTTCTTGCCCCCCTTACTTCACTTCAACTCACTTCAACCCAACTCAAACTCAACGCTGGTGCACAACCCGCACGGAGTTCACCCCGTCTGAAAGGCTGAACTCGAGCTGGCCGCCCGCCGGCAAACCCGCCAGGGGCAAGGCAGCGGCACCGCCGTCCAAATCCTGGGCCAGGGTCGTGCGCCGCTCACCCACGTGGGTCACGGTCAGGTAAGGGTGGGTGCCAGCATTCCAGCGCAGTTGCAGCACACCGCCCTGCTCCGTCACCTGAACCTGCGGCTTGGCACTGGCCAAGACCACTTCCCCGCCCGAGGCGGCGGCAGGCGCGCCACCCGCGGTGTCAGGACGGGCCGCCTGGGTCATCACCGCCACGCCGTCCTTCCAAATCGACAGGCTCAGGATCTGCCCGGGATGGGGAATGGTGAAGCCGAAATGCTGCACCTGCGGCAGGTGGTCCAGGGATTGTGGCGAGAACGGATGCTCCACGGTGCCCTGGGCCGTGACGATGCGCAGCAGGTACGGGCCAGTCTTGGGCGGCCGGGCCTCGCCAAAGAGCGTCTTCACCGGATTGAGCACGGTGCGCCCCGGGTTGATTTGCCCGCTCACCAACAACAACTCCTGCGGACCCGCGCTCACCTGTGCGGCCGCTTCGCCGCTGCGCTCCGAGCGATCGGTCGGGGTCAGGAAGACCTGCGCCTTGCGGTAGTTGTAATCGGACAAGGTGTTGCCGCTGCAGTAGCTCATCATGTCGTGCACGTTCGTGGCGCGGGGGTCGACGAACCTGTTTTCGCTCGACACGAAGCCCCAGATGTAGCGGCCCGGCCCGCCCAGCAAACCGTTCGCATACGGGTACTGCGGGTCGGCACCGGCAACCCCTCCGCAAGGCGCATGGGGCAGGCTGAAGTTGTGGCCGATTTCATGGGCCATGGTGTCCAGCACCCCGGCGGGGTTGTCGGGCAGGTCGAAGCCCAGTGCCGCGTGGCCCGGCAGGTAACCGATGCCGGCCAAGCCGTACGTGCGCTTGGGGACGAAGCCGTAGTAATAAGTGTTGGGCTCCGAACCGCTTTCCAACAGGTAGAGGTCGTTGAGCTCGCCAAGGATCGCGCTGAAGGCGCTGCCCCAACCGTTGTCCGAGGGCAGCGAGGTCACCCGCCGCGACAGGTAAGGCGCACGGGTTTGCACCGTCACGTTGGACACGGGCATGCGGTCCTGAACGTAAGTGTTCAGGTTGGGGGCCACCTGCCCCGTGGTGCCGGCGATCTGCACCGGGACGGCGACCAGCTTCATCTTCATCCCGCCCCCGACGCGCGGATTGAGCACCACCGGCGGCTGGCCGTTGTCCAGGCCGATGGACAGGCGCAACCCGGCGCGCACCAAGGCAGCCGGCACGACCGCGGTGTAGGCGGTCGCGAAGCTGGGCGCGGCCGGCACGCTACCGGACAACGGCCCCGTGGGCACCCTCATGGGCAGGGTCTGCACGAGCACGCCGGCCGAGGTCTCGACCCGCACGGCACCGGCGGGCTTGGCATCGGGTGCACCGCTGGTGGTCACGTCGACCTTGACCAGGACCGACTTGTCGGCCACCAATACCAGCCCCGCATCAGCGCTGGGGTACAGGATCGACTGGCCCAGCTCGACGCTGGCGATGCGCGCGGACGAAGGCGCCGGTGCCGGTGCCGGTGCCGGTGCCGGCGCCGGCGGTGGGGCCGGTGGCGGTGGTGCCGGCGGGGGCGGAAGCGGCGGCGGTGGTGGAGGCGGCGGCGGTGGTGCCGGCGGCGGTGGAGGCGGGGGCGGGGGCGGGGGCGTAGGTGCCGGCGGGGGTGGCGGTGCCGGTGGCGGCGTAGGCGCAGGCGGCGGCGCGGGTGTGAACACTTCGCAAGACTTCACCAGGCCCACCGCAGGGTCGGCACCAAAGAAGGCGTTGGTGCACGAGCCGGTGCCGTTGAGGGTGCGCTGCACCCAGGCACTGTTGATGCCGTAACGAACCAACTGCTCTCCGCGGGTGGTAAAGGTGCCGTTCTCCACCGCGATGCGCGTCCAGGACCCGGAAGGCGCTGGTCCGGGCGGCGGCACGGGAGCGGGTGCGGGCCCTGGGCCTGCAACTTGGCAGACTTTGAGAGAGCCATACAGGGGATCCACCCCATAGAACTCATTGGTGCAAGGGACCGTGCCTTCCACGGTGCGTTCCACCCATGAAGCGTTCAAGCCGTAACGCGTCAGTTGCGGCCCGTTGGTGGTGAAGGTGCTGTATTCGCCAGCCACCTGGGTCCATTGCCTCACCGGCGCGGGCGCCGGAGCCGGGGCAGGTGCCGGGGCGGGCGCTGAAGCCAGTTGAAAACGCTGGCAAACCTTGAGAACGCCGACCAACGGGTCGTTGCCGAAAAAGCCGTTGCTGCAGGTGCCGGCGCCGCTGAGGTCGCGTTCGATCCAGGTGCCGTTGGCGCCGTAGCGCACGCTCTGGGTGCCGCTGACCGTGAAGGTGCCGTTTTCATCGGCCAATGCGACCCAGGTGCCCTCACCGACCGCCAATGCGGTTTCAGGGGCGCTTCTTTGCTGCGGCGAGGTGACCAAAGTCGTCTCTCCACCCGCACTGGCGGCACCCGAGTCACTGGGTTGGCCGCCGCCGCCGCAGGCCGCCAAGCCCAACAAGGCGACCGCCTCAAACAGCAGCGACAAGCGCAACGGACACGAAGGCGAAACAGCTTTTGAAAGTGCAGACGTCATGGAGGGGGGCTCCTCAAAATTGTGAAATGAGATCGACCCATCCGACAGGCAGACAGACGGGCGTCACCGCGAACAAACTGCTGTACTGCCAAAGATGTTGAAGAGGCAGGCGGGCGACACGAGGTCGCCCGCGGCCATCTTCTGGGGGTCAACGCTGCTGCGTGACCCGGACGGAATTCAGGCCGTCCGACAAACTGAATTCCAGATGACCGCCAGACGGCAACCCTGCCGAGGGCAGCGAGGCCGAGCCGCCCTGCAGGTCCTGGGCCAGGGTCGTGCGTTTCGCACCGCCACCCACATGGGTGACCGTGAGGTAGGGGTGGGTGCCGGCGTCCCAGCTCAGGCGCAAGGCGCCCGACTGCTCGCTCACCTGGACCTGCGGCCTGCGGTTGGCAGCCAACAAGCGGCTTCCTGAAGCGGTCGGACCGGCAGCGGCAGCGGCAGCCGGGGGGCGGGCTGTGGTGTCCATCAGGACCACCCCGTCTTTCAGGATCGACATGCCCAGGATGGGACCGGGATGGGGGATGGTGAAGCCGAAGTGCTGCACCTCGGGCTGGTGGTCCACCTGCAGGGGTGCGAAGCGGTGCTCGACCGTGCCCTGGGCGGTGAGGATGCGCAGGAGGTAGGGGCCATCTTTGGGCAACCGGGCTTCGCCGAACAAGGTCTTCACCGGCGTGAGCACCGCACGCCCGGGGTTGATCTGTCCGCTCACCAGCAGCAGCTCCTGTGGGCCGGCGCTCACCTTCGCCGCCACTTCGCCCGAACGCTCGAAGCGGTCGGTGGGCGTCAGGTACACCTGCAGCGCGCGGTAGTTGTAGTCGGAGAAGGTGTTGCCGTTGCAGTAACTCATGAGGTCGTGAACGTCCGTGCGACGGGGGTCGACGAAGGTGTTCGCGCTGGCCAGGAAGCCCCAGATGTAGCGCCCTGGCCCGCCCAGCTGGGCGTTGGCATAGGGGTATTGCGGATCGGCACCCGAGGCACCGCCGCAGGGCGCATGCGGCAAATTGAGGTTGTGACCCAGTTCGTGGGTCAGGGTCTCCAGCACGGGGATCGGGTTGTCCGGCAAGTCAAAGCCGAGTGACGCGTGCCCGGGGCGGTAGCCGATGCCCACGATGCCGAAGGAGCGCTTGGGCACAAAGCCGTAGTAGTAGGTGTTGGATTGCGAGCCGCTTTCAAGCAGGTAGAGATCGTTGATCTCGCCCAAGATCGCGCTGAAGGCGCTGCCCCAACCGCTCTCGGCAGGCAGAGACGTCACCCGCCGCGACACATACGGTGCGCGGGTCTCCACCGTCACGCTGGCCATTGGCATGCGGTCTTGCACATAGCGGTTGACGTTGGCAGTGACCTGCCCGGTGGTGTCGGCGATCCGCACCGGCACGGCGACGATCCGCAGGGCCACTCCCCCGCCCACGCGTGGATTGATCACCACCGGCGGTTGGCCGTTGGCCAGGCTGATCGACAAGCGCAAGCCGCTTTTCACCAACGCGGCGGGAACGACCGCGCTGTAGGAATCCGCCAACCGGGGCACGGCGGGCACGCTGGCCGGCAAGGCCTCGAGCGGCACGTTCAGGGCAATCGACTGAACCAGCACGCCAGCCGCGGTTTCAACACGCAACGTGCCGGCGGGATTGGCTTGCGCGGGCACTGGCGTGGGGGTGGTTGCATTCACTTTGACCAGCACGGCCTTGTCGGCCACCAACACCAACCCGGCGTCGCCGCTGGGGTAGAGCAGGGACTGGGCCAACTCGACCGTGGCAATCCGGGCGGGCGACGGGGCTGGGGCTGGCACCGGTGCAGGTGATGGGGCAGGCGCAGGTGCCGGCGTGGGTGCAGGTGCAGGTGCAGGTCCAGGGGTGGGTGTGGGTGCGGGCCCTGGAGCAGGCGTGGGAGCCGGTGCCGTCCCAGGACCGGGCTCGGGTGCGGCCGAGGGCCCGGCTGGGGCGGGCGCCGCCACAGGCTCGGCGGCCGTGTCGCCCGCACTGCCACCACCGCCGCCGCACGAAGCCAACACCACGCAAGCCGCCAGTGCGCCGATTCCCGACCAGGGGATTGCTTTGTTTTTGTCAGCCATTCTTCGTACTCCACAGCAGGGATCGCCCAAGGACAAGCAGTGCGTCTTCCAATGAAGAGCCGGCGGCCCAGGGCACAGTGCCTTTCAGTATCCGGTGGCATGGCCGCAGGTCGGTAAGCAACGGTAAACAGCCTGGCGGTCACAAAACGGTCTTTCAAGACGATCGGCCACCCGCTGCTGCCGACGCTTGGGGGCGGCGGCGAGGCCGCTGCACCCGCTTGCTTCAACGTCCAGCGCGGTTTATGTCCAAACGTGCACGAATGCTGGCGCTCACTGTGTCGACGCCGATCACCAGGACGAACATGCCCAGCAAAACGGTCATGGCCTGTGCTTGTTGAAACAAAGACAGGTGGAAATGCAACATCTGCCCTAAGCCTCCTGCCCCCACGAAGCCCAGCACGGTGGCCATGCGGATGTTCATTTCCCAGCGGTACAAGGCGTAGCCCAGCCATTGGGGCATGGCCAGTGGCCAACACGCATAGGCAAACGCGCTCACCGGCCCCGCCCCTGCCTGGCGCAACGCCTGCTCCGGGGCCGGCGGCAGGTTTTCCAGGGTTTCGCCAAACAACCGCCCGAGCACACCGGTGGTGTGCAGTGCCAGGGCGAGGCAGCCGGCCAACGGACCGAGCCCGGCGGCCAGCACCATCAGCGCGGCCCACACCAGCTCCGGCATGCTGCGCAGCACGTTCAGCAGCAAGCGGGCCAAGGCTTTGGGAACGCCGCCGAAACGCCCCGACGCCGGCAGGGCCAGGGCCACCCCAGCCGCGACGGCCAGCAGCGTGCCCACGCTGGACAACGCCAAGGTCTGCAAAGCTGCCCAGCCGGTTTGCCGGAGGAAGCCACCTGACAGGTCGGGATGGAAAAACTCCGCCAGGAAACGGCCCATCTGGCGCAAGGACTCGGGGCTGAGCAGCCCGGCCCAGTCGATCGCCAGGTAGGCGAAGCTGCTCACCACGGCCGCCAGCAGCACCCCCACAGTGAGCCAGCAACGCAGGCAGTGACGCCGTGCACCTTGCACCGGCAAGGCTGGGAAGGAATCACTGTGGCGGGAGGTCATGCCAACGCCTTGCGCAGCCAGCTGCTCAGCCCGTCGGCCACGAGCACAAGCGCCAAAAAGGTCAGCAGTATCGCGCTGGCCTCACCGCCGTTGAGCATCTTGATCGACTGGTCCATCAGCTGGCCCAGGCCGCCGGCCCCGACGAACCCCATGACCACCGACGCCCGCACGGCACATTCCCACCGGTACACGGTGTAGGAGACCAGTTCCTGCGCTGCGCTCGGGACCAGGGCGTACCAGAGCACGGCCCAGCGGCCGCTGCCGGCCTCCATCAAGGCCCGCGCTGGCAGCGGATCGGTCGACTCGAGGATCTCGCTGTACACCTTGCCCAGCATGCCGCCATAGGCCAGGCCGATGGCCAACACGCCCGGTCCGGGCCCCAAGCCCAGCGCCCGCACCAGCACCAAGGCCCACACCACCTCGGGCACGGTGCGCAACACGGTCAACAGGAGGCGCACCGGCTGCCGAGCCAGAAAGGCCGTGGTGCGGCCCGGCCCCGGGCCAATGCGCGAGACCGACAACGCCCGGGTCACGATGCACGCCATCGGCGCGGCCAGCACGAAGGCCAGGGCCGTGCCGGCCGTGGCCATGGCCAGGGTGTCCAAGGTGCTGCGGGCCAACAACTTCAAAAATTCCGGGTCGGTGGCCAGCGGCCAAAAGCCTGCCAGGAAGCCGCGCATGGCGGCCAGGCTGGCGCCGTCGAACAGCACCCAGGGCTTGAACTCGGCCCACACCAGCAGCGGCCACAGCACCACCCCGAAGGCCAGGCAACCGGCCACCCGCGCAACCCAGGCCGGGTCTCGCAAAGCCGGCGCCCGGGCCGATGGCGCTGCCGTTGTTGAAAGGGGCTTGCCGTTCAAGAAGACACAGGGGCGGCCCTGCTCAAACCAGCCGGGTCTGTTGCTGAGCGCGGCACACCGCCTTCGACGGCATACAGCGCTTCGAGCAGCCCGGGGGTGACGTCGGCAGTGGGCAGGTCGAACACGATGCGACCGGCCCGCATGCCCACGATGCGGGGAAACCATTTGAGCGCCAAATCCACGGCGTGCAGCGAGGCCACGAGGGTGGCCCCCTCGCGCTCGCTGACGGCCACCAACACCGCCAGGGCTTGATCGGCCAAGGTCGGGTCGAGCGAGGACACCGGCTCGTCGACCAGCATCAAGGCGGGCCGTTGGTACAGCACGCGGGCAATGCCGACCCGCTGCAACTGCCCCCCCGACAAGCGGTCGCAGCGCTCGAACAAACGCCCTGCCAGGCCGAGCGGCGCCAAAGCCGCCTGGGCGCCGGGCAGGTCCGACGGGTAGACCAGCGACGCCAGCGCCCGCGCCATCGACCATTGGCCCAGGCGCCCGGCCAGCACAGCGGTCACCACACGCAGCCGCGGGGGAATTGGCGCTTGCTGGTGGACCGTGCCGATGCGCGCACGCAGCCGACGCAAGGGCCCGCGCCCCAGCCGCCAAGGCGCCGCATCCAGCAGGCGGACCTCCCCTTCGGTGGGCCGCAAGGCGGCGCCGAGCACACGCAGCAAGGTGGTCTTGCCGGCACCCGAGGCCCCGATCACCGCCAGGCGTTCGCCATTGGCCGCGGACAAGGCCACATCGGCCAGCGCGCGCGCGCCGTTGCCGTGCACCAGACCGCAAGCGGCCAGCGAAAACCCCACGCTGTGGCCTCCCGCCGCGCTTACTTGATCAGCCCGGCCGCTTTGCCGGCGGCCTCGATGCCGTCGTAATTGGCCGAGCGGGTGGCGATGAAGCGGCTGGCCCGCTGCAAGGCCAGAATTTCCTGGTCGGCCGGCTTGCCGGGATCGAGTTGGAGGAAGGCGTCGGTGAGCTTTTGCACCAGCGCCGGGTCGAGCCCGGGGCGCACGGTCCAGTTGTAGTCGTAATACGCCGGCGTGGTGGCCAGCACCCGGACTTTGGCGGCGTTGGGGTTGCCGGCTTCCACGAGCTTGTCCCACACCGAGGCGTTGAGTGCGCCCGCACTGGCGCGGCCTGCGGCGACAAACGCCACGGTGGCATCGTGCGCCCCGCTGTAGGCCACGCTCTTGAAATCGCGCTCCGGCTCGATGCCTGCGCTTTGCAGGAAATGGCGGGGCATCAAGCTGCCCGAGGTGGACGACACCGAACCAAAGACAAAGGTGCCGCCTTTCAGGTCGGCCAGGGTCTTGGCGTCGCTGCCAACGGGCACGATGAACTTGCTGGTGAATTTTTCATCTTCGGCGCGCTGGGCGATGGGCACGGCACCGCCCTGGGTGCGCTGGCGCGCCTGCACGAAGGTGAAGCCCCCCAGCCAGGCCAGGTCGATTTTGTTCGTGGCCAGGCCTTCGACCACGGCGGCGTAGTCGGTCACGGGGATGAACTGCACCGCCATGCCGGTGGCCTTGGCCAGGTGCTCGCCCAGCGGCTTGAATTTGCGCTGCAGCTCAGTGGGCGCTTCGTCAGGGATGGCGGACACCCGCAGGGTGGCGGTTTGGGCCCAGCTGGCAGCCACAGAGGTGGCCAGTGCCAGGGCGAGAAAGCATCGGGAGAACAGTGTCATGTGAGCGCAAGCCAGGTGAGGAGGGGCGCCGGACGGCGCGCGAAGGGGCTGATTTTAGGAAGGAAACCCGGTCAGGGGCGTGAGGGCCCAGGAAGGGGTCGCGATAATGCCCTGTTGGACGCCCCGCCCTCGGTCGCCCTGCTCTCCTTCCACGGTCCTTCATGAACGCTTTGTCCTCCGGCCTTTCGGCCGCCCCGCCCGTGCGCCTCACCAGCTTCTCGCATGGCGGGGGGTGCGGCTGCAAGATCGCGCCGGGCGTGCTGTCCGACATCCTGCGCCAGGCCGCGCCAGGGTTGCTGCCACCCGAGCTGCTGGTCGGCATCGAAACCGCCGACGACGCGGCCGTCTACCAGCTCAACGACGAGCAGGCGCTGATCGCCACCACCGATTTCTTCATGCCCATCGTCGACGACCCGTACGACTTCGGCCGCATCGCCGCCACCAACGCCATCAGCGACGTGTACGCCATGGGCGGGCGGCCGATCATGGCGCTGGCCCTGGTCGCCATGCCCATCGACAAGCTGCCGCTGGAGGTCATCGGCCGGGTGCTGGAGGGCGGGCAGTCGGTGTGCCGCGCGGCGGGCATTCCGATCGCGGGTGGACACACCATCGACTCGGTCGAGCCGATCTACGGACTGGTGGTGATGGGCCTGGTGCACCCTAGAAACGTGCGCCGCAACAGCGCCGCCCAGGCGGGCGACTGCCTGGTGCTGGGCAAAGCCCTGGGCGTGGGCGTGCTGGCGGCGGCTCTCAAGAAGGGGCGCCTGGACGACGCAGGCTACGCCCGCCTGGTCGACACCACCACCCGGCTCAACACCCCCGGCATGGCGTTGGCCCCGATGGCCGGCGTGCATGCGCTGACCGACGTCACCGGTTTCGGCCTGGCTGGGCACACGTTGGAACTGGCCCGCGGCGCCGGGCTGCGGGCCGTGCTGGAGTGGCCGCGGCTGCCCTTGCTGCCCGGCACCCGAGCCTTGATCGACGCCGGTTGCGTGACCGGCGCCTCGCAGCGCAATTGGGCCAGCTACGGCGAGCAGGTCACGCTCGACCCGGCCCTGCCCGCTTGGGCCCAGGCCCTGCTCACCGACCCCCAGACCAGCGGCGGCTTGCTGGCCAGCTGCCGCCCCGAAGCGGTCGATGCGGTGCTGGCCATCTTTCGCGCGCAGGGCTTTGGCGACGCGGCGGTGATCGGCCGCATGGAAGCCGGCGCGCCGGGCGTGAGGGTGAGCGCATGAAGCCGCCCACCACCGTGGCCGACCGCCACCGCTTCCACACCGTGATCGACGCCCGCTCGCCGTCGGAGTTTGCCCTCGACCACATTCC
>JAZKHH010000175.1:0-3548 GCA_040385465.1 Pseudomonadota bacterium | reverse complement strand
CGGTGGGCGTGAGCAGACCACTGGCCAGCGCCAGCCAGGTCGACTTGCCGCTGCCGGAGGGCCCGCGCAAGAGCAGCGCGCCGCCCTGCGCCACCGACACGTCACCAAACCGCAGCGGCTCGCTGCGCGGGTAGGTGTATTGCAGACCGCTGCAGTCAATCACGCAACCGGCTCCGCGCAGCCCGCACAGGTGCCATGGATCGAAACGTCCACCCGATCGCCGTGGTGGCCCAGCCGTGCCAGCGCCGCAAAGAGATCGTGCGTCACGGCCCGGGTGGGTTCACTCGCATCCGTGAGCCGGAACTGCCGGTGGCAGGCATCGCATTCAAAGCGCGGCAGTGCGCCCTCTTCCACCGCCGCGGGTTCCGGCAGGGCCAGACTGAAACGCCAGGTGCGTGCGTCGTCAGCCTGGCGCTGCAGCACGCCGCAACCTGCCAGCCGATCGAGCAGGCGGTAGAGCGTGACGCGGTTGATGTCCAGGCCGCGCGCGGTGAGCGAAGCCAGCGCCTGCGCATGGGTCAGACCACCTGCCGGACGGGCCAGGAACAGGCCGAGCACGGCGCGGGTGGCGAGCGTGCGCCGCAGCCCGGCCTTCTCAAGCCTCGACTGGATCTCGGGTGGAACGCCCAGGACTTCTTTGGGTTTGCTGGTAGTCAATGAACGCATCTCCGCATTATCGCAACTTTGTTGCGTTATGATGCCTGCTATCGCAAGTCAGTTGCATTATCGTCGCCACAAGGAACCCTGTGCAAGCCAATCCCCACGCCTTGGGCAGCCCGCCGGCCATTGCACTGCGCAACCTCACGCTGGGCTACGAGCAGCACCCGGCCGTGCACCACCTCGCCATCACCATCGATCCCGGGTCACTGGTGGCCGTGATCGGACCCAACGGTGCGGGCAAGTCCACCCTGATCAAGGCGCTGGCAGGCCAGCTGCGGCCGATCGAGGGCTGGGTCGAGGGCCTTGAACACCAGCACGTGGCCCGGCTGCCGCAGCACAGCGGCATCGACCGCAGCTTTCCCGTTTCGGTGCAGGAACTCGTGATGCTCGGGTTGTGGCGCAAGGTGGGCGCGCTGGGGCGATTCACCCGGCCTCACCGCACGGCCTGCCACGAGGCCCTGAATGCCGTGGGACTTCTGGGCTTCGAGCAGCGCGGCATCGACACGCTCTCGGGCGGCCAGATGCAGAGGGCTCTGTTCGCCCGCCTGATCCTGCAGGACGCACCCGTGGTGCTGCTCGACGAGCCCTTCGCCGCGGTCGACCAGCGCACCACCGACGACCTGCTGCACCTGCTGCACCGCTGGCACGTGCAAGGCAAGACGGTGGTGGCGGTGCTGCACGACCTGGCGCAGGTGCGCGCGCACTTTCCGCTCACCTTGCTGCTGGCGCGCGAACCCGTGGCCTGGGGCGCCACAGCCGAGGTGCTGACCGAATCGCACTGGCAGCGTGCGCTGCGCATGCAGGAGCCGTTTGACGAGAACGCGCCCCTGTGCGCACCGGCAACCGGTCACGCACACCTCCAGGAAGCATCGGCATGAACTCGCTGGACGGCGCTGTGACGACGCACCTGCTCTGGGCACATCTGTGGCTCGGGCCTTTCATGGAATTCGGCTTCATGCGCAGCGCCCTGCTCGGCTGCGTGGCCCTGGCGGTGAGCGCAGCTCCCGTGGGCGTGTTCCTGATGCTGCGGCGCATGAGCCTAACCGGCGACGCCATGGCGCACGCCATCCTGCCGGGTGCGGCCATCGGCTACCTGGTGGCGGGCCTGTCGCTGGGCGCCATGACGGTGGGCGGCATCGTGGCGGGCCTGGGGGTGGCCGTGGGCTCGGGCCTGGTCGCACGAAACACCGTGCTGCGCGAAGACACCAGCCTGGCCGCGTTCTACCTGCTGTCGCTGGCGCTGGGCGTGCTCATCGTCTCCATCCGTGGCAACAGCGTCGATCTGCTGCATGTGCTGTTTGGCACCGTGCTGGCGCTGGACAACGCGGCGCTCACCCTGCTGGGCGGCATTGCTGTGGTCACCCTGGTGTCGCTGCGCGTGCTCTACCGCCCCCTGGTGCTGGACTGTCTGGACCCCGGTTTCCTGCGCGGCAACAGCCGCTGGAGTGCCGCGGCGCATTACGGTTTTCTGGCGCTGCTGGTGATCAACCTGGTGGCCGGCTTTCACGCCCTGGGCACGCTGATGGCGGTCGGGATGATGGTTTTGCCCGCGGCCACGGCGCGCTTCTGGGTGCGCCGCCTCGGCCCGCTGCTGGGCTTGGCCGTGCTGCTCGCCCTGCTGGCCTGCGCGGCCGGCCTGCTGGTCTCCTACCACGCCGACTGGCCCACCGGGCCGGTGATCGTGCTCAGCCTGGGCACTGGCTACCTGTTCTCGCTGGTGTTCGGGCCGCACGGCCTGTTGCGCCACCAGCGGCCCGCTTCCCTCCACCTCAAAGCCTGAATCGAAAGATCCTCATGACCTTGCCCACACCCACATTCGTTCAATGCCGCAGCCTCCTCGCCGTGGTGGCCCTGACCATCTCGACCCTGTCGACACCGGCACAGGCGCAGGCAACCATCCCGGTCGTGGCCAGTTTCAGCATCCTGGGTGATCTGGTGCGCCAGATCGGCGGCGATCGTGTCCAGGTCAACGTGCTGGTGGGCCCAGGCAGCGACGCCCATGTGTTCCAGCCCACGCCGGCGCAGGCTCGCCTGGTGGGCCAGGCGAAAGTGGTGTTCTCCAACGGCCTGGGTTTCGAGGGCTGGATGAGCCGCCTGCTCAAGACCGCCGGCTACAAGGGTCAGCCAGTGGTGGTCAGTCAGGGCATCCTGCCGCTCAGGGAAGCCGGGCACGCCCACGACCACGGCGAGACCGACCCCCACGCCTGGCAGAGCGTGGGCAACGCCAAGCTGTTCGCGAAGAACATTGCCCAGGGCCTGTGCCGCGCCGATGCGGCGGGCTGCAATGTCTATGACCGCAACGCCATGGCCTATATGGCTCAACTCGACGCGCTGGACACCGAGATCCGCGCGGCCTGGGCGCCGATCCCGGCCGCCCAGCGCAAGGTGATCACCTCGCACGACGCCTTCGGCTACTACGCGCGGGACTTCGGCGTAACGTTCCTCGCGCCGCAGGGTGTGAGCACGGAAAGCGCGGCGTCGGCCAAGGGGGTGGCACGGCTGGTGCGCCAGATCAAGCAGGAGCAGATCAAGGCCTTGTTCGTCGAGAGCATTTCCGATCCGCGGTTGATCGCGCAGATCGGCCGCGAGACCGGTGTGAAACCATCGGGCGAACTGTTCTCCGACTCGCTGTCGGCTGCGGACGGCACGGCGCCCACCTACATCGACATGATGCGGTTCAACACCCGCGCGCTGACCACGGCCGTGCGCGGCGAGTGACGGGTCAACACTGTCACCGGCCGGACCCGGCAACCCATGGTGGTCGGGGTGAGCGTGGCTACACTTGGCGCCCCACCCTCGCCTCAGGACCCCCTTGCCTACCTCCCATCTCCTGCTCGCCCTCTCGGTGGTCTTCGTCTGGGGCACCAATTTCGTGGTGATCCGCTGGG
>JAZKHH010000174.1:12094-45596 GCA_040385465.1 Pseudomonadota bacterium | reverse complement strand
ATCATGACAGTGGTGCTACCTCAAAAGATCGTCACACAACAACTGGTCCTGCGGGAGCCTCGAGTCGCCGACGCGGCACGGATCTTTGCCGCTTACACGCACAGCGCGGAAGTTTCAAGGTACATGGTCTGGCGTCCGCACAAGGAAGTGGCAGAAACGGAGGCGTTCATGGCCATGTGTGTGGAAGCATGGCACAGCGGAACCCGCTACCCCTTTGTCCTTGCTCTCAAAGATGCCGAGGAAAATCCTCTGGGGATGGTCGAAGCCAGGCCGCAGTCGAGAACAGTCGACATAGGTTACGTCTTGGCTCAGACTTGTTGGGGCCGAGGTTTCATGCCGGAGGCCGTGCTTGGATTGGCCGAGGCATGCTTAGGGCAGCCAGGCGTGTTTCGCGTCCAGGCCACTTGCGATGTTGAAAACAGGGCGTCTGTGCGTGTGCTTGAAAAGGCAGGCTTCGTCAAAGAAGGACGGCTTGAGCGGTACACCGTGCATCCCAACATCAGCTCCGAGCCTCGCCCTTGTTTCATCTATGCCAAGTGCCGGTAGCTTGTGTGCGAGCAGCCCCATCCGTTGGTCAAGCAAACCACCAAATGGCAAATGCGTTGTCTTCTTGCGCAAACACCGGTGTACGCTGCCCGGTAGCCGCTTATCTTGAACGTTTGGCTGGCATTTGACAGTCCTTTGCATCGAATGTTGTTCGTCATGAAACTTCTACCCATCCGACATGGAATATTCTTTCGAACACGGCATTGATCATTGTGGTCAGCAGGGCATTGATCCAATACTCTACGTCGGTGGCCGTGTGACCGAGCAAGATTTTGTTGAACGCGATTTGACGAGCATGCGCGGCGTTAGCATTGTTCAGCGGGGCTTGCCGAGGGGCACTTGTTGGGACGATCTGAACCTTCCCCACCTTTTTGAGCGATTGGAAAACATCGAGTACTTGCGTATTGAGTATGACGATCCGATATCTTTGGACGCCTTGGGAGCGCAAACGAACTTAAGGTACCTGCAAATGGACTCTCCGCGTGTGACTCGGACGTTCAGGGGGTCAATGCCCCAACTGACCGTGGCACACGTCCGTTGGACAGATGAGTGCACGGCCAAGCTTGAAGCTCCCCTGCTTCAAAAACTGACGCTGTTCAGGCCACGTAGCAAAGATCTGGGCCTCGTTGGTCATTTGAAAGCAATGCGGGAGCTTGACGTTCACTACGCTCGGTCACTTCAAACACTTGAAGGAATCCAACCACTCAAGCGTTTGTTGCATTTGGGTTTGCATGATTGCCCCCGCCTCACGGGTCTGCACATTGACGGTTCCACCGAAGGCCCTCAAGAACTGGCCGTCGCCGGTTGTAAAAGGTTTGCCGATGCCTCCGACGCACACCGTTTCACGTCCCTTCGCAAACTCAGCATCTATGGCGGGAGCCGAGGCCCGCGCACAGTGCGTCTCGGTCAGCTGCAGTCGCGTGTCGAGCTGGAATTGCATGGGGTAGACGCTGCATGAGCGACTATATGGGTGGCTGCTTTTGGAGAGGAAATATCCCAAGCGGAAGTGGTCGTGCAGGCATGCATACCGATTGCTCACAGCGGCGCCAAGGAGGCCACCAACCCGTGGGTTTGGCGCAAACCACTTTCGGTGAATGCGACTGGACGGGGCCAGCAGCGGTGACGCCCTACAGGGCAACCATATTCTTGACAAGAACGCGACCCATGTTGACAACGTCCATGACTTCCCCTTCTAGATAAGTTGATGAAGAAGTTTGCATTACCCCTCGTCACACTCAAGCGGATGCCCAACGGCGCTGCTTAAGGCAAGTGTTGGGCATTTTCCCAATGCGACCTACCACCTGCTTTTGTGTTGCACTGGTTCTGCTTACCGTGTTGCCATTGTTTGGATGGGTGGTCGGTTACCGAGGTTTGCTGACATGGACACTGTTGATCGGAGGCGTGCCCTACTTGCTTTTGGTCTGATCTTTCAGTCAAGCTAACTGGCTTTAGCCAGCACTGCCGTCTTCCACCCTCCACATCAATCAAACGTTGGGCTCAAATGGACAAGAAAGTTAAATCTCGGTCGATTCCGCTGCAAGATATTCGATACTTTGAGTGCGAAGGCCTTGTTGATGATGGCTCAAATCATGAGTACACAGGAAAGCTATTTCACGTTCCAAAGCAAGCATGGGCACGCGGGAATCGCCTTGCAACGTTGTGCCAAAGGGCCAACGTGAGCATCGCAAAGAAAAGTCTTTATCTTTGCTTCACTCCGGCACTTTCGGACGGCGTTGTTTGCCCAACAGAATTCCGTGGAGAAGTATGGCAACGCTATGTGATGTATGGTCTTCCTTTAAGCTTCAATCAATGCAACGAAGAGACTAGGGTGAGGCGCGTCTGGTCGGCCACTCTCGAGTCTTTGCGGACAATTGCACCCTTTGAGCAAATCGAGGCTATTGAGAAGGAAGCGAACATTGTAGAACTGGGCGGCGAGAATCTCCAGTTCTCACTAACCTCCGCAAAGACGAAAAAATACCTGGCCGAGCTTTCATACACAATACCGACCTGGCCTGGGCTGGCTTGTTTGTTGTTGACGTTAACTGATGGCTCTAGCCTTATCAGGCACACTTGCGTTCTGTTTGAGAGCAAAGTTAGCACTGAATGTTCTTTTTTAGGGGGGAAAGTGAAAATCGTCGATGGTAACGTCATCGTACGTCCCCATGTGTCAAGTTGGGGAACGTACTTCGCGAAGCGAAACAATGTGTCCTCATTTGTCATTGATATCCAGTCGCTTCTTCAAGGTGATGCATCTATTGTCAAAAATCCTTACGAGACATTTGACACCTGAATTCAACGACTGAATGAAATAAGGTTGAGGGGAATGCTGTAGCCGAAAAGTAAGTATTGACGCCGACCGATCTTCTGCGGACGTGATCGTAGAGTAAAGGCTAGGTTGTCGGGCTTCAGCGATTCAAGCGGCGCCATTGGTCGGTTGCTTACCTGGAACGTTGGACGGTAGTGAAAATTATGTTTGCCACTTCTAAAAACGTTCATCGAACGCTGATTCAAATCTTCGATCCATGGTGCAAAAATCACGGCTTTCGCCGCATTGGCTCGGCGAAATGCGCGTATCAGCGGCCACTGAGCAGCCAACCAGATCGCTTACTTGCATTTGAGGTCCAGTGCAGCAGCTGGGGAAGTGCTCTATCGGGCAGCATGTTCACACTCAACGCTGGCGCGGGCATTTCAGACGTGAGCAATGTCCACCATCGAATTCTCAAAATGCTCGAATCACAAGCTCTGGATGATGCTCGGGCAATTGCTGACCACGTCCGCCAGAGACATGAGTGTCTGCCCCAGCTGTCCTGGGCATGGGCAAGCGGAAACGATCAATGGTGCCAGTACTACGACACGGAGGACGTAGCACGATGGGGCAACTTTATTGGCTTGCATGTCCGCGTGCTGCTGAATCAGCTGCTTGCAATGGAAAGCCTGCCCCCGGAAGCAGGATTGGACCACTGAGGTCGCCCCCTCCCCCGCGCCATAACCCTGCCTTCAAATGGATGCAGGGTGGCTCCATCGAATCAAAGGTCAGCTGCCGTGAACGCTCCCTTGCCTGTGGCGGAATTGCTCGACGCTGGGCATCGCTGGGCCGATTGGGCATCTTCCGACAGCCCTGACAAAGGATTGCAAGGAGATCTTATTGGTTGGGGAGAGTTCGATTGGACAGTCAACGACCATCCTGAACTTGCATGGCAGGCCCTCACCGTTGCGCTTGACCAGCCCAGGATGCAAGCTCACTTGGGGAAGCTGGCCGCTGGTCCGCTCGAAGATTTGTTGGCCAAGCACGGCCCGGCGTTCATCGACAGGGTGGAATCGCTTGCTGGCGCCAACGCAAAATTTGCTTGGATGCTCGGCAGCGTCTGGCAATGCAACATGCTGGAGCCGATTTGGCACAGAGTGCAAGCAGCGTGGAACTGCCGAGGCCCGGACGGCCACACTGGCGTGGAAGCCAGCCCTGTGTTCAAGCGACGGCCAGACGGCGTCGCTTGAATCGAATGCCCAGCCTTTTGTTCGCAAGAGCTGGGCGACGAGCTGAAAAAAATCCGTTGTTTGTCTGTCCACCTTGACTGGCCCTGCTGCGGCGCTCGGCAAGAAACTGCCAAGCCGTTCAGAGAGACAAAGTTGGCACAAGCTTCGGGCACGCGTCTGGCAATCCTTGCTTCAAGCCACCGCCATGCGGTCAAAATGTGGGCGAGACAAGGGCTCAACGGAAAAGGGTAAAGCCAGGCGCCTGTGAACAACCTGGCATCCAGCTGCGCGTCATGTCGCATCTGCTTGCCATCCAGCTTCTTGTTTTGACGAGAGGACGCCGCGAGAGCGACGTCTTTGCACCGCTTCTGATGTCAATCGTGAAGCGCTTGGATGAATGTTTGAAGTGAGGTGGCTTCGGCTGCGCAGCCTGCGCAATGGCAGAACCATATTTCACCCGGGTGGGGCCAGCCCCGTCTCGTCGTGGCGAGGTCGGCGAAAAAGGTGAGGCGGGCGTTGTGGGGTGTCCGAAGTCATGATTTTCTGAACTGAAGGAGTGGTGCATGAAAAAGATTCTTGTGTCCCTGACCGTCTTGACCTGTTTGGGTCTGCCGGCAGCGCATGCTGAAAGTTTGCGTTGCAAAGGCGATCTCATTGACGTGGGCGATACCAAGGTTTCGGCCATGCGCAAGTGTGGGGAGCCAGTGATGAAAGATTCCTTTTGCAAGCCAGGCGCCACGGTGCCAAACGGCATGGGGTGTGAAACCGTGGAGGAATGGACCTACAACCCCGGCTATGGCCAATTTCTGACGACACTTCGCTTTGAAGGGGGCAAGATTGTCTCGATCAAGTACGGGGACCGCATCAAGTAGGCAGGTCGCCGAAGCTGCTGGCAGCTTTGGGGACACACGAGTGGTGAACCCTCCCTGCTGCGCCAAGGCGCGGCGCCTGTGGGTGTTGCGTGGCATGACCTGTGTCTCTAGCGGCAAACTTGGCCTTGTAGCGCAGCCAGTCGCCGTGGTGACTCAGCGTCGATGCGCTGTGGCTGACCTGCGAGCCACCGCTGGACCAGCGTGCTGGCATGTTGGCAATGTGCATGGGTTGCCCTTCTGGACGAGTGAACGAAGAAACAGGCACCTCTCACCGTGTCACTCAAGGGCCGGTCGTCGTGGGTGGGGCTCATCTGGAACGGCAACGTCTCTTTCATTCAGTAGGCTGTGAGGACGCTATTTGAAGTATCCGACTGCCGCCGACATCGAAGACATGGTTGCTCGCGGCTTTGACCCCTCGGTCATCGTTGAGCAGCGGGTTCTCTGCGAGCGAGGAAAGAAGCTGCTGGCGATCCGAGCTGCGGCGGTTGAAGCCTTTTCTCACGTCGTCTTGGGCGCCGGCGTCGGACTGCTGGAAGCCAACGGCCTGGACGACTATGCCGACGAAGCCGCACTCGCTGCGTTTCGTGAGCAGGATGAAAAGCAAGATTGGAGCGCCATCCCCTGCGATCACTTGCAACGGTATGGTTGCAGCCTGTCGTACTTCGATGCGGAGGGAATGCGCTTTCATCTCCCCGCTTTTTTGATCGCAGAGATCGACCAGGCTGCGAGCACTGGGGTGCTGTATGCCCTCACTCGGTCCATGCAGATGCAAGCGCAGTATGTGTTGCTGAACCCCGCGCAACGCCGAGTCGTTCGAGACTTCCTGGCGTTCGCGCTGGAAGACGATTCATACGCCTGGGATTGGGATCACATACGAAGCGCTCTTGAGAACCACTGGTCTTGAGCGCTTGCCCCCTTACCTCTTCATGGGGAAGGCGTTGATCAGCCATCTGGGCAGCGCCACTCTTGTCAAACGTCTGCCCTCACTGTTACGTGGCCCTTTGATCAGCCAAGAAACTGCGCGACGATCGTTTCCAAAAGCTTGTTGGCGGCAGGCAAGCCGATTCTGTATGTGTCGCACGACGAAGATGATTACGGATGGCAGTTCCTGGAAGGAGCAGACCAAGAGTTGGAAGATTTGACCATCATTGGATTGGCACACATCCTGGAAATTGATCCTGAGATGGAAAAGCTGGCCCAGCTGGAGCCGGGATACCACGCGACACGGGTGACCCAACGGTCAGCATGGGTGGTCGAGAAAACGCCCGCAGAACCAGAGAACGAGGGCGAAATTTAAGTGCCTTCTGCCGCGGAGTGCGGGGCTGTTCTGAACGGCCTCCCATCGAACGGAGATGCTCAGGCAAGCTGCGCTTGCAAGGGCCATCGCTCATGCCAACCTGAGGTCATCTCGCCATGGAAACTGTGATTGATCAAATTCGCAGGGCCGCGGAAACGCTGTCGTTCTCTCCGAGCGAGCTTCGCGAACTGCCGGTGACCGAAAGCGCCCTGGTGTTTGGGGCCGCCCTTGACCGCTTCGTTGCTTCAGGCGATCGGCAGTGGTGGTGG
Organism: Pseudomonadota bacterium; assembly: GCA_040385465.1. GTDB lineage: Bacteria > Pseudomonadota > Gammaproteobacteria > Burkholderiales > Burkholderiaceae_C > CANHBY01. Next base: position 39,138 of record JAZKHH010000174.1, on the reverse strand, counting down.
GAGGACTTTCGCGTTCCCGGAGCGTCCATGCACTTTCCCGACAGTGACGGCTGGCGTCACTTGGTGCACATTGCTCCGCATGCTGACGAATGCGTGTGGTTCATCGCTCAAGACCCCTACCTTGCGCATTACCCTGTGTATGAGACCTCGGTGCGCCACGCCATGGCCGTGGTTGGAGAATGCTACGGCTTTGAGTTCTACCTGGTTGCCAAAGATTTGAGCTGGTTGCTCTGCGAGACGCACCATGATGTGGTCTATGCCGTGGGTGAAGCTGTCGAACAGCGGCTGCGGAGTCATGGCACCTGAGCCGTTATTGCAGCGAACCGCCATTGGCACCCCTTGACTCCACTGCTGGGCTTCACAAATGAACATGGACGCAAAGAACGCGTTGATCACTGCCGCAGAACTGTTCGTGCAGCCTGCGTTCCGTGAGCGGTTTGTTCACGAGGGCGTCAAGAAGCCAGCGAAGCTCATGAGGCGCATTGCTCATGACATCGAGAGCGTTTTTGAAAATCAGTTTGTGGGTGTAAAGATCGCCTTCCACGAAGCCGATTTCTGCTGGATTTATTCCCTGACGGGTAGGTTGAAAGCCACAACGTGGGGTGAGGCGAGAACGTTGGTAGACATTGGCGGTGGCGGTGTTTTGATCATCGATGTTTCAGGCAGAAAGTTTTTCGCTCAATCGGAGGGTTTTCCGCCACCCAAGCAATGTGCTGGCGATTTGTTGCAGCGTTGATCGAAGCTCTTGGCGAGGTACGCATTGATGGATCCAAAAAATCGCATCGTTCATGTCCCGGAAACGCCGTATTTGGTGTTTGTCGTTGGCCTGTCACTGGTGTTTTGCTTTTGGAGCATCTTCTGGTCGAAGATCTATCTTTACGTTGGCTTGGGCATCTTGCCGTTCGCTCTTCTTTTCATGGGGACGACCACGATCAGTCCGCACGCCGTTTCCAGAAAATCTCCGTGGAGTGACCGGCGGATTGAGTGGGCGAAGGTGAAACACATTGAGGTATTGCCCGATTTCTATTGGATCGTGCTCAACGGAAATGGCGTTCGCCTTTGCATTGTTGGGCCTGCCATCTTTGACGTGAGCAAGGGCAATCTGCCAGCGTGGTATCTGGAAGAACTGGCTGACGACAAGAAAATTCCCATCCATTTGAATTGGCTGGCAGTGTTCAAACATTCTCGTGGCACCTAACCGGCCCAGGCGGCCACCGACCTTCAACGCCAAGGACATGTCATGACCATCTTGCACAGAGCAAGAGCCACGCTGCGAATCATGGGTGATGACTTGGAGCCCGCGGAAGTGTCGAGGTTGCTCGGTGTGGAACCTTCATTGGCTTATCGCAAAGGCGAGCTGGCGTTGGTCACCAAGCGGCGGCGTCCTGCCAAGCTGGGGATGTGGCAGTTTCAGTGTCCCCCAATGAAACCCAGTGATTTCGACGCTCAGGTGGCCATGCTGCTTTCTCCGCTGACGCAAGACATGAAAATCTGGAAACGACTCGGCATGAAATACCGCGTGGATTTGTTTTGTGGATGGTTCATGCGGGAAGAAAATGAGGGCGAGGAGATCTCTCCCGGCACTCTTGTGGCACTGGGATCGCGCCACATTCGCCTCAGCTTGGATATTTACAGCCCTTGAGAGTTTTTGAAGTCGAAGCAAGGATTGCTCAGCCCCGCAAGGGATCGAATACCTGGCCACAGCGACCGACGTGGCAAAAGTCGAGGCAAGGAGTCGCAGTGCGGCGACCGATCCGCTTCCAAGGCTGCTCTTCGCAGGTCTTGAAACACCGGGCTTGCCAGACTTTTTCGACATCAAGGTTGACCTGAGCGAAGGTCAAACTTCAAGTTCGCCGTTCAATCACGTGGGAGCCGAAGCATGTCAATCATTCTCTGGTGGCGCAATCGCGGTCGCGACTTCTCGAAGTTTCCAGCCGATGAAAACGGAGAGGTGCTTTGGCAAATGCACAAGGGCGGTGACGATCTTTCCTTGCAAAGACGAATGGACTTCGTTTTTTTGTTCCCAAGCGAGCATTGCGCGCGTGCGTTTCAACCCAAAGCCGAAAGGCTTGGATTTGACGTCGAAGTTTCCTTTTTCGCTGAAAAGCGCAGTTGGGATGCGCAGTGCTCGATGGACATGGTGCCAACACACCAAGCCGTTTCCAGTGTGGAGGGCAAGCTGTCGGAAATGGCCGCGTTGGACAATGGACGACCTGATGGCTGGGGATCTTTCGCCCAATGAACTTGCCAGCCCAACCCCCCATTGCGCCGGTGAACCCGTGCCGGTGGGGCTGTCAACGCAACGACACACTGCGGTTGGCACCCTGGACGTGTCCAAGGGGGGCAACGACGGGCAGGGCCCCGCTCAACCCGTCCTGCGTTCCCTCCATCAAAAACAGCTCGATGGGCGTTCGCCCGTGTCCCCACGCCGCTTGGCTCCGTGTTGAATGCCATGAAACCACTTCCGCTGCTCTCGCCTTTTGAGGTCGAACGTGTGCTTTTGGGCCAATCGATCACAGATCGCCAGCCCTGGGCCACCGGGGACCCGGCCGCCGTTGACGGGCTGCTCCAAGGTGTGTGTGCTGCAGTCACCCGCTTGACCCGGTGCGAATCCAGAGTGGAGTGGACGCATTACGGAAGCGGCTACGCCTCCTATGTGGATGCCTGGTTCTACAGGGCGACGCCGGAATCCGGTGTCAAGCACGCTGGTCGCGACGTGGAAGCGCACACTGGGCTGGTGGTGCTCCTCAGCCGTCTGGCGCCTTATTTTGTGTTCATGGAAGGACAAAAGCATTGGGATGCGCTCAGCGCCGGCAGCTACCTTCCCCATTTCGACATGCTGGACCGGTTTGACACGCCAGCGGTTGCGCTGCTGTCGCAGCATGTGCAGCGGGTGCTCGAGAGTCATGGCCTCATTCGTGTCTTGCAAGCGCAACTGGGAGCGCCACTGGATGAGGGCGTGCGTGTTCCTACCATCCTCACGGACGATGGGTTCAGGCAGTTTGATGCGTTGTTCCACTGGGAGGACTGACGATGATCCGACGCCACCAAGTTTCCAACCGTTTTGCGAACGCACTTCACCCGGTTGGCAGGGCTGTGACAGCCCATCACGTCGGCCGTTAAGCACCATGTCCCACCAGGCCACGCTGGTCTACGCCGAGCCCTTGCTGCGTGAAGCCGTGCTGGCTTTCTGGCGCCGCACGGTGGGCGTCGGCTACCTGGTGGTTCTCATCGCCCTTGTCCTGACTTTGGGGGCACTCCTCGTGCAAGGCCAGCGGTCTTGGCTCGTGGGCATGCTGGCCACGACGGTGGCACTGGGCGTGGCGTTCGCTGCACTGCTGTTCGCCGTTCACCACCGCCGAGCGCTGCGCAAGCTCCGGGAAATGGGTGAGCCGTTGGCCACGTTCCGCGCCGAAGCGGCTTCCTTCACCCTCAGCTCGGGTAGGGGCACGGCCACCCTTCCATGGTCTGCTGTCAAAGCGCTTTGGCAATTTCCGGAGGTTTGGCTGATGCTGTACTCCAAAGCGCAGTTCAGCACCCTGCCGGTGGCTTGCTTGTCGCCGGAAATGAGAGCCTATGTGGTGCAGCGAATTGAGGCGGCTGGAGGCAAGATTGGCTGATTGGCCTTCCGTGGGGTGGGCGGCTTTCACCAGCAAACGGCGCTCGCTTCCGGCCGCCACCCATGGCAAGCGGTGAGCGTCATGAAGCGACCTTTGGCGTTCTTTCATCCGGGCATGTCGCTGGGGTTTGCGTGCATGGACTGTGGCTGCGATACAGATCAGAACGAGCAGTACTACAGGGTCCGGGATGGGCTTTGGTCCTCGGTCAATCGCCAGGTCGATGGGATGCTTTGCCTGCAATGTCTGGAAAAGCGACTGCGAAGAAGTTTGCATTCAAGCGACTTCCCAGTCTCACAGTTCAACTCAAACCGAGCAGCCATTTGTCCCGAGCTTTCCCTTCGGCTCAATCGGCGAGTGGGTGTTGCCAAAGCGCGTTTGCGCCGCAATGGACGCAGAGGGCGTACCAAGTGGTTCCCCACCAGCCCAGACCGAAAACTGGGCAGCAACCGCGGAGCGCGTCGGTCACCTGGGCGAGAGCGTGGTGCATCACACTCAGGCCTGAAACAAACCAGGGGCCTCCCATGAATTGGTATTTTGTGACCGCCGCTGCGCTCGCTTTCACCATCGGGCTCGTTCACTCGGTGCTGGGCGAGCGGCTTATTTTTCGTCGCATGAGGTCAAGCGGTTCCATCATCCCCACGGAAGGTGGCCAGGTTCTGCGCGAGGCTCACGTTCGCATCCTGTGGGCCAGCTGGCATCTGGTCACCGTGTTGGGCTGGTGCATGGCGGCGCTGCTGGTGTGGCTGGCGCTGCCCTCGTCCGCGCAGCCGCCGGCGCTGTCGTTTGTGGCCAAGGCCATCGCCGTCTCCATGCTGGTCAGCTCACTGCTGATTTTCATCGGCACCCAAGGAAGGCACCTGGGATGGGTGGGCTTGCTGGCCGTGGCTGTGGTGGCGGGCTGGGGATGGCAAGCGTGAGTGCCGCCGGGCTCGCCATGTTGCTCGACCTCTTTCGCTTGCGTGTGAAAAAGGTCGGTTGGCGCACGGCCAACCCGCCCTGTGGCGCAGGCGAACCGCTCGCCGGCGCGGCAAGGCTTCTCGCCGGCTTTGACAACTGCGGCAGCACCCTGGCTGAGCGCTTGACTTGACTTGACAATGACTTGGTCAGCAGGCAAGGCCCACCCAGATCAAATCGACATCATTCATTCATTCATTCATCGATGGACATGAAGCTGCTGCTGCCACTTCGACTCCTGCCTGGCCAGGATCTTCGCCGGGCCTTGGAGAACTTGGCCGCAGGCGAAGCCTTTCACGCCGCGTTTGTGATGGCCGGCATCGGCAGCCTGGTGCAAGGCCAACTTCGCTACGCGGGAGAGTCAAGCGAAGCCACGGTTGCCGGGCCGTTGGAAATCCTCAGCCTTTCAGGCACGCTGAGCCGGTCGGGTGCCCACCTGCACATGTCGGTCTCTGATGCGTTGGGTCGCGTCTGCGGTGGGCATGTCTGTTATGGGAACACCATCCGAACGACCGCAGAAGTGCTTTTGGCACCGCTTCCGGGTTGGTCGCTTGAACGGGAATACGATGCGGCAACGGGCTTCAACGAGTTGGTGGTTCGCGCCATTGGCTAGGGGCTGCATGCTCATTTTCGACGGAGCCACTGGAGCAAACTGGCGTTGCTCAAGTGTCAAGGGTTGTGATGGAAGTACACAGAGTCAACTCAACGTTCGGAAACACACCAGTGCCCTTGTCAAACATGAAAATCAATCGACTGGGCGGCGGTGCCTTCACGATCGAAGACTTTCTATCGGGTGACGAGTGTTCGGAGCTGATTCGCCACAGCGAAAGCTTGGGCTACTCGGAGGCAGCGATCCAGACCGAAGACGGCCAGCGTCTTGTCAAGGACGCTCGCAACAACGATCGAGTCATTTTTGACGATGAGCCCCTGGCTCAAAAGCTCTACCACCGGGCGCAGGCATTGCTTCCTGCTGAGTTGGATGGATGGGCCCCGAGCGGCTTCAACCAACGGTTTCGGTTCTATCGCTACGAGAAGCAGCAGCAGTTCACTTGGCACCAAGACGGGACGGTGCGCCTGGGTGAGGATGAAGAAAGTTTTTTGACCTTCATGGTTTATTTGAACGAGGGCTTTGACGGTGGCAGCACAGATTTCGGATGGGAGTCCATCCAGCCCGTGACGGGAATGGCTTTGGTGTTTCCACATCGCCTTCGTCATCGGGGAGCCGTCGTGAATGGCGGCGTCAAGTACATCCTTCGAACCGATGTGCTGTATGCGAGCAAGGTGCCCAAGGCACCGGGTGCGCCGATGTTGGGCGGCGAAAGGGAATGATGGATCGTTTGCCACGGCGCACCCCCTCTGCGCGTCGATTGGCTGAGGGCCTCGCTCGTGGTCACACGCTGCTTGAAAGAACAGGCCCGTCGGTACAATCCGCGCTTTCTGCCGACGAACGCACGGTGCGCCCTTCACGCTTGACGTGGGACTGCCTTCAATGAAACGCCGTGGCTCTCTCGTGGTTTTGACGGCTTTCGCCCTCCTGGTCGCTTTGGGCTTTGCCCTTCCCGAAAACGCGCAGATCCCGGTGGCTGGCGCCACACCGAAGGACTGGAACCACCAATCATTTTGGTACGAGCCCTGGGGGCCGTCCGGCGTCCACAAAGGCATTGATGTGTTTGCCCCTCGGGGCAGGAACGTGGTGTCGGCGGTGCCGGGGGTTGTCATCTTCCAAGGTTCGAGGGGCAGAGGTGGCAACGTGGTGGCGGTTCTCGGGCCGAAGTGGCGGGTGCACTACTACGCCCATCTGGCAGATGGTGAAGAGCCCTCGCCACGCTTTCTGGCCAGAGGCGAGAAGTTGGGGCTGGTGGGCACCACGGGCAACGCAGCCGGCAAACCACCGCATCTGCACTACGCCGTGGTCTCCCTCATTCCCTTGCCCTGGCGGTACAACGGCTCGGCCCCACAAGGTTGGAAGCAAATGTTTTTTCTGGACCCAGGCGCTCTTTTACTGGGTGGAGCGCCCGACCCTTCTGCCAAAAAGCGGTGAGTGGGCGAACGGGGCGGGATGAGAGATTGATGGGGGCGGGTTGAGCCGCTGCCCACTTCAGCTGGACCGGCCGACGGTGCAGCGCTCGCGTGGTGGGTTCGCTGGCCGCAAGGCCTCCATCGTTCGTGCCCTAGATCCAGGTGAACACGCCGTAGAACACCAAGGTGAACGCCGGAATGAGGAAGGCCCAATACTCGATGGGCATCAGATTGAGGGTGTGCGGCCCCCAATGGACGGTTCGTTCCTTGCCAAACCGAAAGATCTTTCGCGCCACCTTGTGGCGATTCAAGACGGTGCCGGCGATGAAGATGGTCGGCGCCGACAGCGCCGCGGCCAAGAGGAAGATGGCACCTACCCTGGAAACTTCCAGGCCTTGCCAAGCCAAAGGCGCTTGCACGAGCTGACTGGAAAGGCACAGTGCTGCGAGCCAGATCACATAGGCGAGCCAGCCCATTCCGGTGTACACCATCGCTTCTTCATCCTGACCGGGGGGGGGGAGGTCGAGAACAAGAGTTCCGTCTTGCCGCACAGGCGGCTGCGGCAAGGATAGGCGAATTGGAGGGGTCGGGCAGCAAACTTGGGCCTGTTGGAGGCAGTGTTGGGCAGGCTCGCTTACCGGTTCAGGTCCTCCAGGTCCCGCATCAACGACCAGGGATAGATCCCCCGGTCGTGCCCGTCACTGAAGATCAATCGCAGGCCGTAAGCGCCGGCGGCTTCGACAGTGACCAATGCCAACCCGGCAGCCACCGGCGCCGTCCGACCGGCCACAGCGTTACGTCGGCAGTCGCCGCACCGGCAGGCCGTTCGCAAGGCGTCGGCACGCAGCTGGGTTGTGGTGCCCTCGGCCCAAGTGAGGACCAATCCGGTGGGCTGCACCTCCACCGCCACGGGAGGCGGGTGCACGTCGTTCACGTTCATCTCGGCGCTCCCGCCGTCGCCGAGGTGGTGGGGGCAAGGCGCTGGATGGCCAGGCGCACGGCCTTGCGCACTTCGGGGTCGGGGTCGGCCTGGGCGGCGTCGAGGGCGGGCAGGGCGTTGGCATCGCCGATGTCACCGAGGGCAATGGCGGCTTCCTTGCGCAGGTTGCCGGCAGGGTGCAGGAGGGCTTCGGTCAGCACAGGCAGGGCGGCGGTGTCGCGCAGTTTGCCCAGGGCGCGTGCGGCGCGCAGGCGCACCTGCCAGTAGTCGTCGCTCATCGCTTCGCGCAACACCGTGGTCACCAGCGTGTCGGTGGCGGGCAGCTTGCCGAGGGTGGTGGCGGCTTCTTCCCGCACGGCCCAGACGGGGTCGGCCAAGGCGCGGCACAGTGCGGGCACAACGCAGGGTGCATCGCTTGCTGCCGTGGCGGCGCTGAGGGTACCGGTGGCGGCGCGACGCACTTCCGGGTCAGGGTCGTCGGTGGCGACTTGGGCCAACAAGGGCAGGGCGGCCACATGCTTGAGCCAGCCGAGCACGCCGACGGCCTCGCGGCGCACGGTGGGGTCGGCATGCTGCAGCGAGGCGATGGCGGCGGGCGCGGCCTGGGGCACGCGCAACTCGCGCAGGCCGCGCAGGGCGGCGGCCCGCACCGGGGCGTCGTCGTGCCAGCACAGAGGGACCAGCGGAATGCCCGACAAGGGGTCTTTGAGTTCGGTCAGCGACTGAGCCGCGGCTTCACGCACTTCCGGCGTGTCGAGCAGGGCCTGGCCGAGGGCCTGGACAACGTCATCGCGGTCCCAGCCGGCCAGCACGCGGGCGGCGTCGGCGCGCAAGGTGGGCTCGGGGTCGTGGTGCAACGCGTGGGTGATGGCGGGCAGCAGGGCTTCATCCTCCACATCGGAGAACTCCAGCAAGGCGACGCGGCGCACGCCGGCGTCGGGGCTGGCCAGGCGGGCTTGCAAGGCGGTGATCTGGGGGTCGGCGGTCATGGGGTCGTGGAGTCCGTCAGGTGTGGGCGGCGAGGGGAGCGCCGAGGGGGGTGAGGCGGTCCAGGGTGGGCTGGTCGCGTTGGCCATCCTGGCGCAGCAGCGCCAGGCAGCGGCGCTTGAGGGCCACGAAGTCGGGGTGGGTGAGCTGGCCGGTGTGGCGGGGGCGCTCGAAGGGCACCCCGAGGGCTTCGACGATGCGGCCGGGCCGTGGGCTGAGCACCAGCACCCGGTCGGCCAGGAAGAGGGCCTCGTCGATGTCGTGGGTGACGAAGAGGATGGTGGTGCGCAGGCGGGTCCACAGGTCGAGCAGCAGCTCTTGCATGCGGGCGCGGGTGAGGGCGTCGAGGGCGCCGAAAGGCTCGTCCATCAACAGCACGCGGGGGTGGTTGATCAGCACGCGGGCGATCTCGACGCGCTGCTGCATGCCGCCGGAGAGTTCGCGCGGGTAGCGGTTCTCAAAACCTTCCAAGCCGACCCAGCGGAGCAGCTGCCGGGCTTCGTCTTCACGCTGGGCGCGATCCACGCCTTTCATCTTCAGGCCGTAGGCGACGTTGTCGAGCACGGTCTTCCAGGGGAACAAGGTGTGCTGCTGGAACACCAGGCCGCGCTGCGGGTGGGGGCCGTGGATGGGTTGGCCGTCGAGGCTCAGGGTGCCGCGGGCGGGGAGCAGGTGGCCGGCCAGCGCGCCGAGCAGGGTCGACTTGCCGCAGCCTGAGGGGCCCAGCAGGCAGATGAACTCACCCGGGGCGGCGTCGATGGTCACGTCGTGCAGCACCTCGAAGCGCTGGCCGGCGTCGCCCATGTCGATGCTCACGCCGTCGATGCGGATGTGGCCGCCGTGGGGATGGTTGGAGGGCGTGATGGGAGCGGCGCTCATCGGGAGCCTCCTTGCGGGCGGTACCACGGCATCAGCCGCTGGCCCACGCGTTGAACGAGCACGCTGCTGCCCATGCCCAAGGCGCCGATCACCAGCATGCCGACGACGATGTTGGGGTAGTTCTGCACGGTGTAGGACTCCCAGGTGTAGTAGCCGATGCCGTATTGGCCGGCAATCATCTCGGCGGTGACGAGGCAGAACCAGCAGGTGCCCATGCCGATGGACAGGCCGGTGACGATGTTGGGCGCCGCGCCGGGGGCGATGACCTCGGTGAACAGGCGCCAGCGCCGCGTGCCCAGGCTGCGCGCCGAGGCGATCAGGCGGGCGTCGACCGCTTCCACGCCGTGGATGGTGTTGAGCAGGATCGGGAACAGCGCGCCGACGAAGGTGATGAACACCATGCTGCCCTCCGACGAGGGGAACATCAGGATGGCCAGGGGAATCCAGGCCACGGCGGGAATCGGCCGCAGCACTTCCAGCGGCGGCAGCAGCAGGTCGCGCACCCAGCGCAGGCGGCCGATGACCAGCCCCAGGCCCACACCCACCGCCACCGCGGCACCGAAGCCCAGGCCCACGCGCAGCAGGCTGCTCGACAGGTGCGGCCAAAGCTTGGGCGACTGCAGCAACTGCCAGGCCGCGTCGAGCGTCTCAGCAGGCGTGGGCACGTTGGCAAAGGTCACCAGCCCGAGGTTCAGGCGCTGGCTGGCGCACAGGTGCCAGACCAGCAGGCAGCCGACGAGAGAGGCTACCTGCAGGGCCAGGCGGCGCCAAGGCAGGGGCGCACGCTGGGGCGGCGTGGGCCGGTCGCGCGCCGCGGTGCTGGCGGTGACTGGGGCGGGGCTGCCTCGGTGCGGTCTCAAGGCGGCGGCGGGGGAGGGGGGGTGGAGCGCGCTCATGGCGTCACAGGGCCTTGGCCGCGGCCAGCGCACCGGCGAAGTCGAGCACACGGCCCTTGTTGGCGGCGGCATAGGCGGTGGCGGCGTCCTTTTGCAGGAAGGCGCTGAGCTGGCCCTTGGCGTCGCTGGCGTACCAGGTGGTGGGGGCGAGCAGCTTGATGCGGTGGATCAGGTCGTGCACGTAGACGGCGCGGGCCTTCTTGCCAGCCTGTTCGAGCTTGCTCAGATCGCTCAGGGCGTTCTCGATGGTGGCGTAGTGGCGCACGGTCGGCTCGCCTTGCACCCAGATGCCGGCCACGCGCTGGAAGTCGGTGATGGGCTTGCCGGTGAGGGCGTCGTTGGCCTTGAGCGGCAGCTTGTCGTGGTTGGCCAAGCGGGCGTCGTAGTTCAGGTTGGCCTGCTTGAAAGCGGCGCGGATGTACTGGTCGTCGACGAAGGTGTCGGCGTTCAGCGGTGATTCGCGGCCCATCAGCTTGAGCGTCTCGATGGAGGTTCTGAGGGCCTGCCGGTACTCGGGCTTCCAAGTCAGGTCGCGGGTTTGCAAGCCCAGCGGACCGTGGTACAGGTAATTCACCGCGGCTTCAATGCCGGTGACTTTCTCGATCAGCTCGCTGTATTTTTCGGGCTCAGCGGCGATCAGGCGGTCGGCTTCAATGGCGGCGCGCAGGAAGGCAACGACGACCTCGGGGTGCTGCTTGGCGTAGGCAGCGCTGACGAGCGAGCCGTGGTAGGTGGCGCCTTTGGCTTGGGCACCATCGAAGATTTTGCGAGCCACGCCGCGGTGCTCGAACAATTCGACGAAGGGCACGAAGTCGGCATGGGCCTCGATCTTGTTGGCTTGCAGGGCGGGGCCGGCCACTTCCGGTGCCTGGGTGATGATGTTGACGTCTTTCTGCGGGTCCCAGCCCTGGGCAGCGACGGCGCGCAGCAGCATGCCGTGGGCGGTGGAGGCGAAGGGCACCGAGATCGTGCGGCCCTTCAGTTCAGACAGCGACGTCACCTTTGATTCGCGCGGCACCACGATGCCGTTGCCGCTGCCCAAGGTGCTGCCCGACAGCACGGTGATGAACACGCTTTGCTTGCCGGCTTTCAAAAAGGCGGCGCCATTGTTCGAGCCCGGAAAATCGGCCATGGAGCCGATGTCGAGCTTGTCGGCGACCATCTCGTTGGTGAGCGGCGCGCCGGAAGTGAAGTTCTTCCACTGGATGTCGTAGCGCACGTCCTTGTACTTACCGTCGCGGGGCAGGTACTTTTCGAGCAGCTTGAGCTCGCGGATCAGCAGGCCGCCAGTGGCGCAGTTGATGGTGGTGTCTTGGGTGCCGATGGCCACGCGAATGGTCTCAGCGGCGTTGGCGGTGTTCGCGCCGGTGGCAAAGGCCAGGGCCAGCGCGAGGGCGCTCAAAGGCTTGGCAAGGGTGTTCATGATCGGTATTTCCTCAAAAATGTTTTTATCGAAGCAGGTAGGGGATGTCGACGTGGACGGCGCCGGTAGGGCAGTCTTTCTCGCAGGGCATGCAGTACCAGCACTCGTCGAACTTCATGTAGGCCGTGCCTTTGGACAGGTCGATGGCCAACACGTCCAGCGGACACACGTCCACACAAACGGTGCAGCCCTTGTGGGCAATGCACTTCTCAGAGTCGACGGTGACCGGCACGGCGGCGGGGTGGAGTGCGATGGGAGCGATCTGCATATGGGTCAGTCCTTTCAGGCGGGGAGGGGCTCGGCCGGCACGGCAATGCGCAGCTGCCGGTAGGCGTTGCGCTCGGTGTCGGCGATGGGCACGATGTGCGGTTCGATGGCGCGCTTGAAGCTGGTCATGCGGCCTTGCTCGTCTTTCTTGAGCTGCGCATGGCACAGCCAGTCGGTGTCGTTGCGCTCGGGGAAGTCGACCCGCGCGTGGTACAGGCCCCAGCGGCTCTCGGTGCGGTACAGCGAGGCGCGGGCGGCCATCTCGGCGCAATCGCGGATGGCGTGCACCTCCAGCGCCCGCATCAGCTCGTGGGGGTCGCGCGCCTTGAGCTGCTCGAGATCGTGGTGGATGGCCTCGAAGCGCTCCAGGCCGATTTCCATTTTGCGGGTCACCTTGGGCGGCTGCAGGTAGTCGTTGACCATGCGGCGCAGCTTGTATTCGACCTGGTTGGGCGGCAGGCCGTGCTCGCGCAGCAGCGGCGCCCACACCCGCGTGCGCTCGGCGTCGACCTGCTGCGCATCGACCGGGGCGAAGTCGTGGTCGGCGCAGTACTGGGCGCTGCTTTCGCCGGCCAGCTGGCCATAGACAAAAGCACCGAGCATGTAGTTGTGCGGCACGCAGGCCATGTCGCCAGCGGAATGCAGCCCCGGCACGGTGGTGCGGGCGTGTTCGTCCACCCACACGCCAGAGGCGGAATGGCCGCTGCACAGGCCGATCTCGGAGATGTGCATCTCCACCATGCGTTCGCGGTAGTTGGTGCCGCGGCCGGCGTGAAAACGCCCTCGGCTGGGCCGCTCGTTGGTGTGCAGGATGGTCTCGATGGTGGAGATGGTTTCCTCGGCCAGGTGGTCGAGCTTGAGGAACACCGGCCCCTTGCCCCCTTGCAGCTCCTGGAAAAACTCCCACATCATCTGGCCGCTCCAGTAGTCGCATTCGATGAAGCGCTGGCCTTCGGCGTTGGTGGTGAAGCCGCCGAAGGGGCCGGTCACGTAGGCGCAGGCAGGGCCGTTGTAGTCCTTGATCAGCGGGTTGATCTGGAAGCACTCGATGCCCGAGAGCTCCGCACCCGCGTGGTACGCCATCGAGTAGCCGTCGCCCGCGTTGGTGGGGTTCTCGTAGGTGCCGAAGAGGTAGCCGGACGCCGGCAGGCCGAGCCGGCCGGCCGCGCCGCAGCTCAACACCACCGACTTGGCGCGGACCACATGGAACTCGGCCGTGCGGCAGTCGAAGGCCATGGCGCCGGCGATGCGGCCGTCGTCCGCGGTGAGCAGGCGGGTGGCCACCAGGCGGTTGGTGATCTCGACCCGGGTGCGCTTGAGCTGGCGGTACAGCACCTTCTTGATGTCGTGGCCTTCCGGCATGGGCAAGACGTAGCTGCCCATGTGGTGCACCTTCTTCACCGCGTAGTCGCCGGTCTCGTCGCGCTCGAACTTCACGCCCCAGCGGTCGAGCTCCTCGATCATCGCGAAGCTGTTGGCGGCGTAGGCCATGACGGTTTTCTGGTTGACGATGCCGTCGTTGGCCAGGGTGATCTCGCGCACATACTGCTCGGCCGTGGCGTGCCCAGGGATGATGGCGTTGTTCAGCCCGTCCATGCCCATGGAAATGGCGCCGCTGCGTTTGACGTGGGCTTTCTCGAGCAGCAGCACTCGCAGGGCCGGGTTGGCCTGCTTGGCCTTGACGGCGGCCATCGGGCCGGCGGTGCCGCCGCCGATCACCAGCACATCCACTTCGTGTTCGATCGTGTTCATGGTCATCATGAGGTTGTTGTCGTCGCCGTGTTCGTGGGAAGGGGGAGAGGGGGATCAGTGGCGCTGCAGGCGCAGGCGGTACTGGAAGGTGTCGCAGCGGCAGTGCAGGTGCTCGTAATCGACAGGGCGGCTGTTGCGGTCATGGGTGAGGCGCTCGATGTGCAGCACCGGGCTGCCAGGCGGCAGGTCCAGGAGCGAGGCGGTGCGCGCATCGGCACCAACGGCGTCCAGGGCCAGGTCGGCGTGGCCCAGCGGCGTGGCCAGGTCGGTCTCGAGGATCAAAAAGATGTCGCGGGTGACGAGGTCGTCGCGCTGCAGGCGCCCGCCCAGGTGCAAGGGCAGCCAGGTGGTGTCGACCGAGACCGGCCGCCCGTCCAGGAAGCGCACCCGCTGCACCTCGGTGACCTGGGCGCCCACCGGCAGCTGCAGACGGTCCGCCACGCGGTCGGGAGCAGTGACGGTCTCGAGCCGGATGAGGCGGCTGAAGGTGTCATGCCCGCGGCTGTTCATCGCCTCGGCGAAGCCTTGCAAACGCCCCAGTTCCTGGAACGGCTTCAGGGCCGCCACGAACGAGCCTTTGCCGGGCACCTTGACGATCATGCGCGCGCTTTGCAGGTCACCCAGCGCCTGGCGCACGGTGACGCGGCTCACCCCGTAGTGCGCCATCAGTTCGCTTTCCGAAGGCACGCGGTCGTGCGGCTGCAGGGCGCCCCGCAAGATGCGCTCGCGCAGCTCTTCACGGATGCGGCTGTGCAAGGTCAAGGAGGGCGGCGAGCGCTGCTCGGTGGGGCTGAGGTGCGGGTGGGTCATGACGGTCGTTGGCGGTGGAGACCTGTCATGTCCTGTCAGGTCCCGAAGCCACAGACTGTAGAAGTGGGATGCGCCGGGCTCAACGAATGAAAACGGGTTTGGCTAGTCGGGTCGTGCATAACGGCACCCAGCGCCATACCCAGCGTTCCATGACCGAATGGCGGGTGCGGTCGGCTCCAATCAACCCAGGGGCGGCCAAGGCGTTCGTCTGACAGCAAAGGGGTTTTGCGCTTCAGTTCGCTGAGCCGTTGTCACACAATGGTCATCCCCTCTTCCAATCCAGAAAAGGACCGTTGACATGGGTCGTGAAGCCGCAGAAGCGAAGTGTCCGTTCAACCAGGCCGCCGGCGCTGGCACCACCAACACCGACTGGTGGCCCCAGCGGTTGCGCGTGGATCTGCTCCATCAGCACTCCAGCCAAAGCGACCCCATGGGCCCGGGCTTCGACTACGCCGAGGCCTTCAAGCGCCTGGACCTGGCGGCTGTCAAGCGGGACTTGGCCGCCCTCATGACCGACTCGAAGGACTGGTGGCCCGCGGACTTCGGGCACTACGGCCCCTTCTTCGTGCGCATGGCCTGGCACAGCGCCGGCACCTACCGCATGGGCGATGGCCGCGGCGGTGCCGGCCGGGGGCAACAGCGCTTCGCCCCTCTGAACAGCTGGCCCGACAACGTCAGCCTGGACAAAGCCCGCCGCTTGATCTGGCCCATCAAACAGAAGTACGGCCGGCAGCTCTCCTGGGCCGACCTGATCATCCTGACCGGCAACGTGGCCCTGGAAACCATGGGCTTCAAAACCTTCGGCTTCGGCGGTGGCCGGGCCGACGTGTGGGAGCCTGACCAAGACGTGTATTGGGGCCGCGAGACGACTTGGCTGGGTGCCGACAAGCGTTACGCCGACGGCTCTGAAGGCGTGGACAAAGCAGGCGGCGTGGTGTCGTCCGACGACTCGGCCGATGGGCACTTGCACACGCGCGACCTGGAAAACCCTTTGGCCGCCACCCAGATGGGCCTGATCTACGTCAACCCCGAGGGGCCCGACGGCAACCCCGACCCCCTCGCCGCTGCCCGCGACATCCGCGAAACCTTCGGCCGCATGGGCATGAACGACGAGGAAACCGTGGCCCTGATCGCCGGTGGCCACACCTTTGGCAAGACCCATGGCGCTGCCCCGTCTTCCCATGTGGGCGACGAGCCCGAAGCGGCGGGCTTGGAGGCCCAGGGCTTTGGCTGGAAGAACAGCTACCGCACCGGCAAAGGTGCTGACACGATCACCAGCGGCCTGGAGGTCACCTGGACCACCACCCCCACGCAGTGGGGCAACAACTACTTCGAGAACTTGTTCGGTTTCGAATGGGAGCTTTCAAAAAGCCCCGGGGGTGCGGAGCAGTGGGTGGCCAAGGATGGTGGGGGTGCGAACACCATCCCCGATGCGCACGACCCCAGCCTGCGCCACGCGCCGACCATGCTCACCACCGACCTGTCGCTGCGCCTGGACCCGGCTTACGAGAAAATCTCCCGCCGCTTCCTGAACAACCCCGACCAGTTCGCCGATGCCTTCGCGCGCGCCTGGTTCAAGCTGACCCACCGCGACATGGGCCCCCGCGCCCGTTACCTGGGGCCTGAGGTGCCGGCCGAAGCGCTGATTTGGCAGGACCCATTGCCGCCGGTCGACCACCCGCTGGTGGACGCGCAAGACATCGCGGCCTTGAAGCAGAAGGTCCTGGCCTCGGGTTTGAGCGTGGCGCAGCTTGTCACCACCGCCTGGGCCTCGGCCTCCACCTTCCGGGGTTCCGACAAGCGGGGCGGTGCCAACGGCGCGCGCATCCGCCTGGCGCCGCAAAAAGATTGGGCGGTCAACGAGCCGGAGCACCTGGCCACGGCGCTGCAGGTGCTCGAGGGCGTGCAGCGGCAATTCAACGCGGCTCAGACGGCGCAGGCAGGGGGCGGTGGCGGCGGTAGCAAGCAGATTTCGCTGGCCGACCTGATCGTGCTGGCGGGTGGGGCCGGCGTGGAGCAGGCGGCCCGAGAGGCCGGCGCCGAGTTGGTGGTGCCGTTCACACCCGGTCGCACCGACGCGTCACAGGCACAAACCGACGTCGAGTCCTTCGTGCATTTCGAGCCGCTGGCCGAGGGTTTCCGCAATTACCAAAAAGCGCGCTTTGCCGTACCGGCCGAGGCGCTGTTGATCGACCGGGCCCAGCTTCTGGGGCTGACGGCGCCGGAGATGACGGTGCTGGTCGGCGGTCTGCGGGTGCTGGGCGTGCACCCCGCCCACACCCGGCATGGCGTGCTGACCCAGCGGCCAGGCACGTTGAGCAACGATTTCTTTGTTCACCTGCTGGACATGGCCACCGAGTGGAAAGACACCTCCGGCACCCAAGACACCTTCGAGGGCCGCGACCGCCAAAGCGGTGAGCCGCGCTGGACGGCCACACGCGTGGACCTGGTGTTCGGCTCGAACGCCCAGCTGCGGGCCATTGCAGAGGTGTATGCCAGCGCCGATGCGCAGTCCCAGTTCATCGAGGACTTTGTGGCCGCCTGGACGAAGGTGATGAATTTGGACCGGTTCGATCTGGCCTGAGGGGCCCGCGGCGGCACTTGGCGCGGGGGCGGCCTGCTGAGCCCTCAGGCAGCCCCTCGCGCGTCGCCAAGCAAGCGGGGAAGACAGCGCAGCCCAGGCTGGAGCGCTGCTTGCCCTGTGTTGGGGTCGAACAGGTGCTCATCCGCAAGCTCGCTCGTTGGTCGTCTCGACCGCAGTTAAGCCATTCAAGGTGACCCTGGGCTGACCGCATTCGCTGGCGCTCCATGACCCACTTTTTTTCTGACTTCTTTACGCCCTCACAGGAGACATTCTCATGAACTACGTCGATGGCTTTGTCGCTGCCGTGCCCACCGGCCACCGTGAAGACTACCTCGCCCATGCCCGCACGGCGGCTGCCGTGTTCAAGGAACACGGTGCTTTGAGCATCGTGGAGTGCTGGGGCGACGACGTGCCGGAGGGCACGCTGACCTCGTTCCCGATGGCCGTGCAATGCAAACCGGACGAGACGGTGATTTTTGCCTGGATCACCTGGCCATCGCGGGCGGTGCGCGACGTCGGCATGGCCCAGGCGATGGCCGACGAACGCTTGCGTGACGTCGCCATGCCCTTCGACGGCAAGCGGATGATCTATGGCGGCTTCCAGGTCGTGCTTGAGGCCTAGCCCGGATATTTCACCAGGTCGCTTGAGGATCGCCGGAGACAACGCATGAAGGCTGGTGTTGGAGGCCACGAACACCGAAGCCATGTGGGCAACCACGCGACGCGCCCCTGCGACAGCGTCTGGCCGGCCGGATGCGGCCTCAACTCCTCGCCAAGGCCCACCGGCCTTGGCTGCGGCCGTCTCGGCCACCCCGGCTCGCCCAGCCACTGCCTCACGGCGCGTCCTTGGCGAAACATCCGGGCTAGAGAACGGGGGTGGTGCGGGCAGCCTGGGTGAAGGTGGCCCATGCGTGCAGCATCGACCGGAGGACGGCTCCGCTGGAGCATCACCGGTTTTTTCCTCTCCTCCACCCTCTCAATCCATCGACGGCGCCACCTCTTCCAGCGGCTTGCGCTCGGCGTCAACCCCGAAACGCAAGGTCAGCAAGCCGGCGGCAATCACCAGCAGGGCGCCCAAGGCATAGCCGGCGGTCACCGCATCGCGGCTGCCGGTGGACACAAGCCAGCCGAACAACAGCGGCGCGGCAAAGCCTCCCGCGCCCGTGCCCACCGCATAGAACAGCGCGATGGCAAACCCACGCATTTCCAGCGGGAAGACCTCGCTCACCGTCAGGTAGGCCGAGCTCGCCGCCGCTGAGGCGAAGAAAAACACCGCCGACCAGCACAGCGCCTGGCTCAGGGCCGTCAACCAGCCTGCCATGAAGGCGCCACCGGTCAGCAGGAGGCCCACCCCTGCCAGCGTGTAGGTCAGTGCGATCATGCGGCGCCGGCCCACCCGGTCGAACAGCGGCCCCAGCCACAGCGGGCCCAGCACGTTGCCCAGCGCAAACGGGAAGATGTAGAGCGCCACCCGGTTCTCGGCCACGCCGTGAAAACGGGTGAGCACCAGCGCGTAGCTGAAAAAGATGGCGTTGTAGAAAAACGCCTGCGACAGCATCAGTGCCAGCACGACCACGCTGCGTCGGCGCAGGCGGTGGGTGAGGGTGTGCAGCATCTGGCGCACCGTGGGCGCCACCCGTCGGGCGGTGGCAGCAGCCGGCTGCAACACCGGTGGCAGCGGCCCGTGCTCCGCGACCACCTCGGCCTCGATCTGCTCGACGATGCGTCGCGCCTCGTCTTCGCGGCCGTGGTGGTGCAGCCACCGCGGGCTCTCTGGCACATAGCGCCGCACCAGCACGATGGCCACTGCCAGCAGCGCCCCCAACCCGAAGCACATGCGCCAGCCCAGCACCGGCCCGAACACCCGTGGGTCGAGCAAGACCAGGCTGACCGCCGCCCCCAGGGCCGCCCCGATCCAGAAGCTGCCGTTGATGGCCAGGTTGACCCGGCCGCGCAGCCGCGCGGGAATCAATTCGTCGACCGCGGAGTTGATGGCCGCGTATTCACCGCCAATGCCCATCCCGGTGACAAAGCGGCACAGGCTGAAAAACCAGAAATCGGTGGCAAAGGCGGTGGCGAAGGTGGCCACGGCGTACACCGCCAAGGTCACCATGAACAGTTTCTTGCGCCCCAGCTGGTCGGTCATGCGGCCAAACCACAGCGCGCCCACGATGGCGCCCGCCACATACAGGGAGCCCGTCCAGCCGATCTCCACCGGTGTCAGGCCCAACGTGTCGCTTCGCGCGAGCACCGCGCCAATGGCGCCCACCAGGGTGACCTCGAGCCCATCCAGCACCCAGGCAATGCCCAGGGCCAGCACCACCCGCCAATGCCAGCGCGACCACGGCAAGCGGTCCAGGCGCTGGGCGATGCTGCCGGCGCTGTCGGGCGTCAGAGGTGCGGGGACGGCGGGAAGGGGAGAAGCACGCAGAGTGTCGTCGGTCATGTCCGGGTGCGCAGAACGGGGATCGGGAAGTTTAGAGCGTGCGATGGGCTCGGGCACGGTGCAGTGCCGGTCTGCGCGACCCCAGGCCCCGTCCGACGTCTTTCAGCAACAACGAAACGGCGACCCGACAGGCTGTCACCGCCTGTGGCAAGGTCCCTGCGGCTGGCATGATCGGCGAACTCGCCGCCTCTGGAGCCGGCGCAAGGCGTCACAACGATGGGCCGATGTTTGCGAAGGGTGATAAGCGCGCTGGCATGGACCGGCTTGTGGCTGGCCGCACCAGCTCAAGCGACGTCGGCACTCCCGTCGTTCGTCGACGAGCCTGCGGTGCTTCAACGCCTGCAGGCGCACCACGGTTTCGACCTGGGCCAATTGGCTTTCAACGCCGACTCGGCCACCGGGCAGGCCAAGGATTTGCTGACATTGCCAGGCTACCGTCACCTGGCCACCGTGCTGGCCAACGACCTGGCGGACCTGCGCCGCCAAGATCCCCGCTTGGCCGTGGGCCTGCGCAGCAGCCACCGGTTGTTCGATGCCCGCTGGTTGAGCGCTGAGACCGCGCGGTTTGAACTGGTGGGCGTCGTCAGCCGGCTGGACCGCGCGCCTTTCACCGACCCTTCCACCGGCTGCGGTGAGTTTCGCTTCATCTACCGGTTGGCCTACCAGGCCCGTGGCGTGTACTCGCGCCTGCCGATGACCGTCAACGTGGTGTTCGAGCCCGAGCGCACGGCGTCGTCGGGCTGCGGGCCGGCGGCCGAACGCTGGAACGCGTTCGCGCAATCAGCCGCCCAGTCGACAGACACCAGCGACTGGCGGCCAGCCGCCCTCAAGCCCTGGCGCCTGCGCTCGGTCGAGGTCAACCTGCAGTCGGTGCGCTGGCCCTCGACCGTGCGGCCCGACCTGGGCGGCCATGCCGAGTACCTGATGCGGGTGTTCCAGCGCGAGGGCGCCACCTGGTCGGCTGCGCCGCTGGAGAACACGCCCGACGTCGCGCGCCTGCGCGCCGATCCGGCGGCACGCCGGGCGCTGCGCGACTGGGTCAACGATGCCGAGGTGCAGGCCCAGCTGGACCAGGGCGTGGCCCGTCTGCCCGACCGCTTCGCCGCGCGCCTGGCGTCGTCCGTGGCGCTCAATGGGGTGCACCGCTTGTCCAACGCACCGTTCACCCAGCTGCTCGACGAGTCGGAGATCCGGGTGGCGCAGCCTCAGGCCATGCGAACGGTCACCACGCCGCACGGCGTGCTGCGCCGGTTGAACGACCTCAGCTGCGTGGGGTGCCACCAGGGCCGCTCGGTGGCAGGCTTCCATTTTCTGGGCCGCGACTTGCCGCCAACGGCCGCTGTCAACGCCATCCGGATGCCCGCCTCGGTGCATTTTCTGCACGACCAGCCCCGTCGGCAGGCGTACCTGGCCAGCTTGCTGGCGCACCGCACACCCGAAGTGTTCCGCCCCTGGTCGGTGCGGGCGGACACGGACGAAGGCCGGGCCGGGGCCCACTGTGGCTTGGGCGATGCGGCTTTTGCGTCGTGGACCTGCGCGCAGGGGCTGCGCTGCGAGCCCGTGCTGCGCGACGACCGCGTCAGCCGCACCGGCCTGTGCCTGCCGGTGTCCCCGGCGGCCACGCTGTCGGGCACGGCCTGCCGGGTGGGGCGCATGCGCCACCACACCGATCCACACCGTGATGCGGTCAGCGACGTGGCCTCCCGCGCTTGCGGCCCCCAGCAAATCTGCGAGGACCCGTCAGTGGGCTTTCCCAACGGCATGTGCTCCGGTGGGTGCACCGGCTTGCGCGAGGGCGAGGCTTGCGGCGCCATCGCGGTGCTGGCGGGCTTCAACGCCTGCCTGGCGCGCGGCCAGACACCGTTCGATGCCTGCCTGAGCGAGAACGTGCGCCCTGGCAGCTTGCAAGCCTGCTCGGTGCAGCAGCCGTGCCGAGACGATTACATCTGCGCCGCCGCGCCCACCGCGTCGGCAGCATCGGGGGTGTGCATTCCGCCGTATTTCCTGTTTCAGCTCCGGGTGGACGGGCATGCCATGCAGGGTGAGAACCGTTGAGCGCACACCGCCTCTGCCCCCACGTTCGCTCCCGTTCCACGGCCAAGGGTGCGCAAAGCCCCCGTCGGCCATCGCCCATCGCCTTGCACTGAAGCCCCTCCCTGACCTGAGGGGGCCGAGCAGCCGGCAATTGAGAGAAAATGCGGGGTTGACCCTTTTGTTGCGGCACCGCGCTCACCATGAACTCCCTCCCACCCCCATCTCCGCCTGCCCTGGACCGTCGGCAGGCGCTGCTTCGGGGGGCGCTGGCGCTCGCGCTGCCCAGCTTGGCCGGCCCAAGCTGGGCTGCTGACAACAAAAAGCCGGTGCAGGTCGGCGGCCTGCCCGTCACTTGCAACCTGACCCTGCCGGTGGCTTGCGTGGCCAAGGCCGCTGCCAACGCCGCCGACAAATCCGGCGCCCCAAAGTTCGAGTTCGAGTACAGCAAGTACAACGGGTGGCCCGAGATCAAAGAGTCGCTGATGACCGGCCGCATCCAGGCGGCCTACATGCTGGCGCCTTTGGTGATGGACCTCGCCGACAAAAAGATCCCGGTGAAAGTCGTCTCATTGGGCCACCGCTCGGGCGCGGTGATCATGGTGCGCACCGATTCGAGCTTCCAGAGATTCAAAGACCTGGCGGGCAAGCGCATCGCGGTGCCCAGCCGCTTTGCGGTGGACTTCCTTTTTCTGCGCAAGATGCTGGCGCAAGAGGGCATGACGCCAAAGGACATCCAGCTGATCGAGATGCCCCCGCCCGACATGCCCGCAGCACTCTACGCCAAGGCTGTTGACGCTTACTGCACCGGCGAGCCCTTCGGCGCGGCCGCCCAGCGCGCCGGCTACGCCCGCCCGCTGCGCATGACGCGCGACGAGTGGCGCAACTACATCTGCTGCGTGCTGACCGTGCGCGAAGAGCTCATCCGCGACAACCGCCCCCTGGTGCAAGACTTGGTCAACCACGTGCTCGGCGCCGGCCGCTGGCTCGACCAGCAGCCCGCCCACCGCGAGAAAGCCATCCAAATCGCCGCCGGTCGCAAATTCTTCAACCAGGACCCGAACATCCTGCGTTTTGTGATGGAGAGCCCCAGCGACCGCGTCACCTATGGCGACTTGCGCATGATCCGCACCGAGTTCGACGAGCTGATGCAGCTCTCGGTCGAGGCCGGCACGCTCAAGGCCCCGGTGGCGTTCGAGAAGTACGTCGATGAAAGCTTCACCAAGGCGGCGCAGGCCACCCCGATGACGCTGTGACATGGCCACTGGAAACCACCGCGGCATGACGACCCTGCGCCCCGCTACCACCCCAGCGCACTCAAGCGCCCGACGGCAAGCGCTTCGGCTGGCCAGTTGGCTGGGGTGGGCGGCCCTGCTCGCACCTTGGGCCCCAGCCAGTGCCGCGACAGCGACAACCGGGCGCACCGTGCCCTTGCTCAAAGCCGGTACCTTCGAGCCCCCCCGCCTGGCGCCCGACTTCGTTTTGCAAGACGCGCGAGGCGGCGAGCTCACCCTGGCGCGCTTTCGCGGCAAGGTGGTGCTGCTGACCTTCGGTTTCACAAATTGTCCCGAGGCCTGCCCCACCACTTTGGCCACCCTGGCCCAATCGCGCCAGGCCTTGGGTGCCCAGCAGGCCGATGCGGTGCAGGTGGTCTACCTCACCGTCGACCCGGCCCGAGACGACGCCCAGCGCATCCGCACCTACCTGGCCGCTTCCGACCCCACCTTCGTCGGCGGCACCGCGTCGCCCGAGGCGCTGGCTGCCGTTCGCCAGCAGTACGGCGCAATGGCCGAGAAAGTACCCACAGCCGGCGGCGGCTACGGCATGAACCACACCACCTCGGTCTACCTGATCGACCGCCAAGGCCGGCTGCGAGCGATGATGCCCTATGGTCGCACCCCGCAGGACTACCTCCACGACCTGCGCGTGTTGCTGGCGGCGCCGCGGTGAGCATGAGCGCGGCCGGCCGTCCGGTGAACGCGTGGCGCCTGGCCACCACCGGCTCCCTGGCCGTGGCCTTGGTGGCGGGCCTGGCCTGGGCCGCGCTGGCTCCCCTCTCCCTGGCCTCGCGCGACGAGCTGTTCGAGATTCCCGCTGGCACCTACGCCCGCCGCATGGCCGGTGACGCCGTCGAGATCCTGCCCGACACGATTCACTTGACGTTGGGCGTCAACGACGTGCTGCTGTTGCGCAACCTCGACGAGGTGCCGCAGATCTTCGGGCCCACCTTGATCATGCCGGGGCAGAGCTTCCGGCTGCCTTTCGAAGTGGCATCGACCTACTCCTTCGCCTGCACCGCGCACGCCAGCGGCCAGATGAGCGTGGTCGTCAGCGAGCCACCTGCACCGGGCTGGTCCACGCTCAAGTGGCGCTGGCAGCGCTGGACCGGCCGGCCCACCCCAGCGGCCGCAGCAACAGCTGCCTCTGCTTCCTCGCCGGCCTCCTCAGCGCCCGCACCCTTGGCCCCCAGCGCGGCCAAGCGCCATTCCCCAAAGGAGGCGCCGTGAGCGCACCACCACCACCCACCCGCGCGCTGCCACCCCCGCCGCGCACCAAGGTCTCCCGTTGGCTGCACAACACCTGGCCGCCCCTGCTGGTGGTCAGCCTCATCATCGGCCTGTGGTGGTGGACGGTGGTGCAAACGGAAAGCGTCATCTTCCCCACACCCGGGCAGGTGGTCACCGGCACCTTGGAGCTGGCCGCCGACGGCACCTTGTGGGAGCACATCGGCGCTTCGCTGTTTCGCGTCGGCCTGGGCTTTGGGCTGGCGGTGCTGGTGGCCGTGCCATTGGGCTTGTGGATGGGCTGGGTCAGCGGCGCCTACCGCACGCTCAATCCCATCTTCCAGATGCTGCGGCCGATTTCACCGATCGCCTGGATTCCGCTGGCCATCCTGTGGTTCGGGGTGGGCGACGTCTCCCCCATCTTCCTGATCTTCATCTCGTCGGTGTTCCCGATGATCGTGCAGACCACCTCGGGGGTGCACACCATCGAGCGGCGCTACCTGCGCGCGGCGGCCAACTTCGGCGTCTCGCGCGCGGTGCTGTTCCGCCAGGTCGTTATTCCCGCGGTGCTGCCAGAAATCATCGTCGGCATGCGCATCGGCGTGGGCGTGGCCTGGCTGGTGGTGGTCGCGGCCGAGATGATCGCGCTGCGCTCGGGCCTCGGCTACCTGATCATGGACTCGCGCAACGCTGGCAACCGCTACGACCTGGTGATCGCCAGCATGGTCATCATCGGCGTCATCGGCCTGCTGCTCGACGGGCTGACCCGTCTGCTGGAACGACTCAAAACGGTGAAGTGGCGCTATGTCCGATAGGAACTTAACGGCCGACCCAAGCGCCGCCTCAAGCCCCAGCCCAGGCGCCAACCCCACCGCACCCGACAAGATCGTCGTGCGCGAGGTGTGCAAGCATTTTCAGGGAGCAAAAGGGGCGCTGCCGGTGGTCAACGGCATCAGCCTGCGCGTGGCCGACGGCGAGTTCGTTGCCATCGTCGGCCCCTCGGGCTGCGGCAAGTCGACGCTGATGAACATCATGGCCGGCTTCGAGCTGGCCGATACCGGCACGGTCGAGGTCGACGGTGTGCCGCGCTTCGGCCCCAGCCCCAAAGGCATCGTGATCTCGCAGCAGGGCTCCGTCTTCCCCTGGCTGACGGTGCGGCAGAACCTGATGTTCGGCCTCAACGGCGACAGCCATGGCGACAAGGCAGCCTTGGCTGACCACTACGCCGCGATGGTGGGGCTGAAAGGTTTCGAAGGGGCCTACCCGCACGAGCTGTCGGGCGGCATGCTCAAGCGGGTGGAGCTGGCGCGCGCCTTCGTCGTCAAGCCCGACATCCTCTACATGGACGAGCCGTTCTCCGCACTCGATGCGCTGATGAACCTGCGCATGCGCACCGAGCTGCTGCGCATCCTGGAAGAAGAGCGGCACACCGTGCTGTTGATCACCCACGACGTGGAAGAGGCCATCTACATGGCCGACCGCATCCTGGTGTTGTCGCCCCGGCCGGCCACCATCCAGGCCAGCTTCCAGGTTGACCTGCCGCACCCGCGCAAGCTGTCGGGTCCCCAGGCGCAGAGCTTGCGGGAAGACATCTTGAAAGAGTTGGGCGTGTAGGGCAGGGGGCAGGCAAAGCGCCGCTGCCAATGCGGGCCGCCCGCGCGTTCGTTCATCCACTGGTTTGTTGGCTCGTCCCTCAGCGCCGACGGGTCTCACCGCTCACCAAGCGGCGGTCCCACCAGGGCATGAACTGGATTCAGTGCTCGATCAGCGCCGTGTCTTCGGCCGAGACGTCGGTGCGGAAGGTGCCCACCGCGGCCACCAGGCGCGCCGACTCCTGGCGCATCGACGAGGCTGCCGCAGCGGCTTGCTCCACCAGCGCCGCATTCTGCTGGGTCGCGGTGTCCAGCTCGGCCAGCATTTGCGCAATGGCGCTCACGCTTTGATTCTGCTCACCGCTCGCCTGGGAAATCCCGTCGACCAGGCCGTGCAGGCGCAGCACGTCACTGACCACTTCCTGCATCGCCGACCCAGTGCGAACCGCCAGCGTGCCGCCGGCTTCCACCCGCTCGCCCGCATTGGCGATCAGCCGCTTGATTTCGGCCGCAGCGGTGGCGCTGCGCTGCGCCAGGCTGCGCACTTCTGAGGCCACCACCGCAAAGCCGCGGCCTTGCTCGCCGGCCCGTGCGGCTTCCACGGCCGCGTTCAACGCCAGGATGTTGGTTTGGAACGCGATGCTGTCGATGACGCTGGTGATGTCGTTCACCTTCTTCGACGACTCGGAGATGGCGTGCATCTCCTCCACCAACCGGGCCACCATGTTGCCGCTGCTTTCCGCCCGGTCTTTCGACAGGGCCGCCAGGCTGGCGGCGGCACGGGCCCCTTCGGTGTTGGCATTGACGGCCTTCACCAGGAGCGCAGTGTCCGAAGTGGCGCGTTGCAGGTGGCCGGCCTGCCGCTCGGTGCGCAGCGACAAATCATGGTTGCCCGCGGCAATTTCGCCAATGGCCGCATCGATCTCACCCGCGGCGGCGTTGACCGAGCGGATGGTGTCGCGCAGGGTGCCCACCGTTTCCGACATGGCCTGGGCCGTCAAGGCAATCTCATCCGTGCCGGCGATGCTGGCGTGCAGCGACAAGTCGCCGTCTTTCAAGCGCGAAGCAGCCTGGCGAATCGACAGCACCGACTGCATGATCGAGCGGCGAACCGCCACCGTGGCCACTCCGGCGATCAGCACGCAGCCCAACAGCAGAAAGCCGCCTGTGACCAACGAGCGCCGAAACAGCACCGAGGTTTCTTTGGCCGAGGCGTTCATGGCGGTTTCTTGCAAGGCACGCAGCGCTTGCAGCTGAATGATCAGCTCTGCGAAAGAGGCTTCGCTGTTGAGCATCATCGTGGTCGCCAGCGACTGGTCGCTCTCGGCCATGTCCACCAC
>JAZKHH010000174.1:0-11994 GCA_040385465.1 Pseudomonadota bacterium | reverse complement strand
CAACTGCTCCAGTTCGATCACCGCCAACAGGTTCGGCGTCTTGACGGCCACCAAGTCACCCACCGTGGCCTGCTGCTGTCGCATGGACAAAAACCCCCCCGCCGCCACCACCAGCATCAGCACCAGCGTCAGCCCCGGGGCCAGCCACAGCTTGGCATCCAGACCCAGCCGGTTCAGTATGGTTTTCATGCGGAGTGTGCGGTGGAGGGCATGCGGGCGAGCGTTTGAGCCGGTGGCCTCAGTCTTTGTAGACGCCAACGCTCAACAGCACGTCATCCGCCTTCAGCACGTAGGCGGTTTTCTGCTCGATCTTGCCGTTCTCAGGGTTCTTGTATTTGTAGTCGACCCAGCCCTTGCCTTTGCTGGCTGCCAAGTCCACCCGCTCTTGGCGGAACAGCTTGCCATCGGGATCGGGCACTTCCAGCATCGATTTGCCGATCAGCTTGGCATTGATGGGGTGGGCCAGGTGGGTGCCGTCCGGCTTCAGCACCACCACGTACAGCTCACCCGCATAGAACTCCGGGTCCTTGGCGTTGACGCGCTCAATCAGCTTGGCGCTGCCATTGGCCTTGAGGAAGGCCGCGGCCTTGTCCGTCATGGCCACGGCATCCTTTTGGGTGGGGTTGGGATTCGCCCAGGCCGTCAGGCTGGAAGCACCTAGGTAGGCCGTCAGGAGAACCAGCGCCGTGCGACGGCTGAAGTTGCTTGCAGTCATGGAAGGCTTTCTGTCGTGGTGTGAAAGGGGAGTGGACCGTGGCACGGCAAATGATCCTCAGCGCTCAACGAGGAGGAGGTGGCCCCATGGTAGGAGCCGTCTCGGTGCAGAGATCGTGACGAATGAACCGGGAGTTGCCGTCATTTCCAAGTGTTTTGCCCACCCAGCTTGGTTATCGGTCGGGGCTGGCGATGCTTGAGGCGGGTGTCGTGCGGGGTTTCCTCGGTGAGGGGCAGGACCGCACTTCGTTCACGGACCTGTGCCATCGGCAACGCAAGCCTGCTCGGCCACTGAGAGCGAGCAAAACCTGGGGTGGGCCTCCATGCCATGGCGCAGCCGGTCCTCGCCGGGGCAGCGAACGGGCTGCGCCCGCCGTGCGCTGATTTGCCGTACTCAGGCGAAGCGAGCCACTGGGCTCATCAATCTTTGTACACCCCCACACTCAGCAGCACCTCGGCTGCTTTGAGCACGTAAGCGGTCTTCTGCTCGGTCCGGCCGGTTTTGGGATTCTTGTACTTGTAATCAACCCAGCCCTTGCCCTGGCTGGCCGCCAAGGCGACCCGCTCCCTGCGGAACATTTTCCCGTTGGTATCGGGCAAGTCCAGCAGCGACTTGCCAATCAGCTTCGCATTCACCGGGTGGGCCAGGTGGGTGCCGTCCAGCTGCAGCACCACCAGGTACAGCTCCCCGTCGCAAAATTCCAGGTCCTTGGCGTTGACCCGCTCAATCAGCTTGGCCGTGCCATGGGTTTCGAGGAAGGCGGCGGCCTTCTCCGTCATGGCCACCGCATCGGCCTGCGTCGGGTGCGGGTGTGCCAACGCTGCCGCGCTGTGAGCCCCGAGGCAAGCTGCGGTCAACAGAACAAGCGCGGTGCGACGTCCGTGGAAGCTGGCAGTGGTCATGAGGGCAAGCTTTCTTGGTGCTGTGGTTTGCGGGTTGTGGCATGAATTTTTGCGCCCAGGGATGGGCGCTGAAGGTGACACGTCACAAGTGTGGGCCGGGGCATTGCCGGCATCCCGACGAACGAGGTGGAAGTGGCCGTCATTTCTAATCGCTCATGACACACAGCTTGGTATCGGTCGAAGCGAGTGATGCTTGAGTCTGGTTTTCTGCGGAGTTTCTCGGGGTTGGCCCGGTTTCGAGGGCGCACGATCTGATCACGAGGGGTTGCCAACGCACATTGCAGGCAAGGGCTTGGGAGACCTTGGCGCGGTAGGCGAGCCGTTTGGCGGTTGAGCGGTGCGTGGCGCCAACGGCGCGGTGCAGCGTTGCTCACCGGCGCTGGTTGGCGCAAATTGAGACCGCTTAACAAGATGGTTGCAACGTAATAATGCAGTGCGCTGGTCAAATCTGGAGGGGAGTTGCGCGGGCTGTTTTAGATTGGATGCTTTCAAGTGAAAGTTTTTGATGGTGTTGGTTGAATTAACTGGCTTAGTGTATTTAAAATTTAGGTTTTAAAATAATTCATTATGCGCGCTTGCACATCAACTGAGAATCATGCTCGATGAATTTCTGGACGTCTTCCTTCCGGACGGGTCGGGTCCACAACAGCCATGGCGCCCGGCACTCCAGCAAAAAGGGTCAAGTTCAAACTCCTGCCATACCGCTGCAGCGTGGCCGGCTGACCCCGTCAAGACGGGAAGGCGAGCCGCTTACTTTGCTATGGATTCCCGCCCGACACGCTTGACTGGGTACCACCACCCCCCGACGAACTCGAATTCAGGTCTCCACCGGACGTGCTTGAGAAACTGCCTGGCGAACCAAACTCAGATCCGCTGTTTTGGAAACTCGAGTTGTCGCCGCTTCCTGTCGAAGGGGTCACGTCGCAAGACAGCGACGACAGGTTTGACGATCCAATGGACATGTCCGAGGCGCCGCTCCCGATCGACATGTTGGGTTCAACCGAGTCAACAGCAGCGCTACCGCCAGCACTTGGAGGGTACAGCGAGCCTGGATCAACACTCATTCCGGCATCGCCCGAAGTCGCTCCCGCACCTGGGTCATGCGAACCGCCCGTACCTTGATCAGGCAACAGCTCCGACAGCTCCGGAGCGAAAGGCCCAGCGTGATCCACCACGCTCCCAACGAGTCCTCCTATGGCCTCGCCGACCTGTCCGATCACTTGACCGGCGCCCCATTGAGCACCTGGTGGCAAGTCCGCCAACTGGCCAAGTCCTTCTCCTGCCGTTATTCCCGCAGCCCTGCCGAACTCTGCTCCATCACGTTCGCCGGAATTGCTGCCAGTGGTCGGCGTGTGATCGGGTGTGGCCTTTGGCCCTACGTTCTGACTCATGTAAACCCCCAGAGAAAAATTTTCGTCCATAGAGACCGCGAGTGCAGACGAAAAGAACGTCTGAACCGAAGCCGAACAGCATCTCAATGCCTGCATTTAATAAAAACACCTGCCGTCAAACTGCGAACTTGATTCACCTGAATAACGTTTCCGGCAGGAGTGGTAGAAAAAACCTCAACCACGTCGCCGTTCACAATGGAACCTGTAAAGGAAAGTCCACGCATTTCGACCATCAACCGTGGAAGCGGCTTTTTCTCAGCATCTGCACGCTCAAGCCGAAACGTCCAAACTTGAATCATTCGCAGGGGACCAAACATGGGTTGTATTTGTTCTTGGCGAATTTGAAAACCGGAAACTACCCCCTTTTGCCAAGCGCCGGAAGTTTTGGTACCAGAATTCTTTCCGACGAGTCTACGCCAGCCGCTTCGAATGCCCCAGCTGAGCATGCCCGTCACCAGCAGCAAAATCACATAGAACCAAATCTCGTGGTTCCAAAAATCGCGCTCACTCAAACAGGTCTCCCGAAAATCATCTCATCGTGAACGCGAGCTCTAACGATGAGCACGTGACGAATAAATGAGGTTCTATGGTGCCACAACCTACTTTAGGCTGCTGTTCAAAGTCCGCCAGACCTAGAACAAGGAGTTCACTGGGCCCTCCCGTGACTGAAAGGAGCTGCTGTCAGCGCTCAAAGGAAGTAGGCCTGGGCGTCCTGTCTTGCCCTGGTCGATGATCTGCGGACCCACCGCAGCTGCACCAGCGCCTTGCAGCATTTGCAGGCCGACTCGCCGCGCACGTGCCGGTGTGCGAGGCCGCCAAGACAAGCGCTGCTTTACTTTGCTTGCGATTGCCAGCCATGTCGAACGTGTTCAAAAGATTGGTCATATCCCTCGTCGCCGTTGCGGTGCTTCCGGTCATCGTTGGGTGGCTGCTTGAGCCGCTGCCCCGGGGCGTTGTCTTTCTCGCCTGGCAGTGGGTGTATGGGCAGCGGGGAGTGCGGGCGTTGGCGGTTTACTCGGAGAGTCCGAAATGGCAACGCCACTTTGAACGGGAAGTGCTTCCTTTTTTGGGCGCCCGTGGGCATGTCGTCAACACGACCCAGGTCCCGACTTGGCGAAGGTCGGGCGCTGTGGCTCGCAAGGCCCATCGACAGTGGGGTGGTGGACAAAATCACACTCCGATCGTGATCTGGTTTCCACGCAGGTTCGGCAAGGTGAGGGTCGTTCGCTTCTACGAAGCTTACGGACGTGCCACCGATCGAAGTGCTGACGCCCAATTCCTTGCCCAAGCAATACAGGCGACCCGACAACTTGCATGTGAATCGGCATCACCCGCTCCGTGAAGCGGGCGTGCCGAGGTGGGCGGCGACATTGGTCGTGCAAAAAGGGCGGCCGGCATTTCACCTCCATCGATGGGAACCGTCGAGCGAGAGATCACTGAATCCAAAGATGGGCAGGCCAGGCGTGCCTCGTGCCGTTCTTGTGGCTTGGTCCCTCGCTTTTCGAGACAGTGATGACAAGGCGCGGCTCTTGCCTCAGTTGCCTTTGAGGAACGGCAATGGGTTCAACAGGGGCGACCGGAGTACCCCAGACAGTGTTGGATGCAGCGTGCCAGCCGCGATGGCAGCCGGACTAAACGTCCACCACAGCCGCAATCAAATCCACTTCCACCGCCGCGTTCTTCGGCAGTTGGAAGACGCCCACCGAGGTGCGTGTCGGCCGTCCAGCGTCGCCCAGCACTGCCTGCAGCACCCCAGACGCCCCGTCGGCCACCTCACTGTGCTGGGTGAACTCCGCGGTGCATTGCACGCACACGGTGATGCGCAGCACCT
Source organism: Pseudomonadota bacterium (assembly GCA_040385465.1). Taxonomy (GTDB): domain Bacteria; phylum Pseudomonadota; class Gammaproteobacteria; order Burkholderiales; family Burkholderiaceae_C; genus CANHBY01. The sequence continues at coordinate 7,155 of JAZKHH010000174.1, read as the reverse complement.
GGCGAATTCGGTCTAAGCTGCCCAGCGCCTGCCGCATCAAAGCCAAAGCCCGCAAGGCGCAAATCTGCGCGGCCTCTTGGGCCTCGGCCAAACCCAGGTCTTCGCCCACCCGGCCGGGCAGCATCACGGTGTCGCCAACGCGAGGAATCTGGCCGCTGAGGTACAGCGTGTCGCCATGGCGCACCCAGGGCTGGTAGTTGCCACCGATTTTGATCTCGCCCTCCATGCGGTGGCCCAGGTGCAGCGTCAGCGCGTCAAAACGCGCATCGGCCGAACTGGCGGCAGTGTCGGCAACAGGAAGTGACGACGAAGACGAAGGAAGCGCAGGTGCAAGAGGACGCTGCCCCCCGTTCCCCTTGGGCTTCATCCGTCAGGCCTGTCCGACCACCGAGGCCGTGGCCACCAGTTCGCGGAACAGCGCCATGGACGCCGCACCCGACACAACGTACGGGTCCAGCACGGCGTTGTCGGAGTACTTGAGCAACAACGCCGGGTTGATGCGCTGCAGGTTGACCTGGCCCATCGACCAGCAGGCAAAGCTGCGTTCGCTGATTTCTTCAAAGCTCAGCAAGACCACTTCGTGGTGGCGGGGGTCGCTGACGATTTTGTTGTACAGCGTGCTGACGGCCAAGCGGCCGCCTTCCAGCACCTGCAAAAAGATGTTGCCGGAAAAGCACAGCACCCCGGTCACGCCCACGGCGGGGTTGTTGACCTTGGACTTCTTCAAAATCGCCACCAGGTCGTCCTGGTTCACCAGTTCGGCGGCACGGCTGGCATACATCAAACGCACAAGCATGGGGGTCTCCACAAGGCAAAAGGGCAGGCGGGCCGACGGGGCGGTGGCGGAGCCAATGGGTCCGGCCATCAAGCCACCATTCCTCGGATTAATCAAGTGATCGATGAAGCCGTTGCCAGGGCAACAGGCCGGTGCGAAGTCAGTCGTTCTTCTTGCTGAGCAGCGACAAGAACTCGCGGCGCAAGGTCGAGTCTTTCAAGAAGGCGCCGCGCATCACGCTGTTGGTCATCATCGATTCGCTGTCCTTCACGCCGCGCCAGTGCATGCAGAAGTGGTCGGCCTCCATGACGATGGCCAGGCCGTCGGGCTTGACGCGGTTCAGCAATTCGTCGGCCAGCATGATGACGGCCTCTTCCTGGATCTGCGGGCGGCTCATGATCCAGTCGCAGATGCGGGCGTACTTGGACAGGCCGATCAGGTTCGAATGCTCGTTGGGCAAGATGCCGATCCAGACGCGGCCCATGATCGGGCACAGGTGGTGCGAGCAGGCGCTGCGCACCTTGATGGGCCCCACGATCATCAGCTCATTGAGGCGTGAGAAGTTCGGGAACTCGGTGACCGCGGGCATCGGCACGTAGCGGCCTTTGAACACCTCTTGCAAAAACATCTTGGCCACGCGCTGGGCGGTGTCCTGGGTGTTGTGGTCGCTCTCGGTGTCGATCACCAGGGCCTGCAGCACCTCGTGCATCTTGGCCTGCACCTCGGCCTTGAGCTCGTCAAGCTCGCCCTCGCGGATGTGGGCGGCGATGTTGTCGTTGGCGTGGTAGCGGCAGTTGGCGCCCACCAGCCGGTAGCGGATGCGGTCAGAGGCGCTGAGGCGCGCCAATTCTTCCTCGCTCTTGAACATCGTGGGTTTCGGGTCGGTCATGGACGGCATCGGGCTGGAACAGAACCACAGCGTAACCGACCGCGTCGCGTGGCGGCCGGTGATCTGTCATGAAGCTGTCACGCTTTGCACCCACGATGCGCCGATTGCTTTGACCCACCCACGAAGGACCCCCCATGCGTCGCCCCTCCGAGCTGCTCATTTCTGCCCCCACCGACTCTGTCGACCACGAAGACTGCAACGACTCGCCCAACCCCAGTTTCAACGAAGTGCTGGACGTGCGGTTGTCACGCCGCCATGTGCTGCGCGGCGGGGTGGGCAGTGCGGCGAGCATGCTGCTGGGCGGCTTGAGCCTGGCAGCCTGCGGCGGCGGCGGTGACGATGACACGCCGGTGGCCGCAGCACCCACACCGGCACCTGCCCCGACACCGGTGGCCAGCACGGGGCCGGTGCAGGCCTTGAGCTTCGTGCCGGTGGCCAAGAGCCTGGCCGACACCGTCAGCGTGCCCTTGGGCTACACCGCCCGCCCGGTCTACGCCCTGGGTGACCCGCTCACCGCCGCCACCCCGGCGTTCCGCAACGACGGCACCGACACCGATTACGACAACCGCGCTGGCGACCACCACGACGGCATGGAGTACTTCGGCCTGAGCGCCGACGGCAGCCGGCGCGACCCGCTGGGCTCGCAGCGCGGCGTGCTGGCCATGAACCACGAAGCCCTCACTGACAACTTCCTGCACCCGGCCGGCGCCAGCGCCCGCCCGCGGCCGGTCGCCGAGGCCGACAAGGAAATCCCGGCGCACGGCCTGTCCGTGGTCGAGGTGCGCCAAACCGCTGGGCGCTGGGCAACGGTGCAAGACTCCGCGTACAACCGCCGCGTCACGCCGCTCACGCCTGTGCGCCTGGCCGGCGTGGCCCGCGGCAACGCCCTGTTGGTGACGAAGTACGCCCCCGACGGTTTGACCGGCCGCGGCACGATCAACAACTGCGGCACCGGCGTCACCCCTTGGGGCACTTTCCTGACGGGCGAAGAGAACTGGGCGGGCTACTTCACCCGCCGCAGCACCGACAACGCCGCGCGCACCGGCGCCCTGGCCAAGAGCGTGGCCTCGCTGGCCCGCTATGGCCGCACCGCGGGCAGCGCCAGCCGGCACGGCTGGGAAACCGCTGGGCCCGACGACCGCTATGCGCGCTGGGACTTGAGCGTCACCGGCGCCAGCAGCGACGGCAGCGACGACTACCGCCACGAGCTCAACACCTTCGGCTACATCGTGGAGATGGACGCCTATGACAAGAACGCGCTGGTCACCAAGCGCACCAGCCTGGGCCGGTTTGCCCACGAGAGCGCCAGCTTCGGCCCGGCCGTGGCCGGCCAGCCGTTGGCCGTCTACATGGGCGACGACTCGCGGGGCGAGTACATCTACAAATTCGTCTCGGCCGCCCCATGGAGCGCGGCCGATGCCAACCCCGCCGACCGCGTGGCCACGGGTGACAAGTACCTCGACGCCGGCACGCTGTTCGTGGCCGTGTACAACGCCGACGGCACCGGCACCTGGGTGGCCCTGACGCTCAGCAACCCGCTGATCCAAAACTACGCCGGCTATGCGTTTGCCGACGAGGGCGACGTGGTGATCAACGCCCGCCTGGCGGCCGATGCCGTGGGTGCGACCAAGATGGACCGGCCCGAGTGGTGCGCGGTGCACCCCTTGACCGGCGAGATCTACTACACCCTGACCAACAACAGCAACCGCAAGCTCGAGCCGGTGACCGGCCAGCAAGGCCTCGACCCCGCCAACCCGCGCGCCTACAGCGACGTGTTCGGCAACGCGGCGCCCACCGCCCCCGGCAATCTGAACGGCCACATCATCCGCATGAAGGAAACCGGCGGGCGGGGAGCAGCCACCAGCTTCACCTGGGACGTGTACCTGTTCGGGGCCCAGGCCGACGCCAATCCGGCGTTGGTCAACCTGTCAGGCTTGACGGCGGACCAAGACTTCTCGAGCCCCGATGGGCTGTGGTTCAGCGCCAGCACCGGGCTGTGCTGGATCCAGACCGATGACGGCGCCTACACCGACGCCACCAACTGCATGATGCTGGTCGGCGTGCCGGGCCAGGTGGGCGATGGGGTGAAAACCACCTTGAGCTACACCCAGACCAATGGCACCCCGGTGACGGTCGACACCTATGTCGGCAAGAAGCCGACGCTGTCCACCTTGCGCCGCTTCCTCGTGGGGCCGGTGGATTGCGAGCTGACCGGCTGCACCGAAACCCCGGATGGCAAGACCCTGTTCGCCAACATCCAGCACCCAGGCGAGACCATCACCGCGGCCAACGTGGCCGACCCGTCCAAGTACCTGAGCCACTGGCCGGCCAATGCCGGCTACGGCGCAGGCGGGGCGCTGGGCCGGCCGCGCTCGGCCACCGTGGCGATCACCAAGGACGACGGCGGCCGCATCGGCACCTGAGGCCGGCGAGCCGCACCACGGCGATCCGAAGAGACAAAAGGGCCGGCGCACCGAGAGGTGCGCCGGCCCTTTTTCTCGCGTGGTTCACGCCATCACATTCTTCAAATCGTTTTGGCGGTGGTGTCGACGTCGGTTGGGTCTGACACGGCGAAGCACTCGGCAAAGCTGAAGTAGGTGGACAGGTAGAACACCGTCGTCAACACCGTCATGCCGAGCAGCACGCCCACCGGCATGAACGGCGCCATGCCCGGCGAGCCCAACAGCAGCGTGCACACCAGCGACAGCGCGATCAGCAGCCCCAGCCAGCCCAGGGCATACACCACGAAGGCAAACTTATTTCGCCACATGGCCAGGATGCTGAAGACCAGCGCTCGGGCCCAGGTTTGCCCGCCCCAGTAAACGAGCGCTGGCGTGTGCCAGAAAGGAATGGTGAGCAAGACGCTCAGGCCCACCCGCAACAGGATCGCCGACTGGAACTGCGGGTTGGCGGCCAAGGCCTGTGGGCCGAGCTTTTGGTCCACCGAGTCCTGCAGCAGGCCACGCAGCGCATCGCCGTCGAGCACGGAGGTCAGCAGCATCATCAGCCCCGCACACAAGGTGTAGGCCGCGCCCAGGCACAGCAGCTGGCGCACCCGCGAAGGCTGGGTGCGCAGCGGTTCGATGAACACGCTGATCAGCGGCAGCTTGCCCCGCATCGCATTGCGGGTGGCCACCATGAAGCCCAGCGACATCCACGGCACCGCCATGAACGCCACCAGCAAGCCAACGAACGGCAGCAGGGTGAGCACCATCAGGCCCAGCATGCCGGCCGAGAACAGGCCGGCAAACGCCATGGGGCGGCGCCCGAACACGGTGAAGGCACGGCGGATCCATCGCATGCCGTGCAGGGGCGGCACCGACTGCAGCCGCAAGGTTTCTGTGGGCACCAACAGGAGGGTGGGGGAAGCAGGGTCGGACATCAGCGTGTGCAGCAGCGGGGTGGGGTCAGGCGGACTCGGCCGTGCCGGCCACCGGAGGGTGGGAAGGAGGCGGAGTGAGGATGGGCGGCAGCGCCTCGGCCGTCTCGCGCAGGTAATGCCAAGGGGCTTCAATGCGCGAGCGCAGCACCCGCTCGAAGTGGCCCGGGTCGTGGGCGGTGAGCAGGGCGGCGTCACGGGGCAGGTGCTTGTCCCAGAGCCGCGAGATCCAAAACCGCAAGGCCGCGGCGCGCATCAGCGCCGGCAGCAGCCGCAGCTCGGCACTGTTCAGGGGCCGCACCGCGTCGTAAGCCGCCAGGAAGGCGTGAGCCCGGGTTTCCGACAGGTGCCCGGTGTCGAGGTGCACGCACCAGTCGTTCAGGCACACACCCAAGTCGAACAGGAAGGTGTCGACCCCGGCGAAGTAGAAGTCAAAAAACCCGCTCAGGGTGTCGGCCCCCGAGCTGCGATCGGTGTTCGGCGCGGCGCTGTCGAACAGCACGTTGTCTCGGAACAGGTCGGCGTGAATCGGGCCGCGTGGCAATTGGGCATAGGCCGCGGTGGTGGCCAGGTGCTGTTGGAAGGCCAGCTCGTCGTTGAGAAGGGTGGTCTGCGCCGGCGTGAGGAAGGGCCGCACCACCGGGGCCGTCTCGGTCCACCAGGCCAAGCCGCGCAGGTTGTCTTGCCGGTGGGCATAGTCCTGGCCCGCCAAGTGCATGCGCGCCAGCATGGCGCCGACCTGGGTGCAATGGGCCGGGGTGGGCGTGAGCTGGTGGGCACCGCTGAGCCGTTGCACGACGGCGGCCGGCTTGTCTTGCACCCGGTGCACCAGGGTGCCGCTGTCGTCGGGCTGGGGTGCTGGCACCGGGATGCCGCGGTCGGCCAGGTGCTTCATCAGCTGCAGGTAGAAGGGCAGCTGTTCGAAGTCCAGCCGCTCGAACACCGTCAGCACATAACGGCCGCGGTCGGTGGTGGCGAAGTAGTTGGTGTTCTCGATGCCCGAGGCGATGCCGCGCAGCTCGCTCAACGCGCCCAGGTGCAAACGGTCGAACAAGGCGGCCGCTTCGGGCAGGGGCACTTCAGTGAATACGGCCATGGCGTCAGGGGGGTGTCGGTCGATCAACGAGGGCAGTTCAGGGGGCGCGGGAGGCCAGGGCGGTCACGCGGTGCAGGCTCGAGGCCCCCGCGCATGACGATCGCTGCCCCACCCCTCAGAACTGCAACACATTCCACACCCGTTTGCCCGCCGTGGTGCGCGAAGCCTCCGAGCCCGAGCCGTCGCCCGGCAAGATCTCGTAGCTGGTTCGGTTGTTGCCGACTTTGGGCGTCACGGTCACCCGCTGCAACTGGCCGCGCACCCGGGTTTCTTCGATGCGCGAGCCTTCGTCTTCAATCACCGTGCGCTGCACCACGGGCTCGCCCGGTTGCCAGGGCAGGGTGGCAGGGCGGGCACCCGGTGGGGTGTCGGGCTTGTTGGCGGCATCGCCTGCCTTGGCATTGGCGTTGGCAGTGGCAGCGCCCGGCTTGACGGTGGTGCGCGTGGCGCCAGTGGGCTCAGGGGCCATCTGGCTCAGGTCGGGTGGCGGTGGCGTGGCACCCGTGGCCGCACCGGCCTGAGCCTGCGCCCAACCGCCGCAGCCGGCAGCACTCAGAACAACGAGGGCACGGGCTGCGTACAGCAGCCGGCGAGCGGTGGGGAAACAGTGGGCAATCATGCGGGCATTGTAGGCGGGCAAGCCCGCCCCTTGGCCGCGGTCCAGGTGCGCCAGAATGCGGTCTTTCCGCCGCCAGGATGCCTTGATGCGCCCACCGTCCCACCCCCGCCTTTCGTCTGTTCTGGGTTGCACTGTGGGCCCGTTGTGGGCACTGGCTGGGTCTGTCAGTCCTGGGCCTGGCCACGGCCCTGAGCGCGGCGGCCGCACCCCTCTCGCCCAGCCAGGTGCCCGAGCCCCTCAAAACCTGGGTGCCCTGGGTGATGCAGGACGAGCCCCAGTGGGCCTGCCCCTCCGCTTTCGACGAGCCGAGCCGGCGTTTGTGCGCCTGGCCGGGTGTCTTGGCACTCGATCTGCAGGCCACCGGAGGCCGGTTCACGCACAGCTGGCAACTGGCCCA
>JAZKHH010000173.1:0-3900 GCA_040385465.1 Pseudomonadota bacterium | reverse complement strand
TGGCTTCCAGGTTGGAGCCGGCGTTGAAGCCGAACCAGCCCACCCACAGCAGCGACGCCCCGACCATCGTCAGCGCCAAGCTGTGCGGCGGCATCGATTCCTTGCCGTAGCCGATCCGCTTGCCGACCATGAAGGCACCCACCAGGCCAGCGACCGCGGCATTGATGTGCACCACCGTGCCACCGGCGAAGTCCAGCGCCCCCTTGGCCCACATGAAGCCTGCCGCGGCGGTGACCGCCTCCAGCGAGGCCGCGTCCTTGATGGCGTCCGGGCCGTCCCAGTACCAGACCATGTGCGCGATCGGCAGGTAACTGAAGGTGAACCACAGCACCGAGAAAGCCAGCACCGCCGAGAACTTGATGCGCTCGGCAAAGGCCCCCACGATCAGCGCGGTGGTGATGGCGGCGAAGGTGCCCTGGAAGGAGACAAAACTCAGCTCGGGAATGTAGACCCCTTTGCTGAACGTGGCCGCCGCCGACTCGGGCGTGACCCCCATCAGCAGCATCTTGCTCAAGCCGCCGAAGAACGGGTTGCCGCTGGTGAAAGCCACCGAGTACCCATAGAGCACCCACAGCACCGAGATCAATGCGAACACCACGAACACCTGCATCAGGATGGACAGCATGTTCTTGCTGCGCACCAGGCCGCCGTAGAACAGCGCCAGGCCGGGAATGGTCATCAGGATGACCAGCACCGTCGAGCTCATCATGAACGCGGTGTCGCCCTTGTTGACCACCAGCGCTGGCGCAGCAGCGGCCGCAGGGGCCGCCTCGGCAGGCGCCGTGGCAGCCGCAGCATCGGCCGCCGGCATGGCGGCTTCGGAGGCGGCCGGCGCCGTGGCCGCCGGCTGGGCCCAGGCCATGCCCCCGCCCACCGCGGTGAACAGGGCCAGGCAAAGGATTGCAATCAGTTTTTTCATGAGGGTGCCCTCTTGGTTTGAACTACAGGGCGTCCTTGCCGGTCTCGCCGGTTCGGATGCGGATCACCTGCTCCAGGTCGGACACGAAGATCTTGCCGTCGCCGATCTTGCCGGTGCGCGCTGCGGCTTCCACCGCGTCGATCACCTGCTCGACGATGGCGTCGTCCACCGCCGCCTCGATCTTGACCTTGGGCAGAAAGTCCACCACGTACTCGGCGCCGCGGTACAGCTCGGTGTGGCCCTTCTGGCGGCCAAAGCCCTTGACTTCGGTCACGGTGACGCCCTGCACGCCAATGGCGCTCAGGGCCTCACGCACTTCGTCAAGCTTGAAGGGCTTGACGATGGCAGTCACCATCTTCATGGTCGTCTCCTGGAGGAAAGGTTGAAAAGGGGATCGCCGTCAGGCTCAGAAGCTGTACTTGGCCTGCAGCACCACGCCCGAGCGGCCCAGGAACTTCCCGTTGGCCGGCGAGGCGTAGAAGGTCTTGTCGGCATCGGTGCCCACCACCGAGGCGCTCAGCAGGAAACCGCTGAAGTCCTTGCTCAGCGTCACCGCGTAGTCAGAGTAGGAGGCGACATCCAGGTTCTTGACCTTCTGGTAGCCGATGTGCGGCGTCAGCGTGAAGCCACCGCCCACCTCGAAGGGCGCCGACAGGTCGAGGTAGTAGCTGCCTTTGGTGTCGCGGCCGTTGACGAAGTCGTAGTTGCCAAAGAGGTTCGACAACGAGTAAGACACCTTGCCGGTGACCGGCCCAAAGGTCAGCGCGCCGTACAGCTCGGTGGTGTTCGGGTCTTCGAAGCCCGCGTCCCAGGTGGGCGTCTGGGCGCTGGGGTAGATGTACTGCAGCAGGCCGACGTCGTAGCCTAGGCCTTTGGAAAACTGACCCTTGTAGCCGCCGTACACGTCGATCTCGACGTCCGCGTCGCCGCCAAAGTCCTTGATCCACTTGATCGTGGAACCCCAGGCACCGACGTAAAAACCGTTGGCGGCTGCGTAGTCGACGCCCGCGGAGAACGCTGGCTTCAGCCGGGTCTGCGAAATGCCGCGGTAGCGGTAGTCGCTGCTGACCGCCGCGTTGAACGACAAGGGGCTGCTCTGGGCATGCGAGAGCGCGGGAACAGCGGTCAAACCCATCAAAGCCGAAAGGGCCAGCAAAGCGTGCTTCATCAAGATCTCCTGTGTGTGTGCAGAGCGGAAAGGGTGTCGGACCTGTCTTACGCAGCTTCTGTGCCACATCAGGTCTGGCTGAGTATCTGCCCGGCAATGGGCGCAAACGCCCTGTCTTGGTTGCTCAGCGGTGCATTAGGGCCCCTCTTTGGTGCTCTTTCGCCACAAACACCTCACAGCGCGCCTTGCTGGTGCGCAGCAACCGTCTTGCTTGCACAGTTCCCAGGTTGAGGCCGTTTTCGCCCCAGTGGCCTGCAAGCCTTGGCAGCCACACTTCGCATCCGACGCCGCACGCACCCCGGTCCGGTCCGCCTCCCTCCCAATTCCCGCCTCACGGAAATCACCCCATGTCCCTCGCGGTGCTGCACAGCCGCGGCCTTGACGGCCTGCACGCCCCTGAAATCACCGTCGAAGTGCACCTCAGCAACGGCCTGCCCAGCTTCACCCTGGTCGGCCTGGCCGAGACCGAAGTCAAGGAAGCCCGCGAGCGCGTGCGCTGCGCCCTGAACAACAGCGGCCTTGATTTCCCCCACAACCGCCGCATCACCGTCAACCTCGCGCCTGCCGAGCTGCCGAAGGAGTCCGGCCGATTCGACCTGCCCATTGCGCTCGGCATCCTGGCCGCCAGCGGGCAGATCGACGCCACCCGGCTGCAGCACTTCGAGTTCGTCGGCGAGCTGTCCCTGGCCGGCGACGTGCGCCCCGTCCGCGGCGCCCTGCCGCTGGCCTTGGGCCTGCGCCGCAGCGCCCCGCACCGCGCCCTGGTGCTGCCCAGCGCCAGCGCCCCCGAGGCCGCCCTGGTGCCCGGCCTGAAGGTCCACACCGCCGACCACCTGCTCGAGGTGGTGCAAGCCCTGCTGCCGGGAGACGCCGCCCTGTGCAAGCCCCTGCCCTGGGCTCAAGCCGCGGCGCCAGCCACCGACCCGGCGCCTGTGCCCGACTGGCGCGACGTCAAAGGCCAGCAGGGCGCCAAGCGCGCACTCGAGGTGGCCGCGGCCGGCGGCCACAGCGCCTTGCTGGTCGGCCCGCCCGGCACCGGCAAGTCCATGTTGGCGCAGCGCTTCGTGCACCTGCTGCCCCGTTTGAACGAAACCCAGGCCCTGTCGTCGGCCGCCTTGTGGAGCCTGGCCGGCCGTTTTGACGCCGCGCACTGGGCGCGCCGACCGTTCCGCGCCCCCCACCACAGCGCCACCGCCCCTGCCCTGGTGGGCGGCGGCTCACCCCCGCGCCCCGGCGAGATCTCCCTCGCCCATGAAGGCGTGCTGTTCCTGGACGAGTTGCCCGAGTACCCCCGCTCGGCCCTGGAAGCCCTGCGCGAGCCCTTGGAGAACGGCCGCATCACCATCTCCCGCGCCGGCCGCCAGGCCGAGTTCCCGGCCCGCTTCCAGCTTCTCGCCGCCATGAACCCCTGCCCGTGCGGCCACCTTGGCCACCCTCGCCAGGCCTGCCGCTGCAGCCCCGACGCCGTGGCGCGCTACCAAGGCCGCCTCAGCGGCCCCCTGCTCGACCGCATCGACCTGCAGATCGAAGTGCCCGCCGTGCACCCCGCCACCTTGTCCGCCGCGCCCGAAGGCGACGACACCGCAACGGTGGCGCAGCGGGTGCTCGAAGCGCGCGACCGCCAGTGGCAGCGGCAGGGCGCTCTGAACGCCCACCTCGACGGCGCCGCCTTGGCCACCCACGCCACACTGCCCGCCGCCGCGGCCGACTTCTTCGAGGGCACCTGCCTGCGCCTGGGCTGGTCGGCCCGGGCCCATCAGCGCGTGCTGCGCATCGCCCGCACCGTGGCCGACCTGCAAGGCCTGGCGGACAT
>JAZKHH010000172.1:0-2051 GCA_040385465.1 Pseudomonadota bacterium | reverse complement strand
CAACGCCTTGCACAACGGCGCCATCGCCATCGACACCGAAGGCCGGGTGTCCATCAACGACAGCAGCCTGCCGCACAACTTCCGCGGCTGAGGCATCCGGTCGAGTGGCCGTTCATTTCGCAGGCGCTGTGGGGCGAGGTGGTGAGATTTTTGCAGTGAAAGTGGCGACATGAGTTCTGTTTCTCCAACCTTTGGCACCACCCGGCAGTCGCACCGAGGCGCACGCGGGGGGGACCCCCAGTCGGACACTGCGCTGCAGGGCGTGGCGCTGGCATGGATGCAGCGCCTGGTCTTGACCGTGCCCGGCCACCCTCCCAGGTCTGTGTCTGGCCACCAAGGCCTTGGCGAGACAGACTCCGGTGCCGCCCGAATCCGTTTGCACTCGGATGCCGGCGTCGGCCGGTCCAGCCCCGCGTCCACCGAAGCCTCGGCCGGCCAGCATGGCTTGGCCCAGCGCATTTATCGGGCCATCTTCAGCGACAGCGGTGCCAGCCCGTCGCCCTGGAACCCTTGGAACCCCCAGGCCGCCACATCTTTGCAGCGCTTGCTCGACGCAGCGGTCAACGGCCTCCCGCGCACGGTGTTGCTGGCGTCGCCGGACCTGCTGGCTGCGGTGCGGGCCGGTTTCCAGACCGAAGGCGGGCGGCAGTTCGCCTTCGACACCCACCTCATCGACGCCTCCCTGGTCGGCGACTTTTCGCAGCCGTTGGCCACGCCCGGAGCGGTGCAGCCCCATCGTCGCCTGACGCAGACCGACGCCCGCGCTCAGTTTGACGCCACCTTCGATTTTGACGACAAGATCCCCATTGGAAAATGGGCCCCGGTCGAGCGCATCGTGCGAGCCCTGGCCGACAACTCCCCCAGTTTCCGAAACGTCATGGCGCGGGCCCGCGCTCTCAACGCAGGGCGCCCGCTGAGCATCAGGCTCGACCCCCAGACGCTCGGCGCCCGGATCTCTCCGAACGAGGGCACCATCTGGCTGGGCTCGATGGACGACCCGCGCCGCGCCGCGTCGTGGGTTGTGTTCGAAGCCAACAACGGCTCCATGCAAGACGCTTTTGTGCGCAACATCGATCGGCTGGACCAACGCGTGGCGGCGTTCACGCCGCAACAAGAAATGCAGCTCGACCAAGCTGGCGCGCGCATCGTCGCGGGCGGTTTGTACCGCTCTCCCGCTGCTGCCACGGCGTACGTCAATGACCAGCTTCGCCAGCCGGGCATGCTGCAAGAGGTGCTGATCCCGGAGTTGGAGCGCGTTGAAGCGCAACAACCCACTTGGACAGTGCAGCGGCAACAGGAGCATGCCCTGCGCCGGGCCGGCACCGAGATCCTCCAACGGGCTTGGCGCCATCCGGAGTCGGTGATGCCCTACATCGAGCGCACCTTCGACACGCCAGAAAAACGCTTTCATTTCCGTTCGGCGGTGGAGTTTGCGTTTGATCGGGAACGCACCGAGCTGCAGGCCACCACGAACCACCACCAGATTTTCGACGAATTGAGGGCGGGCCACCGCACGGTGCCGCTCAGCGCCGCCGGCCAGGAGGTCCTGACGGACGCGGCGTTGGCCGAGATGGACATGTACGACAACCTGCCCCACATCCAGCAGGGTTTGGAGCAGGGCTTTCACGCGTCGATCGACGTGCAGGTGCGCATTGGGCATGCCGCGATGTACCTGGACCAAGGGCTGGTTCTGCGCGAGCTGCCACCGATGCACGGCGAGGTGCCGGCAGTGACGCAGGATGACTTGGCGGGGCCGGCCACCTGGGACGATCTGGCCGGCTTTCAGGCTGGAAGACGTGCACGTGCGTCGGCCGGATCCGCGGTGGACGAGCACGGGTCGAAGGGCGACCCTGCGGCGGCGCGGGCGGCCGTGGAGGCGTCATTGCGCAAGGAGAGCCTGACCCTGGCCGAGCGCATCGTGGCCTCGCCGGAGATGGCCGGGGTGGTGAAAGTGCTGGGCAAGGCGGCCACCGCGGCGATGGTGTTGCAGCTGGCGGAGGCGATCTACACCGATGTGGCCAGCGGCGACCACGAGGCGCATGCCACGCGCA
>JAZKHH010000171.1:0-3609 GCA_040385465.1 Pseudomonadota bacterium | reverse complement strand
TCGGCACCGGCATGAACGTGCACGACGTGGCCACCTACGCCGGCACCGTCGTCTCACCCGCAGAAGCCACGCCGGAGTTTTTGGAAAAAGTCCGCCAGCAGATCGCCGTGAGCAGCCCGGGTGCCGGGGCCGCGGCCATCGCCTGGGCCCGTTATGGCGACAAGCTCTCGGCCGAAGAACTCGCCAACCCCGAGTTCCTCAAGAACCTGCTGTTTGCCAGCACCACCTACGCACCCGCCTCCCAGGGCAAGATGGCCACCGAGCTCATCAGCGCCCTGAGTTACGCCCGCGAGCATGTCGACATCTTCGAGGCCGCCGAGGCGGTGGCGGTGCCCGGCAGCTGCACCGACAACGAGTGGTTCGCCAGCGCCGGTGTCTTCCAGCTCGCCAAAATGAGCGCCGACTCGCCCGAGTGGGCCCAGATCGAGGCCACGCTCGGCCGCTCGCTGTCCAAGGAAGAACGCGAAGCCGCCATCAAGGCCGGCAAGGGCCTGGCCGACAACTGGACTTACCTGTGTCAGAACGCCAGTGCGCTGAACCTGAGCCTGCGCAAGGGCACCACCGACGTCATCGACTTCACCGACGACAACCTGCGCGACGCCAACATGTCGCCATTGATCGCCCTGCTGGGCAGTGCGCCGGCCACCATGGGCGGGAGCACGATGCCGGTGCTATCCGCGCTCGAGTATGTCCGCCAGCACATGGACATCTATGACTCCGCCGAAGAGTTCAACGACTCGAAGAAAAAAGACCACGACGGCAAGTTCATCAACAACGGTGTCTTCCAGGTCGCCGGCATGGCTGCGGACGATCCCAACTGGGGCAAGATCGAAGCCAAGCTCGGCCGCACGCTGTCCCAAGAGGAGCGCCAGCTCGCCATCAATGCAGCCAAAGGCTTGACCGACAACTGGGCTTTCCTGTGTTCGAACGCCGAATCCATCGGCCTGACCTTGCGCGAGGACACCACCGACATCATCTACTTCAAGAACGACACGCTGGATGATCTGAACTGGGGCGTGATGCTTCCGCAGTCAGGCGTGCCGCTCACGGGCGACCTGCTCAACTCGCTCGAGTACGCCCGTGCCAAGCAGCTTGAAACCAACCTGTCCACCGATGGCAAATTCACCGAAGGTGCAAACTTTGACACCATCATTGGACTGTCGCCGGCACAGATCGACAAACTCCTGGCCCTGGACCCCAAGGCCGTCAAAGACATGCTCTCCCATGGCCGCTCATTGGCCGAGATCGCGGAGCTCACGCCCGAGCAGATCGACAACTTGGTCGAGGTGAACGACGAGCTGCTGAACTGGCTGTTGAAGCTGGCCGACTACACCCTGTCCGACATCGCCAAGCTCACCACCGAAAACCTGGGCGGTCTGCAGGAAGCCATGCGCGCGGGCGTGCGCCATGCCGGCGCCACCGAGGACTTCGCCGACATCCAAGTCGAGAGCATCAGCAGCCCGATCAACCTGAGTGGCGGCATGCTCATCTTCGACACCGCCTCGGGCCAGAAAATCATGGTCACCAAGGAGGGCAACCGCGCGCTGTACGAGAAGGTGTCGGAAATGCTGGCAACGCGCGTCAAGGCCGACGTCGACAAGGTGCGCGCAGAGTTCAAGCTGCCGCCGACGTCGGCGACGGACATCATGGCGATGCCGAGCAAAACGCTCATCGACCCGAAGGATCCCAACTCGGGCTACCTGACCGTTGGCCAGGTGACCATCAACAACCTGCTGGGCAAGTACCGCGGCATGCTCGAGCGCGGCGAGATGGCCAAGGACGACCCACGCGCCCAGGCCCTGCGTGCCTTCGAGGCGCGCAGCGCCTTGAGCAATGGGTACTCGCTGCTGCCCTATTACGAGTCGTCGGGGCACTTCGGCTCGACCTACCGCACCTACCCTGGCGGCGAAAAAGACCCCGAGTTCTCGGACATGTCACCGAAGGAGGTGGAGGCCCTGATCGATCCGGCGAAAGTGGATGCGCAGATCGCCGAACTGCTGGGCAATGAGACCATCCAGAAAGACTACCAGACGGCGCTCAACGAGAGCCTGGCCGTGCTGCCCGACAAAAAGGCGCTGGCGGACCAGCTGCAGACCGCCATCACCAGCACCGATTACACCGACGCGCTGAAGGCCCTGAGAGCAAAGGGCATGAGCTATGAAGCCGAGTCCATGACGCAGAACGACATCATGGCGTTGGCCATGCTCGACCCGGCCAGGGGCACTGAAGCCGCGCAGACGCTGGCGCTCAATGCGGTGGAAGTCGACCTGCAAACCCTGCTGGAGGACCCCTCGCTGGTGGACAACGCCGTGTTCGATCAAGCCGTCGACGATGCGATAGAGATCTTCCTGCAGGCCACGCGCAGCGTCTCCTCGCTCGCACGCCATGGCAGCGAAAGCACAGCGCAGTACTTCAAGTACTTGAAGAATTTGGGCAAGGCCGATGTGACTGCTTTGGCCACCGGGCTGCGCCAACTGGTGATCGACGCCAAGAAGTCCGGCAGCACATTGAACCTCAGCGAATTGACCGACGCGCAGTGGAAAACAGTGCTGGACAACACCGCCTTGCCCATGGAGGCGAAGGGCAAGGCGATGACTTTTTTTGCCGAAGCGCAGAAGTTCGGTGTTTGGGGATCGATCGGTGGCGCCGCCACCGTGGCCGCTTTTGCCTACAGGCTCCACGAGGGCGCTTGGGACAAAGACAGCACGGCATTGGACCGCTGGGCCGCGGCGCGCGACATCATCGCGTTCTTGTCGGTGTCGCAGCACATTGCCAAAACAGGCGCGGGCATCGTCGACTTGTACAAGACGATGATGGGCACAAACAACGCCAACAACGATGCCATTCGAACCGCCTTGGGCTTGGACGACGCCCTGCCCAAAATCTGGGGCAGGGACAAAAGTTTGCTGCCGCATGAAATGAGCTGGAGACAGCTTTTCACGGGCTACGACGCTGTCACCGAGGCACCTGACACTGAAGCCCGACGGCTGGTTCAGGAGGCGGCAGAAAGCCTGGGAGACGCCTTTGTCGCAAAGACAGGCCTGCCTCCAATGGGCTCAGCGGCCAAAATCGGCCTCACCATGCTGAAAGTGCTGGGCACCGTCACCGACTTGGTCGGCATTGCTGACATCGTGGTCGGCGCGCTGGGCTTGCACAAATCCATTGCCGAGAAGGATTCAGCAGGCATTGCTGCCAACACGCTGAGCATTGCAAGCGGCATCGCGATCACCGGTGCGGGCGTCATCGGCACGGCCCAGTTGTTCGCCTCGGTGGGAGCCCTCGCGGCTGCGTCGGCACCGTTGTTCTTCGTGGGCGCCGTGCTGGCGGCGGGGGCCTTCTTGGTCACGGTGATCACGGCCATGGTCAAGCGCCACAACCAGCTGCAAGACGTTTCGGACGATCAAGGGCAATGGTTCCGCGATCTGGAAAAAGACGGCGTGACCCAAGCCGGCTGGGGCGACAAACTTGAGTACCTGCGGTATGCCTGGTCGATCTATGGCAACGACAACACCGACCCGAACAAGAGCTACTTCGAATTTCAGCAGGCCGAGTGGGATCACTTCCGCAATACACGGGGCAGCGATGGCTCGTCGCTCAATCGCCTGGACA
>JAZKHH010000170.1:1827-10195 GCA_040385465.1 Pseudomonadota bacterium | reverse complement strand
TTGTCGTAGCCGATGCGCTTGATGGTGTCGCGCGCCACCTGGATGTAGTCGACGTGGGCGTTGGTGGTGATTTCACCGGCCAACACGACCAGGCCGGTGTTGCACAGTGTCTCGGCTGCAACGCGCGAGCGGGGGTCTTGCTTGAAAATGGCGTCCAGAATCGCGTCGGAGATCTGGTCGGCCACTTTGTCGGGGTGGCCTTCAGAAACCGATTCGGACGTAAACAGAAAATCATTCGACATGGCCGTAGGCTCCAGTTGAGAACAGGTTGACACCGCGTTGCCGGCCTGACGTCTGGAAGTTCGGCGAACGCTTTAGCAGTACTTTTTGAATCGCCCTGCAAGTAGTTCATAACTCAGCGATGGCGCGATTATAGGAACATGACTCTTCTTTTCCGCTGGCTTTCCCGTTGGCCCCTGTGGCTGTTACATGCCGTGGGCACGCTCCTGGGGTGGCTCAGCTTTGCCCTCTCCGCCACCTACCGCCGCCGCTTCGCCGACAACGCCCGCCAGGCCGGCGTGCCCTGGGCGCAGGCGCGCGGCGCGGTGGCCGAAGCCGGGCGCCTGGTGGCCGAGCTGCCGTACCTGTGGCTGCGCCCCACCGAGCAGTCTTTCGGCCAGCGGCTGCAGGTGCAGGGCCGCGCCGTGGTGGACGCGGCCATCGCCGAAGGGCGCGGCATTTTGTTCCTCACGCCCCACCTGGGCGCCTTCGAAGTGGCCGCGCAAGCCTATGCCGAGCTGTACGGCGCCCAGCACCCGGTGACGGTGCTGTACCGGCCCGCCCGCAAGGCCTGGCTGCGCGAGCTGGTCGACACCGCCCGGGGCCGCCCCGGCCTGCTCACCGCGCCGGCCACGCTGGCGGGCGTGCGCCAGATGTTGCGGGCCTTGAAGCGCGGCCACGCGGTCGGCTTGTTGCCCGACCAGGTGCCGCCTTCGGGCATGGGCGAATGGGTGCCGTTCTTCGGCCGCCCGGCTTACACCATGACCCTGGCCGCGCGGCTGGTGCAGCAGACCGGCGCGGCGATCGTCTTGATCTGGTGCCGCCGCCTGCCTTGGGGCCGGGGCTACCAGGTGTTTTGCGAAGGCATGACCGAGCCCTTGCCCACCGACCCCGAGGCCCGGGCCGAATGCGCCGCCCTCATCAACCGCGAGATGGAACGCATGATCCTGCGCTGCCCGCAACAATATTTATGGGGTTATCACCGCTACAAGGCGCCGGCCAACCTGCCCCACCCCGTCGTGGTGCAGGACTGAGCGATGGGATCCCGCGCCCTGCTGGCTTTCCTGCGCCTGATCCACAGCTGGCCGCTCGGGTTGCAAGCCGTGCTCGGCCGCGGCCTGGGGCGGTTGCTCCACGTTCTCGCCAAGCCCCGGCGCCGGGTCGCCCTGCGCAACCTCGAGCTGTGTTTCCCCGAGTGGTCGCTGGCCCAACGCGAAACCCTGGTGCGCGAGCACTTCCAGTGGCTGGGCCGCAGCCTGCTGGAGCGCGGCCTGCTTTGGTACGCACCGCCCGACCGGCTGCGCGCGTTGATCCAGATCGAGGGCGACGTCACGTTGGCCGAGCGCAGCGAGCGGCCGGTGATGTGGCTGGTGCCGCATTTCATGGCCCTCGACGTGGCCGGCATGGCGACCCAGCTGTTCCAGTCACGGCCGGTGGGCTCCATTTACCAGGCGCAAAGCAACCCGGTGCTCGACGACGCCATCCGCCAGGGGCGCCTGCGCTTTGGCAACGGCGATTTGTTCGCCCGCAGCGACCGGGCCCTGCCGCTGGTGCGGGCGGTGAAGCGCGGCTGGGCGTTCTTCAACCTGCCCGACATGGACTTCGGCGAACGCGACGCCGCGTTCGTGCCGTTTTTCGGCGTGCCGGCCTGCACCCTCCTGGCCCCGTCGCGCATGGCCCGCAGCCTGAACATGGTGGTGCAGCCGGTGGTGGCCGAGATGCTGCCGGGCGGGCAGGGCTACCGGGTGCGCTTCCTCGACCCCTGGCCCGACTTCCCGTCGGCCGACCCGGTGGCCGACGCGGCGTTCATGAACCGCTGGATCGAGTCGCAGATCCGGCTGAACCCGGCGCAGTATCTCTGGGTGCACAAGCGTTTCAAGACGCGCCCCGCTGGCGAACCCTCCCTGTACTGACCTGGTCTGCTGCGCCACGTGGTGATTGGCACCACACGGCACCACACGGCCCCGCGTGGGCAGGCCGAACGCTGATAATGACCGCCATGCGACTCCCGTTCACCAAGATGCAAGGCGCCGGCAACGACTTCGTCGTGCTCGACGCCACCCAGGCACCGTTGAGCCTGTCGCCGGCGCAGCTGCGCCGCTTGGGAGACCGCCGCTTTGGCGTGGGGGCCGACCAGATCCTGATGGTGGAACGCAGCCAGACACCGGGTGTCGACTTCCGTTACCGCATCTTCAATCACACCGGCGACGAGGTCGAGCAGTGCGGCAACGGCGCACGCTGCTTCGTGCGCTATGTGCACGACAAAGGCCTGTCCGACAAAACCACGCTGACGGTGGACACCGTCAACAACCGCCTGGTGCTGTCGTTGCAAGACGATGGCCGTGTCACCGTCGACATGAACGTGCCGCTCTTCGATCTGGCCTGTGTGCCCTTTGACGCCTCCGGCCTGGCGCCCCGTCGCGTGCAGCAGGCCGACCTGTGGCCGCTGCAGGCCGCGGGCCAGTCGGTGGAGGTGGCGGTGCTGTCCATGGGCAACCCGCACGCCGTGCTCATCGTACCGGACGTCGACACCGCGCCCGTGCTCACCCTGGGCCCGGCGATCGAATCCCACGCCCGCTTCCCGCGCAAGGTCAACGTCGGCTTCCTGCAGGTGCTCAGCCGCACCCAGGTGCGCCTGCGGGTGTTCGAGCGCGATGCCGGCGAAACCCTGGCCTGCGGCACCGGCGCCTGCGCCGCCGTCGTGGCTGGCATCCAGCAAGGTTTGCTCGACGAGCGCGTGGACGTGCAGGCCCGAGGCGGCCTGTTGACGATTGCGTGGCATCAACGAAGTCCCGACGCACCGGTCTTGATGACGGGGCCCGCTGAAACTGTGTTTGAAGGAGAGATCACGCTGTGAGCACCACCACGACCACCCCCGGAAAAGTCAGCGGCATTCAAGGCATCACCGAATCCGACATCGCCAACTACCTGGCCCAGACGCCCTCGTTCTTCGAGCGCCAGGCCGAGCTGCTCAGCAGCATCCAGCTCACCAGCCCGCACGGCCACCGCGCCGTGTCGCTGCAAGAGCGGCAAATGGAGATGCTGCGCGAAAAAATCAAAGGCCTGGAGCACAAGATCATCGAGATGATCCGCCACGGCCAGGAAAACGTGGCCATTGCCGACAAGCTGCACCGCTGGACGCGTTGCCTCATGCTCACCAACGACCTGCTCGAGCTGCCCTACGTGCTGGTGCAGGAGCTGATGCACGAGTTCCTGATTCCGCAAGCCGCGGTGCGCCTGTGGGCGGTGGACGAGGCCTTCCTCGACGAGCCGTTCTCGCAGGACGTCAGCACCGATGCGCAAAGTTTCGCCTCCAGCCTGACGCTGCCGTACTGCGGTCTGAACTCCGGCTTCGAGGCCGCCTTGTGGTTGGAAGACCATGCCAGCGTGGCCTCGGTGGCGTTTTTGCCGTTGCGCCATGAATCCAGCCCGCACGCCTTCGGCATGCTGGTGCTGGGCTCGCCCGACCCCACCCGTTTCGCCGCCGACATGGGCACCGACTTCCTGGTTCGCATCGCCGAGCTGGCCAGTGCCGGCCTGTCGCGCCTGCTGCCGGATTTCGAGCTCGAGTGAGCAAGTGATCGCGTGAGTGAGCGGGGCGCACCCTTGCCGTCGCACGGGCCCAGCTTGGGCTTCGCCGCCTCGACGCCATGACCCAGAAAAAAAAGGCACCGGGTGCCGGCACGGCGAAAACGCGCACCGCCAAGCGCGCGAAGTCTGCGCCGTTGCCGCCCGCACCGCCCTTTGACGCCGACATCGTCCAGCACCTGCGCCACCTGCAAGGCGACCGCCGCCTGGCGCCGCGCACTTTGGCGATGTACAGCGAAGCGTTCCAGCGCCTGATGCGCTTCTTGGCGGCGGCGGAGCCGGGCCTGCCCTTGCGCCAGGTGCGGCCCCACCACGTGCGCCAATGGGTCGGCGAGCTGCACATGGGGGGCCTGGCGCCACGCAGCATCGCGATGATCCTGTCGGCCTGGCGCGGCCTGTACCGCTGGCTCGGGCGCGACGACCTGGTCGACGCCAACCCGGTCGACGGTGTGCGCGCGCCCAAGGCGCCCAAGCCGCTGCCCAAGGCCCTGTCGGTCGAGCAGGCCGTGGCCTTGGCCGCCCACCAGGAAGACGATGCCGACAGCGCCCAGCAAGCGGCGCTGCACGCCCGAGATCACTTCATCACCGAACTCTTGTATGGCTGCGGCCTGCGCTTGGGTGAGCTGGTCGGGCTCGATTGCGTGGCCAGCCCCCAGGCCGCCGGCTGGGTCGACGTGCCCGACGCCACCGCCCACGTGCTGGGCAAGGGCAGCAAGCGGCGCACCGTGCCGGTCGGCTCACCGGCGTTGAAGGCCTTGGCGGTTTGGCTGGCCCACCGCCCGCAACTGGCCGACCCGCTCGAGCCCGCCCTGTTGGTCAGCAACCGCGGCACCCGGCTCACCGCCGGCCAGGTGCGCCTGCGTTTGAAGCGCCAGGCCCGCCTGGCTTCGTTGCCCACGCACGTTCACCCGCACATGCTGCGCCACTCGTTTGCCAGCCACGTGCTGCAGTCCAGCGGCGACCTGCGCGCCGTGCAGGAGCTGCTCGGCCACGCCCACATCGCCACCACCCAGGTCTACACCAAGCTTGACTTCGGCCACCTGAGCAAGGTGTACGACGCGGCCCACCCGCGGGCAAAGAAAAAGCCCGGGCCGTGAGCGCGGTGCGGCCACCGAACACGCCCTTCTGTGGCCACCGGCCGCGCCACCGAACGCCGCAAGGGACCTCGCCGGTCTGCCAGCGATGTCAGGCGCCCCGAATCTCGCGCCGGCCGCAGCCGCACCTTGGCTGAGACAATCCCGCCATGAAAACCATCCGTCTGCGTGAAGGCAAGGAGCGATCGCTCCAGAAGCGCCACCCCTGGGTGTTCGAAAGCAGTGTGGCCAGCGGCAAGGCCGACATGGGTGAGACCGTGCGCGTCGTCGCCGCCGACGAGCGCTTCCTCGCCTGGGCCGCTTACAGCCCCGCGTCGCAGATCCGCCTTCGGGCCTGGAGCTTCCAGGAAGACGAGCGCATCGACGCCGCCTTCCTCGAGCGCCGCCTGCAGCAGGCGCTGGCCTGGCGCGCTCGCTTGCCCCTTGCCAGCGATGCCGTGCGCCTGGTGCACGGCGAGGCCGACGGCCTGCCCGGCCTGGTCGTCGATCGCTACGGCGACACGCTGTGCGCCCAGTTCGGCGCCGCCGGCGTCGAGCGCTGGAAGGCCCCTGTGGCCGATGCCCTGCTGCGCCTGACCGGCCTGAGCCGCCTCTACGAGCGCAGCGACGCCAGCGCGCGCGAGCTCGAAGGCCTGCCCTTGGTGACCGGCTGGCTGCGGGGCGAGGGCCCCACCGAGCTCACGCTCCACGAGCAAGGCTGGCGCCTGCAGGCCGACGTCGCGCAGGGCCACAAAACCGGCTACTACCTCGACCAGCGTGACAGCCGCAAGCTCTTCGCCGACTGCGTGCGGCAATGGGGGTGCCAGCGGGTCTTGAACTGCTTCAGCTACACCGGCGGCTTCAGCGTCGCGGCTTTGGCTGGCGGCGCCACCGAGGTGATCAGCGTTGACTCCTCCGCGCCTGCGTTGGCCCTGGCCAGCCGGCACGTGGCACTCAACGGCTTCAATGCCGCCCAACACACGACGCTCGATGCCGACGTCAACCAGACCTTGCGGCAGATGCGCGCCGCCGGCCGGCAGTTCGACGCCATCGTGCTCGACCCGCCCAAGTTCGCGCCCACCACCCGCCATGCCGAGCGGGCCGCGCGGGCCTACAAAGACATCAACCGCCTCGCCTTCCAGCTCCTGGCGCCCGGTGGGGTCTTGTTCACCTTCTCCTGCTCGGGCGGCATTTCCGCCGACCTGTTCCACAAGATTGTCGCTGGCGCCGGGCTCGACGCCGGCGTCGACGGCATGATCTACGCCCGCACTGGCGCGGCGCCCGACCATCCCGCCAGCGTCACCTTTCCCGAAGGCGAGTACCTCAAGGGCCTGGTGATCGTGCGCACCGCCTGAGCCGCTGGCCGCTTGCCGGGCAGCAGGAAAATGGCACCGGGCCCCAGGGCTCAGAGGTTCAAGCCCGTTCGCTGCTGGTGACACTGGCGGCGTCGCGTTCCGACGGCACACCGGTGAGTGGCGACCTCGGCGCGTCGCGCTGGCCCGCGCCGCTCGAGGGTGACGACGAGGACAACAACGTCGACGCCGCCGGGTTGTCCCCGGCCGAGGCCGCCACGGCCCGGTCGGCCGTCGTCGCCTTGCGCGCCAGCGGGCTGTCGAGCGTGTCCTCCCCGGCCGGTCCGGTCGTGGTCTCGTCGAAGGTCTTGCCTTTGAGCAGCAAGCCGTCCGCACCCTTTAAGGCGCCGTAGCACAGGGCGCTGCCACCGACCAGGGCGACCCCCCGCACCAGCCCCATCAGGGCGCCACGGCGGGCGCCCCACAACACCAGCCAGGCGCCCACGCTCAGGCCAACCCAGGGCCGCATGGCCTGCGCGGTCAGGGGTGTGGTGGCGGTACTGGCTGAGGTGGAAGTCGTGCGAGAGGAACCTGGGCTGTCCAGGCCATCAGAAGCCACCAACTCAGCGGTGCCGTCCAGTGACGACGCGGCGGTCGGTGAGGGATCCGTTTGCATGAAAAATCTCCATCCATTCAAGGGAGCACCGCCCTGGCAAATTTTGCGCACATGCAGCAACCATGGCGGCTTGGCGTCTCCCGTCGAGTCTCCGAATCTGGAGCCCCGGCGGGGCGGGCGTGCCAGGCCGCCGGTCGCCCGCCCGCTTGAACCTGCACCCTTCAACGCATCGGTGGCCAGGTGCGTGCGGGCCTCACTCACGCCATGCGGCGCGTGCCGTCGGAGCTGCGTTGATGGTGGAAGAAACCGAAGTACGCCGCCACCACGGCGAGCCCCGCGTGCAGCCAGACGTCGTGACCGTAGAGCGGAATCAGCCCGAAGGTCGTGTGCAGGTTGGCAAACGGCAGCAGGCCCATCACCGTGAGCAAGGCGTAGATGATGGCCACCGCCTTGGCGTACACGCTGCCGCCGCTGTCCGAACGCGACGCCACCAGGCCCCACACACCGAACGCCAGGTGCACGATGTTGTGCAGCACGTTCACGGGGAACAAACCCAGCACCAAGCCAAGGCCGGGTGTCATCTGCACGTCCGGATGGGTGTGGGGCGTGGTCACGCCAGGGATGAACCCTGCAATGCCCACGAGCAAGAAAACAATGCCGAAGATGAGAGCGAATCGACGATGGATCATGGCAACACCTCAATGAACGAAAGGTTGAAGGAAGAGAAGAGGTCGAAGAAGAAAACACCTCGACGACGATGGGAAACCCAGGCCGTCTCGGCAAGCGCCATTCCAGGTTCTGTGCCGGGTGGTCGTCTGCTTGAGCAGGTTGTGCCCTTGCGGCGCCCACCCCCGTGAACGCCTAGACCGCTTCCCCCGCTTCTCAAGCACCGGGTTTCTGGCAGCAGTGCGCGCTGCGTGGCGCAACCCGTCTTTGCAAAGCTTCACCTGCGCTTCACGAAGGCTTCGGGTCGGGGTCGCACGATCCGTCTCCATGATGAGCACCCTTTCCCCCCTTTCCCCTCGTTTCGCGTTGCCCGCTGCCGCCCATGGCGCAGCCGCTGCTGCTGCCGCCGCCTTGCCCAGCCGCGCCGACGCCTGGTGGTTCGCCGCCCGCGCCGCCGGCCTGCGCTTCAAGCGCCGCCTGTTGAATGTGTGGCAGCCCGTGCGCCGCTGGACACCGGCCCAGGCCTTGTGCGATGCACCCGTGCTGGCCGAGGTGCGCACCCCTTTGTGGGCCGACGGCCGCGCTGAGGAAGAGTTCGCCCTGGTCGCCGGCAAGGTGCACAACCTGCGCCTGGCCGTGCAAGCTTTTCATGGCATCGAAGTGCACGCTGGCCAGCCGCTCAGCTTCTGGCGCCAGCTCGGCCGCGTCACCCAACGGCGTGGTTTCGTGCTCGGTCGCGAGGTGCGTGAAGGCTGCGTCATTCCCACCCTGGGCGGCGGGCTGTGCCAATTGTCCAACGCGCTGGCCAACTGCATCGCCCGAGCCGGCGGCACCCTGGTCGAGCGCCATCGCCACACCCGCCGCATCGAGCAGGCCACACCTGCGCACGCCGGTGCAGCAGAGTGGGTCGACGC
>JAZKHH010000170.1:0-1727 GCA_040385465.1 Pseudomonadota bacterium | reverse complement strand
GAAGTGGCCCGCGTGCTGCGCGCCGACGGCATCGCCACCGTGCACTGCCTCGACTGGCTGCTGCCCGACCGCCCCACCGTCGGCCCCTTGATGGCCCCCATTGCCGAGATCGCCGCCCCTTGCATCGTGCTCGGCGCCAGCGCCCTGGGCCGCAAGGGCGTGCACGAGCTGGCGCAGGCGCTGCAGGGCCAGGCCTGCGAGGTGTGGGTGCTCGGCACCGCCGCCGCCGACCCCCAGGTCTGGGGCCACCTCACCGTGCGCCGCGCCGGCTACGGCAGCGACTGGCCGCGCCATGCCCAGGCCCTGGTGCTGCCCGC
The DNA here is from genome assembly GCA_040385465.1 of Pseudomonadota bacterium. Taxonomy (GTDB): domain Bacteria; phylum Pseudomonadota; class Gammaproteobacteria; order Burkholderiales; family Burkholderiaceae_C; genus CANHBY01. The sequence goes on along the minus strand of JAZKHH010000170.1, from coordinate 1,410 downwards.
CCACATCGAACACGCCCCGCGCGCCGCCCTGCGCGCCCTCGCCAACGGCGTGCCCGTGGTCGCCACCCCGGCCTGCGGCCTCGAGGGCCTGCCCGGCGTCGTCAGCGTGCCCGAGGGCGATGTGCCGGCGCTGCTGGCCGCCTTGCGTCCCTTGCTGGCCCCCGCCACCCCGTTGCGCCACCGATAATCCCGCTCATTCACTTCCCCCGCAAAGGACCCACCCATGTGTGGCATCGTCGGCGCCGTCAGTCATCGCAACATCGTTCCCCTGCTCATCGAAGGCCTGCGCCGCCTCGAGTACCGCGGCTATGACTCCTGCGGTGTCGCCGTGCAGCAAGACGGCGAGCTGCGCCGTGCCCGCAGCACCGCCCGCGTGGCCGAGCTGCAAACCCAGGTCGATGCGGAGCACATCCACAGCGGCACCGGCATCGCCCACACCCGCTGGGCCACCCACGGCGCGCCGCTGGTGCACAACGCCCACCCGCATTTCTCGCACGGCAAGCAGCTCAGCCAGGAAGGCCCCGCCCGCATCGGCCTGGTCCACAACGGCATTATCGAGAACCACGACGAGCTGCGCGCCGAGCTGCGCGGCCACGGCTACGTGTTCCACAGCCAGACCGACACCGAGGTCCTCACCCACCTCATCGACCACCTCTACGACGGCGACTTGCTGCGCGCCGTGCAGGCCGCCACCTTGCGCCTGCGCGGCGCCTACGCCATCGCCGTGTTCTGCCGCGACGAGCCCCAGCGCCTCGTGGCCGCCCGCGAAGGCTCGCCCCTGGTGCTGGGCTGGGGGCAGGGTGGGGGGGAGAACTTCATTGCTTCTGATGCCATGGCCCTGGCCGGCGTGACCGACCAGATCACCTACCTGGAAGACGGCGACCTCGTCGATCTGAGAGCCGGCACTGGAACCCCAGGTCTCAGCCGCCGCGTGCTCAGCACCGCCACCTTCGAGCCGGTGCAGCGCGCAGTCCGCACCGTGCAGGCCCACACCGGCGCGGCCGAGCTCGGCCCCTACCGCCACTACATGCAAAAGGAAATCTTCGAGCAGCCCAAGGCCGTCGCCGACACCCTGGACGCCGTCGAGCGCATCGAGCCCGCCCTGTTCGGCGAGACCGCCCACAGCGTCTTCCCCCAGATCGACCGCGTGCTGATCCTGGCCTGCGGCACCAGCTACTACAGCGGCTCCGTGGCCAAGCACTGGATCGAAGCTTTCGCCCAGCTCCCCACCAGCGTCGAGATCGCCAGCGAGTACCGCTACCGCGAGAGCGTGCCCGACCCGCGCACCCTGGTCGTCACCATTTCGCAAAGCGGCGAAACCGCCGACACCTTGTCCGCCCTCAAGCACGCCCGCAGCTTGGGCATGCTGCACACCCTGACCGTGTGCAACGTGGCCACCAGCGCCATGGT
>JAZKHH010000169.1:0-1740 GCA_040385465.1 Pseudomonadota bacterium | reverse complement strand
CTCGCCGGTGGTCGCGGGCCTGATCTACGTGCTGGTGTTCGGCGCGCAGGGCTGGCTAGGCCCGTGGCTGGCCGAGCACGACATCAAGATCGTGTTCGCCGTGCCCGGGATCATCCTGGCCACCATCTTCGTCACCTTCCCCTTCATCGCGCGCGAACTCATCCCGCTGATGCAGGCGCAGGGCAACGACGAGGAGCAAGCCGCGCAGGTGCTGGGCGCCAGCGGATGGCAAGCCTTCTGGTACGTGACCCTGCCCAACATCAAGTGGGGCCTGATCTACGGCGTGATCCTGTGCAACGCGCGCGCCATGGGCGAATTCGGTGCGGTCTCGGTGGTCTCGGGCCACATCCGCGGCCAGACCAACACCATGCCGCTGCACGTGGAAATTCTCTACAACGAGTACCAGTCGGTGGCGGCGTTTGCCGTGGCCTCGCTGCTGGCGCTGCTGGCCCTGGTCACGCTGGTGATCAAGTCGGTGGCCGAATGGAAGATGGAGCGAGAAATGAAGGCGCTGGCCGAGTCGCCACCCGAGCGGCCCACGCCGCTCACCCCTCTGGGACAGACATCATGAGCATCGAAATCCGCAACATCAACAAACACTTCGGCACCTTCCAGGCGCTGAACAACGTCAACCTCGACATCCATTCGGGCGAGTTGCTCGCGCTGCTCGGCCCCTCGGGCTGCGGCAAGACCACGCTGCTGCGCATCATTGCCGGGCTGGAAACGCCGGACACCGGCAACATCTTCTTCAGCGGCGAGGACACCACCGACGTGCACGTGCGCGAGCGCAATGTGGGCTTTGTGTTTCAGCACTACGCGCTGTTCCGCCACATGACCGTGCTGGAGAACGTGGCCTTCGGCCTGCGCGTGAAACCGCGCAGCGAGCGCCCGAGCGACGCACAGATCAAGGCCAAGGTGCACGACCTGCTCAAGCTGGTGCAGCTCGACTGGCTGGCCGACCGCTACCCCTCGCAGCTCTCGGGCGGCCAGCGCCAGCGCATTGCCCTGGCGCGAGCACTTGCAGTCGAACCCAAGGTGCTGCTGCTCGACGAGCCTTTCGGTGCGCTCGACGCCAAGGTGCGCAAGGAACTGCGCCGCTGGCTGCGCCGCCTGCACGACGAGTTGCACGTGACCAGCGTGTTTGTCACCCACGACCAGGAAGAGGCGCTCGAAGTGGCCGACCGCGTGGTGCTGATGAACCAAGGCCATGTGGAACAGGTCGGCGCCCCGCAAGCCGTGTGGGACCGCCCGGCCAGCCCGTTCGTGTATGGCTTCCTGGGCGACGTGAACCTCTTTCACGGCCGTGCGCACGAAGGCCAGATGCACCTGGATGGCGTGTCGATCGCATCGCCTGAACACGCCGGCGCGCAAGACGCCAAGGCCTTCGCCTACGTGCGGCCGCACGAGCTGGATGTGTCGCCCTATGCGCCGGGCCTGAGCGGCATGGTTGTCAAACTGGACCGAGCCGTCGTGGTGGGGCCGATCGCCCGCCTCGAACTCCTGCCACTGGAGGCACCCGCCAACGGCGAGAAGCCCACACTGATCGAAGCCCACCTGCCGGCCGATCGCTTTCACGAGCTCGGCATCCGGGAAGGCGATACCGTGGTGGTCGCGCCCCGCAAAGCGCGCGTGTTCCTGCATCCCCACGCCGCGTGATCCACAACGCGGGCGGCGTGGTGGATTTTTTCAGGCTGCCCGGCAACGCGGTGGTGGAGCTGGGCACGCGCGTGCCGATCTGAC
>JAZKHH010000168.1:0-16046 GCA_040385465.1 Pseudomonadota bacterium | reverse complement strand
TCCGCGGTGATGACCACCGCCTTCACCGTCGTCTGCGGCCCAGGCTCGACCTCGATGCGCACCTGCGGCACCCCGGTGGTCTGGCGCACCACATCGGCCGTCACCTTGGCGTTGAAGTGCCCTTCGGTCTCCAGCAGCAGGCGGGCCTGGGCCGGTGTGGCCGACACCAGGCGCTGCAGCTCGTCTTGGGTGATTCCCTCGGCCTGGGGGGCGCTTTGAAAACGCGCAATGTCCAGGTAGCTGCGCAGCAGCGTGGCCAGCGGCCGCGGCGCCTGGATGTCGAGCTGGTAGGCCACGTTGGCCGGTGCTGCGGGGGCGGCCTCACCCGGCGCGGGCTCGGTGCCGCTCGCGGCACTGCTTGGTGCGGGCGGCGGCGTGGCCGGCTCGGGTGCGGCCAGTGCGGCGTCGAGCAGCAAAAAGGCCCCCAGCAGGGTTGTGATGCCCAGGCCCTTCACCGCCCGCCCGGCGAGCAGCGATGGCCAGCGTGCCTGCGTCATGCCCCGTCGTGCATCGATTGGCGCAGCCGGGCATCCACCCCGGGCCATTCGTCGCGGCTCAGGCTGTACATGACGGTGTCACGCACCGAACCGTCGCGGCGCATCGCATGGTGGCGCAGCACGCCGTCCTTGCGCGCACCGAGCCGCTCGATGGCCCGTTGGCTGGCCAGGTTCAGGATGTCGGTGCGCCAGCCCACCAGGGCCGCGCCCAGGGTGTCGAAAGCATGCTGCATCAACAACCACTTGCAACAGGTGTTGAGGTGGGTGCGCTGCAGGCGCTTGGCATACCAGGTGTAGCCGATCTCCAGGCGGTCGATCGCGGGCACGATGTCGTGGAAGCTGGTGCTGCCCACGACCGTTGCGCTGGCGGTGTCGATCACCGCGAAGGGCAGGCGCTGGCCTTGTCGCTGCTGGGCCAAGGCCTGTTCGATGTAGTCGCCCGTGTGGGCCGGCTCTGGCACCGAGGTATAACGGATCTGCCACAGCGCGCCGTCGGCCGCGGCGGCCTTCAACCCGTCCAGGTGCTTCATCTCGAGTGGCTCCAGGCGAACCCGGGGGTGCTCGAGGGTGACGGGGGCGGGGGGGTGCATCGAAGACAGGGTCCGGAAGGCGGCGAGCGAGCCACCTTGTGCACCACGAGGCGGCGACAAGGCAGCGAAACATGTTTCAGTATAGGTGGGCCGCCTATAATCCTTGGATTGCCTGCGATTTCAAAGTCTGTGTTTCTCCCATGAAAAAGACGCTCATTTCCCTTTTCACCCTCATCGGTTCGCTGGCGCTGTCGCCGGCTGCGTGGTCCCAAGACGTCAAAGCCGACATTGCGGCTGGCGAGGGCAAGGCCGCCATGTGCATCGGCTGCCACGGCATTCCCGGCTACCAATCCAGCTTTCCCGAAGTGCACAAGGTGCCGATGATTTCGGGCCAGGACGGCAAGTACCTGGTGTCCGCCTTGAACGCTTATGCCAAGGGCGAGCGCAAGCACCCCACGATGCGTGCCGTGGCCGCCTCGTTGAGTGCCCAAGACATCGCCGATCTCTCGGCGTATTACGAGCAGCATGCCAAAGCCCCGGCCGCTCCGGAAGCCGTGAGCGACGCGCCGCCCAAGAAGGTGGCCGAGCTGCTGCAAAAGGGTGCGTGTGCCGGCTGCCATGGCGCCAACTACAGCAAGCCGCTGGTGCCGGGCTCACCCAAGATTGCCGGGCAGCACGCCGACTACCTGTACGTCGCCTTGAAGTCGTACACCGTGACGGGCAACCCCCAAGTGGGCCGCAACAACGCCATCATGAGCGGTGTGGCCAAGCAGTTCACCCGTGAAGAGCTGCGGCTGATGGCGGACTACCTCGCCACCCTGCCGGGCGAAACCCGGGTGATGCCCCAGTCCCGCTTTCGCTAAAAGAAGTGGTGAAGGCGCGGGCCGGCTCACGTCTTCAACCGCTGTCGTCAGCGGCGTTGGCTGAGGTTCACGCGTCCTGCGGCCTGTGGCTTGCCAGGGGGCATTCTGATGACCCGGGTGACCGCGCGAGTGATGGCCGGGTGCCGAGGGCATGCCGCTCCTGAACCCCCTCGATGCGCCGATCCTGTTGGTTGACACCGACGGCGCGCGCATCCCACCGCAGTGGCTGCAGCCCCCCGCCCTGCGTGCCCGTTTTGCCGCGCCGCCGCAGTGGGAGCCCGATTCGCGCGGTGAGCGTCCCTACGTCCACCGTCCGTTGACCCCTTGTTCGGTGTTGATCGGTCTGCTGACCCACCCTGAACCCACGGTGTTGCTCACCCGCCGAGCCCTTCACCTGAACGACCACCCTGGCCAGATCAGCTTTCCGGGGGGACGCAAAGACCCCGCGGATGTGGATGCCGAGGCCACGGCCCTGCGCGAGGCGCACGAGGAAGTGGGCCTGCCGCCCGAGCACGTCGAATGCCTGGGCTGCTTGCCCGATTACCTCACCGGCACCGGCTTCCTGGTCACCCCAGTGGTGGCCTTGATCGACCCCCGCTACGAGCCGCTGATCGATGCGCGCGAGGTCGACGAAGTGTTCGAGGTGCCGCTGTCGTTCCTGATGACGCCGGCCCACCACCGGCACCATGAAATCGACTGGGCCGGTCAGCGGCGGGCGTTTTGGTCCATGCCCTGGCCTCAGGCGCCCGGGCCGCAAAGCGAGCGTTATTTCATTTGGGGCGCCACCGCTGCCATGCTGCGCAACCTGTACCGTTTTCTCGTGGCTGCACCCGATTGAGCCCAGCCGGGCCCCTCGCCTTATCATTGCCCCGCATGAGCTTCTTTGCCGTTCTGTTCTCACTGCTGATTGAGCAACTCAAACCGCTGCCGCGTGCCAACCTGGTGCACGACAGCCTGACCGCCTGGCTGCGCTGGACCGGTCGCAACTTCAACGCTGGGCGCGATCACCACGCCTGGGTGGTCTGGTTGATCACCGTGCTGGGCCCGGCCCTGGTGGTCGGTCTGGTGTCGGTGCTGCTGGCGCAGGTCCATGTGCTGCTGGCCCTGGTGTGGGACGTGGTCGTGCTGTACGCCACCCTGGGCTTTCGCCAGTTCAGCCACTTCTTCACCGACATCCGCGATGCGCTGGACCGGGGCGACGAGCTCACCGCGCGCCAGCGCCTGTCCGAGTGGCGCCACCTCGACGCCAGCGAGCTGCCGCGCGACGAGCTGCTGCGCCAGGTGATCGAGCATTCCCTGCTGGCCGCCCACCGCCATGTGTTCGGCGTGTTTTTCTGGTTCATCGTGTTGTCGAGCGTGGGCTTGGGCCCGGCCGGTGCGGTGCTGTTCCGCATGGCCGAATTCGCCAGCCGCTATTGGGCCTACAAGAGCCGCTCGGCCGGCGAGCCGACCCACGAGCGCCTGATGAACCTGTCGCAGCAGCTGTTCGGCGGGATCGATTTCCTGCCTGTGCGCCTGACCGCCTTCGGCTTTGCCGTCGTCGGCAACTTCGAAGAAGCCATCAACGGCTGGCGGCGCGACGCAGCACTCTGGCGCCATCAGAACGAAGGCATCATTTTGGCGGCGGCGTCCGGCGCCATCGGCGTGCGCCTGGGCGGCGGCGCTCCCCCGGCCTTGACGCCCGACCTGAGCAAAACCTTTGACAGCGGTGCGGCGCCCGACGTGGTGGAAGCCGACGGCTCCACTGCCGGCATCCCGCCCACCCTGGGCCATCTGCGCAGCATCGTCGGCCTGGTGTGGCGCTCGGTGATTCTGTGGATGCTGCTGCTGGCGCTGCTGTCGGTGGCCAACCTGATCGGCTGAGGTCTGCTGCCGCAAGGCGGTGGTGCTCAGCTCACCAGCGCGTCGCCGACATCTCGTTCCACAGCTCGCCGTAGATCCGATAGCGCGATGGGGTGATCTCGCCGCGTTCCAAGGCGGTGCGCACACCACACCCCGGCTCGTGCTGGTGGGTGCAGTTGTAAAACTTGCAGTGCTCGGCGTGCGGCGCGAGGTCGGGCATCAGGCCGGCCAGCTGGTCGGCCTTGATCTGGCGCAGGCCGAACTCTTGAAAACCCGGTGAGTCGAGCAGGGCGGTCTGGCGCTGTGGGTCCAGCCAGTGCCACTGCGTGTGGGTGGTGGTGTGGCGCCCCGCCTGCAGCGCCTTGGAAATCTCGCCAACCTGGGCCCGGGCTTCGGGCGCCATGCGGTTGATCAACGTGCTCTTGCCCGCGCCGCTGGGGCCCAGCACCAGCGTGGCGCGCCCGGCCAGCTGGGCCTGCATCAGGGCCAGGGAGGCGTCGGGCTCGGTTTTCAAAGCCACTTCCAGCACCTCGTAGCCCATGGCGCTGTACGGCACCAAGCGCGCCCGCGCGGCGTTGATTTCCGGCAGGTCGGCCTTGTTGAGCACGATGCGGGCGTCGATGTGGGCGTGCTCTGCGGCAATCAAGGCCCGCGCCAGCTGCGATTCACTGAACACGGGCAGGCTGGCCACCATCACCAGGATCTGGTCGAGGTTGGCGGCGAAGGCCTTGGTCTTCCACTCGTCCTGGCGGAACAGCAGGTTGCGGCGCGGCTCCACCTGCTCGATCACCCCTTCGTCGCCCGCGTTGCTGGCGGCCCGCCAGCGCACCCGGTCGCCCACCACGCACTCGCTTTTCTTGCCCCGGGGGTGGCAGGTCAGGCGGCGGCCCTCCGGGGTTTCGACCAGGTAGTGGCGGCCAAAGCCGGCCACGACCAGGCCCACGTCCAAGGTGTCGAAATTGCTCACAGCCAGGCGCGCCGAGGTGGGGTGGCCGCCCTCACGGCAGCAAGGCGTTGGCCTTGGCCGCGCAAATGAAATCGTTCACCGAGATCCCGCCGATGGAATGGGTGTCAAAGCGCACCGTGCAGCGGTTGTAGGTCACCGTCAGGGTGGGGTGGTGGTCTTCCTGGTGGCAGATCCAGGCCAGGGCGTTCACGAAGGCCAGGGTCTCGTGGTAATTCTTGAAGGCGTAGACCCGCTCGAGCGAGCCCTGCGCCCATTGCCAGCCTGCCATTTCGGGAGACGCGGCCAAATGCGCCTGCACCTGCGCCTCGCTCATCGGCGGCACGCCGGTCAATGCGGTGCAGTGCTGGGTCAGCAACGAGGCAGTGGTCATGGGCGCAACCCGGTTGGGTACAGGTGAGACAAGCCTGGCATCTTAGTGGGTGTGACGAGCCGATGCCGGGCACGGGTGGGGTTGCCTGCCACGCTTGCTGGCGGTGTCCAGCCCCGGTTCAAGGGGTCTTCCAACCAGCGCCGTGAGGCCGTCACTGCGGATGAGGGCAGTAACATAGGCAGGTTTGGGCTTAAGCACGCCCAGCTCCCTCATGCGCCTTGGCGCACCCCAGCAGCTTTCAACCGGAGTTTCCGATGTCTCCCACCCTCGTGCAAATCATTGGCACGGTGCTGTTCGCCTTGGCGGTCGCGCACACCTTCCTGACCAAGCATTTCGACCGGATGGCGAGGCTGCAACCGGCCCACGCGGGCATCTGGCATCTGCTGGGCGAGGTGGAAGTGGTGTTTGGCATGTGGGCGCTGGTGTTCATCTGTTTCTTCGTCAGCCTCGACGGTGTGCAGCCCGCCATCGGCTACCTCGAAAGCCTGAATTTCACCGAGCCGATGTTCGTGTTCGTGGTGATGGTGATCGCGGCCAGCAAACCCATTCTCGACTTGGCCAGCGCCTTGGTGCTGGCAGTCGCGCGGCAGGTGCCGGCCAAAGGCGCGTTGGCGTTCTACTTCGTGGCCTTGTCGCTCACGCCGCTGCTGGGTTCGTTCATCACCGAGCCGGCGGCCATGACCCTGGCGGCCTTGATTTTGCGCGAGCACATTTTCTCCAAAGAAATCTCGAACAAGCTCAAGTACCTGACCCTGGGCGTGCTGTTCGTCAACATCTCGATCGGCGGCACCTTGACACCGTATGCCGCGCCGCCCGTGCTGATGGTGGCCGCCAAATGGAACTGGGACCTGACCTACATGCTCACGACGTTTGGCTGGAAAGCAGCGGTGGCCGTGTTCGCCAACGCGGGCATTGCCGCGTTCTTGTTCCGCAAGGAACTGACGGCGCTGGCCCCCCCGGTGGCCAAAGTCCAGACCGAAACGCCCTGGGCGCTGATCGCCGTGCACCTGTTGTTCATGGTCGGCGTCGTGGCGTTTGCTCACCACCCGGTGGTGTTCATGGGCCTGTTCCTGTTTTTCTTGGGCGTGGTGCACGCTTATGAGCGCTACCAGAACCCGCTGATCCTGCGAGAGGGCCTGCTCGTGGCCTTCTTCCTGGCCGGCCTGGTGACCTTGGGCGGCCAGCAAGGCTGGTGGCTCGAGGCCGCGCTCAAGGGCATGGACCCCACGGTGCTGTACTTTGGCGCCACCGCCTTGACGGCCATCACCGACAACGCGGCGCTCACCTACCTGGGCTCGCTGGTGCCCAACGTGGACGAGGCCTTCAAGTACGCCCTGGTGTCGGGCGCTGTGACCGGCGGGGGGCTGACCGTGATCGCCAACGCGCCCAACCCTGCGGGCTTCTCCATCCTGAGAGGGCATTTCACCGAAGGCGAAATCAGCCCGCTGGGCTTGTTCGCTGCGGCCCTGGGCCCGACCTTGGTGGCCGTGATCGCCTTCCAGGTCCTCTAAGAAGGCAGAAGGCGGGGCGGGCTGCGGCGGGCCTCACGGCCTGCGCATCCGTCGACACGTTCAAGACCAACGCACTGACTGATGGAGGCCAGCAGCGGGTGCGAGCCTCCCTGCCGCCGACCGTCGTCATGCCGGCTGAGCGGGCCCCACGCCCAACGCTGCGAGGCGTTCGCCGGCCGGCGGATGCGAGTAGTAAAAGCGCACATACAGCGGGTCGGGTGTCAGGGTGGCGGCGTTGTCCTCGTGCAGCTTGAGCAGGGCGCTGCCCAGGTCCTGGCCGCTGGTCTGGGCGCGGGCGTAAGCGTCGGCCTCGAATTCGTGCCTGCGCGACACCCGTGCCGACAAGGGGGCCAGGAAGTAGCCGAACACCGGCACCGCCAACATGAACAGCAGCAAGGCCAGCGCGTCGTTCGGCGCCGACATCGACGGCTGCACGCCCAGCCCCAGGTAGAACCAGGGCTGCGCCGACACCCAGCCCAGCAGGGCAAAGCCCCCCAGGCTGAGCGCGAACAAGGTCAGCATGCGCTTGAGCACATGCCGGTGCTTGAAGTGGCCCAGCTCGTGGGCCAGCACCGCTTCCACTTCGGGCGGGTTGAGCTTGCTCAGCAAAGTGTCGAAAAACACCACCCGCTTGGCCGCGCCGAAGCCGGTGAAATACGCGTTGCCATGGGCCGAGCGCTTGCTGCCGTCCATCACGAACAAGCCCTTCGACGCAAAGCCGCAGCGCTCCATCAAGGCCTGCACCCGGCTTCGCACCGACTCATCCTGCAGCGGCTCGAAGCGGTTGAACAGCGGCGCGATCACCGTGGGGTAGAGCACCATCATCAGCACGTTGAAGCCGGTCCACGCCGCCCAGGCCCACAGCCACCACAAGCTGCCCGCGGCCGCCATCAGCCACAGCACCAGCGCGGCCAACGGCAGGCCCAGCACGGCGCCCACCAGCACGCCCTTGAGCGTGTCGACCAGCAGCAACCGCCAGGTCAGGCGGTTGAAACCAAAGCGCTGCTCGATGCGGAAAGTGCTGTACAGGTCGAACGGCGCTTCCAGCACACTGTTGATGAGCACGAAGCTGGCGAGCAACGCCAGCTGGTAGGCCATGGGCCCCCAGCTGGGGGCCATCGCGTCACTCAGGCCGCCGTTGAGCCAGTCGAGCCCGCCCAGCAGGGTCCAGCCCAGCAGCACCAGGGCGCCCCAGGCGGTGGACAGCAGGCCCAGCCGGCCCTTGGCCACTGTGTAGTCGGCGGCCTTTTGGTGCGCCTGGGGCGTCACCGTGCCGGCAAAGGCGGGCGGCACCTGGTCACGGTGCCGGGCCACGTGCCGGATCTGCCGCGAGGCCAGCCAAAACTTCACCCCCAGCGACGCGCACAGGGCAAAGGCGAACAACAAGGTCAAGGCAAATGCGGACATGGGGGGTGTGGGGTGAGCAGCCTGCGAGAATGCAAGCCCCATTGTTCATGACTTCCATAAAACCAGGTGCCCCGCATGACCACACCCCTGCTTGCCAAGAGCGACGACAACCTGATCTGGATCGACCTCGAGATGACCGGGCTGTACCCTGACACCGACCGCATCATCGAGATTGCGGTGGTGGTGACGGATCCGCAGCTGACCGTGCGCGTCGAAGGCCCCGTGTTCGCCATCCACCAGTCCGACACCACGCTGGACGCCATGGACGCCTGGAACAAAGGCACCCACGGCCGCAGCGGCCTGATTGACCGCGTCAAGGCGTCGACCTTCGACGAGGCGGCGGTGGAAGCCCAGGTGATCGACTTCCTCAAGCAACACGTGGGCGCGGGCAAGTCGCCGATGTGCGGCAACAGCATCTGCCAGGACCGCCGCTTCCTGGCGCGCACCATGCCGAAGCTGGAGTCGTTTTTCCATTACCGCAACCTCGACGTCAGCACCTTGAAGGAGCTGGCCAAGCGCTGGAAGCCCGGCATTCTCGAGGGTTTCAAGAAGGCGCAGGCCCACACCGCGCTGGCCGACATCCAGGAATCCATCGAGGAACTGGCCTATTACCGGACCCATTTCCTGTCGCTGTGAAGGGGCGGTGGGACGCACAGGCAGGCGCCTGGTGCGCGGCGGCTATGCTCGCGCCATGCCCGACATCCTCACCGTTTCCCAAGTCTCCAAGACCTACGCCTCGGGCTTCACTGCCCTCCAAGGCATCGACCTGTCCATCCGGCGCGGCGAGATTTTCGCCCTGCTGGGCCCCAACGGGGCGGGCAAGACCACGCTGATCAGCATCATCTGCGGCATCGTCAACGCCAGCAGCGGCACGGTGCAGGTCGATGGCCACGACATCGTGCGCGACTACCGCGCCTCGCGCTCGCTGATCGGGCTGGTGCCCCAGGAGCTGTCCACCGACGCCTTTGAGACGGTGTGGCACACGGTGTCGTTCAGCCGCGGGCTGTTCGGCAAGGCGCCCAACCCGGCGCACATTGAGCAGGTGTTGAAGTCGCTGTCGCTGTGGGACAAGCGCGACCAGAAGATCATCACCCTGTCGGGCGGCATGAAGCGCCGCCTGATGATCGCCAAGGCCCTGTCGCACGAGCCGAAGATTTTGTTCCTCGACGAGCCCACCGCCGGTGTTGACGTGGAGCTGCGGCGCGACATGTGGCAGTTGGTGCACCAGCTGCGCGAGGGCGGGGCCACCATCATCCTGACCACCCACTACATCGAAGAGGCCGAAGAAATGGCCGACCGCATCGGCGTCATCCGCAAAGGTGAGCTGATTCTGGTGGAGGAAAAATCCGAGCTGATGCGCAAGCTGGGCCAAAAGCAGCTCACCCTGCACCTGGCCAACCCCTTGAGCGAGGTGCCGCCGGCGCTGTCGCACCATGCCTTGAGCCTGGCGCCCGGCGGGCTCGACCTGACCTACACCTACGACGCCCAAAGTGAGCGCATCGGCATTGCCGAGTTGCTCAAGGACCTGGGCGACGCCGGCATCCAGTTCAAAGACCTGCGCACCACCCAAAGCTCGTTGGAAGACATTTTCGTCAGCCTGATCCACGAACAGAAAAAAGCCGCCTCATGACCTCGATGAATTTCCACGCCATGCGGGCGATCTACGCCTTCGAGATGGCCCGCACCCGGCGCACCTTGATGCAAAGCATCATCTCGCCGGTGATCTCGACCTCGCTGTACTTCGTGGTCTTCGGCACCGCGATCGGCTCGCGCATCCCCGAGGTCGACGGCGTCAGCTACGGTGCCTTCATCGTGCCGGGGCTGGTGATGCTGTCGCTGCTGACGCAGAGCATCTCGAACGCTTCCTTCGGCATCTACTTTCCCAAGTTCACCGGCACCATCTACGAGCTGCTGTCGGCGCCGGTGTCCTACCTGGAGATCGTGGTGGCCTACGTGGGCGCGGCGGCCACCAAATCCATCGTGCTGGGCTTGATCATCCTGGCCACCGCCTACCTGTTCGTGCCCCTGCGCATCGAGCACCCGGTGTGGATGCTGACCTTCCTGGTGCTCACCGCCATCACCTTCAGCTTGATCGGCTTCATCATCGGCATCTGGGCCGACGGCTTCGAGAAGCTGCAGGCCGTGCCCTTGCTGGTGATCACGCCGCTGACCTTCCTGGGCGGCAGCTTCTACTCCATCGCCATGCTGCCGCCGGTGTGGCAGAAGGTGGCCCTGTTCAACCCGGTGGTGTACTTGGTGAGCGGGTTCCGCTGGAGCTTTTACGGCCAGGCCGACGTCAGCGTGGGTTTGAGCCTGGGCATGACGCTGGCCTTCTTGGCGGTGTCGTTGGCGGTCGTGGCCTGGATCTTCCGCACCGGATACCGGTTGAAGAACTGAGCGGTCAAGGGCCCAACCTCAGCGCGCGCAGACAATGCGGTGTCGGGCTCAGGCCCGCGTCTGCGTTCACGGTCCTTTGCCCTCATTGACCCATGCACACCCTCGAACAACTCCGCAGCGGCCAACTGGCTGGCGTGCGCCGGCTGGACCTGTCTTGTGGCTTGACCGAGTTTCCGCCGGAGATCTTCACCCTGGCCGACTCGCTGGAGGTGCTCAACCTGACCGGCAACGCGCTCACCTCGCTGCCCGACGACCTGCCCCGCTTGCACCGCCTTCAGGTCTTGTTCTGCTCCAGCAACCGCTTCACCGACCTGCCGGTGTCCATCGGCCCCTGCCCGCAATTGCACACGGTGGGTTTCAAAGCCAACCAGATCCACCGGCTCGATGCGGCCGCTTTGCCGGCCTCGTCGCTGCGCGCCTTGATCCTCACCGACAACCACCTCACGGAGGTGCCCGCCGAGCTGGGCCGCTGCAGCCGGTTGCTGAAGCTGATGCTGTCGGGCAACCGCTTGAGCACGCTGCCTGCCGAGTTGTCCCACTGTCGATCGCTCGAATTGCTGCGCCTGGCCGCCAACCGCTTCACGGCACTGCCCGGGTGGTTGCTGCAGATGCCGCGCCTGGCCTGGTTGGCCTGCGGCGGCAACCCGTTCAGTGACCCGGCGCAGGCGCCCGCCGAGGCAGACCGCGGTGAAGTGCTGATTGACTGGCAGGCCTTGAGCCTGCAAGGGGTGTTGGGCGAAGGCACGTCGGGCGTCATCCACCGTGCCCTGTACCAGCCGCCGGGCCACACCGGCGACGCCCAGCCCGTGGCAGTGAAACTTTTCAAGGGGAAGATGACCAGCGACGGCCTGCCGCACAGCGAAATGGCGGCCTGCCTGCGCGCCGGAGGGCACCCCAACCTCATCGGCGCCCTGGGGCGCCTGCAGGGCCACCCCGAAGGCCCGCTGGGGCTGGTGATGCCCTTGGTGGACCCAGCCTACCGGGTGCTGGCCGGGCCGCCCAGCCTGGACAGCTGCACCCGCGATGTGCACGACGCGGCGGCGGCCCCGTTGTCGGTGGCGGTGGTGCGGCGCATGGCGTTGGGCGTGGCGCGGGCGGTGGCGCACCTTCACGCCCGCGGCATCCTGCATGGCGACCTGTATGCCCACAACATCCTGTGGCACGGTCAGGGCGAGGTGCTGCTCGGTGACTTTGGCGCTGCAGCGCTGATGCCTCTTGCCGACCCCGCTGCCTGCGAGGGCCTGCAGCGCACCGAAGTGCTTGCCTGGGCCTGCTTGTTGGCGGAGCTGCTCGCCCGGGCCGATCAGGCCACCAGCCCGCCGGTGCTGGTGAGTGGGCTGATGGCCCTGCAGCAAGCCTGTTCTGTCGACGACCCGGCGCAGCGGCCCTTGTTCGACGACATTGCACACCGGCTCGAGGCGCTGGCTGCAGAGTGAGGTGAGGCCCAGGCGGGTCCGCGTCAGATCGGCAGGTAGGGCACGCTGACGTCGAACACCCGCTCCACCAGCCACAGCACGGCGATCAGCGCCACCGCGACCGACCCCCAACGCAGCACCTGGCGGTACACCGGCCGATGGCGCAGCGGCCAGGCCACGGCCAGGAACACCGCCACGATGGCCAGCTGGCCCAGCTCGACCCCGAGGTTGAAGCCCAGCAACGGGCCCGCCAAGCCGCTTTGGCTCACGCCCACCTCCTTCAAGGCGTTCGCAAAACCGAAGCCGTGCACCAGGCCGAATACGAAGGTCAGCTTCCACCGGTTGTGGCGCACCACCGGGATCAGGTTGTTCAACGCCGCCAGCACCACGCTGGCCGCGATGATCGATTCAATCCAGCGAGACGGTGGCGTCAGCACGCCGAACACCGCCAGCCCCAAGGTGATCGAATGGGCGATGGTGAAGGCCGTGACCACCCGCACCACGTCACCCAGCACGGGGACAAAGCGCGGCGCGCCGACCCAGCGTCCGGGGTCGCTCGGCAGGGCCTTCTCGCGCACCAGCACCGCCGGCAGCAACAGCACCAGCAGGAACAGCACATGGTCGGTGCCGATCAAGATGTGGTGCCAGCCTTCGGCCAGAAAGCTGGTGAACCCTTGGGGCGCCGACGCCATGACCTCACCACCTGCGGCCGCTGCGGTGAGCGGCACCGGTGGGCCGCCGGGTGACAGCACGTGAGCCTGGGGTTCCACCCCAGCGGCATCGGCCTGCCGCACGACGGCGATGCCGCGGTGCGTGGGATCGGTCTGGCCAAACAACCGGTAGTGGGCCTGCAGGTCGTCCAGGCGGCCAGGGCACTGCCAGCGGTGCAGCAACACCGCGTAGCGCCCGTCGCTGTGGCTGTCCAGCTGCGGCTCGCCTTGGGCCTGCGCCACACAGGCCTGGCCCGCGGCTTTCAGATCGAGCGTCTGCACGGCCAGGGCCTGGATGTCGGGCCAGCGCGCCTTGACCTCGCCCCAGTCAAGCTGGCCGTCGTCGTTGCGGTCGAGCTGCAGGTCGCGGTCGAGGTCGCGCAGGGCGATGTCCCAGCGGGTTTGCACCTCGCCCTCCAGCGCCGGCGGCAGGCTCAGCGTGAGGTAGGCGTCGCTGGCTTTGTGGGCCCATGCGTTCAGGCCGACCAGCAGCAGCAACAGGCTCAGCGCCAAGTGCCGCCCCCACGCGGGCAGCACGGCCAGGGTCCGACGAGGCCACGCGTTCATGGCCGGCCTCCTGGGGTGCTTGATGACGCCGAGGGCGCGGACACCGCCGACCGGGCGATGCCCACCTTTTGCAGCCGCACATCCTGCAGCCCGGTGGTGCGCACGAACTCGCGCACCGGGTCGGCCGCCGCCGGCTGCTGGGCGGCCTGGGCGGCGCGCGCCAGCAGCACCGCGTCGGCGGGCTCCTTTTGTCGTGCCCAGTTGCTCACCGCCTGGCTCAGCGCGGCTTGCGGCGCCTCGCGCAGGTCGAGCTCGAAACGCGCGCGCTCGCGGGCGTGCTCACTGTCGCCGCGCTGGGCCGCCTCGTCGAAGCGGGCCTGCAGCGTGGCCATGGCCGCACCAGCCGCGGGGTCCTTCGTCTGCTTCAAGGCGATGGCCCGGCGCAGCAACAACGCATCGGCCGGCACCCCGTCCGCCGGCAGCAGGGCCAGCACCTCGGCCGGGCGGCGCTGGTCCAGCAGCCAGTCGGCGTGTGCGGCCAGGGCGTAGACCTCTGGCGTGGGCACGCTGGAGGCTTGGCGGTAGAAGGCCTCGGCTTGGGGGACGCCTCGTCGCTCGGCCAGTTCGGCTTGCACCAGTGCCAACCAGGCCGCGTCTTGCGCAGGCGCCTGGCGCGCCAGGCTGGCCAGCTCGCGCGCACCCGACTCGGCCTGGCCCTGCAGGCTGCGCAGTTCGGCCAAGCACACCTGGGCCGGGCGCCGGGCGCTGTCGCCTAGGGCGGCGTAGCGCTCGCTTTGCAACTGTTCGCAGCCGGCTTGCGCCTCGCGCCAGCGGCCCTGCACCTGCAGCACCGCGGCGCGGGTCAGTTCGGCCTGGGCCCGCACCGGCAGCGGCACACCCGGTCCGGGCACCGCGCCCAACAGGGCGTCGAGGTCGGTCAGGGAGGCTTCGAAGTCGTGCTGGCTTTGGCGCACGATGGCGCGCAGCAGGCGCACGCCCGGCGGCGGCTCGGGCAGCGCCCACCAGGGCGCCAGCAGCGCCTGGGCCTGGCCCAGTTCGCGCGGGTCGCCTTGCTGCCGGGCACGGGTGATGGCCTGCTGGGCCAGGGACAGCGCGAGTGGCAACTGGGCCGGGTCGCGTTGCAGCCGTTCACGGGCCTCGCGTTGCGCCTTGCGCTGGGCCGCGCTGTCCAGCCGGCGCGGCAGCTGCTCGACGACCTCGTCGTCGCTGCGCGGCGTGTAGGGCGCCGCCTGGGCCAAGCCGCCCATCCAGATCAGCGCGGTGGCCACCAGGGCCCTTCGACAACCCTCACCCGTCAAGGCGGACACGAGTGACAACGGCGCACGACGAGGCGAGTGAACGGGCATGGTGTGAGCAGATCCGAAAGAAAAAAGGAGCCCCAATGGAAAAGGCCGTCCGGGGCGTTCAAGCCCGCCCGGGACGGCCTGGTCGAGATGAGCGTTGAGCTCAGTTCAACACGATGACATCGTCGGTTTCGCTGCTGGGCGCTTCACCGATTTTGTCCAAACTCAGCGGCTCGCTGGTCTCGCTGGTTGGGCTTTCCAACAAGCCGATCAGGTACTGCACGAACGCGGTGGCCGAGGTCAAGGCGCTGTCGGGCACCTCGGTGGCCACCTCAGGAGAGGCGCCGGCGCTGTCGTCCACACTGCCGCCGCAAGCGGTCAGTGAGGCACACAGCACCAGGGCGGCGCCCAGGGACAGAAAAGCATGACGTGACATGGCGGGCTCCTTAACGCGTGCCGCCGATGGGCGTGTTGAGGTACGGGAAGCCCGACAGCAGGGGCACCACGGCTTGGTCCACCGCGTCGTGCAGAGCGAAGGTGGTGCTGCCCAGCGGCACGGCCGACGGCTTGCAGTCCACGCCCAGGCCCAGCGCGTTGCTGTCACCGTTGGCCACGCACAGGCCGCCCATCACCGCCACCAGCGAGATGTCGACCACGTCGTCCTTCGGACGGCGACCGTTCGGGTAGCCCGCGTTGTCGGTGCCGCTGGCCAGGATGTTGCCGACGATGCCCAGGCGGTTTTGGCTGGCGAAGGCCACCGGTGCGATCGAGGTGTTCAGGCGCAGCATTTCAGACGGTGTCACATTGCCCGGCTTGTTCACCCCGGGAATGCCGGTCAGGAAGGTCGTGACCAGGTCGGTGCGCGGGTAGTTGGTCGGCGCGGTATTGGGCAACGCCAGGGCAATTTCCAGCAGCTTCGGCAGGCTCGGGTTTGTCACGTAGGTGGCGAACTGCGCGTCGTCCTTCGGCTTGGAACTGTTGAAGCGGTCCTTGTCCTTCAAACCGATCACCACCTCGTTCACCAGCGGCATGCTCAGGCGCGAAACCTGGGTCCAGGCACCACCGGCCTTCTCGGCGGTCTGGTGGCCGGCCTTCGGGTTCGGGTCGATCAAGCGGCCTTGGCGCAAGCTCGCCGACGTCCAGCCACCGATCACCGGCTCACCGCCGGTGGTCAGGCAGTCCTTGTGGATCTCCAGGGCCAGGGTCGTGACGTTCTTGTCGCTCAAGGTGTTGGCCACCGCACCGATCAGCGACGGGTCGGTGATCGTGGCCACAGGCGCGTTCACCAGGTCGAAGATCGTGCCCAGGTTGACGGCAAACGGGTCCTGGCGTTGGCCGACAAACACCTTGGCTTGGATCGCGCAGCCCGGCACGCTCACGGTGTGCACGTGCTGTGCGGCATAGGCGGCGTAGTTGGGAATGGTTTTCAGGCCGATGTTGTCGACTGGCTTGTCGAAAGTGGCCGAACCGGTGCCGGTGTTCGTCACGCTGGTCACCGAGCCGCTGCGGCGGTCGCCCCGCACCAGGGAGACGGTGTAGGTTTCCGCCAGGTTCAGGTTCGCGTCCTTGACGCCGCTGACGGCACCCGCTTGGATCAGCGGAATCGCCACGTTTTGGCCACCCACCGGCAGCTCGACGCCCTTGCCGCCATTGGCCAGGGTGTTCTTGAAACGGAACTGGAAGGTCAGGTCTTCCTTGGCGTCGCCGGTGTTGTCCAGGTGAATCT
>JAZKHH010000167.1:0-27877 GCA_040385465.1 Pseudomonadota bacterium | reverse complement strand
AAGCTGGCCACCGCCATCATCGGCATCAGCTCGATCCACCTGCTCAAGACCTTCATCAACGCGGAAAACTACAGCGACAAAGTGTTGCTGTGGCAGACCTGCATCCACGTCGCCTTCCTGTTCTCGGCCTTGGCGATTGCCTGGGCCGACCGCATCATGGCCGACACCGCCACTGTGCGCCAGCCCGGTACGCATTGAGGCAGCCGCCCCATGGCGCTCGACGGGCTGAGAAGGGATCCGTCCCTCACTGCCTTGGCGCCATGACTCCTTCAAAGGGTTAGCTTGCAAAACGACATCATTCAGATCGTGGCCGCCGTCTTGTTTGGCCTGGCCCTGATGCACACCTTTGCGGCCAAGCTGTTCGAGCGTCTGTCGCACCGGTATCCACGCCATGCCGGGCTGTTCCACCTGCTGGGCGAGGTGGAGGTGGTGTTCGGGTTCTGGGCCATCGTGCTGGTGGTGGCCATGGCGGTGTTGAGCGGGCCCAGTGAGGCGCTGGCCTATGCGGAATCACGGCAATACACGGAACCCCTGTTCGTCTTTGTGGTGATGGTGGTGGCGGCTTCGCGGCCGATTCTGCGGGCGGTGATGGCCACGGTTCAATGGGTGGCGGGTTGGATGCCCGTGCGCACCGAACTGGCCACGGCATGGCTGGGCCTGGCAGCGGTGCCCTTGCTGGGCTCGCTGGTCACCGAGCCGGCGGCGATGACGATCGCCGCGTTGATGCTGGCTCCGCAAATTTTCAAGGCTGGGGTGCCGGAGCGGTTGAAGTACTTGGCGCTCGGCGTGCTGTTCGTCAACGTGTCCATCGGCGGCACGCTAACCTCGTATGCGGCCCCACCCGTTTTGATGGTGGCCTCGGCCTGGAATTGGGACTCTTCCCACATGCTGGTGAATTTCGGCTGGAAGGCGGCGGTCGCAGTGCTCGTCAACGCCACTGCCGCCACCTGGATGCTGCGCAAGCACTTGCGCCCCGCGGTCAATGAAGCCAAGGAAACGCCAGTGCCCTTGTCGGTGGTATTGATTCATCTGGGGTTCCTGGCCGCGGTGGTGGCGCTGGCACACCACCCGGTCGCGTTCCTGGGCTTGTTCCTCATGTTTCTCGGCTTCGCCCAAGCCTACGAGCGCCATCAGAATCCCTTGATCGTGAAAGAAGCGTTGCTGGTGGGCTTCTTCCTGGCCGGCCTGGTGGTGCTGGGGGGCATGCAGCAATGGTGGCTGCAGCCCATTGTGTCCAGCTTGTCGCCCACGGCCTTGTTCTTCGGCGCCGTGGGCCTGACGGCCATCACCGACAACGCCGCCCTCACCTACCTCGGCTCGCTGATCGTGGGCATCTCGGAAGAGGCGAAGTACATGCTGGTGGCCGGCGCGGTGGCGGGTGGCGGCTTGACCGTGATCGCCAACGCGCCCAACCCGGCAGGCGTGTCACTGCTCAAGCGCGGCTTTTCGGACGAGACGGTGGGTGCCGGGGGGTTGCTGCTGGGAGCGCTGCCTCCCACCGTCGTTGCGATGGCCGCCTTCTTGCTGTTGTGAGCTCATCTGCACGTTGAGCGGGCCATGACGCCGCGGTTGGACCGCGGCGCCCTGCCTGACTCAGTGCTCAAAAGCCAACACGCACACCGACCATCAATGCCCGCCCCGGCAGCGGCGCCAAGGCGCGCACGCTGGCTGCCGACGCGGCGTTGTAAGCCAGCTTGTCACCCAGGTTGGTCAACTTGACGAACACCAGCGCATCGGTGGGGCCAAGCGCCAGGCGGTGGCTGGTCGACAGGTTGACGAGGGTGTGGCTGGGCGTGGGCACGTCGTCCGAGGGCACACGAGACTGGCGGGCCGCATGGACCACCTCGGCCCGGGTGCGACAGCCGGCCCAGCGCCAGGTGGCGCCGAGGGTGGTGCGCAGCGGCGCGATGCGCGGCAAGGCCTCGCCGGTGAGGCGCTGCGTGCCTCGCGTGAGGTCGAGCTTGCCGTCAAGGTCGAGGGGTTGGGCGGTGCCGAAGGGCCGCCAGGCGCCTTCAAACTCCAACCCCCTCAGCCGGGCCGGCACTCCCGTGAAGGCCTGCACCGCAAAGGCCTCGCCCTCGTCGTTGACGAAGTCGGGCTCACCCGTGCGCAGCAACGCGATGTAGTTGGAAAAGCTGGCAACGAACACGCCCGCCTTCAGGCGGTTGGCGCCCTCCTTCCCACTCTCTTTCCATTCGACCGCCGCATCGACATGGCGGCCTTTTTCCTTCTCCAGGCCGCGGTCGCCGCGCTCGTACGCCGCGGTGGCGACGTGCACGCCATTGGCGTAGAGCTCGTAGAAGGTCGGTGCGCGTTGGGAGTAGGCCAGGTTGCCGCTCAGCGCCCACTGGGGCGCGAGGTTGAGCAACCCGCCCACCGCGGCATTGCCGGCGGTGAAGCGGCGGGCGTCGGCGGGCCCGAACTGCGCGGCCGCGGGGTCGAGGTCACCCTCGGAGCGCACCCGGGTGCGCTCCGCGCGCGCGCCAAAGGTCAGCTTGCCCTGCGACAGCGGCAGCTCCTCGAACACGAAGCCGGCGGCCTGCCGAGTCCGGGTGCTGGGCACGAAGGCCTCCTCCCCCAGCGCCGAGAATTGCGACTGCTCGGCCTGCACGCCCAGCACGCCGCGGAGGGTGGCGTTGCCGCCCAGGGTGATTGGGGCGTGGACCAGTTCGAGCCTGCCGTCCGTGCCCTGGGTGCGGAAGGTGGTGCCCACCTCACCGGTGCCCTCGAGTTCCTCGTGTTCATAGTCGGTGCGGTGAAGTTGCCCCCGCACCGTCTCGATCGGGCCGCGGAGGCTGCGCACCTCGCCAGACAGGGCCAGTTTGTCGCGTTGCATCCGCAGGTTCACGTCTTCCTCGGCGACGATGCCGTAGGTGTTGCGGTAGGTGTCCAGCGAGGCGCCCAGAAAGCCGTGGTCCCAGACCATCGAGCCCCCGACGGCGCCGCCTTCGGCCTGGCTCGCCGAGTTGACGATGCGTTGGCGGCGCTCGGTGCCACCTGGCACGGGGCGATCGAATTCGGGCACCTCGAGATCGTCGGTCTTGCGCCGGAAGGCATCGGCATGCAGGGCAAAGCCGGCACCGCCGGCTTCGATGGAGGCGCCGGTGCCGCGTTCGCGGGCGGCACCGCCCAAGCGCAGCTCGGCGGTGCCGGTGGGGCCACCGACGGGGGTGCGGGGAATCCGGTTGTCGACGGCATTGACCACCCCGCCCACGGCGCTGCCGCCGTACAGCAGCGCGGCGGGGCCCCGCAGGACTTCGATGCGCTCAATGACCATCGGATCGATGGGCACCGCGTGATCGAAGCTGAGGCTGGACGCATCGAGGGAGCCGCCGGAGTTGCTCAGCACGCGGATGCGGTCACCGTCTTGTCCGCGGATCACGGGGCGGTTGGCATTGGGGCCAAAGTAGCTCGAAGACACGCCAGGCAGGCCGTCCAGGGTGTCGCCCAGGGTGCTGCCGCGCCGCAGGCTCAGGCCGTCGCCGCTGAGGGTGGTGACGGGCGTGGACACTGCGTTGGCGCGCAGCGGGTTGCCAGTGACCACGACCTCGGGCAGCACCGCGGCCGGCCGTGAGGGCGGTGTCGATGGCGTGGGTTGCGGCGCTGTGGTGGTGGCGGCCGGAAGGGGCGCGGGAGGCACGGTTTGCGCGTGGGCGGGCACGGCGGCCAGGGACGACAACGCGGCGGCCACGGCCAGGCTCAGCGCGTGGCGCTGGGGGGTTTGATTCAAAGTCATGTTCAACGATCCAATGCGGGCGCGCGGCAGGCGCGAGCCCGTCAAAAACGAAGGGGGAGCGAAAGCGGTGAGGAGTGCGCATCGCTCAAGGCACTGGGCTCGACGAGCGTCGAGGCGCTCGCGAGCGACACCGCTCACGCGACAAGAGACACACAGAAGGGAGCCGGCAGGCGCCGGCCCAGCCCACTCAGGCCAGCGGGGGGCCCCGGGCAAGGTAGCCGGCCGCCTGCGCGGCCAACAGCCAGGCCGGGTGGCTCAGCAACGGTGGCGCCGGCAGAAGCTCGGGCAGGAACAAGGCCGCCACGCAGGGCAGTGCGTCGCCTGCGTTCAGCTGGTCGTACAGCAGGCAGCCCTGGACGTCGTGGTGGGCGTTGAACAGCCGCTCGAAGCCGACCGGCGGGTGTTCGTCGAGGGGCGCGGCCAGGTGAGCCGCGGCCTGCGACAGGGGCTCGTGCGCAAGGTGCGCGTGGGCCTCCGAGATCGCAGCCGACGCGGTGCCGGGCAGGTGGACGGTGCGGTGGATGACGGCCAGCCACTGACTGCACACCAAGGCCAGAACGCACGCCCACAGCAGCCCGACACGGCGCGGCCCCATGCACTGGGGCAAGGTGGCGAGGGCGCGAAAACGTTTCACAAGGCAGGGACTGCGGACAGGGGCCAGGATGGGGTCGGGCGACTCAGTAGTCGCTGCCCATGTCGCTGCCCGGCGCCAGGTTGTCGAACTTGGTCAGCGGCTTCAAGAAGGTCAGCTTGACGGTGCCCGTGGGGCCATTGCGCTGCTTGGCAATGATGATCTCGGCCACCCCGGGCTCCTTGCAGGCGTCTTTGGTGTAGTACTCGTCGCGGTAGATGAACATGATGACGTCGGCGTCTTGCTCGATGGCGCCGGATTCGCGCAGGTCGCTCATCATCGGGCGCTTGTCGGTGCGGGACTCGACCGAGCGGTTGAGCTGGGAGAGGGCGATCACCGGGCAGCGCAGTTCCTTGGCCAGCGACTTCAGGCCGCGCGAGATTTCGCCGATCACAGTGGCGCGGTTTTCCTCGTTGCCGCCGCTGCCACTCATGAGCTGCAGGTAGTCGACCACGATCAGGCCCAGCTGGCCACACTGGCGGGCCTGGCGCCGGGCGCGGGCCCGCAGCTCGGTGGGGCTCAAGGCGGCGCTCTCGTCGATGTACATGCTGACCTTGCCGAGCTTCTCGACGGCCTCCGAGAGCCGGCCCCATTCGTCGTCGGCCAGCTTGCCAGTGCGCAGGTGGCTCTGGTCGATGCGGCCGAGCGAGCCGACCATCCGCAAGGCCAGTTGGGCGGCGCCCATTTCCATGGAGAACACCACCACGGGCAAGCCCTCTTGCACCGCCACGTGCTCGCCGATGTTGAGTGCGAAGGCCGTTTTACCCATAGAGGGTCTGGCGGCCAGCACGATCAGGTCGCCCGGCTGCAAGCCGGCGGTCATGCGGTCGAGGTCGTAAAAACCGCTGCGCACACCGGTGACTTCCTCGGCGCCGTTTTCATGCAGCTCGTTGACCCGGTCGATCAGCTGCACCACCAGGGCGTCCATGCTCATGAAGCCCTGCTTGGATTTTGAGCCCTCTTCACCGATGCGGAAGATCTTGCCCTCGGCATCGTCGAGGATCTGGTCGACCGGGCGCCCTTGGGGGTTGAAAGCGGCGGTGGCAATTTCGTCACTGGCGGCGATGAGCTTGCGCAGCACCGCCCGCTCGCGCACGATTTCGGCATAGCGGCGCAGGTTGGCCGCGCTCGGCACGCTCTGGGCCAAAGCGTTCAGGTAGACCAGGCCTCCGCAGTCGTCGGCCTTGCCCAGGCTTTGCAGGTGCTCGTAGACGGTGATCACGTCGGCCGGCTTGGTGGCGCTGATCAGGCTGGAAATGGCGGCGTAGATGAGCCGGTGTTCAAAGCGGTAGAAATCGCTGTCGACCAGCAGGTCGCCGGCGCGGTCCCAAGCGCTGTTGTCGAGCAGCAGCCCGCCCAGCACGCTTTGCTCGGCTTCCACCGAATGCGGCGGAATGCGCAGCCGCGAGATCTCCTCGTCGGGGTGGGCGCTGGGCGAAAACTCGGGCGATGAAAAAACGGCTGACATGGGGCGGGTGTCCTTGGAGGCATGGCCACCATCAAGACCCGGATGGGACGCCCGGCGGGATGGTTCTGGCAGCGGAATGACGATCATAGGCATCAAATGACCCCCTCTGTGTGCACAAACCTGTGGACAAAGCGTGGAGCGGCTGGGGAAATCAGGTGGACATCAGGTGGACAAGGCCATGGCCTGCGACGTGGGGGCCCGTGGGACCGTGTCCAACCCGACCGGCGGCACGACGAAGGCGGTGGCCTGTTGCAGCATGGCCACCCAGCGCTCGAATGCAGGGGCTTGCTGCGCCGAAGGCAAGCGCAGCAACGCGGCGGGATGGTGCACCACCAGCACGGGCAGGCCGTCGGCACGGCGCAGCCAATGGCCTGCGTTGGCTTCGATCAACACCGGAGCGCCCAGCAGGCTGCGCGCGGCGGTGGCCCCCATGGCCACCAGGGCCTGCGGCTGGACGAGCCCGATCTCGCGCTCCAGCCAGTGGGCACAGGCCGCCGCTTCTTGCTGCGCCGCAGTCTTGTGGATGCGCCGTTTGCCGCGCCAGGTGTACTTGAAGTGCTTCACCGCGTTGGTGAGGTAGAGCGCGTCGCGCGACCACCCCAGGCGCCCGAAGGCCCGCCGCAGCAGGTGGCCTGCCGGGCCGACGAACGGCCGGCCCTCCAGGTCCTCCCGGTCGCCGGGCTGCTCGCCCACCATCATCAAGCGGGCCTGCAAGGGCCCTTCACCCCACACCGACTGGGTGGCACAGGCGCCGATCGGGCAGGCGGTGCAACGCCGCGCTTGCTGGGCCAGGTCGGCCATCGTGGCCGGCTCGCCCAACAGGCGTTCCGCCAATGCGTCGCCCTCGGTGGCCTCGGGGGCCTCCAGCACCGCCGGAAAGCAGCCAGCGCCCGCACCGGGGACGTCAATGTGGCCGCGCCGGCGCTGGCGCTCGGTGCCGGGCGACTCCACCATCGTGCCGGTGCGTTGGGCCGAGCCGGCCACCAGGGGGGCGATCAAGGTCGCCTCAGGCAGGTTCTTCCAGAAGCGAACCGGCATTTCCTTGCGCATCATGTCGACCTTCAAGCGCGCGGGGTTGAAGATGCTGGCGTAATACGCCAGCCACAAGGCCTCACCGGCATCGGCGGGCGGCGCGCTGTCTCGCGAGGCGCCGGCCGCCGATGCCAACTGGCCGTCGTGCCACGACACGCAACAGCGGGGCGTGAGCACGGCCCACTCCATGTGGGTGAAACGGCGCACGAAAAACGGCGCGACGGCCTCGACCACGTGGTGGGCCGGCTCGAACCAGGCCACATGCCGCACCGACCCGGGGGCAACCTCCACCTCGCGAAACCGCACGAAGGCTTTCATCTTGTGCATTTCACGGCGCACCGCATGGGCCATTTTCTCGAGCTCGCCCCGGCCGGGGTCAAGGGGGTCTTGCCACAGGCGACGGTCACGCGAAAGCCGCCAGGCCATGCGGTACAGCCGCTCGAAGCGACCCGCGTCGTCATGCAGCAGCACGTCTTGCGCCAGGGCCACGAAACCCGCTGGCAGAGAGACCGGCGGCACGTGGTCGCCAAGCTCGCTGGCCTGCCAGGTGTCTTCGGCCTGGAACAGGTCGACCGGCGAGGCGGACTGGGTGGCCCACTGGATTTCGGCCGGCACCCGGCCATGGCGGATCAGGTGCCGGGTGGCGCGTTGGAAGCCGAGCCAGTCGGTGGGGCCGGCCAATTGGACGAGTGGCATCAGGCGGCCTCAAACAGTGATTGCTGGGCCGCGGCAGCCGCCGCGGGGCGGTGCGCGCTGGCCCGCAGGTAGCGCTCGGTGGCGTCTTCGCGGGGCCGGTGGTCTTGCATTTCAACGAAGGGCAGCACCTTGGCGGTGGGCACCGAGAGCTGACGCAGGTCGTCAGCGCGGAGCCGGCGCACCCGGCGCGCAGCCAGCAGCCGCTGCACCGAACGCACGCCCAACCCCGGCACGCGCAACATCAACTCGCGCGGCGCGCGGTTCAAGTCGATGGGGAACTGTTCGCGGTGGGCCAGGGCCCAGGCCAGCTTGGGATCGACGTCGAGCGACAGCATGCCGCCGTCGGTGACGATCTCGTCTTCCGCGTAGCCGTAAAAGCGCATCAGCCAATCGGCTTGGTAGAGCCGGTGCTCGCGCATCAAGGGGGCCGCGCGCGAGGGCAGTGCCGACGGGGCGTCGGGGATCGGGCTGAAAGCCGAGTAGTACACCCGCTTGAGCCGGTAGGAGGCGTACAGGGAGGCGCTGGTCGACAGAATCAGCCGGTCGTCCGAGCTGTCGGCGCCGACGATCATCTGGGTGCTTTGGCCGGCAGGCGCGAACCGTGGCGCTCGGGCCCGGCGAGGCGCGGCCGCCGGCAGCGAACGTGGGGCGTTGGCGGCCGGTGCGGCGGCGGCCTTGGCGTCGTCGAGGTGCAGCCGGATGCGCGCCATCGAGCGCTTGATGGCGCCGCCGTCTTTTTCAGGCGCCAAGGCCTGCAAGGCCGCCGGCGAAGGCAGCTCGATGTTGATGCTCAGACGGTCGGCATAACGCCCGGCGCGCTCGATCAGGTCGTCGCTCGCATCGGGAATGGTCTTGAGGTGGATGTAGCCCCGGAAATCATGGTCTTCGCGCAGGCGCCGCGCCACCTCGATCACCTGCTCCATGGTGTGGTCAGGGCTGCGCACAATGCCGGAGCTGAGGAACAGGCCCTCGATGACGTTGCGCCGGTAAAAATCAAGGGTCAGCTGCACCACCTCCTCAACCCGGAAACGGGCGCGGGCGACGTTGCTGGATTCCCGGTTGACGCAGTACAGGCAGTCGTAGATGCACCAGTTGGTCAGCAGCACCTTGAGCAGCGAAATGCAGCGGCCATCGGGTGCATAGCTGTGGCAGATGCCGGAGCCTTCGGTCGAGCCGATGCCCTTGCCATCGAGGGAGTTGCGCGCCGAGCTGCCGCTCGAGGCGCAGGAGGCGTCGTACTTGGCGGCGTCGGCCAACACGGTGAGCTTGCGCAGGGTGTCCATTCAGGTCCTTAAAGTACTGTACAAATATACAGTACCCGCCCAGGATCTCGCAACGCCCTTCTTGCAAGTGCCTGTGGACAGAAGGGCGACCTGGCCCCCTCGACCCAGGCTCAGTAATTCAGCCGGTAGCGATAGGTTTTAAAGCGCAGCACGGCCGATTTGAGCTGGATCTGCTCCAGCGCCAGATCGGCGTTGATCCGGTCGCCCTCCCGAAACACCTGGCCGTTGAGGATCAGCAGCCGGCTGGGGGCGTGTTCGGAGTAACTGGAGCCACCGATGGACAGGTTGGGCAACTGGCCGCGCACGTCGTCGGGCAGCTCCTGCAGCGTCAGCACCTTGTTGGCCTCGGCGGTGCCAGCGCCACCTGCAGGCATTTTGGCTGCACCGGCCTCTGCAGTGGCTGCAGGGGGGGCTGGCCGTCGGGTTTCGACGGGCGGTGCGTTGTAAATCGGGGCCGCAGGCACGGCGGGCGCAGCTGCGATGGGTGGCGCAGGACGAACGTCTGCCACCGGCGGGCCGGGCGTCACGGCCACGGCAGGCGCGGGGGCAGCGCCAGGCATCGCGGTGTACGCTGCCCCCGGCCCGGGTGCAGGCGGCGGCATCCCCACAGGGGTCGTGGGCGGCGCGACCACCGCAGGGTCGGTGCGGGCCATCACCGGTGCCGGCACCGGATCGGCCCACAGCCAACGGGCAAACACCGCCACCAGCAAGCCACCGCAAACCCCCGCAGCCACCCAAGCCCACGGCTGGCTCCACCAGGGCCGAACTCGCAGGTCACTCGGTTCGGCCCGCATCGACTGGGCATGCAACCCTGGCACGGCACCGCGTTCGCGTTCGGAGTCGGCTCGGCGGAGCGCATCGAGAATGTAGGACATCGTTTTCTCTCAGGGTGTCTGGGTGGGCGGACGCTGCAAGCGCGGCTCGTCCACGCCCGAGACACGGTTCAGTTGCATGAAAGTGGTGGGTCCGGCAATGCCGTCGGGTTTCAGTCCATGGGCCATCTGAAAGGTCGACAGCTTGGACCGCAGCAGCCCGTTGAAGACGGCCTTCTGCGTGGGCGGCGGCTCGCCCAGAAACGCCGACAACTGCCCGGCCAAGTGGTCGACCATCAGGCCCGTCTGGCCTTCTGCCAGCTTGGTCGTGAAGCCTTGCGGGGCGCGCCAGAAGGTGGCGAAGTCACCGCGCCACAACGTGGCCAGCGACACCAGCGAGACGGTCTGCACCTGCGAGCCCATGCGCAAGGTGGCACTGTCGGCGCCGAGGCCGATCAGCAGGGCGTACACCGACCGCTCGCTTTCGTCTCTCAAGCTCAGGATCACCGGCCGGTCGAGCGCGCGAATCAAGGCCAAGGTGGTGCTGCCCCGGTAGCACAGGGTCAGGCTTTGCGCGGCGGCCTGGCAGGGGTCTTTCTCGGGCGCGAGCTTCAGGCCCCACAACGGCGCCAACTCGCGCCAGGCGTCCACCTCATTGCGCCAGACGGTGTTGAAGCGGCCACTGAAATCGGTCGTCAAAAATGCGGCGGCGACGTTGTCGGCCACCGGCGCCGTGGCCGCAGGCGCCGACGCACCGCTGGCCACCGCGGGGGGAAAACTGGCCGCCGGACCGGAGGCACCCGCCGCCGGTGGCGTGAGCTTGTTGGCCGCGGTCACCGCCGTCGATGCCTTGGCCTCGCTCAAGGACGGTGTCGCCTGCCGAGCCCAGCGCACCCCGCCGGCCACCGCAGCGCCCAAAATCAAGGCCACGCCGAGCAACAAGGTGGTCCAGGCCCAGGGCCGCTCCATCAGGCGCAGCAGCGAACTCAAGGGCAGGCTGGCCGTTTTGTAGAACACCTCCTTGGCCGCCTGATCGACCATGCGCCGGTCGATGCGCGGATGGCCGCCCGCATAGGCCCCCAGCAAGGCACGGTCGCACAGCAGGTTGATGCGCCGTGGAATGCCGCGGGTGAGCTCGTGGATGCGGCGACGGGCGCGGCGGTCGAACGGCAACGACTTTTTCAAACCAGCCACCATCATGCGGTGACGGATGTAGTGGCCGGTTTCTTCCTCGGTCAAAGCTTCCAGGTGGAAGCGGGCGATGACGCGCTGGGCCAATTGCTCCAGCTCCGGACGGGCCAGCATGTCGCGCAGCTCGGGCTGCCCGATCAGGATGATCTGCAGCAGCTTGCGCTCGCTGGTCTCCAGGTTGGTCAGCAGCCGCAACTGCTCCAAGACGTCGGTCGACAGGTTCTGCGCCTCGTCGATGATCAAGACGTTGTTCTGGCCCACCGCGTGGGTGCTGAGCAAGAACTCGTTGATCGGGGCGAGGAAATCGGACACCGTGGGCGGGCCCGCCGGTGTGGGTGGGGCGATGCGGAACTCTTCGCACACCGCCTTCAACAACTCGATCACCGTCAACTTCGGGTTGAAGATGTAGGCGACGTTGCAGCGCTTGGGGATTTTTTCCAGGAAACAACGGCACACCGTGGTCTTGCCGGCGCCGATTTCACCGCTGAGCAGCACGAAGCCACCGCCGCCATTCAAGCCATACAGCAGGTGCGCCAAGGCCTCGCGGTGGCGCTCGCTCATGAACAGATAGCGGGGGTCCGGGGCGATCGAAAACGGCTCTTGCTTGAGGCCGAAGAACTGGGCGTACATGGGTGCGAAGAATACCCGCTCGCACGCCCCCGGGCGCGCGAGGGTGTGTTGAGCTGGGAAAGGGGCGCGCCGCGCCCCTGCTTGAGCCGGCCGCGCCTTTGAAAAACCAGCTCAGCGCCGGCGGCGGCGGTCACCCCCCGCCCTGGCCACCCGCCTTACCAGGCGCCGACGTAGATCCCGCAGACCAGAATCATGTCCTCGACCTTTTGCACATAGGCCGACTTGCGCTCGATCTTGTTGGTCTCGGGATTCTTGTACAAATAGTCCACCCAACCGGTGCCTTGCGAAAGCGCAATTTTCTGCACGTCCTTGCGGTAGAACTTGCCCTCTTGGTCCGGGATCTCCAGCATGTTCTTGCCC
The DNA here is from genome assembly GCA_040385465.1 of Pseudomonadota bacterium. GTDB lineage: Bacteria > Pseudomonadota > Gammaproteobacteria > Burkholderiales > Burkholderiaceae_C > CANHBY01. The sequence continues at coordinate 16,038 of JAZKHH010000167.1, read as the reverse complement.
ACCAGCCGGGCATTCAAGGGGTGGGCGATCACGGTGCCCGCCAGGTCATAGGCGAACACGTACAACTCACCTTTGACGAACTCGGAATCTTTTTTGTTCAACACCGCCAAAGTCTTGTCTTTGCCGTTGGCCTTGTGATAAGCCATGGCCTTGTTGACCATGTCAATGGCGTCTTGTTTGCCAGGCTCGGCCGCCCAGCTTGAAGCGCTAATCCACAAACTGCCCAGCAAACAACCCAACAGCACGCGTTTTTTCATGTCCATGCAGCGGTCCTTGTCGATGATGGGTACAGGGTGTGATGGACTTGGACGGGAATCGCGCCCAAATCCATCACACCCCCCAAGCCGGCGTCGTCACCGGCTGAGCCCATCTTAAAGACAAGGTTCTGCGAGCGATAGGGGCAAATGACCGGTCTTTAAACGGTATCAAACCCGTTACCGGCACGTGAGCAGGCGACAGCGGGCTGTGGTTCAGCCCTTGCCGCTGCGCTTCGGTCCGGGACGCGGACGCCCTGCCCCGCCACCCACCGAGGGGCGCGGCGGCAGGCCGGTGTGCTGCGTGAGCAGCCGCCCGCGCACCGGCGTGGCGGGCGTCAGGGCCTTCGGCCGGGCCCCTGCCTGGCTGGCCAGCGGCGTGGAGTTCTTGCGCCGCGCGCTCTGGTAGCTGCCGTCGGTGGCCGGCTGGAAGGTCGGGATCAGGTGGTGCTTGCCGTTGCCGATCAAGTCGGCCCGGCCCATGGCCTTCAAGGCCTCGCGCAACAGTGGCCAATTGTTCGGGTCGTGGTAGCGCAGGAAGGCCTTGTGCAGCCGGCGGCGCTTCTCGCCGCGCACGATGTCGACGGCTTCGCTGTCGCGGGTGACCTTGCGCAGCGGGTTCTTGCCCGAGTGGTACATCGCCGTGGCGGTGGCCATTGGGCTGGGGTAGAAAGTCTGCACCTGGTCGGCCTTGAAGCCATTGCGCTTGAGCCACACCGCCAGGTTCATCATGTCTTCGTCGCGGGTGCCCGGATGGGCGGCAATGAAGTACGGAATCAGGTATTGTTTTTTGCCAGCCTCGGCGCTGAACTTCTCGAACAACTGCTTGAAGCGGTCGTAGGCGCCGATGCCGGGCTTCATCATCTTCGTCAGCGGCCCCTGCTCGGTGTGCTCCGGCGCAATTTTCAAATAGCCGCCCACGTGGTGGGTGACGAGCTCCTTGATGTACTCGGGCGAGCGGATCGCCAGGTCATAGCGCAGGCCCGAGCTGACCAAAATTTTCTTCACGCCGCGCAAGGCACGGGCGCGGCGGTACATGTCGATCAACGGGCCGTGGTCGGTGTTCAGGTTGGAGCAGATGTCGGGGTAGACACAGCTGGGCTTGCGGCAGGCGGCCTCGATCGCAGGGCTCTTGCAGCCGATGCGGTACATGTTGGCCGTCGGCCCGCCAAGGTCGGAGATGACGCCAGTGAACCCCTTGACCGAGTCGCGGATGGCTTCGATCTCGCGGATCACCGAGTCTTCGCTGCGGCTTTGGATGATGCGGCCCTCGTGCTCGGTGATCGAGCAGAAGGTGCAGCCGCCGAAGCAGCCGCGCATGATGTTGACGCTGAAGCGGATCATCTCCCAGGCTGGGATCTTGGTCGCGCCGTCGTGGCCGCCTTGCTCGTCGGCATAACGCGGGTGGGGCGAGCGGGCGTAAGGCAGGTCGAACACCGCGTCCATCTCGGGGGTGGCCAGGGGGATGGGCGGCGGGTTGATCCACACGTCGCGGGCGGTGTGGCCTTCGCCGTGCCGCTGCACCAAGGCGCGGGCGTTGCCGGGGTTGGTTTCCAGGTGCAGCACGCGGTTGGCATGGGCGTACAGCACCGGGTCGCTCTTGACCTGCTCATAGGCCGGCAGGCGGATCACCGTGCGCTCGCGCGGTGGCATCTGGATTTTGCCGGCCAAAGGCGGCGGCGCCAGAGCTTTGAGCGGCGGGAAGAACTTGACCGTCTGCACGGCCGCGCCCATGCCGCTCACGGCCGCTGCTGCCGGCGCAGCGGCGGTCGCTGGCGTCGTGGCCGCATCCTCCTTGGCGCAGGTGCTGCCCTGGGCTTCGGCCTGCTCGGCGGTGGTCTGGTAGGGGTTGATGTGGCTGTCGATGCGGCCCGGCAGGTCCACGCTGCTGGAGTCGAGCTCGAACCAGCCTTGCGCATCGGGGTCGTCGGAGCGGCGCACGAAGGCCGTGCCGCGCACGTCGGTGATGCGGCGGATCGGCTCGCGGGCGGCCAGCCGGTGGGCCACTTCGATGATGGCGCGCTCGGCATTGCCGTACAGCAGCAGGTCGCACTTCGCGTCGACCAGGATCGAGCGGCGGACTTTGTCTTGCCAGTAGTCGTAGTGGGCGATGCGGCGCAAGGAGCCTTCGATGCCGCCCATCACGATGGGCACCTCTGGGTAGGCCTCGCGGCAGCGCTGGGAGTACACCAGCGAGCAGCGGTCGGGCCGCTGACCGCCCTGCCCGCCCGGGGTGTAGGCGTCGTCGCTGCGGATCTTGCGATCGGCCGTGTAGCGGTTGATCATCGAGTCCATGTTGCCGGCAGTGACGCCGAAGAACAGGGTCGGGCGGCCCAGGGCCTTGAACGGGTCGGCGCTTTGCCAGTCGGGCTGGGCGATGATGCCGACCCGAAAGCCCTGCGCCTCCAGCGTGCGGCCGATCACGGCCATGCCGAAGCTGGGGTGGTCGACGTAGGCGTCGCCGGTGACGATGATGATGTCGCAGGCGTCCCAGCCCAGGGTGGCCATTTCGGCGCGGCTCATGGGCAGGAAAGGGGCCACGCCCAAACGCTTGGCCCAATGGGGTCGGTACGCCGTCAGCGCCTTGGCGCGCGGCATGGTGATGGCAGGCGATGAACTCACGGCAGGCAGGCGCACACAGGCAGGTGACGGAAGGCGGGGCACGACACCCTGCCTGGGACACAGCGGGTCGCGCGGTGTCGGAAGGCCGCTATTGTCGCTGTTTCGAGCCTCCGCGGGGCCGAAGGGTGAAGCAGGGGACGGAGCCGCCGCCGGCCTCCCCTCCTCGGTCTCTCAGGCGCTCTAGAAAGCCCGAACCCTGAGGCGGACCACCAGGGTCGACGGCGTGTCGTTGGTGGCCGGCACCACGCCCACGCGCCATTCGTGCCGCCGCATCTGGTAAGACGCCATGGGCATCACCGCCAACTCGGTTTTCTCGGCGGGCACCAGTTGGCTGCCCAAGGAGCGCACCGGCCCGACCGCGGCGCCGAATTTCCAGCGTCCCAGCGACATCGGCTGCCATTGCAAGGTGCGCGAGCGCAGCATTTGACGCAGATCGGCGTAGTCGGAGGCGGATTTCAACGACCAGGCGTCGGCCTTGGGCAGCGGGGCGGGCCCGGCGGTGCGAAAGCGCAGCGGGCCGTCCACCGGCGCAGGCTCGCGTTCACCCAGGGAAAACGAGGAGGCGTCGCTCACCAGCCGGGGGCTGTGGCGGTCGACCTGGCGCCGCCAACGGGCCAGCAGGCTTTCTCGCTGGGCGGACAAGGGATCGACATCGGCGGTGTCATGGGGTTGGTCCGCGGCCTCGGGGGCCACGTCGCCCGCGGCCGCGATTGGCTCGCTGGGTGCGGCGGCCGAAGGCACCGCCTGCGCATGCGCACCCGCCCACAGGCAACCACTGACCGCCCACATGCCCCAACCCACCGCGCGCTTGCCCATGCTTGCCACCCCTTGCACCTGTTCGCCCCACCACGACCTGGCCGATCAGTCTGCGTCGTTGTCTGGTTTTCGGTCGCTCAAAGAAGGGGCTCAAGTCCAGTTCAGATACAAAGAGTAAGCACGGCAGCGAAGTGTTGCAATGGGGGTGACAGAGGAAGCCGCTGTGCTTCCGTTACATTGCGCCCCAACATCCTTCTTGAGACGGAGTCGAGCTTGCAAGCCAGTGACTATGTGATCAACCTCATCTTGAGCGTCATCATGATTGTGGGCACCTACCAGTTCTACTTTCTGACGCAACGCCGGCCCTTGCGCACGGCCCGCAGCTTTGCGTCCAAGCTGGACGAAGCGTTGCCGTACTGGCCGGTGTGGTCGTGGGTGTACAGCTTCCTGTACTACCCGGCGATCCTGTACTTGAACCTGATCGCCCACGACGCCCGGCATTTCACCTTGATGGCCTTCAGCTACATCATGCTGTTGCTGATGCAGATGACATTCTTCTATCTGCTGCCGGTGTGCACGCCCCAGCACTGGCGCTCGATCAACCAGGGCCGGTCGTTGTCGGAGCGCTTTCTGTTGTACGTTCAAAAATTCGACGGGCCGAGCAACTGCTTTCCGAGCATGCACGTCTCGGTGGCCATGCTCACCGCCTTGCATGCCGTGCCGGACCTGGGGCCCTGGGCCTACTCGTTTCCGGCGTTGATCGCCATCTCGTGCGTGTTCACCAAACAGCACTACCTGGTCGACTTGCCCGCCGGTGCGGCCTTGGGGTGGTTTGCCTACTGCCTGTACGGCTGGGTGGCTTGAACCTGGCGCCTTTTGCGCCTCTTGCGCCTCTTGCGCCGCTGACCCGGCGGTCGGTCACACCCGCGTGCGGGCCCAGCTCAGCAGCCGCTCGCCCAGCTTGACCTCCGGGCGGCCTGGCTGGCTGCCACCGATCAATTCACCGCTGAGATAAAGCGCGTTGACCAGCCGGCTGGCGCGCTCGGCGTTCATGCCGGGCCAGGCGGCGATCTCACGCAGGTCCACCGACTCACGGCGCAAGCGCTCGGCGGCCGAGCCCATGGCGCCTTGCAAGCCCAGGTTCTTGAGCACGGCGCCGGGGTTGAGCCGGACACTGGTTTTGGTCTTCAAGGCCGACAGCGGCGTTTTGCGCGGGCCCTGCAAGGCCAGGGTGCGCAGCAACGGCACCAGCGGCCGGTACTGGTGGGCCGGCATCACCCGTTCGCGCTGGCTGTTGCCAGGCGCGCGGACACCGGGCGGCTCGGCGCGCAAAAAGCGCAGGCTGGCCAGTCCGGAAGCGCAGGCCTGCGCCAGGTCGCGTGGCGAGTGGTACAGGCGTTCACTCGGAAACAGCGTCAGCGGCCAGACCACCGCTTCGTATTGGAAATAAAGCAAAGTCGGTTCGCTGTGGCGGACACAGGCAGCCATGACTTCCAGGGCATCGCCTTGAAGGGCGTCTTGCCGCAAGGCGTTCAGGTCGGCCATCAAACTGGTCGACAGCACGGCGGTTTCATCCAGCCGGGTGTAAGCGCTTTCACCCGGCGATCGCTGCAGCCGCTGAAAGGCGCTCACACGCCACAGCTCAACATCATCGAACTCTCGCATGGGCAGGCTCCTGTGGGGCAAGGAGGAGTGGTTGAGCTGCATGCTAAGGGGGGGCCCAGGCCTGGCTCAACCCCGGAGATGCGGGGGTGGGTTGGCCCTGAGCGTGATGGATTCACGCTGTGAGGACGTCACGAACCGAGCCATTTTCGGCGTGGCGCCAACCTCACCGCCGCGAGCTCTACTTCACCGCGTCGGGCAGCTCGATTTTGACTTCCAGCACCTCGAGGTCGCCCTGGCGCTCCAGCAGCACCTTGATGTCCTCCGGGTTGACGCGGACGTACTTGGAGATCACCGCCAGCAGCTCGCGCTGCAGGTCGGGCAGGTAGTTGGGGCTGGTGTTGCGCCCATTGCGCTCGTGCGCCAGGATCAGCTGCAGGCGTTCCTTGGCGACCGTGGCGGTGCGTTTCTTTTCCCCAAGGAAGAATGAGAGGAAACCCATGCCTCACCTCCCGCCGAAAAAGCGCTTGAGGAAACTGGGCTTGACCGCGTCGACGAAGCGCATGGGCTTGTCTTCGCCGAGGAAGCGCGCCACGACGTCCTTGTAGGCCTCGGACACGTCGGTGCCTTCCATGTGCACGGCCGGCAAACCCTGGTTGGAAGCGTTGAGCACCGACTCGGACTCGGGGATGACGCCGATGAGCTTGATGCGCAGGATCTCGTGGATGTCGGTCAGCGACAGCATCTGGCCACCCTCGACCCGGTTGGGGTTGTAGCGGGTGATGAGCAGGTGTTCCTTGATGGGCTCGGATTTGTCGATCGCGCGCTTGGTCTTGGAGTTGAGCATGCCCAGGATGCGGTCGGAGTCGCGCACCGAGGAGACCTCGGGGTTGGTCACCACCAGCGCCTCGTCGGCAAAGTGCATGGCCATCAAGGCGCCGGTTTCGATGCCGGCCGGGGAATCACAGACGACGTAATCGAAGTCCATCTCGCCGAGCTCCTGCAGCACCCGCTCCACGCCATCTTGCGTAAGGGCGTCTTTGTCGCGGGTCTGGGAGGCGGCCAAGACGAACAGGTTGTCGCACTGCTTGTCTTTGATCAGGGCCTGGTTGAGGTTGGCTTCCTTGTGGATCACGTTGATCAGGTCGTAAACCACGCGGCGCTCGCAGCCCATGATCAGGTCGAGATTGCGCAAGCCCACGTCGAAGTCGATCACGGCGGTCTTGTGTCCGCGCAAGGCCAGGCCGGAGGCGAAACTCGCACTGGTGGTGGTCTTGCCGACGCCTCCTTTGCCGGAGGTCACCACGATGATTTTGGCCATGGAGGGGCAGTCCTTGTCGATGAGTTGGGAGGGGGCCGGGTGCGCGGGAAAGATCGGCGGCTCAGGTCAGCGCTTCAAACACCAGACGCTCGCCGTCGAGCCGGATTTGCGCCGGCTTGCCCACCACCTCGGGCGGCAAGGGGTTCTCGGTGGTGCGGTAGGTGCCGGCGATGGCCACCAATTCGGGCTCCATGCAGGTGCTGAAGATGCGCGCCTCGGTGTTGCCTTTGGCGCCGGCAATGGCCTTGCCACGCAGCGGCGCGTAGACATGGATGTGGCCGTCGGCGATGACCTCGGCGCCGAAGTTCACCGCCGCCAGCACCACCAGGTCGCCGCCCCGGGCGTACACCTGTTGGCCAGAACGCAAGGGCTTGTGGACCACCAGGGTGGGCGCTGCGGTGGCGGTGCCGGCAACGGCGGCGGTGGCCGGCTCGGGCTCGCCTTCAGGCGGCACCGTCTTGACGACCAGCTCGGCTTGGGACGAAGCGCCCTGCGCCACCGAGACGCTGGCGCTGCGCACCACCTCGTCGGGCACTTCGCCCAGGCCGGCGGCCAAGGCGGCCTGCATCTGGGCTTCGTTGCCGCCTCGAGCGCCCACGGGCTGCATCTTGTAGCCCCGCAGCAGGGCCACGAGGGCGGTGAAATCGAGGGAGGAAGCGGTCGTGATGCTGCCGTCGTCGCGGACGCTGGACAGGTCGATGACCACGGGATCGTTGCTGAAGAAGTCGGGGGTGGCGCCGAAACGCCGCGCCAGCTCGCCGGCCAGCGCGCCCAAATCGGTGGTCTGCAGGACCAGCGCCACCAAGGTCAAGGAGGCGCTTTTCAAATCAAAAATCGCGGGGGCACTTCCTTTGGCAACTGCCATGTCACTCGGTCCTCAGCACGAATCAAGTGACCAAGTGTACAGACGTCTGCCGTGAAGATGTCACGTTCCACAGCAGGGAAACAACGAGGTGGCGCGGGCCCGGCAGGCCGATGGCGTCAAGGCGGCGCCGCCCTGCGGGCCGAAGGCGGCGTGGGTCGGCGCTGCGCAGGCAGGCCACCTCAGGCACACCGGCTCAGCCATGTCAGGCAACGACGGAAATGGAAAGCGGCCACGGACCGCGGCCTTGGACCGCAGGAACGGGCAATGGGGTGGCGGCCTGCCGACGCCGCGGATTCTTCCGTTCAGTCTTCCTCGCCCAGAAACCCCCCGCTCTGGTGAGCCCAGAGCCGGGCGTACAAGCCGCCGCGTTCGAGCAGCTGACGGTGGTCGCCCTCCTCCTTGATGCGGCCCTGGTCGAGCACGACGAGCCGGTCCATGGCGGCGATGGTGGACAGGCGGTGGGCGATGGCCACCACGGTCTTGCCCTCCATCAGGGCGTAAAGGCTGGCCTGGATGGCGGCCTCGACTTCGGAGTCCAGGGCGCTGGTGGCTTCGTCCAGCAGCAGAATCGGCGCGTCTTTCAGCATCACCCGGGCGATGGCGATGCGCTGGCGCTGGCCGCCAGACAGCTTGACGCCGCGCTCGCCGACGTGGGCATCAAAGCCGGTGCGCCCGGCCGGGTCGCTCAGGGTCTGGATGAAATCGCAAGCTTGGGCGCGGCGGGCGGCGGCGACCATGTCGGCGTCGCTGGCACCAGGACGGCCGTAGAGGATGTTGTCGCGCACCGAGCGGTGCAGCAGCGAGGTGTCTTGCGTGACCATGCCGATCTGCGCGCGCAGGCTGTCCTGCTGGACGCCGGCGATGTCCTGGCCGTCGATGAGGATGGCGCCCGAGGCGACGTCGTGAAAGCGCAGCAGCAGGTTCACCAGGGTGCTTTTGCCGGCACCCGAGCGGCCGACCAGGCCGATCTTTTCGCCGGGCCGGATGTGCAGCACCAGGTCGTCGATGACGCGGGGTGCGCCGGTCGTGCCCAGGGCCTTGCCATAGTCGAAGCTGACATGCTGAAACTGGATGTCGCCTTGGCTGACTTTCAAGGGTGTCGCGCCGGGCCGGTCGGTCACGGTGTGGGGCTGGGCCAGGGTGGTGATGCCGTCTTGCACGGTGCCGATGTGCTCGAAAAGAGACGACACCTCCCACATCATCCAGTGGGAAATGCCGTTCAGCCGCAGGGCCATGGCGGTGGCCGCGGCGACCGCGCCCACACCGAGGCTGCCTTGCACCCACAGCCACAGCGACGCGCCCGCGGTCAGCGCAATGAGCAAGGCGTTCAGGGTGTGGTTGGTGACTTCAAAAGCACTGACCAGGCGCATCTGCTGGTGCACGGTGACAAGGAACTCCTGCATGGCCGAGCGGGCGTGGTCGGCCTCGCGCTGGGCATGCGAGAACAGCTTGACGGTGGAAATGTTGGTGTAGGCGTCGGTGATGCGGCCGGTCATCAGCGAGCGGGCATCGGCCTGGCTTTTGGCCACCTTGCCCAGGCGCGGCACGAAGAAACACAGGGCCAACAGGTACAGGCTCAGCCAGCCGAGGAAGGCGACCAGCAGCCACAGGTGAAAGCCGCCCACCACGGCGACCATGGTGAAGAAGTAGAGCAGCACGAAGACCACGATGTCGCACAGGATCATGATGACCTCGCGGGTGGCCAAGGCTGTCTGCATCACCTTGGTGGCCACCCGGCCGGCGAATTCGTCCTGGTAGAAGCTCATGCTCTGGGCCAGCATCCAGCGGTGAAAATTCCAGCGTTGCAGCATCGGGAAATTGCCGGCCAGCGCCTGGTACTTCAACAGGGTGCGCAGCCAGATGAACAGGGGGCTGACCAACAACGCGGCGGCCAGCAGCAAGAGGCTGACGCGCTCCTGCTGCCACAGCTGGTCGGCCGGGGTCTCGTTGAGCCAATCGACGATGCGGCCCATGAAGGCGAACAGCAGAGCCTCGAAAATGGCGGTCAGGGCCGTCAGCGAGGTCAGCATCAGCACCAGGCCCCGCGCACCCCGGGCGCTGGCCCAGATGAAGGCGAAGAAACCGCGCGGGGGCTGCTCAGGAGGCGTGTTGGGATGGGGGTCGAGCAGCTTTTCGAAAAAACGCAACACGCGGGGGGCTTTCTGGCAACGGGCGAAGCCGCGAGTCTGCCACCGGGCGGCTGGGCCTGCCGGCTCCCGCCGGGAAACCGCGCACCGAATGCGGATGAGGGCCTGGGACCCCCCGTGGGGCCGGCTTAGAAGGCGCGGACCTTGATCTGGAAGATCAGGGCGCCGTCGACCTTCTGGGTCGAAGGAATGACGCCGAGGTTGAAGCCCAGGCGCTTGCCTTCGTAAGTGGCCATGGGCACGGCCACGAAGAAGGTGCCGCCCCGGGAAATGGCGGGGTAGCCGTCCATCACGCCCACTGAGGCGCCGATCTTGAAGTCGCCCAGTCGCCAGGGTTGCCAGTTGGCGGTGGCGTAGGTGGTGGTGCGGCGGATGCTGTTGTAGTAGCTGCCGGCCATCACCGAGACGTCGGGGTTGAGGCGGTATTCCACCCCGAGGCCGAAGTTCGATTCGTTGTAGCCGCGGTCGCGGGCGAAGTGGCGGGAAAAGCCGCCGACGTTGACCCAGACTTCCTGTTTGCTGGGGTCGGCTTCGACCACCGAAGCCGGTGTGGCGCCGACCGGCCCTGCAGCCGCTGCAGTGCCGCTCACCCCTAGGCCGCACAGGCCACACAAGGCACTCACAACGGCGGCTCGAAATTGGTTCTTCATCGCGTTCTCCCCTTCGGTGGACGGGGCTGCGAATGCGCCCTCGTCGTGCCCCACAAATGTTTCTATTTGTGTCTATCGACCGTTTGAGGGGGAGCCTGAGCGCGAAGTTGTAAGCGATGCGGGTGACCACCGTGAGATTGCGCACGCCGAAGGGCACCCTGTCCAGGGTGCCCTTCAGGTGAGGAAAAATCACGTCAGCGAGGTGTCGACATCCCGGCGGGCCAAGGCCAAAAACTCGGCGGTCTGCATTTCGCGCAAGCGTGAGACGGTGCGCGGAAATTCATGGGCCAGGGGGCCCTCGACGTAGAGCTGTTCCGGCGGCGCGGCGGCCGACAAGATCAGCTTGACCCGGCGGTCGTACAGCACGTCGACCAGCCAGGTGAAGCGGCGAGCCTCGGAGGCCAGGCGGGGCGGCATCACCGGCACGCCGGAGAGCAGCAAGGTGTGGAACTGGGTGGCCAGCTCGAGGTAGTCGTTTTGCGAGCGGGGGCCACCGCACAGCAGCTTGAAGTCGAACCAGACCACGCCGCCAGCACGCCGGCGCGCCTGCAGGGTGCGGTGCTCGATGCGCAGCACGGGTTCTTCTTCCTTGGCTTCGATCAGCTGCAGGAAGGCGGCTTCCATGGCGGCATCGGCCGCGGGGCCCAGGGGGGTGTGGTAAGTGGCCACCTTCTCCAGTGTCTGGCTGCGGTAGTCGGTGCCGTTGTCGACGTTGATGACCTCCATGTTCGCCTTGATCAGCTCGATGGCCGGCAGGATGCGCTCACGGTGCAGACCGTTGGGGTACAGGGCGTCGGGGTGGAAATTCGAGGTGGTGATGATGCCCACGCGGTTGTCGAACAAGGCCTCGAGCAGGCGGTGCAGGATCATGGCGTCGGTGATGTCGGCGACATGGAACTCGTCGAAACAGATCAGGCGGTAGCGCCGCGACATGCGCTCGGCCAGCACGTCGAGCGGGTTCACCGTGCCGCGCAGCTCGGCCAGCTCGCGGTGCACTTCGCGCATGAATTCATGGAAATGCAGCCGTGTCTTGCGCGTCAGGGGCACGGCCTGGAAGAAGCAATCCATGAGAAAGCTTTTGCCCCGCCCCACGCCGCCATGCATGTAGACCCCTCGGGGAATGGAGGGCGACAGGAACAACTTGGTGAGCGGGTTGCGGCGGCGGGCCTTGTAATCGACCCAGGCGGTGGCGCAAGCCTGCAACGCTTCGACTGCCCGCAACTGGGCGGGGTCGGCCTGGTAGCCGCGCTCGGCCAAGGTGGTTTGGTAGAGCGCCGTGACGGCACCCACATCAGATTCGGCCATGAGACACCGTAGGAACTGCTGAAACAACCACCGAGTGGTTGGACGGGAACGACCGCCCGGGCCGGGTCGCGGGGACGACCAAGCTGACCCGGACTGCGCGGGGCGCTGACGACGGCGCGCAGCGCCGGGGCGGCTGCAGCGCAATCGAACCCAACAGTTTAAAGCGAGGCCCGTGCGATGTGTGCAGACGAGCCCGCCACGTCGGGCTACACGTTGCCACCCGGCCACCGCGGTCGGTGCGGCGCGGGTGGGGCCGCAGAGGCTGAGAATCAGGGACCCGCATCGATGGTCCCGTCGTCATCTTCATGGCCGGCTGAGGCGGGCTTGTTGTGCGGATCCAACTCCGGTGGCACTGGCAACGGCGAAAGCTCCGGCGGCATGGGCGCCTGGCCGGCCAGGGCGGCACGCAGTTGGTAGACGTAGGCCAGCACCTGGGCCACGGCGGCGAACAGGGCTGCGGGCACTTCCCGGTCGAGCTCGGCATGGGCGTACAGCGCACGGGCCAGAACGGGGGCTTGCAGCACCGGCACCTGGGACGACTTGGCCAGGTCGCGGATGGCCATGGCCAACAGGTCGGCGCCCTTGGCCACCACCCGTGGCGCGCCCATCTTGCCTTCTTCATATTTGAGGGCCACGGCGTAGTGGGTGGGGTTCATGACCACCAGGTCGGCCTGGGGCACCGCAGCCAGCATGCGGCGGCGCGAGAGTTCGCGCATGCGCACCTTGATCTTGCTCTTGACCTCGGCGTTGCCCTCGACCTCCTTGTGTTCTTGCTTGACTTCCTGGTGGCTCATCTTCAGCCGGGCCGCGTGCATCTTCTTCTGCAGGGGGGCGTCGATGGCGGCGAAGACGGCCAGGACCAACAACAACAGCATCAACCCGCCAACGACGGTGTTGGACACCTGGATGAGGCCGGCCGGCAGGGCCATGCCCCAGGCGCTGTTGAAGTCGTCCAGGCTGGCCTTGAGGTACAGGCCACCGACGATGCCCAGCAGGATGGCCAAAAACGCACCCTTCACGGCGGTGACGAACGTCTTCTTGTTGAACACGCGGCTCCAGCCGGTCAAGGGGTTGAGGCCTGAGAACTTGGGTTGGAGCACCGACAGGGCGAAGTTCCAGCCGCCCACCAGCAGGTTGGTGGCCAGGGCGTTGAGCACCATCAGCAGGCCCATGGGCACCACGATCCACACCAGCTTGAGGGCCAGGGCGGCGAGGTGGCGCAGCATCACGTCGGGCTGGCTCAGGGTCTGGGCGTTGAAGCGCAGGCCGGAGGCCACAAGCTCCTGGGTCCACTGGGCGATGTCGGGCCCCATGACGACCAAGGCCGATCCGCCCACCGCCATCGCGGCGAAGTGTCCCAAGTCTTGGGAACGCGGCAGGTTGCCTTCCTCGCGCGCCTTGTCCAGCTTGCGCTGTGAGGCGGGTAGGTTGCGGTCTTGGGCGTTTTGCTCGGCCATGGATGTGAACCCTTAAAGCTCCGTCATTGTGGAGAGCGGGTGGCAGCGGCAGTCGGTGTTGAAAGGCACCAAGGACCCGGCATCTGTGCGCCCGAACGCGGCCTTCCAGCGGCCGGCGTGACCCTTGTCACAGGGTGAGCGCTCAGTGTCAAAAAAAGCTCAAGCCCGGCCTCGAGTGGCCGAAAACACCGACAAGCACCCTCACCTTGCAGCCCTCCCTGGGCCCCCATGCAACGGTTTGCGGCACACGTCACGACCTCAGGGTGGGTGGCGAAATAAGCCGCACTTTCTCCATCAATTCGACCTAAAGGCCAAGGCCTCCTGCACCGATATTCCGACGGAACGGGAGGGTTTCATCTGTGGCGGCCGTATTGGGCTGCTCTGCCGAGACCTGATTTCTGAAGGATCACGCTCGAAAGAGCTTCGACAACTACAACGAATTTCATGTCAGGTCTGAGCCTCTACGCCGGTTGCATGCACAAGCCCGCCCCACGGAACACCGTTGGGCGGGCTTGTGCGTGTGGCCGGTGTGGGCGATCAGCCCCTGCTCTTGAACCTGATTGCACTCTCACTTGAGCTGAAGGACCCCCATGGCCACCATCGTCCCCGCACTGAGCACTGCCCAAATCGCAGCCCTGTCCACAGCTTCCATCGTCAAGTTCACGACCGAGGACTGGGCCGCGTTCAGCACGGCACAGATCGTCGCGCTGACGACGACGCAGTCGGCGGTCATTCCGACCACGGGGATCATGGCCATCGGCACCGCGCAGATCGCGGCCTTCCAGACTGAAGACTTGCGGGCCCTGAGGACGGCCACGGTGCGGGCTCTGACAACCGAGCAGATCGGCGCGCTCACCACCGAGCAGCTGAGCAACTTCTCCACCCAGCAGGTGTCGGCCTTCTCGACCAGCCAGCTGAGTGTGTTGAGCACGACGAACCTGAACTCGCTGGGCACTGCGCAGTTCGCCGCGCTGACCAGCGCGCAGACGGTGGCCTTGAGCACCGCGCAGGTGGCCGCGCTGGAGACCATGGACGTCTCAGCCCTGTCGACCGCAGCGGTCCGTGCCTTGACCACGGCCAGCATTGCCGCGTTGAGCACCGCGCAAATCGTGGCCTTGAGCACCGGCCAAGCGGCCGCCCTGACCAGCGCCCAAGCCATTGCCTTGTCTTCTGCGCAGGTGGCGGCCTTGGAGACGGCCGACGTGCGCGCGCTGTCGACCGATGCGATCCGCAACCTGGGCACCGAGCAAATCGCGGCCCTGTCTTCCGACCAGATGGCGGTGTTGGGTTCGGCCCAGGTGACGGCGATCACCACCGCCCAGTTGTCCGCCTTGAACACCGCCAGCCTGAACGCGCTGGGCACGGCCCAGTTTGCCGCGCTGTCCTCAGCCCAGGCCGCTGCATTGACCTCGGCCCAAGTGGCCGCGCTGGAAACCGCCGACCTGGCCGCCATGAGCTCGGCCGCCATCCGCAACCTGTCCACCGACAGCATTGCCGCCTTGACCACCGCTGAAGTGGTGGCCTTGACCACCGCCCAAGCCGGTGCCCTGACCTCCGCCCAGATCGGTGCGCTGACCACCACGCAGATCGCTGCGTTGGAGACGGCCGACCTGCGTGCCTTGGGCACCGCCGGTGTGGCCAGCTGGTCGACGTCGCAGATCGACGCGCTGGAAACCAAGCACCTGGTCGCGCTGACCACCGCTCAGGTGGCCACCTTGACCACGACGCAAGTGGCGTCGCTGGGCACCTCTGACCTCAACGCCCTGGGCACCGCGCAGTTCGCCGCGCTGACCAGCGCCCAAGCCGCCGCCCTGAGCACGGTGCAAATGGCCGCCTTGGAGAGCGCCGATGTCCGCGCCCTGTCCACCGCCGCCATCCGCAACCTGAGCACGGAGCAGATCGCTGCCCTGACCTCGGACCAGATGGGGGCCTTCACCTCGGCCCAAGTCATCGCCATCACCACGGCGCAGATCTCCGCACTCGGCACCGCCAGCCTGGATGCCTTGGGCACCGCGCAATTTGCCGCCTTGTCTTCTGCCCAAGCCGCTGCTTTGACGACCACGCAAGTGGCCGCTTTGGAGACCGCCGACTTGGCCGCGATGAGCTCGGCCGCCATCCGCAGCCTGACCACCGACGGCATCGCTGCACTGACGACCGCTGAAATTGTGGCCTTGACCACGGTGCAAGCCGCGGCCCTGACCTCCGCTCAAATTGGCGCGCTGACCACCGAGCAAATCGCTGCGCTGGAAACCGCCGACCTGCGGGCCCTGAACACTGCCGGTGTGGCCAGCTGGTCGACTTCGCAGATCGATGCGCTGGGCACCCAGCAAATCGCCGCCTTGACCACCGGTCAAGTGGCCACGCTGAGCACCACGCAACTGGTCTCGCTGAGCACCTCTGACTTGAACGCCCTGGGCACCACCCAATTTGCGGCGCTGACCAGCGTCCAAGCGGCTGCCCTGAGCACCGTGCAAATGGCGGCCCTGGAAAGTGCGGACGTCCGCGCTTTGTCCACCGCGGCCATCCGCGGTCTGAGCACCGAGCAGATCGCTGCCCTCACCTCGGACCAGATGAGTGCCTTCACGTCGGCCCAGGTGATCGCCATCACCACGGCCCAGATTTCTGCACTTGGCACGGCCAGCCTGGATGCCTTGGGCACCTCGCAATTCGCCGCCCTGTCGTCTGCCCAAGCCGCTGCCTTGACGACCACGCAAGTGGCTGCCTTGGAGACCGCCGACCTGGCCGCGATGAACACCGCCGCCATCCGCAGCCTCACCACCGAGGGCATTGCCGCGCTGACGACCGCTGAAATCGTGGCCCTGACCACGGTGCAAGCCGCCGCCCTGACCTCCGCTCAAATTGGCGCGCTGACCACCGAGCAAATCGCTGCGCTGGAAACCGCCGACCTGCGGGCCCTGAACACTGCCGGTGTGGCCAGCTGGTCGACTTCGCAGATCGATGCGCTGGGCACCCAGCAAATCGCTGCCTTGACCACCGGTCAAGTGGCCACGCTGAGCACCACGCAACTGGTCTCGCTGAGCACCTCTGACTTGAACGCC
>JAZKHH010000166.1:0-11978 GCA_040385465.1 Pseudomonadota bacterium | reverse complement strand
CGTCGTCCAGGGCGACGAACAGGTAGGCTGAAATGTTGAGCACCGGCTTCACGACGGGCATTGTACGGAGGAAGAATTTCCAGCCCAGCCTCTTCCGGGTCTCTAAAATCACCCCTCTATGTCGTTCATCCACCTGCGCACCCACACCGAGTTCTCCGTCGTCGACGGCACCCTGCGAATCGACGAGGCGATCGAGGCAGCCGCCGCCAATGGCCAGGTTGCCATGGCCATCACGGACCTAGGCAACTTGTTTGGGGCAATCAAGTTCTATTCCAAAGCGCGCCAAACAGGGGTCAAGCCGCTGATCGGGGCCGATGTGTGGCTCGATCCGGAGACCCCCGACCGACCGACCAGCCGCTTGCTGCTGCTGGTGCAAAACCGCCAGGGCTACCTGAACCTGTGCGAGCTGCTTTCACGAGCCTGGCTGCACAACGTGCAACGCGGCCAAGCCTGCTTGAAATGGGAGTGGCTCACCGAGTTCAACGAAGGGCTGATCGCCTTGTCCGGCGCCGATCAAGGCACCGTGGGCCAGGCGCTGGTGGCGCAAGACACCGAGCGGGCCCAAGGTTCAGCCCAGCGCTTGTCGACCCTGTTCCCGCAGCGCTTCTACCTGGAGATTCAGCGGGCCGGGCTGCCTGGGCAGCTGGCCCATGTGGGCGCCGCGGTGACGCTGGCCGCCGACCTGGGCTTGCCGGTGGTGGCCACGCACCCGGTCGAGTTCCTCACGCCCGACGATTTCGAAGCCCACGAAGCCCGGGTCTGCGTGGCCGAAGGCGAGACCTTGACCAACGCCAAGCGGGTCAAGCGCTTCACCCGCGAGCAGTACCTCAAGTCGCAGGCGCAGATGATGGCGCTGTTTGCCGACGTGCCCGGTGCGCTGGCCAACACCGTCGAGATCGCCAAGCGCTGCAACCTCTCGCTGGTGCTCGGCAAGCCCCAGTTGCCGAACTTTCCCACGCCGCGAGTGGACGGTGTGCCCATGCCGATGGCCGAGTACTTCAAGGTGGCCTCGCACGAAGGCCTGGAGGAGCGGTTGGTCCACCTGTATCCGGAGGCAGCAGCCCGCGAGGCCGAGCGCGCGCGTTACGTCGAGCGGCTCGACTTCGAGATCGGCACCATTCTGAAAATGGGTTTTCCGGGCTACTTCCTGATCGTGGCCGACTTCATCAATTGGGCCAAATCCAATGGCTGCCCCGTTGGCCCGGGCCGGGGCTCGGGCGCCGGCTCGCTGGTGGCGTACGCCCTCAAGATCACCGACCTCGACCCGCTGCGCTACAACCTGCTGTTCGAGCGTTTCCTGAACCCCGAGCGGGTCTCGATGCCCGACTTCGACATCGACTTCTGCCAGGCCAACCGCGACCGGGTGATCGATTACGTCAAGCAAAAATACGGCCGCGACGCCGTGAGCCAAATCGTCACCTTCGGCACGATGGCGGCCAAGGCCGCGTTGCGCGACGTGGGCCGGGTGCTCGGCATGGGCTACGGCCACGTCGACGGCATCGCCAAGCTGGTGCCGGCCCCACCCGGCAAGACGGTGACGCTGCGCCGCCCGCCGGCCATTCCCGACCATTCGGTGATTTACGCCCGCAAGGAAGCGCCCGAGATCGAGGAGCGTGAAAAGAACGAGGAAGAGGTGGCCGAGCTGTTGGCCCTGGCCGAGCGCGTCGAGGGCGTGGTGCGCAATGTCGGCATGCACGCCGGCGGCGTGCTGATCGCACCGGGCAAGATCACCGATTTCTGCCCGCTCTACATGCAGCCCGGCAGCGACAGCGCGGTGAGCCAGTTCGACAAGGACGACGTCGAAGCCATCGGCCTGGTGAAGTTCGACTTCTTGGGCCTGGCCACGCTGACCATTTTGGAGCTGACGCGCGATTACATCCGGCAGGGCCACTCCGACCAAGCCGACTTCGCGTTCGAGACGGTGCCGCTGAACGACCGGGCCGCCTACCAGTTGATGAGCGAGGGCAAGACCGTTGCCGTGTTCCAGCTTGAAAGCACCGGCATGCAGCGCATGCTGCGCGATGCCAAGCCCAGCGTGTTCGAGGACATCATTGCCCTGGTGGCCTTGTACCGCCCCGGCCCGATGGACCTGATCCCCACCTTCTGCGCACGCAAGCACGGTCGTGAAGAGGTCGAGTACCCGCATCCGATGATGGGCGAGGTGCTCAAGGAGACCTACGGGATCATGGTCTACCAGGAGCAGGTGATGCAGGTCGCACAGCGCCTGGGCGGCTATTCGCTCGGCGGCGCCGACCTGTTGCGCCGCGCGATGGGCAAGAAAAAGCTCGAAGAGATGATGACGCACCGCGCCCTGTTCGCGGAAGGCGCGGCCAGGAACGGCATCTCCGAGCCCAAGGCCAACGAGATCTTCGACCTGATGGAGAAGTTCGCGGGCTACGGCTTCAACAAGTCGCACGCCGCAGCCTACGCCTTGCTGGCTTACCACACCGCCTGGGCCAAGGTGCATTACCTGGCCGAGTTCACCGCGGCCAACATGAGCGTGGCGCTCGACGACACCGACAAGCTGAAGATCTTCTTCGACGACGCCACGGCCCTGGGCCTGCGTTTCGAGCTGCCGCACGTCAACACCGGGGCCTACCGCTTCGAGCCGGTGGAAAAGGGCGTGGTGCGCTACGGTCTGGGCGCCATCAAAGGCACCGGGCAAAGCGCCATCGAGGCGGTGATCGAAGCCCGCGCGACGGGGGGCAACTTCACCAGCCTGTTCGATTTTTGCGCCCGGGTCGATCGCGGCCGCATCAACAAGCGCACGGTGGAAGCCTTGATCAAAGCCGGTGCCTTTGACGGCCTGCATGCCGAGCGCTCGGACATGGTGGCCAGCATTGGCTTGGCGTTCGAGTACGCCAACAGCCAGGCGGCCCACGCCGACCAGGTCGGCCTGTTCGACTTTGGCGACTCGCACGGCAGCTCGGCCCACGAGCCGGCCTTGGTCAGCGCCGCACCCTGGAGCATCCGAGAGCGGCTGCTGTTCGAAAAGGCGGCATTGGGCTTCTACCTGTCGGGCCACATGTTTGACCAGAGTGCGCCGGAAGTTCGGCAGTTTGCCCGCCGCAAAATCGCCGACCTCATCGACAGCCGCGAGCCGCAGTTGCTCGCCGGCATCGTCAGCGACCTGCGGGTCATCAACGGCCAGCGCGGCCGGGTGGCCCTCTTCAAGCTCGACGACAAGAGCGAGCCCATCGAGGCGGTGGCCAACGAAGACCTCCTCATTGCCCACAAAGACGTGCTGAAAGACGATGAGCTGGTGATCGTGCAGGGCAAGGTGCAGCCCGATCGCTTCTCTGGCGGCTTGCGTCTGAACGTGACCGCGGTGTGGGACCTGCCGGCGGCGCGTTGCCGCTTCGGCAAATTTTTGCGCCTGTCGGTGCAAAGCGACAAGCTGGCGCTGGCCGACTTGCTGCGGGATTTTCCGCCGCGCCGGGTGCGCACGGAGCAGGGCGACATCACCCACGGTTTGCCGCTGCGCCTGACGCTGCAGCGCGAGCAGGCCACCGCCGAGCTGGACCTGGGCGAAGCCGGGCGGTTCTACCCCAGCGACGAGGCCCTGGAACGCTGCCTGCAGATTGGCCTGGGGCAGGCCAAAGTGGTCTACACCGAGTGAAAACCCCCAAATCGTGATGGAGGGGGGCGCCGGGGGGTCAGTTCCGCTCCCAGGCCCAGGCCGACTTCGGTAGAGTGCCTTCAGCCAAGAGCCAACCGGAGCAGCGCATGGGCATGGAGGACGACAAAGCGGTTGCCGCCGGCCCGCACCCGACGACGCCGTGCGCGTTGGCGCCGCGCCGACGCGCGGTGCGGAAAGTGGGGCGCCCGTGACCGGCAAACCACCGATCACCGGCTTGGTGCTGACCGGCGGCGGCGCGCGCGCGGCCTACCAGGTCGGCGTGCTCAAGGCCGTGGCCCGCATCCGCCGCGAGTGCATCGGCCGTGGCCCGAACCCCTTCGACGTCATCGCCGGCACGTCCGCCGGCGCCATCAACGCCGCGGCCCTGGCGTGCCGTGCGGACGAGTTCGACGCCGCGGTGGCGGGCCTGGTCAAGGTTTGGCGCCACTTTCATGCGGCGCAGGTCTACCGCGCCGACTCCCTGGGCATGATCCGCACCGGGGCACGGTGGCTGACCATGATGTCCATTGGCTGGGCGATCGCCCGCTGGCGCCGCATCCGGCCACGCTCGCTGCTCGACAACAGCCCTCTGGCCGCCCTGCTGCAGGAGCTGATTCCCGTGCACCGGCTCAAGACCGTCATGCAGCAAGGTCACCTCCAAGCGCTGGCCATCACTGCCTCGGGCTATGGTTCCGGGCTGCACGTCACCTTCTACGATGCGGTGCGGCCGATCGTGCCTTGGGCCCGTTCGCAGCGCATTGCCGTGCAGGCTTCGCTCACCATCGACCATTTGCTGGCGTCGTCGGCCATCCCGTTCGTGTTCCCCGCCATTCCATTGCACGTGGACGCGCGGGCCGAGTGGTTTGGCGACGGCTCGATGCGCCAGTCGGCCCCCATTTCACCGGCCGTTCACCTGGGCGCCGAGCGCATCCTGGTGATCGGTGCCGGGCGCATGCACGAGCCGCCCTTGCCGCCGGAAGGCCGGGCCGGCAGCAACGAGTACCCCACCGTCGCGCAGATCGCGGGCCACGCGCTGTCGAACATTTTTCTGGACGCCCTGGCGGTCGATGTCGAGCGTCTGCAACGCATCAACAACACCCTGGCGTTGTTGCCCGCGCAAGCGTTGGCCCAGACCAGCCTGCGCCCGATCGACGTGCTGGTGATCGCGCCCTCCAAACGCCTTGACGACATTGCCGGGCGCCACCTCGGCAGCCTGCCCACCAGCGTGCGCGCGCTGCTGCGGGGTGTGGGCGTGTCAGGCGCGGGCACCGAAGCCCGTGGCGCCGCCCTGGCGAGCTACCTGCTGTTCGAGGCCCCCTACACCCAGGAGCTGCTGGCGCTGGGTGAAGCCGACACCTTCGCTCGGCGTGACGAGGTCATCCGATTTTTCGGCTGGGACGGCTTGCAGCACACCGGGCCGGATTTGGAACGGGCCACCGACTTCAGCGCCTTGGAGTGAAGCGGCGAAGAGGGCCGGGCGTGGCCGCCAGTGACCCAAAGAAACCGTCGACTCACTTGCGTGTTGTCGCTTCGGTCGCTCCTTTGGCGGCTGCCTTGGGCGGGTGCAGCACACCGCTGCCAGCGAGTGGCTGGGAGGTGAGCGGTGCATGCGTCGTGATCACCCCTTGCGCCGTGCCTTTGCGGTGCGGCGCGCCCACCGTCATCGCGCTGGCGGTCACGGCGCTGTAGCCCGCGCCGTTGACCGTCAGGCCCTGGGTTGAGAACTTGGCCGCGTTGCCCGGGCCCACCCCTGGAATGCGGTCCACCAGGTCGTTCCAGTCCCTGAAGTGGCCTTTCTTGCGTTCGGCCAGGATCTTGACCGACATGCCAGGGCCGATGCCTTTGACGCCTTCCAATTCGGACTGGCTGGCTTTGTTGACGTCCACCGACACCGCGTGCGCCGACAGGTTGAACAACAGGGCGGCCACGGCAGGCAGCACCACACGAGCGATGTGAATCATGGCGATTTCCGTCAGTTGAGGGGAAGGGAAGGGCGTGTGCGGGTCGGCCGGTCAGTCGCTGCGGCGACGCTCATTCGCACACCCACCCGCACCGCCATTCTTGGAAATCAAGGGCCGTGTGGCCATTCCCTCTGACAGGGGCACCCCACCAGGGGCTTGTTACCTGGGCAGGCCTGTTGCAGGCACCGCCCTGTGTGCCCAATCACCCGGCATTGGCCCGCTCGCTCAGCCGTTCAGTGCGTGGCTTGGGCACGAACCATGTTGGCGTAAGCGCGGTTCAAGGCCAGCAGTTCCGAATGTCGCCCGGACTCCACCACCTGCCCCGCAGAGATCACGCAGATCTGGTCGGCATTGACGACCGTTGACAGGCGGTGAGCAATCAAGATCAAGGTCTTGCGCCCCTGCCAGTCCTCGATGGCCTGCTGCACCGTGCGCTCAGACTCGGTGTCCAGCGCAGAAGTGGCCTCGTCGAAAATCCAGATTGGGGCTTCCTTGTACAGCGCGCGGGCAATGGCCAGCCGCTGACGCTGTCCGCCGGACAGCTTGTTGCCGTTGGCGCCCACCAAGGTGTCCCAGCCGTTGGCCTGGGCGCACACGAAAGTCCAGAGGTTGGCCGCGCGCAGGCACTGCTCCAACCGGACCAGGTCCTTGTCTTGCGCATAAGCGACGTTGTCCGCCAAAGAGCCGTCGAACAAGACAATGTCTTGTGACACCACGGCAAACTGCCGGCGCAACGAAGCCTTGCGCAGCGACGTGATGTCGATCCCATCGAGGGTGATCTGCCCACTTTGCGGCGTCACAAAGCCCAGCAGGGCGCTGACCAGTGACGTCTTGCCGGAGCCTGAGGCCCCCACCAAGGCCACCGTCTGGCCCGAGCGAATGGACAGGCTCATGCGGTCCAACGCCGGCGTGTCGGAGCCTGGATAGGTCATCTGCACGTCGGTGACTTCGATGTGGCCCTCGCAATGGGTCAGCACCTGCGTGCCGTGGTCCGGCTCCGGTGGGGCGTTCATCAATTCAAAGCAGCCCTGGGCGGTGATCAGACCGCCGATGATGGGCTGGGAGACGTCGGTCAGGCGGCGCACGCTGGACAGCAGACTGAGCATGGCCAGGATGAAGGCGGCGAAGTTGCCCGCCGTGGTGTGTCCGTTTTGCGCCTGCACCAGGGCCATGCCCAAGATGCCGGCCAACCCCAAGCTGGCGACGACCTGGGACATGGGGCTCATCAGGGAGCTGGCCGAGGTGCTCTTGAGGTTCATGCGCTGCAGGTACTTGCCGGCCTTGCCGAAACGTGCCTGCTCCCAGTCGCCAGCGTCGAAGGTGCGCACCACCCGCCAGGCACGGGTGATGTCGTCCACGCAGGAGATCAACTGGAGTTCCGCGCTGTAGGCCAGCCCTGCCATGGCGGTGGCCCGGCGGTGGATGGACCGGATGACCCAAGCCATGAGCGGCAGGATCAGGAACGCCACCAGGGTGAGCTTCCAGTCGAGGTAGAGCAGGTAGGCCAGCATGGCCAGCACCGTCGTGCCGTCGCGCAGCAAGGTGGTGATGGCCCCGCCCAGCAGGCTGGTCACCAGCTGCGGGTGGGTCACCACCTTCGTGATCGCAATGCCCGGGTTGAGCTCGTTGAACAAGCTGGCATCGGCATGGATCACCGACTGGATCAAGCGCATGCGCAGGTCGAAGACGGTGCGGGTGGCAGCCCAGTTCAGCAGGTAAGCCCCGCAAAAAAGAAAACAGCCGCGCACCATGAACACCAAAACCAGAGCCAGGGGGATGAGCCAGTAGGGCACGCTCGTCACCGACATGTTCAGGTAAGCAGCGATCTGCTGAAGCTGCGCCGGCACGATGCTGGCGCCGCCGTTGGCCGTGGACAGCATGTCCAGGGCCACGCTCAGGATCGCTGGCACCAGGGGCTCGGTGAATGAACCCAGAGTGAACGCCGCTGTCGACAGAAAAAAGCCAATGCGATGGGGCCGAACGAAAGTCCACATCTTGCGTGCGGTGGCCCGTCGGGAGGGAGGGGGCAAGAGGTCGTCTGCCAAATCAAATCCTTGGAAGTGAAGGAGGGCGGCACGGCGGGCAAGCCGTGCCGACGCTCAAAGTTTGAGACCTGCCTGTTGCAGGAGGCGCAGGAAGTCTTCTTGCACGCACACCAGCGCGTCCATCAAACGCTTCTGGCTGACCTGGCGTTCTTCGGTGTCGGGAAGCGCGATGACTTTGCGACCGTCCAGCCACGACGCGTTGGCGGCCGCCGCAGCTTGCTCGTCAGTCGCCGCTTTGGCGCTCACCACGAACTGGAAAATGTCGCGGCTGGCGTCCTGGCTCAGCAACTCGACCCAGGCAATGCTCTTCGGGCTCAAGCCCATGGAAAAAGCTTTGCTCACGTTGCTGGCGGTCTGGGTGGTGGCGGTCATGTGCTCCACTGTCAGGCACGACCGGCTCAGCATGTGGATCAGGCTGTCACGGGTGAAGAACTTCAGGTGGGTCTGGTCCATGATACCCAGCGAGCCATAGTCCCAACGGCCCTCCAGCATCATAGCCCGCATGCTGGAATGGGCCACGTTGGGCACCGAGATCGTCATGGTGCCACCCTCGGTCAACTGGTGGCGCACCCGGCGCAGCACGGTCTCCGGGTCGGCCAGGTGTTCGATCACGTCGCCAAAGACCACCGTGTCGAAGATCCGGTCGGGATGCTCGTCGAAGAACTGATCCACCGTGCCGCAGAACACCTCGTCCAGGTGCTGGTTGGCCACCGCCGCTGCTTCCGGTTGCGGCTCGATGCCGATGACGCGGTGCCCTTTTTCCTTCAGCAAGCGGCCCAGGTGGCCTGTCGAACAGCCCACTTCCAACACGTTGAGGCCCACACCGCCGGTGCGCAGGATGTGCTCGTAGGCCTGGGTGTGCGAATTATTGACGTTGCTCAGGTCGATCCGGGCCTGGTAGCGCAGGGCATTGATGTTGACGACCTTGTTCGGGTTCGTGCGCTCATACCAGGGCTCGGTCAGGGACACCCGGGGTGGCCGCGCCAACTCGAAGTTTTCATGCTCCAGGGTCAGGTTGGGGCTGTAAGCCGGATCGCACACCAGGGTGTCGGCCCAACGTGCCAGCATGACCTTGAGTTCCAGGTTGAAGCGCCGCCGTTTGTCAGGCGCGAAGTCGCTGCCCCTGGACACCGACTCGTGGTGGAACAACTCCGCATGGGGTGTCCAGACGTTGCGGTAGCCCGCCGTGCGCAAGCGCAGACAGAAGTCGACGTCGTTGAAAGCGACGGCCAGCGACGATTCGTCCAGGCCACCCACTTCCTGGAAGGCGCTCTTCTTCACCACCAGACAGGCGCCAGTCACCGCGCTCATGCCTTGAAGCAAGGCGGCGCGACCGATGTAGCCCGGCTCACCCTGCGCAAGGTGCTTGTGCGAATGGCCCGCCACGCCGCCTATGCCCAGGATGACGCCGCCATGCTGCAGCGTCCGGTTGGCGTACCACAGCCGGGCACCCACGGCTCCGACGCCCGGCAGCGAAGCCAGGCTCACCATTTCACTGAGCCAACCCGGGGAGATAACTTCCACGTCGTTGTTGACCAAGGCCAGGAACTCGCCACGGGCGATCTCGGCAGCCCGGTTGTTCAGCGCAGAGTAATTGAACGGGCTGTCGTCGCGCAGCACCCGAAAGCGCTGATCGGTGGCCACCAGGTGTTCGAAGTAGCGCAAAGCCTGAGGATCGTCCGAACCGTTGTCGACGATGATGATCTCGAAAGCCGCATTGACCGTCTTCGTCAGGATGCTGTCGATGCAGGTGCGCAACATGTCCAGGCCGTTGCGCGTCGGGATGATCAACGACACCAGCGGCGCCGGTTGCACCGGCGCAAAGCGCACCTGGTACCAGCCGTAGCGGTCGAGTTCGACCGTTCCCTTGATGCCTTGCCGGTCGAGGTGGTCCTGAACCGCCCGCACACCCGCATTGGCGGCGTAAGGCTTCGCCTCGCCGCCACTGGCGGTGCTGCCCTCGTGCTGGCGCCAGTGATACAGGATGTGCGGCACGTGAACGACTTCATCCGGGCCCAGCCCCTGGGTGCAACGCAGGGTCAGGTCGTGGTCCTGTGCGCCTTCGTAGCCCAGGCGGAAGCCGCCGGCATGGCGCACATGGCGCGTGGTCAACACCGTCAGGTGACACAGGTAGTTCTGGCTCAGCAGCAACTCAGGGTTCCACTGGCACTTGAAGTAAGGGTCGCACCGCAAGCCGTTGGCGGAGAGTTTGTCTTCGTCTGAGTAAAACACCTGGCCCTTGGGCGAATGCACGATGGCTTCGGCCATCAACAGCAAGGCGTGCTCACGCAGCACGTCGTCATGGTCCAAGGTGGCGAAGTAGGGCGCGGTGACCAACTCCAAGGCCGAATTGCTGCAAGCTGAAATGTGGCCGTTTTCAGGCCGGAGGTTCAGTTTGATGCGCGGCTCGGCTTTGGCTTGTGCTTTGAGCAGCGCCACCACGTCCGGTTTGGTGGAGGCGTCGTCGGCGATGCACAACTCCCAGTGCGGATAGATCTGAGCCTTCACCGATTCGATGGCTGCCTGCAACCACGCCAGGTTCGGGTTGTACACCGGCATGATGATGGCGATCGTCGGCCACTTTTCAAGCTGCCCCAGCCGCTGGTCCAAGGCTTGCAGCACCTCGGGCGTCAGGGTGTCGTACAAGTTCACCCAATCGGCATAGGAAAAATTCAGGTACCGGCCGGCACGGCGCTGGGCCACCCGGTGCCGGTTCATCAGCTTGACTTTCAACTTCAGCGCCTGAAAGGTCTGGCGCAGGTTCTGGCGCTGCGTCAAACGTTGGCGGTTCCAATGACTCAGGCGTTGCTTAAAATTTTTCAACCAGTAACTCATTTCAGTGACTTCATGCTTTCAAGGTGAATGGGCAGTCGCCTCCCAACAATGGCAGCAGTTGCCTCTCAAGAGCGGATACGGCCGACCGATTTCCACCGCCAGGTGGCCCACAGTCGCCACTGCCGAAAATCCCTCAACCCGGCGGAAAAGCGTTTGTGAATCAGTGCACCGGCCAGCGCCAGGTCTTTGGCGCTGCCCCGGTTCAGCAACGTCCGGGTCAAATCTTTGATGTCCAGGCTGCGCGTCATCTCTTGAGGCAGTTCATCGACCAGACGCTGCAGCTCACCGGCCTCCAGCACATCCGGAAAATGAAAGGCGCCATGGAAGCCAAAGCTGCCGCCCCTGCCCACACCCCGTTCCCGAGAAAACCGCCGGGCCACCGCCGTCGGCGCAAAACGAATGCCGAACTTGCCCTCGAGCGTTTCCTTGTTCTGGTGACAGATGCAGAGGTCTTCCGGGTGACTGAGAATGATATCCGGGCTTTGCAGCGCGGCCAGGAGTTTGCGGGAACGCAGCGAGAACCCACCGTTGCCTACCTGGCGGCCGGGCGGCGCGTCCGGCCAGGGTGCCCCGATGTAGTCATGGGCGAGGAAGCCGTCGTCCCAGGCCGCTGGATCGCAGACATGCCCGTCCCACTGGGTCAGCAGCAGGTGAGCGGTGTGGATGTGCGTGGCCAGTTCGCGCAGAACGAACGATGAATAAGCCTCGATGGACGTCAACCGAGGGATTGGCACCAGGCGAATGCCCTGGGGCAGCCGCGTGGCGAGATGGGCGTGGAGGTCATCGGTGAACAGCACCACGTCGGCGTAGACAACGCCGTTCATCGAACGGTGCAGGGCTTGCACCGCCAATTCCGGCGTGCGCGTGTCCACCGCGCACAGGGTCACTTCGGGCAGCACGAGATTTTTCACACCGCACTTTCAGGCAGCTTCAGCCACTGCCTGTAACAGCTCAGGTAGGCCCCGACGCAACTGGGCCAGTTGAATTGGCGAGCATGTGCCGCGATCAGCGCTTGGCGCGCCGGGACGGGGGTCAGGTCGGAAGTCTCCAGCACCGCTCGCATGGCCGCTGGCGCCAAGTCGTCCCAGTACGTGGCCACCGCACCACCGATTTCCGGCAAGCTGGTCAGCCGCGACAGGAACACCGGTTTGCCGAAGTGCATGGCTTCGATGGGCGGCAGGCCGAAGCCCTCGGCCATCGAGGGGAACAAGAAGGCGTTGCAGTGGGCATAAAGCCAGGCTTTTTGCGCGTCGCTGACGTCCAGGAACAAGCGGACGTTGTGCAGCTGGCGGCTGATCAGGCTGTCTTGCACGGTGCGGGCGTACGGGCTGTCGCCGCCAGCCAGCACGAATTGGCGCTGCGGCCACAGCGCAGCCAGCTGCAGCAGGAGTTCCACGTTTTTCGAGGGCGCCAGGCGACTGATGTGGAGGAGAAAAGCCTGCCCCTGCAGACCGGGCAAGGCCTCCTGCGGGTCGTGGCTCAGGTCGCGCACGCCGTTGTAAATCACCCGGGTGGGGC
>JAZKHH010000165.1:12316-15770 GCA_040385465.1 Pseudomonadota bacterium | reverse complement strand
CTAACTTTTGGTGCGGCTGGCAGGAATCGAACCCACGACCCCTTGGTTCGTAGCCAAGTACTCTATCCAGCTGAGCTACAGCCGCGAAGCCGTGGAGTATAGCCTAATTTTCGAACTTGTCGAGACGGATGGCGCCTGGGCGAGAGGACCCGAGCAAGGCGGCCGCGCGGTAGCACTCGATGGCGCGGTCCATCTGGTCGTCGCGCTCGGCAATGGCGGCCAGCGAAAGCCACGCCTGGCGCCGGGTGCGCAGATCGACGTTTGGATCCGAGGCTGCCTGGCTCAAAAGGGGCTGGGCTTTGCCCCACAGCTGCAGCTGCGCCATGGCGGTGCCCACGGCATGGGCCACAGGCGATTCACGGCCGAAGCTGCGGGCGGTTTCTTCCAGGCGGGGCAGCCATTCGGCACCGATGCCGTCGATGGCCACCACCAGGCTGGCCGCCAGTGCGGCGCGCTCCTCCGGGGTGAAGGCGCCCATCTGGTCCCAGAACGGACGCAGCCAGCCGCGGGCATGCTCGGGCGCCCCCAGCTCGGCCACCTTGGTGGCGGCCCGGGCGGCCACGAAGGGGTCGCGCCGGTCGGCGGGGTCGAACTGGAGCCAGACCCGCTGCAACTGGTCGACGTCGCGCGCCGCGTCGAGCGACTCAAAAGCCAGCGAGCGCATCAGGCCGGCCGCGGCCACGGCGGAGATGCCTTGGTGCTTGATCAACAAACGCGCGGTCTTCAACGCCTCTTGAGGCAGGCGCCCGAGGCGGGTGGCCTGCAGCTTCAGGCGCAAGGCGTGGGTGCGGCGGGCGACACCCGGGGGCAGCTCGGCCAGCAACGACAAGGCGCGGGGCGCGTCGCGGTCGTCCAACGCCCATTCGGCGGACAACAGGCGTGCGCCCTCCTCCACCGCGCGGTTGGTGGTGCTGTGCTGCGACAACTCGAGCACCTTGGCCAGCTGGGCTTCCCGCCCGGCCCGGTCTTGCAACCGGTGAGCGTTGGCGGCGCTGAGCAAGTGGGCCAGGGCGGCGAACTCCGGGTCCTGCTGCAGCATGTCCACGTCGGCTTGCACGCTGAGGGCGCGCTGGGCCAACTTTTCGGAACGACTGTAACGGCCGCCGAAGTACAGGGCCAGGGCCTCGCGCAAGGAGGCTTGCGCGGTGCGGTCCTTGCGCACGGCGCGCCATTCACGGGCCCGCTGGGGCAAGCCCACCAGGCTGCGAATGCCCTGCATCACCACCACCAGCACGAAGCAGGCCTCCAGCACCAGCAGGAGGAAGAAGTTGAGCGAGACGTCGACGCGGTGCACGCGCCAGAAGAACGACACCATGCCGTCGTTGGTGCCCAGCACGGTGGCACATACGACGGCGACGACGAACAGCAGAACGAACCAGATGACGATGCGCATCGTGTGTCCGCCGCCTCAGCGCCCGGCTTCGACCGCCGCCAGGGCCGCCAAGGTGTCGTCGGGTCGGGGCACCGGCACGGCGCGCGCCTGCGCGGCCACCTGGCGCACCACTTCGATGGCGTGGCCCGTGCGCCGCGATTGCGGATCGAAATACCGCTGCACGGCATCCTGCACAGCCTTGAGGTCGGCCTGTGCCGTGTCGAACTGCCGACTGAGCAAAGCCAGCCGGGCATTGAGCAGGCGCAGCTTCAGGTTCTCACGCAGGAAGAAGGCCTGCTCGGGCGCCAGCAGCACCGCATCCGGGTGGTCGATGCGTGACACGCGCACCAGGGAGCGCACTTCGCCCCAGATGCGGCGGCCCATCGAGGCCCCGGCGTCCCACCAGGCGGCGCTCGGGTCCGTGGGCAATGCGGGTGGGGAAGCGGTGGGCGCCGTCATCGGTGCGGGCCCGCTGCCGCTGGCCGCTGAGGGGCTGCCCATTTCGTCTTGTGGACTGC
This sequence comes from Pseudomonadota bacterium, assembly GCA_040385465.1. GTDB lineage: Bacteria > Pseudomonadota > Gammaproteobacteria > Burkholderiales > Burkholderiaceae_C > CANHBY01. Next base: position 13,880 of record JAZKHH010000165.1, on the reverse strand, counting down.
GCCGGGCCGACAGCAACGGCAGCTCGTCGACCAGGCGCACCGCCTCGTCGAGCCGCTGGGTGAGGGCATTGACGTCGGTGATGCCGACGGCGCGCACACGGTCCAGGTCGCGCAGGATGGCGCGGCGGATGCCTTGCAGGCGCGGCAGGTTGGTGTGCCGCGCCAGGCGTTCTTCCGACTGTTTGAGCACGGCCACCAAGGGCTCTGCGCTGCCGGTGATGGCGGTTTGCTGCAAGGCCACCCGGATGGCGGCCTCGATGTCGATCACCACGTTCTCGTCTCGCGAACGCGACAACGACTGAACCAATTCTTCCAATTGGCTGCGCTGCACGGCCACTTCCGCCACGCGCGATTCGAGCACGGCCACCTTCGACAGCGATTCCTGCACGGTGGCGTTGGCCTGCTTGGCCAGCACCTGCGCTTCGGTGGCGGTCTGCTGGCTGGTGTCCTGACGGCTGACCAGCTCCTTTTCCAACACGCTGACCTGGCGCTGGGCCCGCCAAGCCAGGCCCACGCTCATCAGGCAGGCCAGCACCATCAGGCCGCCGGCCAACCAACGCCCGACGCTGCCGCCGCGAGAACGGCCGCCGGCGCCGGCAGACGGCGCACCCGCACCCGACGCTCCCTCGGTGCTCGGTCGGTCCGTGGTGGAGGGCAAAGAGGAAGACGCAGCAAAATCGGAAGGGGTTTCGGTCACCATGCGGCGGATTGTATGCAGGCGGCGAGCCCTTCCAGATCGGGCGGCGCCGACAGCACCCGGCCAAAGCCAGCGGCATGGGCGCGCTCGCCGATGCGGGGGTGGCTGGCCAGGGCCTGGGCACAGGGCCAAATCGGCTCGCCCTGCGGGCACAGGTGCTCCAGATGGTCGATGGACTGCGAGCTGCTGAACAGCCACAGATGCCGCTTGGGGTGGTCGAGGGCCGCCTGCACCGTGTGTCGCTGCAGCGCGGTCCATGCGGGCACGGCACGCACGTAGGCCTGCAGGAACTTGACCTGGGCACCATGGGCCACGAGCTGCCCGGCCAACCAGGCACGGCCGCCGTCGCCTCGAACGATCAGCACCCGGCGTTGCGTCCACACCTGTGAGGCCAACTGCTGCCACAGGGCTTCGGAGTCGACCTGCGGCAACCTCGGTGGCGGTGCGGTGACCTGTTCGGCGGGCACGCCCGCCTCCTCCAGGGCCAGGCTGGTCCCCGGGCCCAGGGCGCCCACCTTCACCTGGGGTGGCCAGGCGCGCGGTGCCTCCACGGGCCGCGCAGCAAAGAACTGCCGCACGGCGTTGGGGCTGACGAAGAACACCCAGTCCCACCCCGTCAATGTCGACCAGGCCGATTGCACGCTGTGGACATCGACCGCCGGCTTGATGTGAATCAAGGGCACGACCTCGGCCTCAAAGCCCAAACCCCTTAAATCCTCGCACTGGCGCTGGCCTTGCTCGATCGGACGTGTCACCAGCAGACGGGGGGGTGCGGAGCTCACGCAAGCACCGCCAGGTACGAGGTGCCACCGGCGGCCTGCAGCGCGGCGGCCACCTGCTCGCCCAGGTGCCGGGCCTCCAGCTCAT
>JAZKHH010000165.1:0-12216 GCA_040385465.1 Pseudomonadota bacterium | reverse complement strand
AGCCGCTTGAGGCCCGCCACGGCCAGCACGATGCCGTCGTACAGGCCTTCGTCGAGTTTGCGCAGCCGCGTGTCGAGGTTGCCGCGCAGGGGTTGCACGTCCAGGTCGGGTCGGAGGGCGCGCAGTTGCACCAGCCGACGCAGGCTCGAGGTGCCCACCACGGCGCCGACGGGCAGCTCGCGCCAGGTCGCGTAACGGGTTGAGACCCAGGCATCGCGCGGGTCCTCGCGTTCCAGCACCGCGGCCAGCGTGAAGCCCTCGGGCAGGTCCATCGGCACGTCCTTGAGCGAGTGCACCGCCAGCTGCGCGCGACCTTCGAGCAAGGCCGTTTCCAGCTCCTTGACGAACAAGCCTTTGCCGCCGACTTTGGACAAACTGACGTCCAGGATCTGGTCGCCGCGGGTGGTCATGCCCAGCAGATCGACGGGCACGCCCCAGGCCGCCTGCAACAGGTCGCGGACATGGTGGGCCTGCCACAGGGCCAGGCGGCTTTCACGGGTGGCAATGGTGAGGGTTGAGCGCATTCCCAGATGCTAGCCGCAACCGGGGATGCGTCCGCACTTGCGGCTCTTGGGCTGGGAGGTGTTGTGAACGCCGCAGGGGGCGCAGCACCACAGCCAGGCGAAAAGCACGCTCTACACTGCCCGGCCGACCTCCTGGCCGTGGCAGCGCCCGGTTTTTCTGCCCACGATGACCAACCCATGGCAGCCGGAGGCGGACCGGCTTGGCTTAGCATCCATGGCGTTTCCGACAACCCTTCCCTTCCCCGACTTTTGGACCCCTGCCCCATGCCCACGCGCCGCCCGCCCATAGACGCCTTGCAAAAGAGCCAGCCCCTGGTGCAGGACATTCGCTTCCTCGGACGTTGCCTGGGCGACGTGATCCGCGAGCAGGAAGGCACCGCAGCCTTTGAGCTGGTGGAGCGCATCCGGCAGCTGTCGGTGGCCTTTCGGCTCAAGCGCGACGCCGACGCCGGCCGCACCCTGACCCGGCTGCTGAAGAACCTCAGCAACGACCAGACGGTCAGCGTGATCCGGGCCTTCAGTTATTTCTCGCACCTGGCCAACATTGCCGAAGACCGCCAGCACATCCGCCGCCGCGAGCACCACGAGCGCCAGGGGCACCTGCACGCGGGTTCGCTGGCTTGGAGTTTCGAGCGCCTGGCCGCGGCGGGTGTGGGGGCGGACGAGATCGCCGAGATGCTGGCGCACGCCATGATCTCCCCGGTGCTGACGGCCCACCCGACGGAAGTTCAGCGCAAAAGCATTCTCGACGCCGAGCGCGCCCTGGCCGAACTGCTGGCGCAGCGCGACACGCTGAACACGGCACGCGAGCAGGCGCACAACGAGGCGCTGGTGCGGGCCCGCGTCACCCAGCTGTGGCAGACCCGCATGCTGCGCAACGCCAAGCTGACCGTGGCCGACGAAATCGAGAATGCGTTGAGCTACTACCAGTCGACCTTCCTGCGCGAAATTCCGCGGCTGTACACCGACGTGGAAACCGCGTTGAGCGGCCATGCCGTGGGCAACTTTTTGCGCATGGGCAACTGGATCGGGGGCGACCGCGACGGCAACCCCTTCGTCACGGCCGAGACCTTGCGCACCGCGCTTGGCCGGCAGAGCGAAACCGCGCTGCGCTTTTACCTGACCGAGGTGCACGAGCTGGGCGCCGAGCTGTCCATTTCGGCCACCCTGAGTTCGGTCACGCCGGCCATGCTGGCCCTGGCCGCCGCCTCGCCAGACCACAACCCGCACCGCGAAGACGAGCCCTACCGCCGCGCGCTGACCGGCATCTACGCGCGCCTGGCCGCCACCCTGCACCACCTGACTGGCACCGAGGCCCTGCGCCACGCGGTGGCGCCCGACCAGCCCTACGCCAACGCCGAGGCCTTCCTGCACGACCTGCAGGTCATTCAAGCCTCGCTGTGCACCCACCACGCCGAGGTGCTGACCCGCCCGCGCCTGCGCCCCCTGATGCGCGCGGTGCAGGTGTTCGGTTTTCACTTGGCCACGGTGGACCTGCGGCAAAGCTCCGACCAGCATGAGGCGGTGGTCGCCGAGCTGCTGCAGCGGGCGCAGATCGAGACGGCCTACAGCCGCCTGGCCGAGGCCGAGCGCCGCACGCTGTTGTTGCGCATGCTGGACGACCCGCGGCCGCTGCGGGTGCACGGTGCGCCGTACAGCGAGCACGTGGGCCAGGAGCTGTCGATTTTCGAGACGGCGCGCGAGATGCTGCAGCGCTTTGGCGCGCATGCCATCCGCCACTACATCATTTCGCACACCGAAGAGGTGAGCGACCTGCTGGAGGTGTTGCTGCTGCTGAAGGAAACCGGGCTGGTGCAAGGCACCCTGACGCAGGCGGCGGTGAGCCAGTTGATCGTGGTGCCGCTGTTCGAAACCATTGGCGATCTGCAGCGTGCCGAGCCGATCATGCGCGAGTTCTATGCACTGCCCGGAGTGGGCCCGATGGTGCAGCGCTCGGGCGGCGAGCAAGACATCATGCTGGGCTACAGCGACAGCAACAAAGACGGCGGCACCTTCACCAGCCACTGGGCGCTGTACCGCGCCGAGATCGCCCTGGCCGAGCTGTTCCAGGGCCTGCGCCAGCAGCACGGCGTCAAGCTGCGCCTGTTCCATGGCCGCGGCGGCACGGTGGGCCGCGGCGGCGGTCCGAGCTACGAGGCCATCCTGGCGCAGCCGCCTGGCACGGTCAACGGGCAGATCCGCCTGACCGAGCAAGGCGAAGTGATCGCTTCCAAATATGCGCACCCAGAGATCGGCCGGCGCAACCTCGAGACCTTGGTGGCGGCCACCTTGGAGGCCACCTTGTTGCCACCGGGCCGCCAGCGCGTCAGCAAGGCCTTCCTGGAGGCCGCCAACACCTTGAGCGAGGCCAGCTTCAAGGCCTACCGCCAACTGGTGTACGAGACCCCCGGCTTCACCGACTACTTCTTCAACGCCACGCCGATCCGCGAAATCGCCGAGCTCAACATCGGCTCGCGGCCGGCCTCGCGCAAGCCCAGCCGCGCCATCGAAGACCTCCGCGCCATTCCCTGGGGGTTCAGCTGGGGCCAATGCCGGGTCGGCCTGCCGGGCTGGTGCGGTTTCGGCTCGGCCATTGCCCAGTACCTCGACACCGAGCCGGCCGAACGCGCGCAGCGCCTGGCGCTGCTGCAACGCATGCACAAACAGTGGCCCTTCTTCCGCACCCTGCTGTCCAACCTGGACATGGTGTTGGCCAAGACCGACCTGGGCATCGCCGCGCGCTACGTCGAGCTGGTGGAAGACAAACGCCTGGGCCGGCGCATCTTTGGGCTGATCGAGGCCGAATGGCAGCGGACACACGACGCCCTGGAGTGGATCACCGGCGAGACCGGCCGCTTGGCCACCAACCCGGCGCTGGCGCGCTCCATCGAGCACCGCTTTCCCTACCTCGACCCGTTGAACCACCTGCAGGTGGAACTGATGCGCCGCTACCGCCGCGCCTGCGCCACCCACACCGAAGCCGAGCCCGGCATGGCGCGGGTCAAGCGCGGCATCCACATCTCGATCAACGGGTTGGCGGCCGGGCTGCGCAACACCGGCTGAACCTGGGAACCCGCAAGCCGATCTGGCTTGCGCGCTGGTCGCGCTGGCCCGACCGTGCGGGTCACAACGAACGCGGTCAGCTCAATCCTGCGCCGCCTGGCGGAGCGTCTCGACCACTGGCCGGCGCAGCACCTCGCGCAGGCCCCACCAGCCAGCGGCCAACGCCAGCAACGCACCGGCCAAAGCGCCCAGCACCGGCACCCAGGGCGAGGGATTCCAGTCGAACTCGAAGACGTAGCGCGCCAGGCCCCACCCCACAGCGGTGGCCGCCAGCGAGGCCAGCACGCCCGCCAGCGTGCCCACGCCCAAAAGCTCGGCCCGCTGCACCTTGGCCAGCAGGCTGCTGCTGGCCCCCAAGGCCCGCATCACGGCGAACTCGCGGGCGCGCGACTCGCGGGTGGCGCTGACCGCCGCAAACAGCACCACCAGGCCGGTGGCCAGGGTGAAGCCGAAGAGGAACTCCACCGCGCGGATCACCTGGCCCAGCACCCCCTGCACCTGCGCAATCGACGCGGACACGTCGACGTTGGTGACGTTGGGGAAGGTGCGGCTGAGGGTGTTATCGAAGCCCGGCGTCTCGGGGGCCCGGAAGGCCACGACGTAAGTCGGCACCGACTCGGGCCACGTCGTCACCGGCAGCATGACGAAAAAGTTGACCCGCATCGAGCCCCAGTCGATCTTGCGCAAGCTGGTGATCTTGCCCTGGGTGATCTGGCCGGCGGTGTCAAAGCGCAGCGTGTCGCCCAGCTTCAGCCCCAATTCTTCGGCCAAGCCTTCGTCCACGCTCAGCGCCCCGGGCTCTTCAGGCACCCACTGCCCCTCGGTGACTTCGTTGCTGTCGGGCAAGGCGGGAGCGTGGCTGAGGTTGAACTCCCGGTCCACCAAATTTTTGGCGCGTTGGTTGGTGTACTGGTCGGCGTTGACGGTGCGTTCATTGACGGCCACCAAGCGCGAGCGAATCATCGGATACCAGTCGTACTGGGCCACCCCTTGGCTGCGCAGGTGGGCCTGGAAGGCCTCGGCCTGGTCAGGCTGGATGTTGATGACGAAACGGTTGGGGGCGTCGGGCGGGGTGGCCTGGCGCCAGCTGTCGATCAGGTCGGTGCGCAGCAAGATCAGCAGAACCAAGGCCAGCAGGCCCACACTCAGGGCGCAGACCTGCAGCACCGCATACGCCGGCCGCGAGGCGATCTGGCGGGTGGCCAGGATCAGCCAGCGCGGCGCGCGCGACTCGGGCACCGCGCGCCGCAGCACCTCCACACTGATCCAGCCCAACAGCGCGAACACCATCACCGCCCCTGCAAAACCACCCACGGCGATCAGGCCCAAGGTGATGTCGTTGGCCACGGCCAGCAGCAAGGCCACAAAGCCCAACACCCCCGCCAGCAAGACCGTCACCGACGCCGGCTTGAGCCCGCCGACTTCGCGCCGGATGACCCGCAAGGGCGGCACCCGCGCCAGCTGCAACACCGGCGGCAAGCCGAACCCCACCAGCAAGGTCAGCCCCACGCCAATGCCAAAACCCGCGGGCCACCAGCTCGCGGGTGGCAGCTCCGTGGTCAACAGGTTGGCCAGCAAAGCGATGAACCCATAGTGCACCGCGAAGCCCAAGGCCACCCCGGCCAGGCTGGCCACGACCCCGGCAAGCGCGAATTCCACCGCGTACTGCGCCGCGATGCGCCCCTGCGACTGCCCCAGCACGCGCAGCATGGCGCAATCGTCCAGGTGGCGCAGGGCGAAGTCCCGCGAGGCGATGGCCACGGCCACGGCCGACAGCAAAGCGGCGAGCAGCGCCACGAGGTTCAGGAACTTGCCCGCGCGGTCCAGGGTTTGCTGCATCTCCGGCCGCCCGGCGTCGAGCGACTCGACCTGCACATTGCGCAGCGACAACGTTTCGACCTGCTGTTCGGCCCAGCGCTGGTAGCGCTTGACCACCGCGTCGTCCGCCCCCGGTGAGGCCACGGCCAGGCGGTAGCGCACCCGGCTGGCGGGCTGCACCAGCTGCGTGGCAGCGAGATCGGCGCTGTGCAACATCACGCGGGGCGAGAAGCTCATGAAGCCGGCGCCGCGGTCGGGCTCGTGGAGGATCAGGCGGTCGACCTGGAGTTGGGCCTCCCCCAGCAGCACCGAATCACCGACCTGCAAGCCCAGCGCGTCGAGCACGGCTGCTTCCACCCACACCCGCCCGGGGGGTGGGCCGTTGGCCACGGCCTCGCCGTCCTGCCCGACGGCGGACTGCACCTTCAAACGCCCGCGCAAGGGGTAGCCTTCGCCGACCGCCTTGACAGCCACCAAGCGGCTGGCGCCGCCCCGCTCGTCGGGTGCGCGGGCCATGCTCGGAAAGCCCAGGGTCTGGGTGACCCGCAGCTCGCGTTCACGGGCCTCGTTCAAAAAACTTTCAGGCAAGGGCTGGTCGCTGACCAGCACCACGTCACCGCCCAGCAGTTGCCGCGCATCCCGGGCCAGCCCGCTGTTGAGCCGGTCTGCGAAAAAACTCACCGCGGTGAGCGCCGCCACCGCCAGGGCCACGGCCAGCATCAACAAACGCAGCTCGCCGGCGCGCGCGTCGCGCACCAGCTGGCGCCAGCTCAGGCTCCAGAACAAGGCAAAGGATGTCATCGCCTGACATTACACCAAGCTCGCTGGCCTGGGTGGGCGGCTCGCCAAGCCCCTAGGGTGCGTTAGGAACTGGGTCGGTGGAGGGGGCCCGGTGATGAGGGGGTCGCGCAAGCCGGCAGGTGGACTGGCCCCCGAGACGCCACAGGCCTCGGGCCGCGCCGTTCAAGGACGCTGGCGCAGCGCACTCAAATGGAACAAGGCGCCCGAACCCGCGCCATGCGTCGTTCGAGCGCCGTGCACACGCCGTGCCGGTCAGGCCGGGTGGGCGTCGTCCTGGGTGGCGCCGAAGGCGGAGTCGTGGCTCTCGGGATGCTGGCGGCGCGTCTCGTAGCTGTCGCCGGTGTCGCGCTCGAGCCGGAAGGTGCCGACCACTTCGGACAAGCGGCTGGCCTGGGCCTTCAAGCTCTCGGCCGCGGCGGCGCCCTGCTCCACCAAGGCGGCGTTTTGCTGCGTCATGGCGTCCAGGTGCACCACGGCCGAATTGACCTGGGTGATGCCGTCGCTTTGCTCGGACGACGCCACGGTGATGTCGTTGATGATGTCGGACACCCGCTGCACCGAGCCGACGATCTCGCTCATGGTGCGCCCGGCATCGGCCACCAGGCGCGACCCGGTTTCCACCTTGTCGACGCTTCTGCCGATCAGGCTCTTGATTTCTTTGGCCGCCTCGGCGGAGCGCTGGGCCAGGTTGCGCACTTCGCCGGCCACCACCGCAAAGCCGCGGCCCTGTTCGCCGGCACGGGCGGCTTCGACCGCTGCGTTCAGCGCCAGGATGTTGGTCTGGAAGGCGATGCTGTCGATCACGCTGGTGATCTCGGCAATCTTCTTCGAGCTGGCGTTGATCTCGTTCATGGTGGACACCACCTGCGACACCACGATGCCCCCGCGGGCCGCCACCTCGGCCGCGGTGGAGGCCAAGGCATTGGCCTGGCTGGCCGCCTCGGCACTGTGCCTGACGGTGCTGGTCAGCTCCTCCATGGAAGACGCCGTTTGCTGCAGGCTGGACGTGGTCTGCTCGGTGCGCCCGCTCAGGTCGGCGTTGCCAGCGGCGACGTCGCTGCCCGCCACCTCGATGGAGTAGGCGGCGTCACGGATTTCGCCGACCAGGTCGCGCAAGCGGTCCTGCATGATCGAGACGGCGTGCAACAGGCGGCCGGTCTCGTCGGTGTCCGACACCACCACCTGGGTGGTGAGGTCACCCTCGGCGATGCGCTCGGCCACGACGACGGCAAAGCCGATGGGGCGCACCACGCTGCGGGTGATGGCCCAGGCGATCAACAAACCGAGCGCCACGGCGCAGGACACCAGGGCGCCCTGCACGATGAAGGACCTGCGTTCGGCGCTGACGGCAGAGGCTGAAGCCTCGTCGATCAATTTACCTTGCAAGGCAATCAGCTGGGCCACTTTGTCGCGCCACACCGCCTCGGGGGGGGCGACGCGGTTCATCAAGGACATGCCCGAGGCGACGTTGTCGCCGTCCAGCCCTTGCTGGACCGACGCCTCAACCTCCGGCCATGTCAGCTTTCCCTGGTCGGCAATCTCCTTCAAAAGGCGGATTTCATCCTGGGTGCCGCCATGTTCCTTGAGCAAGGCGGCCAGCTCCGATTCCGCTTGCAGAAAGCGGCCGAAGCTGGCTTTCGACGTGTTCGCCTGCGCGGTTGCGCGCGCAGCGTCGACTTCGGACAGCATGCTGACCGTGCGTGCCTGAATTGCGATCGAGCTGATGTGGTCCAACATGCTGTTGGCGAGCTTGGTCTTGACGTTGTTGACCTTGACGATCTGGTTCATCTGGTTGCTCACCAGCCGCAAGGCGTAAGAACCAAAACCCGCCACGGCGACAAGCAACACCAGCACGCTGGCAAAACCCAGGGTCATTCGCCGTGCGATCGACATCGACTTGAATGCAGAAATGATCATGCGAAGCCTTTGAACCTCGGGGTGTGATGTCCAGTGTCGACCCGGCTGGCCGGCGTCGTTCGATGGAATATCGGATCAATCACCGGTTAGTTGAGGTCTTTTTGGTTCTCGCAGAGGGCTGAAAACCGGTGAACGTCCCCGCGCCCACGGGGCGTCAGGGGCTCCCGACACCGACTGGATTCGGACCTGAGCCGGCCGTCAGCTGTTGCGCTGCATGGACGCGCGCAAGGCTTCGCTCAGCTGCGCCAGGCTGTCCTGCAGGTGCGCCCGGCTTTCCACCGACAAATTGCCTCTCGGCAGGGCCCCCCGGAGTTGCCCTTGCAACGCCGTGGCATGCCAGCGCAGCAGGCTCGAGGCGTCGGCGGGCAGGCCGTTGGCCCCAGGGCCACGGGTCAATAAAATTTGCAGCCGGCGAAGATGTTCGCGCTGCAGGTTGCGGCGCAAGCTGTCGATCTCGCGTCCCGATGACAACTCACTCCAAATGGCCGTTTGCAGTGTCGAATACACCTCATTGAGCGACATCGCCTGGCCCCGCTCGCTGGCCGGGGCATACAAAGAGCCCTCCAGCAACCGGGTGGCCGTGCCCGGGCTCAGCAGCCGGTCCAGGGCCGTGGACTGCAGTTGCAGCACCGCCGCCGGCACGCTCGGTGGGCCGCTGCGATCGCCCTCCTCATAGTCGACGACGGCACTGGCCAAAAACGCCGGTTGAAAGCGGAAGCTGTCGGCATTGAAGAAGCCTTGGGCCAAGGTGCGCAGCGCCTCGCGCTGCTGCCGTGCGGGCACGGGCAGGTAAGCCGGGCCCACCCCTGGCCCTGGCGGCACGCGGGAGGTCTGCACCCCGCCGACGTACTTGCTCACCATGTCGGCCGCCGGCCCGAGGCGGCCGAAGCCCCTGAGCAGGGCCCGGCGCTGACGGGCGATGTCGTCACCCGGCCGCACCCCCCGCTGCTGGACCCGTTGCCACAGCTCCCGGGCCAGTTGCAAGCGCCGCTGCCAGAAGGCCAGCGGGTCGTCGCCCAGGTCGAATCGGTTGGCGCGGGGGTCGATGCCCCCGGGTCCGTAGCCCGCATCGGCGTCATCGGCGTAGGCCAAGCCAGGCTCGGTGCTGCGGGCGGCAATGCGTGCCAGGTCCGCCGCCTCGGTGGCCGGTTCCAGCGGACGGTAGGCGTACTCAATGGCCCAATAGTCGTACAGACCCAAGCCGCTGTTGACCAGGGTCGAGACCCTTTCACCCTCCAGCGGCAGGTTGGTGGCGTTGTAGTCCATCACCGAGGCCGAGATGCCATGGGTGGTGGTGAAGTCCTTATCACGCAGCTGCGCCTGGCTGAAGACGGTGGACGCCTTGAAGTTGTGCCGCAAACCCAAGGTGTGCCCCACCTCGTGGGTGATGGTGTCGCGCACCACGGCCTGGGCGAAGGCGTCGGCTTCGGGGCTGTCGGGGTCCACGTCGCCGCGGGCTTCCAGGATGTCGAGGGCAAAGCCCATTTCTGCGGAGGCGCGGTGGCTGTAATCGCAGGCCAAGGCTTCCAGGCCGGGCACGGCCGTCCGGGTGGCAAAACCGCCGTCTTCGACAATCAAGCGCCGGGCGCCGCGACCAAACACGTCGCTCATGGCGATGTCGGCATCGATGATTTCACCGGTTCGGGGGTCGGAGTGGTGCGGCCCGACCGCCACGCTGGCGTCGGCCCCCACGTACCAGCGCACCGAGGCATGGCGGGCGTCCAGCGCGCTCCAGTCGGCATCGTCAGGCTGTTGCCGCACGACGATGGCGTCCTTGAAGCCGATGCGCTCGAACGCTTTGTTCCACTCCAGCACGCCCGCCGTGACCGCCGCGCGGTAACGCACCGGGATGTTCTTGTCGAGCCAGTACTCGATCGGCTGTTTGGGTGGTGACAAGGGCGCTGAGGGGTCGAGTTTTTCCAGGCGCCAGCGGTTGATGAACGACTGCCGGGGCCTGGCCTTGCGGTCGTCGCTCAAGTCGGTCACGACATCGGTGAAATGCCCCAACCGGGTGTCGGCCAGGCGGGGCCGCATCGGCTGTGCAGGCACCGGCGTGAAGTTGACGACCATGCCCACGAACAGGCTGCGCGGATCGGGGGTGGACGGCAATTGCACGGGCGGCATGTTGGGCGCACTGAGGCCCGGCAACCGGGGGGTGGCGAAATGCAGCCGCACGTTGAACGAGGCCTGGTCGGCCCCGGTGAAGGCCTTTTCGATGAACGAGTTGCCCCGGTCCAGGCCATAGCCCAGGCGGAAAGCCCGCTCCAGGGAGGTGCTGTACCCCATCAGGTCAGACACCAGGAAGGAAGCGTCGACCAACACCGACTTGCGCTCCGGATGCGGCGCACTGGCGATGCCGAAGGAGGCGAGCAAGCTGTTCGAAAAACCCTCCTGCACGGCCACCTTCAGCGGCAGGTTGTCGGCCGCATACTGGGTGTTCAAGGCCACCAGCTGAATTTGCTGGCCGGCCAGCTTGCGAAAGCTCACCAGCCACGAGGGGCCCATTTGGCTGGCATACAGGCCCCGTTCGCCCACGGCGTTGCCCACGTTCACCGACATCAGCACCGGTGGCGCATCGGCCTGCAGTTGCGCCTCAGGGATCTCGATCCAAAAGCGCTCGGCTTTGCGCCACACCGGCAGCCAGCCCGCTTGTTGGGTGGCGCCGTTGATCACTTCGGCAAACGGCCGCGGCGCGCCGGGGTCGGGCCGAGGGGGCATGGGGGCGGCCACGCCAGCCCCGGGGGCCCCGGCCCCACTGGCGCCGGCCGCCGCGGGCGGTGGTGGCGGTGCCGGGGGGACCACGGTGGCACATCCGGTCATGCCCAAGAGCACCGTCCAACCAACTGCCGTCTGCCACAGGGTCATCGCCATCCTTCGTGTTGCCCGTTTGGGGGAAGTGGCACGAAACAGGAACACCGCCCCGATTCATCACACCCCTCCCTTTCGTCCGACCGATGCCCTTACTTGAGGGCTTTGAAGCGCACCCGCTTGGGCCGCGCGCCTTCTTCACCCAGGCGCTTGCGTTTGTCGGCTTCGTACTCTTGGTAGTTCCCGTCAAAGAACACCCATTTCGAGTCGCCCTCGGCGGCGAGGATGTGGGTGGCGATGCGGTCCAGGAACCAGCGGTCGTGGCTGATGACCATGATGGTGCCGGCAAATTCCAGCAAGGCGTCTTCCAAGGCCCTCAGGGTTTCCACGTCCAGGTCGTTCGACGGTTCGTCCAGCATCAAGACGTTGCCGCCCTGGGCCAGGGTCTTGGCCAGGTGCAGCCGCCCGCGTTCACCCCCGGAGAGGTTGCCCACCAGCTTTTGCTGGTCGTTGCCCTTGAAGTTGAAGCGGCCGATGTAGGCCCGGCTGGGCATGACGAACTTGCCCACCACGATGTTGTCCAGGCCGCCCGAGACGTCTTGCCACACGGTCTTGTCGCCATCGAGCGACTCGCGGCTCTGGTCGACAAAGGCCATTTTCACCGTCGGGCCGACCTTCACATTGCCGCTGTCGGGCTTTTCCTGGCCCGAGACCATGCGGAACAGGGTCGACTTGCCGGCGCCGTTCGGGCCGATGATGCCGACGATGGCGCCCGCCGGCACCTTGAAGCTCAGGTCGTCGATCAAGACGCGGTCACCGAAGCTTTTGCTCACGCCTTCGAACTCGATGACCTCATGCCCCAGGCGATCGGCCACGGGAATGAAGATCTCGTTGGTCTCGTTGCGCTTTTGGTAGTCGACGTCGGACAGCTCCTCAAAGCGGGCCAGGCGGGCCTTGCTCTTGGCCTGGCGGCCTTTCGGGTTCTGGCGCACCCACTCCAGCTCCTTCTTCATGGCCTTGGTGCGAGCGTCTTCGGTCTTTTGCTCCAACTCCAGGCGGCCTTCTTTTTGTTCCAGCCAAGTGCTGTAGTTGCCCTTGTAGGGAATGCCCGAGCCGCGGTCCAACTCCAAGATCCATTCGGCCGCGTTGTCCAGGAAGTAGCGATCGTGGGTGATGGCCACCACGGTGCCGGAGAAGCGAGCCAGGAACTGCTCCAGCCAATCGACCGACTCGGCGTCCAAGTGGTTGGTCGGCTCGTCGAGCAGCAGCATGTCGGGCTTGGACA
>JAZKHH010000164.1:0-2686 GCA_040385465.1 Pseudomonadota bacterium | reverse complement strand
TGGTGGCCACCGGCAAACTGCGCCCGCGCGAGACCGTGGCGCAAGGTCTGGCCGCTGCGCCCGAGGCCTTCATGGGTCTGCTCAAGGGCAAAAATTTCGGCAAGCAGCTTGTCAAGCTGACCTGACGCGAGCGTCCGATGGACACGGCCAACCCGCGTGGCGAGGAGTTCCGACAGGACTTGCGCGCACCGGGCGCGCGCAACGCGCAAGCTCGGCGCCTGCTGAGCGCCGCCGAGCTGGCGCCGCTGACCTCCCTGTCCATCCCACGCGCCTTGCTCGCCGTGGCGCAGACCTTCGGCCTGATCCTTGCCGCCATGTCGCTCGCGGTGGCCACCTGGCCGAGTCCGTGGATGCTGCTCAGCGTGGTGGTGATCGGCATTGCACAACACGCGATCTTCATCCTGGTCCACGAGTCGGCGCACTACCGCTTGTTTGCCGCGCGTTGGGCAAACGACGGCCTGGGCCGGTTGATGGGCATGGCCGCCGGCCTGTCCATGTGCACCTACCGCGTCACGCACCGGCTGCACCACAACAACCTCTACACAGAGGAAGACCCGGACACCGCCATCCACGGCGGTTACCCGCGTGGCCGGGCGTATCTGCTCAAGAAGCTTGGACAGGACCTGCTCGGCCTCAACGCGTGGAAGACCTACGCCTATTTTTTCGGCGCTCCCGCGATCAATGACGACACGAAACGCGAGCTGCGCCCGCTGGACGACACCTCGCCCGCCCTGCGCGCCGCCGCCCGGCAAGACCGCTGGTTCGTCGTCGCCTTTCATGTGACGGCACCTCTTCTCGCGCTGGCTGTGGGCGGGGCGCAAGGCCTCTTGATGTATGCGGTGCTCTGGCTGCTGCCGCTCGTGACCGTGCTGCAGCCCATCTTGCGCCTGCGCGCCATTTGCGAACACGGCGCGGTGAACGATCTGTCTTCACCCCTGACGGCCGCGCGCTGTAACCGCACCTGGGGCGGCGCGCTGAACCGACTGGGCCGGGCCGTGCTGTTTCCGCACCATGTGAACCACCACCTGGAGCACCACCTGTACCCCGCCGTGCCCCACTACCACCTGCCTCGCCTGCACCAGCTGTTGCACGAGAAGGGCGCGCTGGACGCCGCCGAGGTGCGCGACCTGGCCGACACGTGGACTCTGATCTTTGCCGCAAGGAAAGCCCGCCATGAATCCCACGCATGAAGTCTTCAACCAGCCCGCGCCGCTGGTCGATACCAACCTGTTCAGCGCCAACCGGGCCATGCAGGCCGCGCTGGCGTTCAACGCACCTGCGCTGGACACGGCGCGGCTGCACACACTCGGGGCTCTGGTGGGCAGCGGCGATATGCAGATGCATGCGCGGCTGGCCAATGTGCACACGCCGCAGCTCAAGACGCACAACCGCTTCGGACAGCGCGTGGACCAGGTGGAGTTCCACCCGGGTTACCACGCGCTGATGACCGCAGCCACCGCGGCGGGCCTGCACGGCACGGCATTTTCCGCTGAGCAGCAGGCCACAGGCCATGCCCACCAGTTGCGCGCCGCCGGCTTCATGCTCTTCACCGAGCTCGAGCCTTCCATCCTGTGTCCCATCTCCATGAGCTACGCGGTGGCGCCCGCGCTCAAGGACAACCCGGCCATCTACAAGGACTGGGAAGCGGGCCTCACCAGCCGTGCCTACGACCCTGCTCTCAAGGTGTGGCGCGACAAGGCGGGCCTGACCATGGGCATGGGCATGACGGAGAAGCAGGGCGGCTCCGACGTGCGCGCGAACACCACGCGCGCTGAAGCCCAGGGCAGCGATGCCTGGGGCCAGCGCTTCAGCGTCACCGGCCACAAGTGGTTCTTCTCCGCACCCATGTGCGACGCCTTCCTGATCCTCGCGCAGACCGCCAGCGGACTGAGTTGCCTGTTCCTGCCGCGCGTGCTGCCTGACGGTTCGATGAACCAGCTCTTCATCCAACGCCTCAAGGACAAGCTGGGCAACAAGGCCAACGCGAGTTCCGAGGTGGAATTTGTGGATGCCAGCGCCTGGCTGGTGGGCGAGGAGGGCCGTGGCATCCCGCAGATCCTGGCCATGGGCACCATGACGCGGCTCGATTGCGCCCTGGGCACCAGCGGCCTGATGCGCCAGGCGCTGAGCATTGCACTCAACCACACGGCACAACGCAAGGCCTTCGGCAAGACCTTGATCGATCAACCGCTGATGAAGAACGTGCTGGCCGACCTGGCCCTCGAATCCGAGGCCGCGACCGCGCTCGCGCTGCGTCTGGCGCGCAGCTTTGACCGTGCTGGCGACCCACACGAACAGGTGATGAACCGCCTGCTCACGCCCGTGGCGAAATTCTGGATCTGCAAGCGCGGCAGCCACTTCGCGCAGGAGGCCATGGAGTGCCTGGGCGGCAACGGTTATGTGGAAGAGGGCGGTGAGGGCGTGATGGCGCGCATCTACCGCGAAATGCCGCTCAACTCCATCTGGGAAGGTGCGGGCAACATCATGGCCATCGACCTGTTGCGCGCACTGCGCAAAGCGGATGCGGCCGCCGCCTTGGCGCACGAACTCGCACCCGCCCGAGGCATGCACCCCGCGCTGGACCGGCTTGCCGCGCAACTGCCGATCCGCGTGGAAGAGATGGCCAGCGAAATCGAAGCCCGCCGCCTGGCGCAAGACGTGGCGCTGGCCGTGCAGGCCGCCCTGC
>JAZKHH010000163.1:0-1551 GCA_040385465.1 Pseudomonadota bacterium | reverse complement strand
TGGGCGTGATTGCGCTCATGGGCATGATCCAGCGCAACTCGGTGATCCTGATCGACCAGATCGAGCAGGACCGCGCGCGTGGCGTGCCGGCGTGGGACGCGGTGGTCGAATCCGCTGTGCGGCGCATGCGGCCGATCGTGCTGACCGCCGCTGCGGCTGTGCTGGCGATGATTCCGTTGTCGCGCAGTGTGTTCTGGGGCCCAATGGCGGTGGCGATCATGGGGGGCCTTGTCGTTGCGACGGTGTTGACCTTGCTGGCTTTGCCTGCGATGTATGCGGCTTGGTTTCGGGTGAAGAGGGAGCCTGACGCTTTGTAGGCGATGCACCGCGCCCGCGAGCCGAAGTGACGTTGACTCACTCACAGACTGAGTGATCACGTGGTCGCCGATGACCGGGGCCGCCGGATAGAAGGGCATCCACCTTGGTCAACAATGGCTCCATGCGACTAAGACACATCGAAGTTTTCAACGCGGTCATGCAAACCGGCAGCGTGAGCGCCGCGGCCCGCATGATCAACGTGACGCAGCCGGCGGTGAGCCGCACCTTGCAGCATGCCGAGCTGCAACTCGGCTTCCAGCTCTTCCAGCGGGTCGGTGGACGACTCAAACCCACGGTGGAAGCGCAGACCCTCTACCCGCACATCGAACGCCTGTTTGCGCAGCTCGACGAGGTGCAGCGCCTCTCGGCCAGCCTCAAGGCCGGGCGCGGCAAAGGGGAGTTGAGGGTGCTCACCGTCCTGGCGTTGAGCTATGAGGTGTTCCCGCGCGCGATGCGCCTGTTTCGCGAAAAGCACCCTTCGGTCGTGGTTCACCACGAAGCCCTGCATTCACCCGAGATCGTGTCCTCGCTGGTGCTGCAGGAAGCCGATGTGGGCTACGTTTTCAGTGCGGTCACACATCCGGCGCTGGCGCAGGAGCGGCTGGCCGAGCGGCGCGTGGAATGCGTGGTGCCCAAAGGCTTGCTGAGCGCCAGACAGGTCAAGGCCGGCACGATCACGCTGGCGCAGCTCGCCAAGCTGCCGGTGATCGCGCTCGACGGGCAGGATCCCCTGGGCATGTTGCTGGCACACACCGTGCGCGAGGCGGGCACCGGTCTCAACGAAGTGATCACCGTGCAGACCTACCACGTGGCCCTGGCGCTGGCCCATCACGGGGTGGGCGTGGCCATGGTGGAGGGGTGCACGGCCGCGTCGGCCGATCCGCAGCGGGTCGACGTGCTCACGCTGGAGCCCGCCATCGCCACCTCGGTGCACATGCTGCGGCCCACGGCCAGGCCCAATTCGCTCACCTCGCGCGCGTTCACGCGCTGCATGCAACAGGCCCTGCAGCAACTGGCCTGAACGACGCGGCCAGCTCGCGCGCCACGCGCTCGGCGCTGCCGAAGGCCAGCGTGAAGCCCAGCGCGCCGTGGCCAGTGTTGAAGAACAGGTTGGATGGTGATCCGCGCAGCCGACCGAGCACCGGCAGGCCGGTCGGTGTGGCAGGGCGCAGGCCGGTCCAGGGGTTCAGCTCGGCGGGCGCTTCCAACTGCGGAAACACATCGCGCACGCTG
>JAZKHH010000162.1:0-7805 GCA_040385465.1 Pseudomonadota bacterium | reverse complement strand
AGACGCAGCCGGGCTTTGGCCGGGTGGTCAAACACGGCGACCTGGTGCCGGGTGGCGGTGGTGAATTTCGCGGCTCGGCGCGGGCGGGTGGTGAGCTCAACGCACGCCTCAACCGGGCGACCGGGGAGTACGTGTGGGAGATGGACAGCGACTCCAGCTACAGCTTCGCGCGCACCGACAAAGGCACGTTGACCGAGCCCAGCCGCGCGGCGGCCCATGACGTGCTCACGGAGACCGGCACCAACACCGAAAACATCGATGTGCTGGTGAAGCCGCGCAACCCGAACTCACCCACCCGGCACACGCCCGCCGCGCCGCGCCCAGGTGGCGCCCCGGGTGTGGTGCCCGCCCGGTTACCGCCGGACACGAGCCCGCGCGCGCGCGAAGAAGGGCCCGTGGTGGTGCCGTGAGGCGCCCGCTCAGAGCGAGGTGCGCAAGCGCCAGATCTCCGGAAACAGCACCACATCCAGCATCTTGCGCAGGTAGCTCACACCCCCCGTGCCGCCGGTGCCGCGCTTGAAGCCGATCACGCGCTCGACCGTGGTCACGTGGCGGAAGCGCCAGAGGCGGAAGGTGTCTTCCAGGTCGGTGAGTTCCTCGCCCAACTGGTACAGGTCCCAGTGGTCCTTGGGGTTGCGGTAGACCTGCAGCCAGGCCTGCTCGACCGCGTCGCTGGCCTCGTAGGGCTGGGTCCAGTCGCGCTCGGTGTGGCTCTGCGGCACCGCGATGCCGCGGCGCGCGAGCAGGCGCAGGGCTTCGTCGTACAGCGACGGTGCTTCATACGCGGCCTGGACGATGGCCAGCCGCTCGGGGCTGTGCGCGTGGGGCTTGAGCATGGCGGCGTTCTTGTTACCCATCGCGAATTCGATGCAGCGGTATTGATGGCTCTGGAAACCGCTGGACTGCGCGAGGTAGGGGCGCAGCGCGCTGTATTCGGGCGGCGTCATGGTGGCGAGCACATCCCAGGCGTGCACCAGCTGCTCCATGATTTTCGAGACGCGCGCGAGCATCTTGAACGCGGGCTGCAGTTCGTCCGCGGCGATGTGCGCGATGGCCGCGTGCAGCTCGTGCAGCATGAGCTTCATCCAGAGTTCGCTGGTCTGGTGCTGGATGATGAAGAGCATCTCGTCGTGCGCGGGCGAGAGCGGTTTCTGCGCGTTCAGGACGCTGTCGAGTTGCAGGTAGTCGCCGTAGCTCATGTCGCGGCTGAAGTCGAGCTGTGCGCCTTCCTCGCGCACGATGTCTTCGGGCTTGGCGGGGTTGGGCTGGTGGGGGCACATGATCAGGTCACCGCGTGTTTCTGGTTGAACTCGGCGCGCTGCCACTCGCCACTGTCGAGCACCTGTTTGAGGTGTTCGACCGAGTTCCAAACGTCTTCGAAGCCGATGTAGAGCGGTGTGAAGCCGAAGCGCAGGATGTCCTTGTGCTTCCCGGAATCACCCGCGCGGTAGTCGCCGACCACGCCGCGTGCGATCAGGGCCTGCACGATCGCGTAGGCGCCTTCGTCCTTGGTCAAGCACACCTGCGAACCGCGCTGTGCGTGGCTCAGCGGCGTCGCCAGGCCGATGCCGTGGCCCTGGCAGCGCTCATCCACCAGCGCGATGAAGAGGTCGGTGAGCGCGAGCGACTTGCGGCGCAGCGCGGCCATGCCGCCGTGTGTTTCTGCTGAAAGCAAAGTGTCCACACCGCACTCGAGTGCGGCCAGGCTGATCATGGGCTGGGTGCCGCATTGGTAGCGTGTGATGCCGGGCGCGGGTTGGTAGTCGGGTGTGAAGTCAAACGGCGTGGCGTGGCCCCACCAGCCGGCCAGGGGCTGCCAGAAACGATCGGTGTGGCGCGGGTTGACCCACACGAAGGCCGGGGCGCCCGGGCCGCCGTTGAGGTACTTGTAGCCGCAGCCCACCGCGTAGTCGGCGCCTGCGCCGGTGAGGTCCACCGGCACCGCGCCCGCGCTGTGCGCCAGGTCCCAGAGCATCAGCGCGCCGGCGGCGTGTGCAGCGGCGGTCACGGCGGGCATGTCGTGCATGGCGCCGGTGCGGTAGTTCACGTGCGTGAGCATGAGCACGGCCACCTCGGGTGTGAGAGCCGCGGCAATCTCTTCAGGTTCGACCAGCACCAGATCGAAGCCACGCTCCTTGCACAGCGCCTCGGCGATGTAGAGGTCGGTCGGGAAGTTGCTGCGCTCGCTCACGATGCGCTTGCGCTGCGGGTGGTCGGCGGTGCTGAGATTGAGCGCGGCCGAGAGCACCTTGAAGAGGTTGATGGAGGTGCTGTCGGTGGCCACCACGGTGCCGGGTGCTGCGCCGATCAGGCGGGCGATCTTGTCGCCCACCTTTTGCGGCATGGCGAACCAGCCGTTCTTGTTCCAGCTCTGGATCAGGTCGGTGCCCCATTCGCGGGTGACCACGTCGGCCACGCGTGCGGGTGTGGCGCGGGGCATCACGCCGAGCGAATTGCCGTCGAGGTAGATGGTGCCTTCGGGCAGGTGGAAGAGGTCGCGCAGGGAGCGCAGCGGGTCTTGCGCGTCGAGTGCGCGGCAGTCTTGCAGGGTGATGGTCATGGGAGTTCCCGGAGGATGGCGCGCACGGGGCTGGCGTCGGCGGTGGTGAGTTTCAGGGGCAGGGCGATGAGCTCGTAGTCGCCTTCGGGCACGTCGTCAAGCAGCAGGTTTTCCAGCACGCGCAGGCCGCGGCGGCGGATGGTCTGGTGGCTGTCCAGCGTTTTGCTGTTGGCCGGGTCGATGCTGGCGCTGTCGATCCCGATCAGCAGCACGCCGAGGTCGGCGAGTTGTTCCACGGTTTCTGGAGCGAAGGCGGGCAGGGCGTCGTCGAACGCGTCTTGCGGCTGGCGCTCGTAGACCCGCAGGAGCACGCGTTGGGGAAGGCCGTCCAGCGCGTGCGCGATGTGCTCGGGCTTCACCAGCGGGCCACAGCCGATGGCGTGGATCACGCGGCAGGGGCCAAGGAAGGCGTCGAGCGAAACCTCACCAATGGATGCGCCATCCGCGTCGTAGTGCAGTGGCGCGTCGGCGTGCGCACCCACATGCGGCGAGAGCGTGATCGCGCTCACGTTGACGGGGCAGCCGGGGCCGATGGTGGCGGCCCAGGTCTGCGTGTAGGCCGTGTCGCCCGGAAAAACCGGAGCGGCTGCGTGCACGGGTGGGGAGATGTCCCAGAGTTTTTTCATGGTGCGGTGAAGGTAGCACCGTGAAAAAAACCGTGGTGTCGGTTAATCCCAACACGCCTCAAAAAAGTTGAGGCCTGAAGTAAATGCGACCTTCAGTCCGCCCCGTCGACGGGCGGCAGGCCGTGGCGTTGGCGAGCGCGGGTGCAGGCGTCGCTGCCCTCTTCGAACTCACGGCAGGGCGATGGGCGCCACTCGTAGATGCCGCAGGCGATCTTTTCGCCGAGCTGGCCGGTGAGGGCTGCGCAGCGGGGTGGCGAATGGTCGGTGCCCCGCATGCGCACGGTGGTGTCGGTGACTTCCACCGCCAGGCCAGTTGGCACGCTGCCGCCCTTGTCCTGCGTTTCATGGACGGAGAAGTCGACGCGGAAGCAGGCGCAACAGGCGCCGCACGAGGTGCACGTACTCACGGTGTGGGGGTTTTGACCACCGCAGGCGCCCGGTACACAAGCACCTTGAGCGAGCGCTCGTCGGAGACATCGGCGAACACCGCGGGGTTGGCCAGGCGCTGCTCGAACACCAGCTCGGGTGCGGCTTCGCGCATCTGGTCCATCAGAAAGGCCGGGCTGAGTTGCGGCGCGTTCAGGCACAGCAGCACGCGGCCTTCGGGGCGCAGCAGATCCGGCAGACGACGAATGAGTTTGATGTAGTCCTGGGTGGCGATGAAGCTGCCCTTCTGGTGGCTCGGCGGATCTACGATCACCAGGCCGTAGGGGCCGCCGCGCGTGATCTTGCCCCAGGTCTTGAAGATGTCGTGCACGAGGAAACTCGCGCCCTCCTTCAGGGCGTTCAACGGGTGGTTTTGCTGGCCAATGGCCATGGCACCGGCGCTCATGTCCACGTTGACCACCTGCTTCGCACCGCCTTGCAAGGCCACCACCGAAAACGCGCAGGTGTAGGCAAACAGGTTGAGCACCTTGTGGCCCGCGGCATGCTCGCGCACCCACTGTCGGCCTTCGGCCATGTCGAGAAACAGGCCGTGGTTTTGCCCTTTGAGCACGTGCACCAGGTAACGCGCGCCCCGCTCGCTGACCACGTGCGGATCGGGCACGCTGCCAGCCACCAGGCGGGTGTCGGCCTGGCCCTCGCCGCGGCACTGGAACACCCAGTTCAGCGGCTCTCCCGGTGCCATCTGGCTCCAGCGGGCTTCCAGAGCTTTGCCGATCACGGCCAGGGTGTCGTCGGACACCGGCTGGAAGCTGGTGAGCAGCCAGACCGGTGGAAACGCATCCAGCGTCCAGTGCTCGCAGCCCGGGTACAGGCCGCCACGTCCGTGGAAGACACGGCGGGCGTCGGTGCCGGGTTCAATGCGCGCGATCGCGTCGAGCAGGGCCTGCATCAAGCCGCTCTCAGGCCAGGCGGCCGAGCAGCAGGAATTCCATCAGCGCCTTTTGCGCGTGCATGCGGTTCTCGGCTTCGTCCCACACCACCGACTGCGGGCCGTCGATCACCTCGGCGCTCACTTCTTCACCGCGGTGCGCCGGCAGGCAGTGCATGAAGAGCGCGTCGGGCTTGGCCTGGCGCATCATGTCTTCGTCCACACACCAGCGTTTGAAGGCCTCGCGGCGCACTTCGTTCTCGGCCTCGAAGCCCATGCTGGTCCACACGTCGGTGGTGACCAGGTCGGCGCCCGCGCAGGCTTCGCGAGGGTCCTTGAAAACTTTGTAGCAATCGCGGTTGCTGATGCCGGCGAGCACCGGGTCGACCTCGTAGCCGCCGGGCGTGCTCACATGCACCGTGAAGCCGAGCAGCTCGGCCGCCTGCAGCCAGGTGTTGGCCATGTTGTTGCCATCACCCACCCAGGCCACCACCTTGCCCTTGATGGCGTCCAGCGGCTGGCCGCTGGCGGCGGGCCGGTATTCGACCAGCG
This sequence comes from Pseudomonadota bacterium, assembly GCA_040385465.1. GTDB lineage: Bacteria > Pseudomonadota > Gammaproteobacteria > Burkholderiales > Burkholderiaceae_C > CANHBY01. The sequence continues at coordinate 2,752 of JAZKHH010000162.1, read as the reverse complement.
TGAAGAGGTCGGCCAGGATCTGGCAGGGGTGGAATTCGTTGGTCAGGCCGTTGATCACCGGCACGCGCGAGTGCGCGGCAAACGCCTCGATCTTGCTTTGCTCGAAGGTGCGGATCATCACCAGGTCGACCATGCGGCTGATCACCTTGGCGCTGTCTTCAATGGGTTCGGCGCGGCCGAGCTGGCTGTCGCCGGTGGTGAGGTGCACCACCGAACCACCCATCTGGTACATGCCGGCCTCGAAGCTCACGCGGGTGCGCGTGCTGGCCTTCTCGAAGATCATGGCCAATGTGCGGTCGGGGTCGGCGAAAGGCTGGTACTTCTCGAACGCCTTGAACTTCTTCTTGATGTGGGCGGCGCGCGCCAGCACGTGGGCGCATTCGGCCGCGCTCAGGTCCTTGAACTGCAGGTAGTGGCGGATCGTCATGTCGGGCTCTGCTCGGCAAAAAAGGCGTGGATCAAGGGCAGCAGGATGGCGAGCACCTCGTCGGCTTCGGCGATGGTCATGATGAGCGGCGGCACCAGGCGTATCACGCTGTCGGCCGTGACGCTGATCAGGAGGCCGGCGTCGGCGGCGCGCTGTGTGAGGGCGCCGCAGGGCTGGGTGAGCTCGACACCGATCATCAGACCCTGGCCACGGATCTCCTTCAGGCCAGCGTGGCCGCCCAGGCTTTTTTCAAGCGCCTCGCGCAGGTGCGCACCCACGCGCTCGGCATTGGCCAGCAGGCCGTCTTCTTCGATGATGCGGATGGTTTCCACCCCGGCGCGCATGGCCAGCGGGTTGCCGCCGAAGGTGGTGCCGTGGTTGCCCGGCTGGAAGATGTTCGCGGCCTTGGGGCCGGCCACCACCGCGCCGATGGGCACGCCCGAGCCCAGGCCCTTGGCCAGCGGCATCACGTCGGGCACGATGCCCGCCCACTGGTGGGCAAACCACTTGCCGGTGCGGCCCATGCCGCATTGCACCTCGTCGATCATGAGCAGCCAGTCCTGCTCGTCGCACAGCGCGCGCACGTCCTGGAGGTACTGCGCGCGCATCGGGTTCACGCCGCCTTCGCCCTGGATGGTCTCGAAGAACACGGCGACCACATTGGGGTTGCCCACGGTGGCCTTCTTGAGCGCTTCGATGTCGTTGAGCGGCACGCGGATGAAGCCTTCCACCAGCGGGCCGAAGCCGGCCTGCACCTTGGGGTTGCCGGTGGCCGAGAGGGTGGCGATCGAGCGGCCATGGAAGGCTTTCTCATAGACCACGATCTCCGGGCGCTCGATGCCCTTGTCGTGCCCGTACTTGCGCGCCAGCTTCAGGGCCGCTTCGTTGGCTTCCAGGCCGGTGCTGCAGAAGAACACATTGGTCAGACCCGAGCGCTCCACCAGCATCTGCGCCAGGCGTTCCTGGTCGGGGATGTGGTAATAGTTGCAGCAGTGGATCATCTTGGCCACTTGGTCCTGCAAGGCAGGCACCAATTTGGGGTGGCCGTGGCCCAGGGTGTTCACGGCAATGCCGGCCAGCGCGTCGATGTATTCCTTGCCATTCACATCCCACACACGCACGCCTTTGCCGTGCGACATCGCGATCGGCAGGCGGCCGTAGGTGTTCATCACATGGGGCGAGGCGACGGGATTGAGGGCGGCGTTCATGCGGTGACTCCGGAAAAGAAAGGCGCTGGAGGGGCCAAAAAGAAAGCGGCTCAACGAAGGTTGAGCCGTCGAAGCGCGATTTTAGGCGCAGCGCCCGGGCATCATCATTGCTTGTTGGGCATCGCTGAAATGCGCCGCGACCGGGTGTCCCGGGTCCGGGTAATCCCTCGTTTCAAGTCTTATATAAGATATAATACCCATCGCTTCCAGCGGCGAGCGATCCTCGTTCCGGTGGTGGTTTTCTCCTCTGCACGGCCCTCCATCCGAAGGCTTCTCCCGATGGTTTCACCGACAGCCAAACAAGTCTTCATCCAGGGCATCACCCAGAACGGCCGCACCTTCCGGCCGAGCGACTGGGCCGAGCGCCTGGCCGGCGTCATGAGTTCGTTTCGCCCCGGCGGTGCCCAACCGGGTAGCCATCTGAGTTACTCCCCCTGGTGCGTGCCCAACACCATCAACGGCGTCAAGTGCGTGGTGGTCCACGTGGACCTGCGCGAAGCCGAACCCATGGCTTGGGATTTCTGCATGAATTTTGCGCGGGACAACGATCTTCAGGTGGCCGAAGCCTGTCTGTTGCCGGACCTGCCGCGGTCTTCCTGAGGCTTTTCTTCCGTTTGTTTTTCCGGTTGGTCCGGTCATCGGCGGCCACGGGGCACGGCTCCGCGAATGTCCCCCGGGGCCTTCGGCCCCTCCTCCTTGATTTCGCTGCGCCGTGCCCCATGGCCGCCGATGACCTTGTTGGCGCTCGGTCTGTGGGTGAGCCAACGTCACTCCGGCTCGTGAATGAGTGGCGCTCTGCGCAGCGGCATAAAGGAGGAGAGGCGGCAAAGCCGCCTCGGGGGACAGCAGCGGAGCAGAGCGACGCTCGCTCACGAGCCCACGAGGTGCAGGCGAGAGGTGTCTTCGAAACACACAGACCTGAAGAAGCCCAGACGCAAAAAAGCCGTCTTTCGACGGCTTTTTTGCTTTTGCTGGCAGCGCACCCGTTTCAAACGGCAGACCTGTTCAGGTCCGGGCTGGTGGTCTGGCAGGGCCAGACCGGTGGGGTTCAGGCAGCGGCTGCTGCGAGGCCCTTGACTTTGGTCGACAGGCGGCTCTTGTCGCGAGCGGCCTTGTT
>JAZKHH010000161.1:0-3649 GCA_040385465.1 Pseudomonadota bacterium | reverse complement strand
TCGGCGTCCAAGTGGTTGGTCGGCTCGTCGAGCAGCAGCATGTCGGGCTTGGACAGCAGCAAGCGGCACAGCGCCACCCGGCGCTTCTCACCACCCGACAGCTTGCCGATGATGGCGTCCCAAGGGGCCAGGCGGAGCGCGTCGGCCGCCAGCTCCAACTGCAGGTCGGTGTTCTCCGAGCCGGCCGTGGCGATGATGGCTTCGAGTTCAGCCTGTTCCGCGGCCAGCTTGTCGAAGTCGGCGTCCGGGTCGGCGTATTCGGCATAGACCTGGTCCAACCGGGCCTTGGCGGCCAGCACACCGCCGATGCCCTGCTCCACCGCCTCGCGCACGGTTTGCTCCGGGTTCAACTCCGGCTCCTGCGGCAGATACCCGATCTTCAAACCCGGCATGGGCGTGGCTTCGCCTTCGATGTCGTCGTCCACGCCCGCCATGATCTTCAGCAACGTCGATTTGCCCGAGCCGTTCAGGCCCAACACGCCAATCTTGGCGCCCGGGAAAAAGCTGAGGGAGATGTTCTTGAGAATCTGACGTTTCGGTGGAACGATCTTGCCCACGCGGTTCATCGTGAATACGTACTGAGCCATGGCTTGCCCTTGTCTCTGGTTGCGGTCTGGTTGCTGGCTGGGGTGGTGACGAAGGTCGCCGACCCCGTCGTCTGGTGGTTCGTTCGGAAGGGGCCGGCCAGCGCCGTCAACCCTGCGGGGCCCGGCGCCGGGGCTGCGCCGCCCCTGTGCAGCACCTCCCGTGAAGCCGCATATTGTGACCGCAGTCCCGCCCCCGTGCTCCCTGCGGAACCGGGGTGCAGGCAATGCCCTGCTGGAAGGGCATCCAGGATAGAATCAGCCACCCAGCGCCACCGCCAGTCATCGCGCTGCTGTCAATTCCGACCTGCGCCCTGGTGCGCCCATCCCCTTGTGCCTGCGACTGGCGTTCTTGCTGAGCTAGAGCGACGGGCCCAACTCTCCTGTACCTTCCTCATGTCCTTTGAAACCTTGGGCTTGGCCGAGCCGATCCTGCGCGCTGTGCGCGAAGCTGGCTACGACACCCCCACCCCCATTCAGGCGCAAGCCATTCCCATCGTGCTGTCAGGCCGCGACCTGATGGGCGGCGCCCAAACCGGCACCGGCAAGACCGCCGGCTTCACCCTGCCCCTGCTGCACCGCCTGATGGAACAGCGCCCCGCGCGCGACGCCAAAGGCCGCTCGCCGGTGCGCGCCCTGATCCTCACCCCCACCCGCGAACTCGCGGCGCAGGTGGAAGAAAGCGTGCGCCTGTACGGCAAGCACTGCCAGCTCACCAGCATGGTGATGTTCGGCGGCGTCGGCATGCAGCCGCAGATCGACAAGCTGCGCCGCGGTGTCGACATCCTGGTGGCCACCCCGGGCCGCCTGCTGGATCACCACCAGCAGGGCACCCTCGACCTGCGCCACATCGAGATCTTCGTGCTGGACGAAGCCGACCGCATGCTCGACATGGGCTTCATCCACGACATCAAGAAAGTGCTGGCCATCGTGCCGCCGCAAAAGCAGAGCCTGCTGTTCTCCGCCACCTTCAGCGACGAGATCAAAGCCTTGGCCGATAAGCTGTTGAAGCAGCCCGAGCTGATCGAAGTGGCCCGTCGCAACCAGACCGCCGACACCATCGCCCAGAAGGTGCACCCGGTGGGCCGCGAGCTGAAGAAGGATTTGCTGACGCACCTCATCAAGTCCAACGACTGGCACCAGGTGCTGGTGTTCACCCGCATGAAGCACGGCGCCAACCGCCTGGTGGAACACCTGCTCAAGGAAGGCATCACCGCGATGGCCATCCACGGCAACAAGAGCCAGTCGGCGCGCACCAAGGCGCTGGCCGACTTCAAGGCCGGCAGCCTGCAGGTGCTGGTGGCCACCGACATCGCGGCACGCGGCATCGACATCGACCAACTGCCCCACGTCGTCAACTACGAGTTGCCCAACGTGCCGGAAGACTACGTGCACCGCATCGGCCGCACCGGCCGTGCGGGCGCCCAAGGCGAGGCCGTCTCGCTGGTCTGCCTGGACGAAGAACTCTTCCTGCGCGACATCGAGCGCCTGATCAAACGCGACATCCCCAAGGAAGTCGTGCCGGGGTTCGCTCCGCCGGTGAACGAGAAAGCCGAGCCGATCGTGCTCGGCCGCATGGTCATCGGCGTGCCCGGTGGACGCGGCGGTGCCAGCCGCGGCAACGACCGGCCCCGCCGGCCGTCGTCGGGTGGCCAAGGTGCTGGCGGCGGTGGTGGTGGCTCGCGTGGACAAGGCAGCCGGGCCTCCTCGGGTGGCCGCAGCTCCTCCTCCAGCGGCGCAGGGGGTGGCGGCGGTAGCGGTGGCGGTGGCGGTGGCGGCCAGTCTCGTGCCAGCACGGGCGCAGGCGGCAACCGCCGTCCGCAAGGCCAAGGCAGCGGCGGTGGCGGCACTTCCGGCCCACGTCCTCCGTCATCCGGCCGACGCAAAGACTGAGGCCACGCCCGGCCGAGCGATGCCTCGCGGAGCGAGCCGCTTCATCCCGTGATACAGCATTTGCTTTCGCCATACAAAAAGGGGCGGATCTGCGTCAAAATGCGGTGATGAACAAAGACGAAGCGAAGTCGCCCACCATCCAGGTGCTGGAACGGGCGTTCACGCTGTTGGACTTGCTGGCCCGTCATCCCGACCCGGTGTCGCTGAAGTCGATCTCGGAGCAAACCGGCTTGCACCCCTCCACGGCGCACCGCATCCTCAACGATTTGACCATCGGCCGCTTCGTGGACCGCCCGGAAGCGGGCAGCTACCGGCTGGGCATGCGCCTGCTGGAACTCGGCAACCTGGTCAAGGCCCGCTTGGACGTGCGCGAGGCGGCGCTGGGCCCCATGCGCGAGCTGCACCGCCTCACCCACCAGGCGGTGAACCTGTCGGTGCGCCAGGGCGATGAAATCGTCTACATCGAGCGTGCGTTCAGCGAACGCTCGGGCATGCAGGTGGTGCGGGCCATTGGCGGGCGCGCTCCGCTGCACCTGACCTCTGTGGGCAAACTCTTCCTCGCACAAGACGAGATGCCGCGCGTGCGCGCCTACGCCGCGCGAACCGGTTTGGCCGGGCACACCCGCAACAGCATCACCGAATTGAGCCGGCTGGAGAGCGAGCTGACCCAAGCCCGGCGCACCGGCACGGCCCGCGACGACGAAGAGTTGGAGCTCGGCGTGCGCTGCATGGCGGCCGGCATTTTGGACGATCAGGGCCGCCTGATCGCCGGGTTGTCCATCTCGGCGCCCACCGACCGGCTGGAAGAAGCCTGGATGGAAAAACTGCGAGGGACGGCGGCGCAAATTTCCGGCTTGCTGGGGCATGCCCAACCCCACGGGGCTTGACGCACGCGTGGGCTGCTGCCTTGCAGTGGTGGGCACGGCATTCTGTGCACGCTGCGCCGAAACGGAAGGTCCAGGGGGTCTGCCAATTTATCCTGGAACGCCCATCGATCCGTTTTGAGACAGTCTGTCCAAACGGCGCAGCGTTCGATGGGCATTGAAGCGCGGGCAATGAGCGCAAGGCCTATCGCATTCATTCACAGTGGGGAAAGCCTTTGCAGGCAGCCAGTTCTTGAAGGGAAGCTGGTGGGCGGTGCAGGGTTCGAACCTGCGACTTCCACCGTGTGA
>JAZKHH010000160.1:0-2622 GCA_040385465.1 Pseudomonadota bacterium | reverse complement strand
TGCGGATTCCACGGTCATCTGGCCACCCATTCCATGAGCATCTGACCACCGATTCCACGCTGATCCGGCCACCCATTCCACGCGCATCCGGCCACTGATTCCACGGCCATCCGGCCACTCAACCGGGCAGGCAGCTACGCAGGATTTCTTCACTACCATCGACCTCTTTTTCGAAGCAGAGAGGTCGTCGTGGAGCGTTTATCCATGCGTAAGATTCGCGAAGTACTACGTCTCAAGTTCGAGGTCGGACTATCAGCTCGCCAGATTGCGGTCAGCGTGCAGGTCGGTCGTGTCACCGTCGGCGACTACCTCAATCGTTTTGCCGCCAGTGGTCTCAGTTGGCCCTGTTCGTTGTCCGATGCCGAGTTGGAGCAGCAACTGTTCCCGCCGGCCCCGGCGGTTGCCAGCGAGAAGCGGCCTTTACCCGATTGGGCATGGGTGCATGCCGAACTGCGCCGCCCCGGGGTGACCCTGGCGCTGCTCTGGCAGGAGTACCGCCTGAGCCAGCCGCAGGGCTTTCAGTACAGCTGGTTCTGTGAGCACTACCGGGCCTGGCAGGGCAAGCTGGACGTGGTGATGCGTCAGGAGCACCGCGTCGGCGAGAAGCTGTTCGTCGACTATGCCGGCCAGACGGTGCCGGTTATCGACCGCCACAGCGGCGAGATCCGCCAGGCGCAGGTGTTCGTCGCGGTGCTCGGCGCGTCCAGCTACACCTTCGCCGAAGCCACCTGGTCGCAGCAGCTGCCGGACTGGCTAGGCTCGCATACCCGTTGCTTCGCCTTCCTCGGCGGCGTGCCGGAGATCGTGGTGCCGGACAACCTGCGCAGCGCGGTGAGCAAGGCCCATCGTTACGAGCCGGACATCAACCCCAGCTACCGCGACCTTGCCGAGCACTACGGAGTGGCGGTGGTGCCGGCGCGGGCGCGTAAGCCGCGCGACAAAGCCAAGGCCGAAGTCGGCGTGCAGGTGGTCGAGCGTTGGATCCTCGCCGCCCTGCGCAACCGCCAGTTCTTCTCCCTGGATGAACTCAACAGCGCTATCGCCGGGCTGCTGGAGCGGCTCAATCGCCGCCCGTTTCGCAGGCTACCGGGCTCCCGGCACTCGGCCTTCGAGGCTCTGGATCGTCCGGCGCTGCGCCCATTACCGGAGCAACCCTACGTCTATGCCGAGTGGAAGAAGGCGCGGGTGCACATCGACTACCACGTCGAGGTCGATGGGCATTACTACTCGGTGCCGTATCAACTGGTGAAGAAGCAGCTGGAGGTGCGCCTGACGGCGCGCACCGTCGAGTGTTTCCACGCCAACCAGCGAGTGGCCAGCCACCTGCGCTCAATGCACAAGGGCAGGCACAGCACGCAGGCCGAGCACATGCCCAAGAGCCATCGCGAGCATGCCGAGTGGACGCCGCAACGGCTGATCCGCTGGGCCGAGCAGACCGGGCCGAGCACCGCCGGCGTGATCCGGCACATCCTCGAACGGCGCATCCATCCGCAGCAGGGCTACCGGGCCTGCCTGGGCATCCTGCGCCTGGGCAAGACCCATGGCGAAGTGCGCTTGGAGTTGGCCTGCCGTCGCGCCATCAGCCTCGGTGCGTGCAGTTACAAGAGCCTCGAATCGATCCTGCGCCAGGGGCTGGAAAACCTGCCGCTGGCCCAGCAGCACCTGCCCCTGCTGCCGGACGACCACGCCAACCTGCGCGGCCCCGGCTACTACCACTGAACACAAGGAAACTCACCATGCTGCCCCATCCGACCCTGGACAAGCTGCAAACCCTGCGCCTGCACGGCATGCTCAAGGCGCTGAATGAACAACTGAAAACCCCGGACATCGACAGCCTGAGCTTCGAGGAACGCCTCGGTCTGCTGGTCGACCGCGAGCTGACTGAACGCGACGACAAGCGCCTGAGCAGCCGCCTGCGCCAGGCCCGGCTCAAGCACAACGCCTGCCTCGAAGACATCGACTACCGCAGCCCGCGCGGGCTGGATAAGGCGCTGATCCTGCAACTGAGCGGCGGCCAGTGGCTACGCGACGGCCTCAACCTGATCATCGGCGGCCCCACCGGTGTCGGTAAAACCTGGCTGGCCTGCGCCCTGGCCCACCAGGCCTGCCGAGAAGGCTACAGCGTGCGTTACCTGCGCTTGCCGCGTTTGCTGGAAGAACTGGGTCTGGCCCATGGCGACGGGCGCTTCGCCAAGCTGATGAGCAGCTACGCCAAGACCGACCTGCTGATCCTCGATGACTGGGGCTTGGCCCCGTTCACCGCCGAACAGCGGCGCGACATGCTGGAGCTACTGGACGACCGCTACGGCCAGCGCTCGACCATCGTTACCAGCCAGATGCCGGTGGACAACTGGCACGAACTGATCGGCGATCCGACCCTGGCCGACGCTATCCTCGACCGCCTGGTGCACAACGCTTACCGGATCAATCTGAAGGGTGAATCAATGCGCAAACGGACGCAGAAATTGACGACGCCAGCCAACCCGGACTAACAATGCCACCCCTGCGTCGCTGCGCTCCGACTGCCCGGCCGGATGGCCGTGGAACAGGTGGCCAGATGGCCCTGGAATGCCTGGCCAGATGAGAGCGGACTGGGTGGCCGGATGGCGTGGAATCCGCAGT
>JAZKHH010000159.1:0-11667 GCA_040385465.1 Pseudomonadota bacterium | reverse complement strand
AAGAATGGTGCCCCCGGCAGGAATCGAACCCGCGACCTTCGGTTTACAAAACCGCTGCTCTACCAACTGAGCTACAAGGGCTTGAACACCGCCACAGCGAGGTGGCATTTTAAAGCGGTACTGGAGAAAGCAAGAACGCTTTTCTCACCACAGAGGGTGTGATGAACTTCGGAAAGGTTCGCGTTGGCTTGGGTTGAATGAAGACCCTCCCTGCCCTGCGTCCGAACCGTGCGAGGTGACCGGCCTTGCCGCCCGCCTTCAACCTCAATTCATTTGATGCGCTTCAACGACGGCCGGCCGGGACCCGGACCCTCGGGCGGCGGATCGGTGCCCTCCAGGGCCGCCACTTCACGCTCCTCTTCGGAACTCGAGGTGGCCAGGCGCAAACCACCACCTTCCGGCGACGCGGTTGCCGTGCCAGCAGTGCCTGCCCCGGCCTTGCCACCGACCGCAGGCACCTCGTGCGGTGCCGGCACCGGAAAGGCCATGCCCTGCCCGTTCTCGCGGGCGTAGATGGCGATCACGTGGTCGACCGGCACATGAATCTCGCGCGACACCCCGCCAAACCGGGCCTTGAACTCAATGGCTTCGTTGCCCAGCAACAACCCCGTGGTGGCTTCATAGCCGATGTTGAGCACGATCTCGTTGTTCTTCACGTACTCGTCCGGCACCTTCACCCCGGCCCCGACGAACACGGCGACATAAGGCGTGAAACCGTTGTCGGTGCACCATTCATGCAAAGCCCGAATCAGGTACGGCCGGGTCGAAGTGCCTTGAGAGGTGGGGGGCGATACGGTTGTGCTCATGGTCGCAGGGGTCGTCGGTGAAGGCTGAAAACCAGCGGGCTGCTTGGCGGGCGGCTCCTTTTACTTGCGCATGACCTTTTCGGACGGTGTGAGCGCCTCGATGTACGCAGGACGCGAGAAGATGCGTTCGGCGTACTTCAAGAGCGGCACCGCGTTCTTGGACATGTCGATGCCATAGTAGTCCAAGCGCCACAGCAGGGGCGCGATGGCCACGTCGAGCATCGAGAAGTCGTCGCCCAGCATGTACTTGTTCTTCAAGAAAATCGGAGCAAGCTGCGTCAAGCGGTCGCGAATCTGCGCACGGGCGCGCTCGAGCTGCTTCTCCGTGGCCTTCACCCCGCGCGACTCGAGCAGGTTCACATGGGAGAACAGTTCCTTCTCGAAGTTCAGCAGGAACAGGCGCACGCGCGCGCGGGCCACCGGGTCGCCCGGCATCAGTTGGGGGTGGGGAAAGCGCTCGTCGATGTACTCGTTGATGATGTGCGACTCGTACAAGATGAGGTCGCGCTCCACCAGGATGGGCACCTCGTTGTACGGGTTCATCAAGACGATGTCTTCCGGCTTGGCGAACAAATCGACGTCGCGGATTTCAAAGTCCATGCCTTTTTCAAACAGCACGAACCGGCAGCGGTGCGAGTAAGGACAGGTGGTTCCAGAGTAAAGCACCATCATGGCGACAAGCTCCCAAAGGGGTCAAACAACAAACGAACAAACGGTCAGATGAACTGACAGCGCAGCCGCCCGCCGGGCCGGCGGTGGGCTGCGCAGAAGGAATCCATGCGCCTGACTGAGGCGGCGCACAGACAAGACGAACCCGGCTACTTGATGTCTTTCCAGTAGCTGGCGTTCAGACGCCAGGCGATGATGGTGAAGATGCCAAGGAACAACAGCACCCACACGCCCACGCGCACCCGCTTGGCCTGGCCGGGCTCGGCCATCCAGGCCATGTAAGCCACCAGGTTGGCCACGGTGTTGTCGTACTCGGCCGCCGACATCGTGCCGGGGGTCAGTTGCTCGTAGCCCACCAGCTGACGTGTCACCTTGGACGGGTCGTGCGCATCCTTGACGTCTTCGTACTTGGGTGCGCGCTGGCCCTGCAACTCCCACAGCACGTGGGGCATGCCCACGTTCGGGTAGGCCAGGTTATTCCAGCCGGTCGGCCGGGTGTCATCGCGGTAGTACGAGCGCAAGTAGGTGTAGAGGTAATCGGCACCTGTGCCTTTGGCGCCGTCCGAGCGCGACCGGGTCATCAAGGTCAGGTCGGGCGGGTTGCCACCGAACCAGTCCTTGGCCTGGTTCGGGTCTTGGTTCACCTTCATGGTCTCACCCACCTTGTCGGTGGTGAACATCAGGTTCTTCTTGATCTGATCTTCGGTGAGGCCAATGTCGCGCATGCGGTTGTAGCGCATGAAGGCCGCGCTGTGGCAGTTCAGGCAGTAATTGACGAAGGTGCGTGCACCGTCTTGCAGCGCCGTCATGTCGGTCATCTTGTGGACCGGGAAACGGTCCCAGGCGACGCCTTCACTGGCCGCCACGGCCGACCCCGTCAAACCGAAGGCGAGCAACAAAGAGAGGATGTGTTTTTTCATGGATTGCATGCCGCTGTGTTCTTTTTTTCTCAATGTGCCGCGAAAACCACCCGATCGGGCAGTGGTTTGAACTGGCCCAGTCGGCTCCACCATGGCATCAGCAGGAAAAAACCGAAGTAGAACAAGGTGCCGATCTGGGAGACGCGCTCGCCGATGGGCGACGGCGGCTGAACGCCCAAATAGCCGAGGACGAAAAAGTTCAACACGAACACGGCGTAGAGCCATTTGTGCCAGTCGGGGCGGTAACGGATCGAGCGCACCAAGCTGTGGTCGAGCCAAGGCAGGAAGAACAGGATGATGACCGCACCGCCCATCACCACCACGCCCCAGAACTTCGCGTCGATGCTCAGCAGGGCCACGCAGGTGCCGATGGCGAAGAGCACGATGGCCGCCTTCATCCACAGGGGCACCCGCGCCTTGACCATGGCCAGCACCGCGCCCAAGGCCACGCAGGCCACCAGGGCGTACATCATCTCGCTGGTGATGGCGCGCAGCATCGAATAAAACGGCGTGAAGTACCAGACCGGTGCGATGTGCAATGGGGTCTTCAACGGGTCGGCGGGAATGAAGTTGTTGTATTCCAGGAAGTAGCCACCGAACTCCGGCGCGAAAAAGATGATCGCGGTGAAAGCCATCAGGAACACGCTGACACCGAGCACGTCGTGCACGGTGTAGTAAGGATGGAAAGGAATGCCATCCAGCGGCCGGCCGGCGGCGTCTTTCTTGTCCTTGATCTCGATGCCGTCGGGGTTGTTCGAACCCACTTCGTGCAAGGCGATGATGTGCGCGGCCACCAGGCCCAGCAGCACCAGCGGCACGGCGATCACGTGGAACGAGAAGAAGCGGTTGAGCGTGGCGTCACCGACGACATAGTCGCCACGGATCAGCAGCGCCAGGTCGGGCCCAATGACGGGCACCGCGGCGAACAGGTTCACGATCACCTGCGCACCCCAGTAGCTCATCTGGCCCCACGGCAGCAAATAACCCATGAAGGCTTCGGCCATCAGGCACAGAAAAATCGCGCAGCCGAAAATCCACACCAGCTCACGCGGCTTGCGGTAGCTGCCGTAGATCAGGCCGCGGAACATGTGCAGGTAGACCACGACGAAGAACGCCGAAGCACCGGTGGAGTGCATGTAGCGGATCGTGTCGCCCCAGGGCACGTCGCGCATGATGTACTCGACCGTGGCGAACGCCTGCGCGGCGTCGGGCTTGTAGTGCATCACCAGGAAAATGCCGGTGACGATTTGAATCACCAGCACCAACAGGGCCAACGAGCCGAAGAAGTACCAGAAGTTGAAGTTCTTCGGTGCGTAGTACTCGGCGAGGTGCTCGTTGTACAGCTTGGTGAGCGGGAACCGGTTGTCCACCCACGTCAGCATCTTTTGCGATGGGCTGGCGTTGGCGGGAGCTTCCTTGAATGTGGCCATGGGGTGCTTTCTCTGGAGATTGATTGCCGTTGCGTCGGGTCTGTGGGCTCAATCAGGCCTTTTGCTTGTCTTCACCGATCAGCAGGGTCGTGTCCGACACATACATGTGGGGTGGCACTTCGAGGTTGTCAGGCGCTGGTTTGTTCTTGAACACCCGCCCGGCCATGTCGAAGGTGGAGCCGTGGCAGGCGCACAGGAAGCCGCCACTCCAGTTTTCGGGCAATGAGGGCTGAGGCCCGATCTTGAACTTGTCTGAAGGCGAGCACCCGAGGTGGGTGCAAATGCCGACCACCACCAGGACTTCTTCGCGGATGGAGCGGTGATCGTTGCGCGCGTACTCGGGGGTCAGCTCGTCGGGCTTGCGCTCGGATTTGGGGTCGGCCAACTGAGGGTCGTTGGTGGGCAGTGCCTTGAGCTGGTCCGGGGTGCGGCGAATGATCCACACCGGCTTGCCGCGCCACTCCACAGTCATTTTTTCGCCAGGCTTGAGCCCGCTGATGTCGGCTTCCACGGCCGCACCCGCAGCGCGTGCGCGCTCGGAGGGCTGAAAACTGCTGACGAAGGGGACGGCCACAGCCGCACCACCTACCACGCCCGCACAGCCGGAAGCAATGAGCCAGGTCCGTTTGCCGCTGTCAACTTGCTGATCACTCATGGATGTCCTCGGTCACCTTAAATCGCACAAAGCTTTTCATTCTAATGGACATGTCAAGGGGGTGAGCCCCTCTGGTGGAGAGAACTATTTTTGCGTCTTGATTTCAACGTCGAAACGTTTCTTCAACGCCTCAAAGTACGCTCGGCTTTCCGCTTCGTCCCACACCTGGGCATAGCGGCTGCGCCCCATTTCCGGGTTGCTGGACACGGTCGGGTCGACGCCAACCACCCGGGTCACCAGGGCCACGACGTAACCGTCTTCCTGCAAATCACGGCCCACCACCGCGGGCAACGCTTGGGCCGGCGCACGGAGCACCTGCTCCAGCACCGGCTGCGGCAAATTGGTGCGTTGCGCCCGTGACACGGTTTCCACCGGCTGGCCCAGGGTGGCGGGAGGCGCGGCCTTCAAGGCCGCCAGGCGCGCTTCGCCCTCCTTGCGGGCCAAGGACGCGGCCGTGCGGGCCACATAGGCCGCCCTCACGGCGGCCTGAACCTCGGCCAAGGCAGGCTGTCGAGCGGGCGTGTGATGGAGCACCCGGGCACCCACCAGCTGGGCCGGGCCGGCCTCGATGGCGGGAACATTGCGCTTGTCGCGAATGGCCTCGGGCGTGAACACCGCCTCCAGCAGCTTCGGATTGCTCAACACGGGGTCGGTGCCGGTCGGGTTGCGGGTCACGTTCGTCGCCGTGCGCACTTCCAGCTTCCACTTGTCGGCCACGCCTTTCAAGGAATCACCTTGCTCGGACACGAGGTTGGCAAACTCGGTGGCCAAGTCGGGGAACTTGGATTGGGCCTGCGCCTTGCGCGCCTCGTCCAACAACTCGGTGCGCACCGAGGCGAAGCTGCGGAAGTCGCCGCCGCGGCGATCCGTCATCTGGATGATGTGGAAACCCTGCTCGGTTTCGACCACGGGGCTCAACCCGCCGGGCTGCAAGGCGAAAAGCGCATCGCTGAACGGCTTGACGATGCCTTCGCGGCTCAGGAAGTTCAGATCGCCGCCGTCTTTGGCCGAGCCGGCGTCTTGCGAGTTCTTGCGAGCCACCTCCGCAAAACTGCGGGGGTTTTGCTTCACGGTTTCCAGCAAGGCCTCGGCTTTGGCACGGGCCTGGGCGCGGACGTCGGCCTTGGCGTCTGGCGGCACCGCCACGAGGATGTGGCTGGCACGCCGCTCTTCCGGGTTGCCGTAACGGGTTTTGTTTTGCTCGTAGAACGCCTCAAGTTCCTTGTCCGAGATCGGCAGGTCCTTGGTGATGGCGGCCAGGTCGAACACCACGTATTCCAGGTCGACCTGTTCCGGCTTCAGAAAACGGGCGGCCGTCTGCGGCTCTTGGTAGAAGACTTCCAACGCCGCGTCGGTAACCTCCACCTTGCTGGCATAGGCCTTCGGCTCGAAACGCTGCACCTGCACTTCGCGTTGTTGGAAATAAGCCTCCAGTGCCGGGGTGGCCACCGCAGGCGGCACCAGACTGGTGCCACTGACGCCTTGGGTCAGCTGCTGTTGGGCCAGGCTTTGCTGCAGGCGCTGCGCGAAGGCTGCCGACGACAGGCCTTGTTGCGCCAGCACCTCCTTGTTGATGGAGCCGTTGGGATTGCGCCAGGGCGCGAACTGCGGGTCGGTGACGAAGAAGCGCTGCAGGCGGTCCTCGGTCACGCCGAGGTGGAACTCGCGCACCGCGACTTCCAACACCCGGTCGCGCACCAACTCGTCCAGCGAGGCTTGCCGCAATGCGGGCGTGTCCAGGTCCTGGATGTCGATGTCGGGCGACTCGCGCCGAATCTGGTCCAGCTTGCGCTGGCTGGCGCGTTCAAGCTCGGCTTGGGTGATGGCCCGCCCGTCCACGGTGGCCACGGTCTGCTGGCCCACGGCGCTGCGCACGCTGTCCATTCCGTTGCCCAGCAATCCGAAGCCCGGAATGATCAACAACAGGAGGATGAAAAACAAAACGCGGGTGTGACGGCGAACGAAATCAAACATGGAGTGCCTCGTCGAAAATTAAGGCGGGTCGACAAACGACAAAGGCGAACCGTGGTCCGCCTTTGGGGGTTGTGCCACCGGTGGTGGTGGGTGCTGAGGGGCTCGAACCCCCGACCTACGCCTTGTAAGGGCGCCGCTCTACCAACTGAGCTAAGCACCCGGTGTGACGCGCTCCCGGGAACTGGGCAGCGCTGAGATCAGTTGAGTGCGTCTTTCAAAGCCTTGCCCGGACGGAACTTGGGAACCTTGGCGGCCTTGATCTTGATCGGCGTGTTGGTGCGCGGGTTGCGACCGGTGCGGGCGGCGCGCTTGGTGACGGCAAAAGTGCCGAAACCGACCAGCGACACGGAGCCACTTTTCTTCAGCGTGGTCTTCACGCCGCCGATGAAGGCTTCCAATGCGCGGGCTGCCGCTGCTTTGGAGATGTCCGCCTGTTTGGCGATGTGTTCAATCAGTTCGGATTTGTTCACGAAGGTAACCCCTCACAAAGATGTTTTGCGGTGAATCTGACGGTGATCTGGCCCGCAGCGGTGGCATGAGTGGGTACCGAACTGCGGACGGTACACGTTGCGGGTCAATCGCGGAGAACGGATTCTATGCGCATTCATTCCCGGCGCAGCGCAGCGTTGACGAGGTAATTTCACGCTTGACATCCCCTTGGCATGACCACATACGGTCGGCAGATATCGCGCGCCAAAGCGGCTCAGCGAACCTTGGCGCGGATCTCGGGCAACGCTTTTTGCAGGTAGTACACCATCGACCAAATCGTGAGCACGGCCGACAGGTAAATCAACCAGGTGCCCCAGAGGTGCGTGTCAACCAAGCCCCACAAGCGGCCGTCGTACAGCAGAAAAGGAATGGCCACCATCTGCACCACCGTCTTCACCTTGCCCACCATGTGCACCGCCACGCTGCGAGAGGCGCCGATCTGCGCCATCCACTCGCGCAGGGCTGAGATGGCGATCTCGCGGCCGATGATGACCAGCGCCACGTAATCGTCCACCCGGCCCAGCTTCACCAACACCAGCAGCGTGGCGCACACCAGGAACTTGTCGGCGACTGGATCGAGAAAAGCGCCGAACGATGAGGTCATGTTGAGCCGGCGGGCCAGGTAGCCATCGGCCCAGTCGGTGGCCGCCACCGCCACGAACAGCACCGTGGCCAGCAGGTTCTGCGTGGCCGGCGGCAGCGCCCAGTAGAACAAGCCAACGATGAGCGGGATCGCCACGATCCGGGCCCAGGTGAGTAAGGTTGGCAGGTTGAAGAACATGGTGGGGATTGTGCCTTCACCGATCGAGGGTGCGCGGCTTGAAGCGTTTGGTGTCGTCAAACAAGAAGGTCTCGATGAATTTGCGCGGCCTGGGCAGGCTCGAGACATCACCGAAAGGCGCGGCGCGGCGCACCGCATCGATGGCCAGTTGGGTGGTCTCGGGCGCCTGCTTTGGGCGGCGCAGCACCATGATGCGACGCACGCTGCCGTCGGCATTGAGCTCCACCTCCAACACCGGGATGGCCAGCAACACGTCGGGTGTGGGCGTGCTGTAGGTGCCGTTCGGATTGGCCTGCACGATGCGCTGGGCAGCCTGCAGCCGCAAGGCCTGGGAAGAGCGAATCGGCGCCGGCGCCGGCAGCGTCACGGCGGCAACCCGTTCAGGCCCGGCGGCATTGGTGAGCGACAGTGGCGTGGGCGCTTCGCAGCCGCTCAAGAGCAGCGCTGCCAAGACAGGCCATGCCGTCCCGCAGACTTGGCGGCGACGAAGCAACCGCCCTGGGGCGGGCAACAGGTCAATGCAGGGCACGGTAGATTTCCTCAGCCAGGGGTTTGGAGATGCCTTCGACGCGTTGCAGGTCTTCGACGCTGGCCTCGGCCACACCGCGCACGCCGCCGAAGCGTTGCAGCAATCTTGCTCGCTTTTTCGGGCCCACCCCGGGCACGTCTTCCAGCTGGCTGCTGCCGGTGCGCACGCTGGCCCGCTTGGCCCGCATGCCGGTGATGGCAAAACGGTGCGCCTCGTCGCGGATGTGGGCCACCAGCATCAGGGCCGCCGAGTCGCGGGGCAAGGAGACCTTCGCCCGGCCATCGGCGAACACCAGCTCTTCCAGCCCGACCTTGCGGGCCTCGCCTTTTTCCACCCCGGCAATCAGGCCCAGGTCGAGGCCCAGCTCTTCGAACACCTCCCGGGCCATGCTGACCTGCCCCACCCCGCCGTCGACCAGCACCAGGTCGGGCAGCCGGGCTTCGCCCCGCTCGGCCGCGGCGGCCAGCTTGGTGTAGCGCCGGGTCAGCACCTGGCGCATGGCGGCGTAATCGTCGCCCGGGGTGATGCCCTCGATGTTGTAGCGGCGGTATTGGGCCGATTGCATCTTGTGGCCCTCAAACACCACGCACGACGCCTGGGTGGCCTCGCCTGCGGTGTGGCTGATGTCGAAGCACTCGATGCGGAAGGTGTCCAGGTTGTCGGCGGCGATGTCCAACGCCTCGACCAGGGCCCGGGTGCGGGCCTGTTGAGAGCCTTCTTCAGCCAGCAGCTGGGCCAGCTTGATGTCCGCGCCTTGGAGGCACATGTCCAACCAGGCCCGGCGGGCATCGCGTGGTTGGTGCTGGGCGGTGACCTTGACGCCGCGGTGAACGCTCAACGCCTCGATCAAGGCCGGATCGACGGCATGGCTGAGCACCAGCAACGGCGGCACGTCACCACCAAGGTAGTGCTGGGCAATGAAGGCCTCGAGCACGGCCACCTCGGGAGACAAGCCGGCCGGCGTGGCCGCGGCCTCGCCACTGGGTGCGGCCTCGCCATCGGTCAAGGCGTGCAGCGCCGCGCCGTCTTCCACGTGTTGGGGAAAGTAGGGCCGGTCGCCCAGGTGCCGGCCGCCGCGCACCATGGCCAGGTTGACGCAGGACCGCCCGCCACGCACCCGCACCGCCAGGATGTCGGTGTCGACGGCGCGGCCGCCGGTGTTGTCTTCGATCGACTGCTGGTGCAGCACCTTCGACAGCGCCGCGAGCTGGTTGCGGATCTCCGCCGCCTGCTCGAACCGCAGCTGCTCGGCGTGTTCCATCATGCGCGCCTGCAGGGTGTCCATGACCTCGCGTTGCTGGCCTTGCAGGAAGCGTTCCGCGTGGCGCACGTCGGCGGTGTAGTCGTCCGGGGCAATGTGGCCCACGCAAGGCGCGGAGCAACGCTTGATTTGATAGAGGAGACAAGGCCGGGCGCGGTTGGCGAAGACGGTGTCTTCGCAGGTGCGCAACCGAAACACTTTTTGCAGCAGCTGGATCGATTCCTTGACCGCCCAGGCGCTGGGGTACGGGCCGAAGTAACGGTGCCGGCGGTCGACCGCGCCGCGGTAGTACACCAGGCGGCTGAAGGCGTGCGAGGTGAGCTTCAAATAGGGATAGCTCTTGTCGTCGCGGAACAAGATGTTGTAGCGCGGCTGCAAGGTCTTGATGAGGTTGCTCTCCAACAGCAACGCTTCGGCCTCCGAGCGCACCACCGTGGTCTCCAAGCGCGCGATCTTGCTGACCATGTGGCCGATGCGCGTGCCCGAGCCGAGGCTTTTTTGGAAGTAGGTGGAGACCCGTTTTTTCAGGTCACGGGCTTTGCCCACGTACAGCAGGCCGCCCTGGGCATCGAAGTAGCGGTACACGCCCGGCAGGCCTGGCAAGGCGGCGACGTCGGCCAGCACCTGGGCGCGCTGCGCCGGCTCGGTGTGGGGTGCCGTGGGCTCAGTGTTGGGGACGGGTTCGGGGCGGTCACTCATGCCATGACTGTAGCCCGCGGCCGATAATCGCCCCATGCTGTGGGATCTGTTTTGCCGCGTGATCGACAACTGGGGCGACGTCGGGGTGTGCGCCCGTCTGGCGGCGGATTTGCGCGCTCGCGGAGAGCAGGTCCGCTTGTGGGTCGACGATCCGCGGGCCCTGGCTTGGATGGCGCCGCAAGCGGGCGGTGCGGCGTGCTGGGATGCGCACACCCCGTGGCCGGTCCCGGGTGATGTGGTGATCGAAGCCTTTGGTTGCGAGCTGCCGGACGCCTTCGTGGAACGCATGGCAGCCCAGGTGCTGCCACCGGTCTGGATCAACCTCGAGTACCTGAGTGCCGAGCCTTACGCCCCACGCTGCCACGGCCTGCGCTCGCCCCAGCAGGGGGCTGCCCTGGGCCTGGCCAAGTATTTTTACTATCCGGGTTGGCAGGATGGCACGGGCGGGTTGATGCGAGAGCCGAACTTGGCGCAGCGCCAGGCCGCGTTCGACCCTGCCGCCTGGCTGGCAGCCCAAGGCGTGGCGCTGCGCCCCGATGAGCAGCGGGTCAGCCTGTTCTGCTACCGCAACCCAGCCTTGCCTCGGCTGCTGACTATTTTGCGGCAGCGCCCCACCCTGTTGCTGGTCACTTCAGGGCTGGCGGCCGAGCAGGTGCGGGCTTGGCTGGGCGCCACGGCCCCGCCCGTCGGCGACCTGCTGCGGATCGCCTTTCTGCCGCTGTTGAGCCAAGCGGATTTTGATCACTTGCTGTGGAGTTGCGACGTCAACCTGGTGCGTGGGGAGGATTCCTTCGTGCGGGCCCAGTGGGCCGATCGCCCGTTCGTCTGGCAGATCTACCCGCAAGACGACGGCGCTCACATCGACAAGCTGGAGGCCTGGCACCGGCTGTGGGCCGGCACCGTTGACCTGCCGCCCGCTGCGTTGGCGCTGAGCCGGGCCTGGAACGGCCTGGCGAATCCGGCGGACCCTTGGCCATGGCCCACCGAGTGGGGCCATTGGCAAGCGGCCAGCCAAGCATGGGGCCGGCACCTTCGGGCCTCACCCGACCTGGTCACGCGCCTGCGGGCGTTCGTGGATTCACACAGAAGCGTGGCTCGACGTTAAAATGGCAGGCTTCGCACAGACCTGACACGCCGTCTCCTTCGGTTTGCGCGCCACCACACGGAACACAGTTATGAAGATCGCTCAAGAAATTCGCGCCGGCAACGTCATCATGCAGGACAAGAACCCCTGGGTCGTGCTCAAGACCGAGTACAGCCGCGGCGGTCGCAATTCGGCCACGGTTC
This sequence comes from Pseudomonadota bacterium, assembly GCA_040385465.1. Lineage (GTDB taxonomy): Bacteria > Pseudomonadota > Gammaproteobacteria > Burkholderiales > Burkholderiaceae_C > CANHBY01. The sequence goes on along the minus strand of JAZKHH010000159.1, from coordinate 167 downwards.
GCATGAAGCTCAAGAGCCTGCTGAACAATTCCGGTACCGAGGTCGTCTTCAAGGCCGACGACAAGATGGACCAGGTCATTCTCGACAAGAAAGAGTGCACCTACTCTTACTTCGCCGACCCGATGTACGCCTTCATGGACGCCGAGTACAACCAGTTCGAGGTCGAG
>JAZKHH010000158.1:0-11389 GCA_040385465.1 Pseudomonadota bacterium | reverse complement strand
GCACGTCCAGCGGGCCGCGCAGGGCCTTGATCTGGGCGGGGTACGGCACGCCGCCAACCACGGTGGTCACGCGCAGGCCTTGCACATAGCGGCCGTAGGTCGAGGCGGCCTTGGCCACTTGCAGGGCCAGCTCACGGGTCGGGGTCAGCACGAGGATGCGCGGACCGGTCACGACACCCGGGCTGCGGCGCTTGCTGTCGTCGCCGCGGGCGGCGAGGATTTTCTGCAGCGCGGGCAGGATGAAGGACGCGGTCTTGCCGCTGCCGGTGCGCGAGGACACCATCAGGTCACGGCCGGCGATGCCCGGCGGGATCGCCAGCATCTGCACTTCGGTGGCTTGGGTGTAGCCGGCTTCGGCCACGGCGCGGTGCAGGCCAGCGTGCAGGTCGAGCTGGCTGAACAGCATGGTGCCCTCAGGCACGGCTGCGGGTTCAGAGGCCTCGGCGGCGGTTTGGTCGTCAAATTGGTCGAAACTCATCGATGTTGTCTTTTCAATAATCCACGCGGCAACGCAGGCTCATGCAAAGTGACATGCATGCGGGGCCGCAACCACCCCCAGGGGGTGATCGGTTTTTGTCGCTGGAAATAACGTCCGAGACCAGCCTGTGCGCTGTGGGCACGGCATGGGGGGCTTCAGGAACAGTCAAAGCGACGGCATCGCCGCCAACCATTCCTGCGGCCACTCACAAGAAGTGGACCTGCCAGGGTTCGAACAAACACGTTGCGCCCTGAAAAGGACGGCGTGTGCAGACTCGATGAGGTCAGAGGGGATGAACGAAATCGCCTCTCATGAAAGCAGGCGAAGCTCGCATTCTAGTCAGCCGCGGGGTTTTTGGCAAGTGCGGCAGGGTGGATGGCTGTGAAAAGGGGGCGCATTGCCATGCTCTTGAAGCCTTCAGACCCCGCCCGGGTTCCAGATACTGTGGCGCAAAACTGTACGCATGTAACCCATTGACGATTGGAGCCTTTTGCCATGGCGACGCACTTGATCCCGCTCCGCGGCCTCCAGCTCACCCTGGGCAAGCGATTTGCGCTGAGCTTTGCCGCCATCCTGGCGCTGCTGATCAGCGTGACCGTGGTGAGCCTGGCGCTGATGTCGGGCATCTCTGACCGCATGCGCGGCATCGTGGAGGTGAACAACCACCAGATGGCCTTGGCCAACACCATGATCAACCAGCTCAAGGAGCTGGGCATCCAGGTGCGCACCGTCACCCTGTTGACCGCCGTCAAGGACATCGATGCCCAGCACCTGGCTTTCACGGCCACGGTGGCCGCCTACCTGGACACTGAAAAAGAGCTGGCGCAGGCCTTGAACGCCAACCGGGCCAGCCCGGCCGAGCTCGAGCTGATCCGCAAGATCGAAGCCGCTCGCTCGAAGACGGTGCCCTTGATGGCCCAGGCTGCCAAGCTGGGCGCTGAAGGCCTGAGCATGGAGTCCGTCGGGGTGCTGATGGAGAAGGTGCTGCCGGTCGAGCGCGAGTGGCGTGAACACGTGGGCCAGCTGATCCAGCTGGAAAAAGACATCAACGCTTCGGCCTATGCGGCGGCCTTGTCCACCGAAGCCACCGCCCGGCTGGTGCTGGTGACGGTGAGCGCCCTGGCCGTGGCCATTGGCGGTGTGCTGGCTTGGTCTCTGACCCGCAGCGTGGTGGGGCCGATCACCCAGGCCATTGAAGTCACCGAGCGCATTGCCGAGGGCAACCTGTCCACTCCGGTGGCCACCAACCGCACCGACGAGCTGGGGCGCATGCTCACCGCCGTGGGCCGCATGCAGGGCCAGCTGCGCACCTTGGTGGGCAACATCCGCCACTCGGTGGAGTCGATCTCCACGGCGTCGACCGACATTGCCTCGGGCAACCGCGACTTGAGCCACCGCACGGAACAACAATCGGCCAGCCTGCAGAAAACCGCCTCCAGCATGGAGCAGCTCACCGGCACCGTGCGCCACAACGCCGACTCGGCGCGCCAGGCCGATCACCTGGCGACTTCGGCCTCGGCGATTGCCGCCCGCGGCGGGCAGGTCGTGGACCAGGTGGTCAGCACGATGGCCGACATCTCGGCCAACTCAAAAAAGATCTCCGAGATCATCGGCGTCATCGACGGCATTGCGTTCCAGACCAACATCCTGGCCCTCAACGCCGCGGTGGAAGCCGCCCGCGCCGGCGAGCAGGGCCGGGGCTTTGCCGTGGTGGCGGGCGAGGTGCGCAACCTGGCCAAGCGCAGCGCGGACGCGGCCAAGGAGATCAAATCCTTGATCAGCACCTCGGGCGAGCGGGTGGATTCCGGGGCCAAGCTGGTCGACGACGCCGGCTCGACGATGCGCGAAATCGTGGCCTCGATCGAACGGGTGACGACGATCATGTCGGAAATCACCTCCTCGACCAGCGAGCAGAGCAACGGCATCGGCCAAGTCAGTGTGGAGGTGAACCAGCTTGACCAGATGACGCAGCAAAACGCCGCGTTGGTGGAGCAAAGCGCATCGGCGACGGAAAGCCTGAAAGAGCAAGCCTCCCGCCTGGCCGCCGCGGTCGGGGTGTTCAGCTTGACGGACAGGGCACAGCCCGACTGAAAGCCCGCCTCCCCGTGCGGCGCAGCCACGGGGGTCATTTATCGACCGCTGCTGCGCGGCGCTCAGGCGCCGTAGCCGCCCCCTCCTGGCGTCTCGATCACGAACACGTCACCGGGGTTCATCTCAGTCGATCCGATGTGGCCCAGCACTTCCACCGTGCCATCGGCCCGCTCCACCCGGTTCACACCCGGCGCACCGGGCGAGCCACCGGCCGCACCAAAGGCGCCGATCTTTCGGCCATTGGACAAGATGGAAGCCGTCATCGTTTCCAGGAAGCGCACCTTGCGGATGCCCCCATCACCGCCCTTGTGCCGGCCCGCGCCGCCCGACCCGGTGCGAATCTCATAGCTGTCCAGCTGCACGGGAAAGCGGAACTCCAAGACTTCGGGGTCGGTGAGGCGCGAGTTGGTCATGTGCGTTTGCACGACGCTGGTCCCGTCGAAATCTGGGCCCGCGCCGGAGCCTCCCGAGATGGTTTCGTAGTACTGGTACTGGTCGTTGCCGAAGGTGAAGTTGTTCATCGTGCACTGCCCGGCGGCCAACACACCCAGGGCGCCGTACAGCGCATTGGTGATGCAGGTCGAGGTCTCGACATTGCCCGCCACCACGGAGGCGGGTGGCAGTGGATTGAGCATCGACCCCTCGGGGATGACGACCTTCAGGGGCTTGAGGCACCCGGCGTTGAGGGGGATCTCATCGCCCACCAGGGTGCGGAACACGTACAGCACGGCGGCCATGCACACGGCCCGGGGCGCATTGAAGTTGTTGCTCAGCTGCGCCGAGGTGCCGGTGAAGTCGATGGTGGCGCTGCGGGCGTCGGTGTTCACTTGAATGGCCACGCTGATCTGCGCGCCATTGTCCAGTGGCAAGGTGAAGGCCCCGTCCTTCAAGCGGGTGATCACGCGGCGCACCGATTCTTCGGCGTTGTCCTGCACATGGCCCATGTAGGCCTGCACGACGTCCAGTCCGTACTGCGCCACCATCTTGCGCAATTCTTGAAGCCCCTTTTCATTGGCCGCCACCTGGGCCCGCAGGTCGGCGATGTTTTGCTGTGGATTGCGCGAGGGGTAGGCGCCGCTGGACAACAGGGCGACCATCTCGTCTTCAAGCATGCGGCCCTGGTCCACCAGTTTCACGTTGTCGATCTGCACACCCTCTTCCTCAATGCGCGTCGAGAACGGCGGCATCGAGCCCGGGGTGGTGCCGCCGATGTCGGCATGGTGACCGCGTGAGCCGACGTAAAACAGAATGTGCTTGTCGTCATCGTCGAACACCGGCGTCACCACCGTCACGTCCGGCAGGTGGGTGCCACCGTGGTACGGATCGTTCAAGGCATAGACGTCGCCGGGTTTCATCTGGCCGGCGTTGCCCTGCATCACCGTCTTGATGGACTCGCTCATCGAGCCCAGGTGCACCGGCATGTGCGGTGCATTGGCGATCAGGTTGCCCTGGGCGTCGAACAAGGCGCAGGAGAAGTCCAGGCGCTCCTTGATGTTCACCGAGTAGGCGGTGTTTTGCAGCTGCAGGCCCATCTGCTCAGCGATGTTCATGAACAGGTTGTTGAACACCTCCAACATTACCGGGTCGACCGAGGTGCCGATGGCCTTGCGGGCTTCGCGCGCCTTGATGCGCACCAGCACCAGGTGGTCCAGGTCGGTGACCACGGCTTGCCAACCGGGTTCGACCACCGTGGTGGCGTTTTTCTCCGAAATGATGGCCGGGCCCGTGATCACGTGGCCGGGTTGCGTGCGCTCGCGCACCACGAGGGCTGCGTCATGCCATTGGCCGCCGCTGAACATCTTGACGTAGGAGGCCACAGGCGCGGGCTCGTCCAGCAGGCCGCTGTAGCGTGGCTCGGTGGGGGCGTCGCCAGCCCCCACGGCCTCGACGGACACGGCCTCCACCACCAGGGCGCGCTCGCTCATCAAGAAAGCGAAGCGCTGGCGGTAGGCCGCCTCGAAGGCGGATTGGATTTCCCCGACGCTGCCAAAGGGCACCACCAACGCCGAGTCGGTGCCCTGATAGCGCACGTGCACCCTGCGGTGGACCTGCACCACGCCCGCGTTCACGCCCTGGCGGTGCAACTCACCCTCGGCCTCATCGGCCAGGGCATTGAGCTTTTGGGTCACGACGTCGATGGACTCGGTGAGGACCTGCTCGATGGCCGACTCGCGAATCACGTTCTGGTCGGCCAGGCCCATGCCGTAGGCCGACAGCACGCCGCCCAGCGGGTGGGCAAAGACCTTGCGCATGCCCAACGCGTCGGCCACCAGGCAGGCGTGCTGCCCGCCTGCCCCGCCGAAACACTGCAAGGTGTAGCGGGTGACGTCGTAGCCGCGGGCCACGGAAATCTTCTTGATGGCGTTGGCCATGGCCCCGACGGCGATGTCGATGAAGCCCTCGGCGACTTCCTCCGGCGTGCGCTTGGCACCGGTTTTTTGCTCAATGTCAGCGGCCATTTCGGTGAACTGCTGGATCACGGTGTCGCGGTCGAGCGCTTCGTCGGCACGGGGGCCGAAAACCTGGGGGAAGTAATCAGGCTGGATCTTGCCCAGCATGACGTTGGCGTCGGTCACCGCCAGCGGGCCGCCGCGCCGGTAGCAGGCCGGGCCTGGGTTGGCACCGGCGCTCTGTGGGCCGGCGCGGAAACGCGCGCCGTCGAAGCTCAGCACCGAGCCGCCGCCTGCGGCCACGGTGTGGATGCTCATCATCGGCGCGCGCATGCGCACGCCCGCCACCTGGGTCTCGAAGGCGCGCTCGAACTCGCCGGCATAGTGCGAGACGTCGGTCGAGGTGCCGCCCATGTCGAAGCCGATCACGTGGTCGAAATCGGCCAGCTGGGCGGTGCGGACCATGCCGACGATGCCGCCGGCCGGGCCCGACAAAATCGCGTCTTTGCCCTGGAAGGCATGGGCATCGGTCAGACCGCCGGACGACTGCATGAAGAACAGTTTGACGCCGGGCATGTCGCCGGCCACCTGCTCGACGTAGCGCCGCAGGATGGGCGACAGGTAAGCGTCGACCACGGTGGTGTCACCGCGCGAAACCAGCTTCATCAAGGGGCTGACCTGGTGCGAGACGCTCACCTGCGGAAAACCCACGTCGTGGGCGAGGCGGGCCGCTGCCAGCTCGTGCGCGGTGTAGCGGTAGCCGTGCATGAACACAATGGCCACGCTGCGCAGCCCGTCGTCAAACGCGGCTTGCAGCGCGGTGCGCAGGTGGCTCTCGGCCAACGCCTCGACCACGGTGCCATCGGCGGCCACGCGTTCCTGCGCTTCGATCACGCGCTCATACAGCAGCTCGGGCAGCACGATGTGCGTGTCGAACAAACGCGGACGGTCTTGGTAGGCAATGCGCAGCGCATCGCGAAAGCCCCGCGTGGTGACCAACAAAGTCGGCTCACCCTTGCGCTCGAGCAAGGCGTTGGTGGCCACCGTGGTGCCCATCTTCACGCACTCCACCGCCTCGGGCGTGATGGGCTCGCCGGCCTTCAGGCCCAACAGGTGCCGAATGCCGGCCACTGCGGCGTCGCGGTACTGCTCGGGATTCTCAGACAGCAGCTTGTGGGTCACCAGCGTGCCGTCGGGGCGCTTGCCCACCAAGTCGGTGAACGTGCCGCCCCGGTCGATCCAGAACTGCCATTTCGGCTTGTCGGTGAGGGGCGCTTGTGCGGGGAGTGGTGCTGATGGGGTGGTCATTGCAATTCCTTGTCTGAATCAATCCATGGCCGCAGCCATTGCGAATCCACTGTGACCGGCTGCAAGGCACCGGCACAGGGGAAAAATGAAGGGTGTGTCTGCGAGGCAGGCTGCCGAGCGAATGGGGCACCGCCTCGGCGCTGCACCTACTGCTTTGTGAAGAATGGAACGAAGATCTCGTTGGCCTCGAGCCCAACTTGCTTGATCCACTCCAGTGAGAACCGTTCGCCCATTCGCTTGAGCTCGACGAGGAACTCAGCGGGCACCCGTTCGATCTTCATGCCTTGCCGCCGCAGCTCCTCCACCGACTGCGCGGCCGCCTTCTCGCTTTCCGCCCAGCCACGGGTCTCGGCAACCGCGGCGGCTTTCAGCAAAGCGCTTTGGGCCTCTGCCGGCAAGGCATCGAACGCCTGGGCGTTCACGAAGGTGACGTTCTTGGGAAACCAGGCGTTGATCTCATAGTAGTGCTTCACCTGCCACCACACCTGGTTGTCGACCCCCGTGACGGCCGAGGTGATCATGCAATCGATGCGCCCTTCTCCGAGCGCTTGACGCACCTGCGCCATGGGAACGTCCACGGGGCTGGCGCCCATGAACTCGGCAATGCGCTGGGTGGTGGGGTTGTAGGTGCGCATCTTCGCGCCCCGCAGGTCGCTGACGCGCGCCACGGGGCGGTTGGTGTAGAGGCCCTGCGGCGGCCAGGGCACGGCCATGAGGCAGCGCAGCCCGGCCATCTGAAACCGCTTTTCAATCAGCGGCCGCTGGTACTTCCACATCCGCAGCGCATCGGCATAGCTGCGCACGACGAAGGGCACCGAGTCGGCCCCCGCCACCGGCATGTCCTTGGCCAGGCTGGTCATGATGGTTTCACCCATCTGCACCTTGCCGGTCCGCACGGCATCGAAAATATCGTTGAGCTTGAACAAGCTGTTTTCGGGCCCGAGGTCGATGCGCAACCCGCCAGGCGCGGCTGCCACCTCGTTGATGAGCTGCACCAGATTCTTGCCGTGGAAGCTCGACGCTGGGTAACCGGTGGCGAGTTTCCATGACGTTTGCGCATGCCCGGCCGCTGGGAACAAACCGGCCCCAGCCAGCAAGGCACAAAAACTTCTACGGTCGGTCATGGCGCACTCCCATCAAGGTTGACAACACGGGCACACGAAAAAACTAGTTCATCAAGGCTGGCCCGACCAGCACGATCTGCGGGAACAGGTAAATGGCCAGCACCGCAGCGAACAACAGGTAGAAGAACGGCAGGGCGGTGCGTGCCAGGTAGGGCAATTCCTTTTTGGTCAGCCCTTGCAAGACGAAGAGGTTGAACCCCACGGGCGGCGTGATCTGGGCCATCTCGACCACCAGGACCACGTAGATGCCGAACCAGATCAGGTCGATGCCGGCGGCCTGCACGGTGGGCAGGAGCACGGCCATGGTGAGCACCACCATGGAGATGCCGTCCAGGAAGCAGCCCAGCACGATGAAAAAGCCGGTGAGCATCAGGATCAGCATGAAAGGCGACAGCTGCAATCCGCCGATGAACTGCGCCACCTCGCGCGGCAGGCCGATGAAACCCATCGACAGCGTCAGGAAGGAGGCGCCTGCCAGGATCAAACCGATCATGCAGTACACGCGGCAGGCGGCGAACAGGCCCTCCTTGAACTTGTGCCAGGTCAACGAGCGCTCGACCGCGGAGAGAATCAGCGAACCCATCACCCCCATGGCGGCCGACTCGGTGGCGGTGGCAAAGCCGCTGTAAATCGCGCCGATCACCAGCACGATCAACGACACGATCGGGATCAGGTGACGACCCGCCTTCAGCTTGTCGACCAGGCTCATGCCGGCGTCTGCCTCGGGCACCTTGCCCTTGTTGAGCAGCGCCCACACCACGATGTACGCCGAGAACATCGCCATCAGCATCAGGCCGGGGATCACCCCGGCCACGAACAGCTTGGAGATGGACACGTCGGCCGCCACGCCGTAGACGATCATGATGATCGACGGCGGGATCATCAGACCGAAGGTGCCGGCGCCGGCCAGCGAGCCCATGGAAATGTCGTCGGGGTAGCCGCGCTTTTTCAGTTCGGGCAAGGTGATCTTGCCGATGGTGGCGCAGGTGGCCGCACTCGAGCCGGACACCGCCGCGAAGATGCCGCAGCCGATCACGTTGGTGTGCAGCAGGCGGCCCGGGATGCGGTTGAGCCAGGGGGCCAGCCCTTTGAACATGTCCTCAGTGAGCTTGGAGCGAAACAGGATTTCACCCATCCACAGGAACAGCGGCAAGGCGGTCAGCGTCCAGCTGGAGGTCGAGCCCCAGATGGTCAGCACCATGCTGTCGCCTGCCGACTTGGTGGTGAAGACCTCCATGGCGACGAACGCCACCCCGAGCAAGGTCAGGCCGATCCACAGCCCGGAGGCCAGGATCACGATCATGATGACGATCAAAAGACCGGCGATGTAGATGTCCATTGAAGTGATTCCCCTGACTGCTTATTCGATGTGGGCGGTTTCCGCCTCGGTGCTGAAAAATTCCCGCCCCTGGACCCGCGCCACGAGCGCGTCTGCCATGGACACGGCGAAGCCGATGCAACCCAGGGCCATGGCCATCTGCGGAATCCACAACGGCGTGGCGTCGGCGCCTTGCGAAACGTCGTTGTAGGTGTGGGACATCCAGACCAGCCGGCAGGCGAACCAGGTCATGTAGGCCGCCAGGGCCAAACCGGCGCCCAGGCTCCAGTACTCGAGCAGGTTGCGCACTTTGGCCGGCACTTGCTGCAACAACAGCGTCACCCGGATGTGGTCCCCGCGGCGCAGGGTGTCGGGCAAGGCCAGGAACAAGGCGGCGGCGATGGAGTAGCCGGCGTAGGCGTCCAGGCCACGGATGTTGAAATCAAGCTGCCGGCCCAACATGCCCAGCATGACGGTGCCAAAGGCGGCCACCATCGACACGGCGGCCAACACCGACAGCAAGCGATAAAAATGGTGCAGTGATTTACCCACAGCAGCTCCTCTCGACCCAAGGTGAGATCAAACGAAAACAAGGGAGGTGGCAACCTCGGCAAGGCCGCAGGTTGCCGCCCAGGGCGGGCTCAAGCCTCAAACGAGGCGCACATCGGACGCCCGGCGAGGGCCCACGCCACAGCGTGGTGCGGGGGCGTTACTTGGCCGCTTTGTAGGCATCGATGATCAGCTTGCCATCGTCGCCGGCACTGCGAAGCCAATCGGTGGTCATGCGGCCGCCGATGATTTTCAGCTCACGCTTGAGGCCTTCGTTGCCGCGGTCCACCGTCATGCCCTTGGCTTGAAGTTCCTTGAGGTACTCGCCGTCTTTTTGCTCGCTGGTGGCCCACCCGCGCGTTTGCGCAGCCTCCGCCACCTTCAGCACGGCCGCTTGCGTGGGCTTGTCCAAACCGTCGAAGGCCTTCTGGTTCACGACCAGGGCGTTGCGGGGCAACCAGGCGTTGACGTCGTAGAAGTACTTGACATGCTCGTAGAGCTTGCTGTCCACGCCACTGGCGCTCGAGGTGAGGAAGTTGTCGACGCTGCCAGTGGCCAGCGCTTGCCCCAGCTCGGCCAGCTGGATCGTCACCGGTTGGGCACCGACGTACTCGGCAATGCGGGTGGTGGCGGGGTTGTAGGCGCGCATCTTCGTGCCTTTCAAGTCCTGCATCGAGGTGATGGGTTTGGCCGAATACAGCGACTGCCCGGGCCAGGGCACCGCATACAACAGCTTCAAGCCCTGCGAGGCCAGCAGCTTGTCGAGGTACGGCTTGGACACGTCGTTCAGGCGCTTGGCCTCGGCGTAGTTGGTGGCCAGGAAGGGAATGGCATCGAGGCCGAACAGCGCGTTTTCATTGGACGCACCCGACAAGATGAATTCGCCGATCTGGGTTTGACCGGTTTGCACCGCCCGCTTGATCTCGTTGGCCTTGAAGAGCGAGGCACCCGGGTGCACCGTGACCTTGAGCTTGCCGCCCGTGGCCTTGTCGACCTCGTCGGCAAAGTACTGCAGGTTTTGCGCCTGGAAGGTGTTGGCAGCGTAGCCAGAGGGCAGGTCCCATTTGGTCTGGGCTTGAACCGAAGCGCTCATCACGACGGCGGCACAGGCGAACATCAATTTCTTCATCGCAAACTCCTCAAGGATGGGTAAGGCAAACAGGGAAACACAGGGAGATCAAAAGCTGGCCAGCTGCTGGTTTTGCAGGTCCGTGATCAGCATGGCGCCCGGGGCATGGGTCACACAAAACTCCGGCCGGGCGTGGCTCACGGCGGCTTGCGGTGTGACGCCGCAAGCCCAGAAGACCGGCAGCTCGTCGGGCATCACCTCGACGGCGTCGCCGTAGTCGGGTTTGGACAGATCGTGAATGCCGATCAACGCCGGGTCTCCGATGTGAACGGGGGCGCCGTGCACGTTGGGAAAGCGCGAGGTGATCTGAACCGCGCGGATGGCGTCAGCGGCCCGCATGGGGCGCATGGACACCACCATCGGGCCTTTGAACGGACCGGCCGGCACCGTGGCGATCGAGCTGCGGTACATGCTGACGTTGCGCCGCTGCGCCACATGGCGAAGTGGCACGCCCGCGTCGAGCAGGGCTTGCTCGAACGAGAAGGAGCAGCCGATGACGAAGCTCACCAAATCGCCGCGCCACAGGCCGCGGATGTCGGTGGGTTCGTTTACCACCTCGCCGTGGCGCCACACGCGGTAGCGCGGCACATCGCAGCGCACATCGATGTCGTCGCCCAGCGTGGGCAGCATCGGGTCACCCGGCTCAGACACCGCCAGCAGCGGACAAGGCTTGGGGTTGCGTTGGCAAAAGCGAAGGAAGTCAAAGGCCAGGGTCTGCGGCAGGATCACCAGGTTGCCCTGCACCAGGTCGTGGCTCAAACCGCTGGTGTGGGTCGACCATTCGCCTCGCCGAATGGGCGCTCGAACTTGAGCGCCGATCGAGCGGCCCGAAGGCGGTGATGTGGCATGGCTGGCATTCACGGTGAGACTCCCCAAAAACATTTCGACCGAAGACGGGTGGATTCTGTGGGGGACCCATCGCCCGCTGCAAACGCATATTTTTCTCATCGAGTCATCGATTTTTTCGATGATTGGTGAAAACCCTGGTCACTGCGATTGGCC
>JAZKHH010000157.1:0-8199 GCA_040385465.1 Pseudomonadota bacterium | reverse complement strand
TACCAGCTGAAGGAAGCGCTGCGCGGCAAGCACGTCTACACACCGCAGGTCGTGCACAACGGGCGTGACCACCGCGACTGGCACGGCCAGGCCGCCAGCCACCTGAGCGGCCTGCCCGCCGCGGCCGCCCCGGCCATGCGCCTGAGCCGCCAGGGGACCGTGGTGACGGCACATATCGCGGCCGCACCGGGCAGCGAACTGGCGGGCTATTGGGCGGTCCTGCAGGACGGCCTGGTGAGCAAGGTCACGCGCGGCGAAAACGCCGGCGAAAACCTCCGCCACGACCACGTGGTGAGCCTGTACCAACCGGTGGCGCCCTGGGCCGCCGGCCAGGGTGGCAGCGCCAGACTCGTGCTGCCCGCCGGCTCGACACAGCGGGTGGCTTTCGTGGTGACGAACCCCGGCCTGACGCAGCCAGTGCAGGCCCTGGTGCTGCAATGCCCCGCCTGAAACAAGCGAATTTCAGCAACGGGGATGGAACCAACACGGGCTGTTCCGTATCATCCCTAGCCATGCGCCACTGGTTCCTCGTCCTGATGATCGCCCTGCTGCCCCTGCGCGGCTGGGTGAGCGATGCCATGGCGGTGGAGATGTTGACCCAGCCTGCACACGCCACCATGGCCACCATGGCGACGGATGAGCATGCGGCGGAGCATGACCACTGCGCCTGCGACGAGCACGCAGCGTCGGCAGAAGACAGCGGCGACCACCAGCACAACGCCTGCGATGTCTGCAACGTGCCCGCCCTGGCCATGGCCACGCCCGCGCTGCAGACCCCGCCCACACTGCACAGCAAGCTCGCGCCTCCCGCCGATCGCTTTGCCAGCAGCGAGGCCCAACGGGGCATCAAACCACCCATTTCCTGACTTCACACGCCACAGGTGCGTCCGCAGCCACCCGATGAGGGCGTGCCAGCGGGCGTCGGTTCGTGATTTCAGGAGATTTCCATGATGGTTTTGCGGCGGTTTTCACCGCCTTTCACAAGCACACGTTGTCGCGTCGCGGCCTTGAGCCTGGCCTGCCTGTCGGCGGTCTGGGGGCCGGCACAGGCTCAGCCTTCCCGAGCACTGCAAGCCGCCGATCCGGCAACCCCCACCTCGGCAGCAGGCCCGATCGCGCTGCCCGCCACCGGCGCGGTGGCGCCGCAGGAACGCCCGGCAGACATTGCCCGGGCGCGCGAGATCTGGCGACGCGCCAACGAACGCGTGGCCGAGTTCCCGCGTGGCCACGCCGACCTGCTGCGCTGGGAGGCGAAAAATCCGGGCGACGCCGCGCCCGCCACCGAAGGCAACAGCGCCAGGCCCGAGCCGCTGGACGTGGCGCAGGCGCTGCGCATGTCCTTGCGCCACCGGCCTGACCTGTTCACCCACGCCGACATGAATCCGCTGGCCACAGGCACAGTGCGGGTGGCCTACGCGCGCCACGTGCGCGACGTGCAGCGCGCCTGGGTCGACGCGGTGAGCGCGCGCCAGAGCTGGCGCCACGCGAGCGACATGTGGGACGCCACACGAACCGGCAGCGAACTCGGTCAGCGCATGGTGGTGGCCGGCAACTGGAGCCAGGCCAGGCTGATGCGCGAACAACTGCTGGAAGCCGGCGCCTGGCAAGCCAGCGTGAACGCGCAAGGCACGGCCTTGGCAGCCCAGGAGCGGCTGGCGCAACTGTTGGGCCAGTGGGACGCGCAGGCCGTGGCGCAGTTGGGTGAACGCCTGCCCGCTGGCTTGCCGGCCGTGCCGCCGCGTGCCGTGCCGAGCGAGGGTCTGAGTGAATCCTCGCTGGGAGCCGCCGTGCTGCATGCAGACCCGCTGCTGGCCCTGCAACGGATCGAGGTCCAACGTGAACTCGCCGCGGTGAGCGACGCCCGCCGGCAGACCTGGAACGCCGCGGTGGACGCCGCCCTGGCGGCCATGCCGGACCCGAGCGCCACGCCGACACCGCCGCACATCGGGGACCTCTCCCTGCTGCGCGATCACCCGCTGGAGCGCGCGACCCGCGTCGAGGCCAGACTGCTGCGCGCTGCGAGCGAACGCCGCTCGATGGCGCGCCAGGCCTGGGCCCAGCTGCAAGCGCGCCACGCCAGTGCGCTGCACGCGCAAACCGTGGTGGCCCAGCTGCAAGCCGCCCTGGAGCAGGAAACCTTGCTCCGCTACAACGGCATGCTGCAAAGCAGCTGGGAACTGCTGGCCAGCGCGCGCGAACGCATGCAGTCGCTCGACGCCGCCTTGCAGGCCCGACGCGACTACTGGCGCGCCCGGACCGACTGGCAAGCCCTCCTGGCCGGTGCCGACTACACCGGTCCCGACTCCCCATCGAACGCGGGCACGGGCGCAACCGCCACCCCGGCAGGACACTGACATGAACAAAACGATGAACCGAAGAAACTGGCTCGCCGGTGCTGCCGTTGGCGCCGTCGCGGCCACCAGCGTGAGCCGCGTGGCGCTGGCCGCCATCCCCGAGCCGGTACAGCAAACCTCGGCCAACACCGCGCCGCCCTGGACGCCCCCTGGCGTGACCGGCGCGGGCCGCCCCTACAACCCCGTGGTCACGCTCAACGGCTGGACCGCACCCTGGCGCATGAACGCGGGGGTGAAGGAATTCCACCTGGTGGCCGAGCCTGTGGTGCGCGAGATGGCGCCGGGCTTCATGGTCAACATGTGGGGCTACAACGGCCAGAGCCCGGGCCCGACCATCGAAGTGGTCGAGGGCGATCGCGTGCGCATCTATGTGACCAACCGCCTGCCCGAACACACCACCATCCACTGGCACGGCCAACGCCTGCCCAATGGCATGGACGGTGTGGGAGGCCTGAACCAGCCGCAGATCAAGCCCGGCCAGACCTTCGTCTACGAGTTCACCGCGCGCCGGCCCGGCACCTTCATGTACCACCCGCACGCCGATGAAATGACGCAGATGGCCATGGGCATGATGGGTCTGTGGATCACGCACCCGAAGGCGAAGCACCCGCTCATCGAAGAGGTGCAGCGCGACTACTGCTTCCTGCTCAACGCCTTCGACGTCGAACCCGGCAGCATGACGCCGCAGGTCAACACCATGCTCGACCAGAACATCTGGGCCTGGAACAGCCGCGTGTTCCCCGGCATCACACCGCTGGTGGCCAGGCTCGGTGAACGGGTGCGCGTGCGCGTGGGCAACCTCACCATGACCAACCACCCGATCCACATCCACGGCATCGAGTTCGAGGTGAGCGGCACCGACGGTGGACCCACGCCCAAGGGTTCGCGCTGGCCCGAGGTCACCACCGACGTGGCGGTGGGCCAGATGCGCCAGCTGGAGTTCATTGCCGACGAGCCCGGCGACTGGGCCATGCACTGCCACAAGAGCCACCACACCATGGGCGCCATGGGCCACGGCGTGCCCACCATGATCGGCGTGGACCACCGAGGGCTGGTGAAACCGCTGCAGCGCGCCGTGCCCGACTACATGGTGATGGGCGAGCGCGGCATGGCCGACATGGGCGAGATGGAGATGGAACTGCCCGCCAACACCTTCCCCATGATGACCGGCACGGGCCCCTTTGGCGCCATCGAGATGGGCGGCATGTTCACCACGCTCAAGGTGCGCGCCGACCAGAAGACCGGCGACTACAGCGACCCGGGCGACTACAAGATTCCGCCGGGCACGCAGGCGCGGCTGGTGGACACGGGTGCCGCGCCCGCGGCCACCCGGCCTGCCGCAACCACCCCGACGACCCCACCCGCCGCCACTGTCCGCAAGCCCGCGGGCGGTCACGGCAACCATTGAAACTTCAACGGAGAACACGCATGACCTTCAAGACACGACGCAGCCTGCTGGCCCTTCCCCTGGCGCTGGCCTTGCCGCGCGCTTTTGCGCACGGCGATCAGCACCCCAAGGCAGCCACCCCGTTGGTGAAAGAGCAGAAGCCCTGGGGCATCGCCGCAGAACCGGCCAAGGCCAGGCGCACGGTGGACATCCGCATGAGCGACGACATGAAGATGACGCCCAACCACCTCGATGTGCGTGAGGGCGACACGCTGCGCATTCGCGCCGTCAACGTGGGCAAGGTGCTGCACGAGATCGTGATCGGCACCGGCGAGGAGCTCAAGGCGCATGCCGAGATGATGAAGAAGTTTCCCAAGATGGAGCACGACGAGCCCTACATGGCGCACGTCGCTCCCGGCAAACGTGGCGAGATCGTCTGGACCTTCAACCGCCCGGGTGACTTTGAATTCGCATGTCTGATTGCCGGCCACTTTGAAGCCGGCATGCGCGGCACGATCCGCGTCGCCCCCAACGCTTGACCACCAGGAGACACCATGCAACGACGTTCCCTTATCAACACGGCAGCGGCACTGATCGCTGGCGCAGCCCTGCCCGCCTGGGCTCAAGCACCAACCACCCTGCCAGTGCTGCAGGTCTGGAAAGACCCCAATTGCGGCTGCTGCCACGACTGGGTGAGCTACCTCCAGGCCGACGGCTTCCAGGTGCAGGTGTTCGACACCGGCAATGCGGCTGTGCGCAAGCGCCTGGGCTTGCCCGACAAGTTCGCCTCCTGCCACACCGGTCTGATCGGTGGCTACGCGATCGAAGGCCACGTGAACGCGCGCGAGATTCGCCGCCTGCTGTCCGAGAAGCCCAAGGCCATCGGTCTGGCCGTGCCGGGCATGCCGGTGGGCAGCCCGGGCATGGACGGTGCCGTGTACGGCGATCGCCGCGACGCCTACGACGTGATGCTGGTGCTGCCCGACGGCACGGGCCGCGTGTACCAGCACTACGCCGGCAACACGGCGGGCTTCAAGCGCACGGCCACCACCGCAGACACTTTGCCGATGGTGGAGGCCGAGGTGCGCCGCGTGGACACGGCCGCAGGCAAGATCTCGCTCAAGCACGGAGAGATCAAGAACCTGGACATGCCTCCCATGACCATGGTGTTCCAGGTGAACGATCCGGCGCTGCTGGGCAAGGTCAAGGCCGGAGACAAGGTGCGTTTCACCGCCATGCAGGTCAATGGGGCCTACACCGTGATGAGCATCGAACCAATGCCCTGAACCCGCCTCGAAGGTCCTCGGCAACAGGTTATTACAGGGTGCCGTGCTAATGTCGCGGCATGCCCAAAACCCTTCGCTACACGCTCATCTCACTGCGCGAGATGATCGTGTCATTCGGTCCCTTTGCCCTGCTCACCATCGCGTTGCTGGGCGTGGCCTATTGGTGGCTCAACCCCACGCCCCCCAAGCGCGTGGTGCTGGCCACCGGCCCGGATCAAAGCGCCTATGCGGAGTTCGGCAAGCGCTACGCCGAAGCGCTGGCGCGCTACGGCATCACGGTCGAGCTGCTGTCCTCCGAAGGCTCGTCCGCCAACCTCGAACTGCTGCGCACTGGCAAGGCCGATCTCGGCTTCGTGCAGGGTGGCACGGCCGACATCGGCTACGACGAGGAAGACAGCATCACTTCGCTGGGCAGCCTGTTCGTCGAACCGCTGTGGCTCTTCTACCGCGAAGACTCGGCCAGGCGCCTGCGCAGATCCCCCACCGTGAACCACCTCGCCGAGTTCAGTGGCTGGCGGGTGAACGTGGGCACGGCCGGCAGCGGCGTGCCCCGCCTGTTCTCCACGCTGCTCGACGTGAACCGCGTGGACCCGAAGCAATTGCGCCTGAGCGAACTGGAGCAAACCCCGGCCACGGTGGCCTTTCTGGGTGGCGAGATCGATGCCGTGGTGTTCGCTTCGGCACCCGAGTCGCTGATGGTGCAGATGCTGCTGCAGACCCCGGGCGTGAAGCTGCTGGACTTCGCGCAAAGCGAAGCCTATTCAAGGCGTTTTGGCTACCTCACGCCGGTTGTGATGCCGCAGGGCGTGGTGGACCTGGCGCGCAACATACCGACCCGCGACGTGCGTCTGGTCGCGTCCACCACCAGCCTGCTGGCGCACAGCGACACCCACCCCGCCATCCTGCAGCTCTTCGCACAAACGGCCACCGGGCTGCACGGGGGCTCGGGCTGGTTCAGCAAGGCGGGCGAGTACCCCAGCCTGGAACACAGCGAGGTGCCGATCTCACCCGAGGCGTCACGCGCCATCAAGAACGGCGCCCCGTTCCTGCAACGCTATCTGCCCTTCTGGCTGGCCAACCTGATCGAGCGCATGTGGCTGGCCATGGGCCTGATCCTGGCGCTGGCATTGCCGCTCTCGCGCATCGTGCCCCCGCTCTACACATTCCGCATCCGCAAGCGGGTGTTTCGCTGGTACGCCGAACTGCGCGACGTGGAGCAACGTTTTGAAGCCGACGCCGACAAGGCCGCCGACCTGGTCGAGCAGCTCGACGCCATGGAATCGAAAGTGGAAAAAGTGGTGGTGCCGCTGTCGTACACCGACGAGCTGTACGCGCTGCGCAACAACATCCACCTGGTGCGCAAGAAGCTGCTCAGGAAGGTCTGAAAGCGCAGCGGCGCAGCGTGGGGGCAACGAGCCAGTCGCCGGGCCGCCCCAAGGCAGGCTCAGCCCCCTCGGGGGGCAGCGACCCGCGCAGCGGCGGAGCGTGGGGGCGTCCTACAGGCCGTCGGCCTTGATACTGTTCAGCCAGGCTTGGCGAGTGACCTCGTCCAGCGCTTCATCGACCACGCCGTGGTCCGCCACCACACGCAGTTTGTCCTGCTCGATCAAGCGGTCCAGGCCACGGCGGGTCATGGACAACGAGCGGCCATTGACGCCTGCAAACAGGAACAGCGTGCCGTGCGGGCTGGCCCAGGTGATCTGGCAACGCAGGGCCTGACCGTCCTGCCACACGTCCACCCAGGTGCCCACGCTGAGTTGTGACGGCGATTGCGCCGCCATCTCCGCCTTCAAGTCCACCCAGTCGCGCTGAAGCGGTTGGGTGTCCACGAAGGACGGCTGGGTGTCGGGCAAGGAGTCGTCCATGAAGCAGGTGTCGCGCGCCTCAGCGGGCTGCATCCACGGCTCCATGTCGTCCTCGAACTGCTCACTGGGCTGTACATCCTGGGGCGGCTCGGAGCGCTGGGTCTTGTAGGCCGCTTCATGCAAACCCATCAGGGTCTGAAAGAAAGCTTCGGCCTGTTCGCGCGGGTAGTCGATCGAGTCCAGACCTTCGCGCAGGGTGCGCAGCACGGACGGGATCACTTTCACCAGACGCGGGCGGTTCAAGCTCGCCACTGCCAGCTGACTCGACCACAGCAGGTCAGGCAGGATGTCCGTGTAACGCATTGCCGGCACTTCGGAGGTGCTCAGGCCTGTGGCGTTGGAGACTTCCAGCCGTGCCTGCGCCACCACCTGCGCCCAGGGGCCGGTCAGGAAGCGCCTGACCACCCCGGGGGACCGGTCAAAGTCGTTGCGCGACCGGAATTCGGCGGCCACGCGCTCGGCCAGCAGGTTGCGCTGCTCCACCCTCACCAAGGTCTTCACTGCCAGGCCGCGCGCCTTCACGTGCTCAGGGGCCATGGCCTCGGTCTGCGAGCGGTTGAAGTGCTGAAGCAGGCCTGGAAACCGATCGGCGAGATCCGGGCCCGGCTTCTGCAACGTGTCGATGATCCCGCGCACCTGGCGCGAGAACGCGGCGTAGCCACGGTCCTGCTCGTTCGTGTAGGCCAGGCTGTGTTCGGTGATGGCGTCGAGCAAGCGGCGCGCGGGGTTCTGTCGGTCGGCGAAGAAGCGCGGATCGGTGCGGGCCACTTGCAACAAGGCGGGTTTCATGCCCTGCAGCATCTCGCGCACGGGCCGCAACAAGCGCTCGTCGGCCGAGATCTGCTTGAGCATGAGCGAGACCACCTCGCTGGCGAGCGTGCGCACCATGGCATTGCCGGCACCGACGGTGCCGGGTTGGCGCAGCGGCTCTTCGTCGGGTTGCTCCAGGTTGCCCACCAGCAACTGGTGCAAATGATCGAGCGTGAGCAGAGCCTCGGTCCCCAGGCCCGCCTCTTCCTTCACACCGCCGGTCCGGCGGCCCATGGGGGCGTCGGCCGTGGCGGTGCGGGCATCGGGCAACTGGATCACGGCATAGCCAGCCGCCTGCACGTCCATGCGGTCCAGGAAGGCGCTCAGTCGCGTGTACAGACCTTGCAATTCGTGGCCCAGGGAAACCGCGCCGGCTTGCAGCCAGCGCGAACGCACGGCCGGCGCGACGCTCAATCCTTTGAGGGCTTTCATCAAGGCGCTGACCACCACGTCGGCGCGCAACGGGTTCGCTTCCACGTTGACGCTGTTCATGCCCT
>JAZKHH010000156.1:0-22668 GCA_040385465.1 Pseudomonadota bacterium | reverse complement strand
AGGGCACCACCCTGTGCGGCACGTCGCGCCTTGCCCTGTGCCTTGCTCGCCCAAACGCGACCCCTGCCTAAGTTCATAACACCCTCATAACCCTGCTTTCGAGCGGGCACCCACATACCCTCGAACCGGGGATAGGTCACACTGACCAGCAGCCCGACAATTTGTTTCAATCGCAACGCAGCCAACCTCAGTCGCAGGGCCCGGCGCTTGACGATACGGCGCCCAAGAGCGTCAATAAAAATCGGAGACCCCTTCATGTGTGAATCGTTTTCAGCTGGCCTGCGGGTGTGGGACTTGCACGCTGCGTTGAACCACCTCAACCAACGTCGGCTGGCCCCGGCGGCGCCCGATGCACACTGGCAAGCCGATCTGCGCCAGACCCACGAGCTGGCGTTGCTGGAAGGGGATTTCCTGGCCCAGAGCCAAGCCGAAGTGGCCGAACAGGCGGCGTGCGCGCCCACCGATCCCGACGCGTTCCTCGACTGGTTCAATGCGTTGCGCGAGCACGGCCCTGGCCAGCACGACCCGCTGTTCGACCACCTGGCCGATCACGCCACCCTGGACGAAGTGCGCTGGTTCCTGCGCCAGGAACTGGCCGGCGAAGCGGGTTTTGAAGACCTGGTGGCGCTGAGCCAGCTGCGCCTACCCGAGCGCGCCAAGCTCGAACTGGCCCGCAATTACTGGGACGAAATGGGCCAGGGCAAACCGCACGCCATGCACGGCCCGATGCTCGGCATCCTGGCCCGGGAGCTTGACATTCAAGACACGCCGCTGCACGAGATCACCTGGGAATCGATCGCCCTGGGCAATTTGCTGGTGGGCCTGGCCTACAACCGCCGCTATGCCTACCACGCGCTGGGCGCCCTGGGCGTGGTGGAGCTGACCGCGCCGAGCCGCGCCGTCAAAGTGGTGCAGGCGCTGGACCGGCTCGGCGTGGCCCGCCGGGTCAGCCGTTACTTCCGCGTGCACGCGGTGGTGGATGTGGGCCATGCCCGCACCTGGGGCGACGAAGTGTTGCGGCCGTTGGTGGCCGAGCGCCCCGAGGTGGCCGTCTGGCTGGCGCAAGGTGCGCTGATGCGGCTGCAAGCCGGCGCCCGCACCTTCGAGCGCTATCGGCGCGAGTTGGGCGTGCACGCGCCCTTGGCCCAAGCCGCCTGACGCCGTCGCGGCCCGTTTTTTCTCACCGCTCTTACTGCCCACCCTCTTCTCGGCCTCCAGCGCTTTGGCGGGTTGGGCTGTTTGTCTGTCAGTCTGCCTGCCTACCCGCGCCACGGATTCAGCCCCCCTCTCACAGGAACTTCATGGTCACTGCATTGATTGGCGAGCGCTCGCAAGAAGGCGCCTGGGTGGACGTGTTGGCCCAAGGTCTGGCACCGGCCAGCTTCCCCTTGGACACCCGGGTGAGCGAGGACGACGACACCACCTGGCAGACCCACCCCCTGCCCCGTTTTGAGGCGGCGCTGGCGCGGGTGGCGCCGGTGTTGCGCGCGCTGCGTTCGCGCAGTGCCGTGGCCGCCTGGGCCGTGCGCGTGCACCGGACCCAAGCCGCCCTGGACCTGGCGTGGTGGCCCGCCGATGCGTCGGCCCCGGCCACCGGCTCGGCGGCGGCCGCACCCGTGGTGCCCCTGCGCTGCCCGCCGGCCAGCCTGTCGTTCACCACCTTCGAAGCGGCCTTTGCCGCCACCGCCCAGCGCCTGCAAACCCAAGGCAATTTCGCGCTCGACCTGTATGAGCGGGCCCCGGGGTTGCAGTCGCAAACATGGCCTGCACGCTGGCCCTGGGCCTTGTGGGTGGCCGATGCGGCGCCCGAGACCGGGCTGGCCTGCTGCACCGACGTGGTGGTCTGGCTGTCGACCGATGGCAGCACCGCGCGCCTGCGGACCTCGCTGGCCACGCCAAGTCACACCGCCGACGCCCTGGACGCGCAGCTGGCGGCCTTGACGGCCGCCTCGCTGGATGCGCCTTGGCAGTCGGTGGCGCAGCTGCCGCTGCTGGACGACGCGCAGCGCGAGCGGCTGCTGGTGACGTGGAACACCACCGCCGAGCCGATGCCCGAGGCCAGCATCCACCAGCTCTTCGAAGCCCAGGCCCGGCGCACGCCCGATGCGCCCGCGCTGTGCTTTGGCACCACGCGCCTGACCTATGCCGAACTCGACGCCCGCGCTGGCCAGTGGGCCTGCCGCCTGCGCACCCAGGGCGTGGGCTGCGGCGACCGTGTCGCCCTGGCGGTGCAGCGCAGCGTGGAGATGGTGGTGGGCTTGCTGGCCATCCTCAAGGCCGGTGCGGCGTATGTGCCGGTCGATTGCCAGCAGCCGCCGGCCCGCATCAACGCCCTGCTGGCGCGCAGCAAGCCGCGGCTGGTGCTGACCCACGCGGCGGCCCGCAGCGCTTTGGCCGCCAGCGACACGCCTCGGCTGTGCTTCGACGCCGACGCCGCCACGCAAGCCCGGCCCTGGCCCTTCGAGGCGGTGAACCCGAACGACCTGGCCTACGTCATCTTCACCTCGGGCTCCACTGGCGAGCCCAAAGGCGTGGAGATCCGCCACCGCTCGCTGGTCAACCACGCCGTGTTCATGGCGCGCCACTACGGCCTGGGCCCGGGATCGCGCATGCTGTGCTCGGCCTCCATCGGCTTTGACGTGGCGGCCGAACAAATCTACCCGGCCCTGCTGAGCGGGGCTGAAGTGGTGGTGCGCCCCGACGACCTGCTCGACACTTTCCAGCGTTTTGACCGTTTCGTGCGCCAACAGGCGCTCACCGCGCTGGTCTTGCCGACCGCGTTCTGGCACGAGTGGGTGCGCGACCTCGAATCGCGTCGGCTCACCGTGCCCCCTTCGCTGCAAGTGCTGTGCGTGGGCACGGAAAAAGCCTTCGGCAGCGCCTTGCAGAGCTGGCGCGAACGCGGTGGACAGCGGGTGCGTTTCCTGCAGGGCTACGGCCCCACCGAGTCGACCATCACTTGCACCGTCTACCTGCATGACGAGCAGGCCGCCGAGCCCCTGGACCCGCAGGCACCGCTGCCCATCGGCCGGCCGTTGCCCAACACCCAGGTCTACCTGCTCGACGAAGACCTGCAGCCGGTGCCCATCGGGCTGCCAGGCGAATTGTTTGTGGCCGGCGCCGGGCTGGCGCGCGGCTACCTCGACCGGCCGGACCTGACGGCCGAGCGTTTCGTGCCGAACCCGTTCGCCACCCTGCCCGGCGAGCGGATGTACCGCTCCGGCGACATGGCCCGCTATCAGCCCGACGGCCAGCTGGTCTACATCGGCCGGGTCGACTTTCAGATCAAGCTGCGCGGCGTTCGCATGGAGCCGGCAGAAATCGAGGCGGTGCTGCGCGCCCACCCCGTGGTCCAGGAGTGCCTGGTGATGGTGCGCGAAGACACCCAGGGGCTGCCGCAGCTGGTGGCTTACCTGGTGGGCGACGTGGCGGCGGAGGACCTCAGCCTCTTGCAGCAGCGCTGCGCGGCGCAGTTGCCAGCCGCCATGCAGCCTGCCGCTTACGTGGTGCTGCGCGCCTTTCCGCTCAATGGCAACGGCAAGGTCGACCGGGCGGGCCTGCCGCCGCCGGCAGCCCCCGCGCCGCTGGCCGATGAGCATGACGCGCTTCCGCTCGACGCGGTGGAGCAGATCCTCGCCGGGCTGTTTGCCCAGGTGCTGGGCCGGCCCTCGGTGAGCCGCCAAAGCAGCTTTTTCGACCTGGGTGGCAATTCACTGCGGGCGGTGCGCCTGTTGTCGTGCGTGGAAGCCCAGTTCTCTGTCAGCCTGAGCCTGAGCGACCTGCTGGCCCACCCGACGGTGGCCGCGCTGGCGCGGCGCATTGGCGAAGGATCGATCGCGCCGGTGCCCACGGTCATCGAACTCAAGCCCGGCGTCGGCACCCCCGTGTTCCTGGTGGCCGGCTGCCCGGTCTACCAAGCGCTGGCCCAGGCCTACCCCGGACCCGAGCCGGTGTACGCGGTGCTGCTGCCGGTGGAAGACACGCTGTTGCGCGAAGGCACGCCCTTGCCCAGCTTGAGAGTGCTGGCCGGTGCCTACCTGGACGCCTTGCGCGCTCACACGCCGCGTGGGCCCTACGTGCTGGGGGGCTTGTCTTTCGGTGGGGTGGTGGCCTATGAGATGGCGCAGCGGCTGCGCGCCGAAGGCGAGCCGGTGCCGTTGCTGGCCTTGATCGACAGCATCCTGCCGCGTGCGCGCCGGCGCGATGTGCTGGCCGGGGTGCGCAGCCGACTCGGGCAGCTGCTCACGCGGCTGGCCGAGGCGCTGGGCAAGTCGGTGGACGCCGAGGCCCGCCGCGCCGCGCAGATGAACGCCCGCCGGCAGCACGAGATCCGCCGCGTGCTGGCCGAGCACGACCCGTTGCTGCGACCCTACGCCGGGCCCACGGTGCTGTACCGCGCCCTGGACACGCGGCTGGGTCGCGGCCGGCCCGGCCACGGCTTTCGGGCCTTGGTGCCGCAGTTGACCGAGCGCGAAATGCCGGGCGACCACTTGAGCATGCTGGGCGAGGTGCATGCGGCGCAGCTGGCCAGCGAGCTGGCACAACGGGTGCAGGCCGCCACGCCCGCGGTGCTTGAGGCCGCAGCGCCGCCCGTGGGCGCGCTGCCGGCCCTGGACAGCCTGGCCGCCTTGCGCCTTCTTCAGTCGGGCACCAGCGTCACCCGGTAACTGCGGGCCTGCAGGGCTTGCAGGATCTCGTTGACGTGGTCCTGGCCCCGGGTCTGCACGACGACGTTGATCTGCACCCGGTCCACCGACAAGGCGTTGAAGGCGCGCTGGTGCTGCACCTCGTCGATGTTGGCGCCGAGCTGGCCCAGCGCGGTGGCCACGTCGGCCAGCGCGCCGGGCACGTCGTGCACGTCAAAGCGCAGGCGCGCCAGGCGCCCCGACTTGACCATGCCGCGCTCGATGATTTCCGCCAGGATCAGCGGCTCGATGTTGCCGCCGCACAGCACCAGGCCGACCCGCCGGCCGGCGAAGCGGGCGCGGTGTTTGAGCACTGCCGCCAGCCCCGCCGCGCCGGCGCCCTCGACCACGGTCTTCTCGATCTCCAGCAGCATCAGGATTGCCAGCTCGACGTCGTCTTCGCTGACCAGCAGCAGGTCTTTGACGTGCCGGCGGATCAACGGCAGCGTGTGCACCCCCGGCAGCTTCACGCCGATGCCGTCGGCCACCGTGGCCGGCCCGCAGGGGCGCTGCTCGCCGTGGAAGGCGTTCCAGGCACCAGGGAAGCGCTCGGTCTGCACGCCCACCACCTCGATGTGCGGCGCCAAGGCCTGCACCACGGTGGCGATGCCGCCGATCAAGCCGCCACCGCCCACCGCCACCACCAGGGTGTCGATGTCGGGCTGCTGCGCCAGCATCTCCAGGCCGACCGTGCCCTGCCCGGCCACCACCGCCAGGTCGTCGTAGGGATGCACCACGGTCAGGCCCTGCGCCGCCGCCAACGCCAGGCCATGGGCGCGGGCGTCATCGAAAGTGTCGCCCTGCAGCACCACGGTGGCGCCGAAGCTGCGGGTGCGGGCGATCTTCATCGGCGTGGCAAAGCGCGGCATGACGATGGTCGCGGGGATGTGCAGGCGCTGGGCGTGGTAGGCCACCCCTTGCGCATGGTTGCCGGCCGACACCGCCAGCACGCCGCTGGCTCGCTCGGCCTCGGTGAGCTGGGCCAGTTTGTTGAGGGCGCCGCGCTCCTTGAACGACGCGGTGAACTGCAGGTTCTCGAACTTCAGGTAGACCTCGCAGCCGGCCAGCTGCGACAGGGTGCGCGAGTGCAGGCAGGGCGTGTTTTCCAGGTGGCCTTGCAGACGCGATTGGGCGGCTTGGACGTCGAGCAGGCTGAACGACGCCGGGGCATCGGACGCAGGCGAAACAACGGCAGGGGCGATGGGGGCTGACATGGCGCTCCGTGTGGCGAATCGGCGGTGCAGCCGGTGCCTCAGGGCGAGGCCGGCGGTGGTGGCGAAGCCGCGGCGGCAGCCGGGTACAGGATCATCTGCGTGCAGCGGAACAGGCTCAGCGTCTTGCCGGTGGACTCGCTGGTGACCACGGCGTCCCACACCTGCGTGGTCCGCCCGCGGTGCACCACGGTGGCCACGCACAGCAGCCGGCCCTCGCGCACCGTGGACAGGTGGTTCGACTTCAGCTCCAGGGTGGTGAAGCCGGCGGCGCCCTCGGGCAGGCTGATCTGGCAGCCGTAGCCCGAGGCCGTGTCGGCCAGGCTCACCAAGGTGCCGGCGTGCAGGTAGCCGTTGGGCGCCAGCAGGCACTCGCGCACCGGCAGCTCGGCGCACACCCGGCCCGGCGCCATCTCGGTGATCACGATGCCCAAGTGCCCGGGCAGGTTGCGCTGGCCAAGGGCCATGAAGGCTTCCAGATCGAACGACATGCCAGGCTTCCTGAAAAGTGGGGTGAACGGGTGGGCCAAGGGTCGCGCCGCCCTGCAGCGCCCGCCACGGCATGGTAGCGCCATCACCTCGCTACAGTGTGGCCTTCCGCTGTGTCCTCCATGAGCCCGCCCATGCTTGAAGCGCTGTCCATCATCCTGGCCTTCCAACTGCTTGGCGAGGCCTTGAGCTACAGCCTGCACCTGCCAGTGCCGGGGCCGGTGATCGGCCTGGTGGCGCTGTTCGCCTGCTGGCCGTTGCTGCACCGTTTTCACCAGCCACTCGACGCGTTGAGCGGCTCGGTGCTGCAGCACCTGGGCCTGCTGTTCGTGCCGGCCGGCGTGGGCGTGTCGCTGCACCTGAGCCTGATCGCGGCCTGGTGGGCGCCGCTGCTCCTGGCCTTGGTCGCCAGCTTGCTGGCCACGGTGTTCGCGGTGGTGCTCGTCTTCGGCTGGCTGGCCCGCCGCGGCGGCGGCCGTGACGGCGCGCAGCCCGGGAGCTCGACATGAACTCGAGCGACACCTTCACCCAGCTGTGGGTCTACCTGGGCACCAGCCCCCTGCTGTGGCTCAGCCTGACGGTGTGGGCCTACGTGCTGTCGGTGCGGCTGCAACGCGCGCTCGGCGGCGGCGCCTGGGCCAACCCGGTGATGCTGTCGGTGGCCATGCTGGTGGCCGTGCTGTGGCTCAGCGACACGCCCTACGCCACCTACTTCGAAGGCGCCAAGTTCGTCCACTTTTTGCTCGGCACGGCCACGGTGGCGCTGGCGGTGCCGTTGCGCCGCAACTGGCACGAAGTGCGCAGCCTGCTCGGCCCCACGGTGGTGGCGGTGATCGTGGGCAATGTGGTCAGCGCCGCGGTGGCCATGATCGTGCTGCAGCTGTGGGGTGCACCGCTGGCGCTGCGCCTGTCAATCGCGCCCAAGTCGGTCACCGCTCCGGTGGCCATGGGCATCGCCGAGAAGCTCGGCGGCCTGCCGGCGCTGACGGCCGTGCTCGTCATCGTCACCGGCATCCTGGGCGCCACCTGCATCACTTGGCTGCTGAAGCTCATGAAAGTGGAAGACGACGCCCGGCGCGGCCTGGCCCTGGGGGTGGTGTCGCACGGCATCGGCACCGCGCGGGGCTTTCAGCTGGGGCAAGGCGTGGGCACCTTTGCAGGCGTCGGCATGGCCTTGTCGACCCTGGCCGCCTCGTTGCTGGTGCCCTTGGTGGCGCAGTTGCTGTCGCAGCTTGCGGGGGCTTGAGAAGCGGCGCCGAGCCACTGAAGCCAAAGCCATGCGCGCGCCCCCTGGAGCCGCCAACACCCCAAGGTGTGGCTGTGCCATTTCGACCTTAGGGGGGTGCCTCGGGAAAACCCTTCCCCGACCCTAGAATGAGGTCGCTCCCGCTGGACCACCGAGGCTCTTCCCGCTTCCGTGCCCAGCGCCACGCCCCTCTCCGCTGGCAGTACGCAGTCCGTTCCGGTCCGTTCGTTTCTCCGTCCACCTGCCACCGCCATGTCCGTCTCCCACCTCTCTTTCTCGCCGTCGGTTTCCCGCCATCGCCTGCACAGCCACCGCACGGTGGCGGTCCATGCACCCAACGAGCGGGGGGACGCCGACCTGGGCCGGGTGGTGCACGCGCTGCACCAGGTCGAGGTGCAGGGCCGCCGCACCCACCTGATCCACACCCACGCCCAGCCCAGCCAGTTCGACGTCGCCGTGGTGCACCCGGCCCGGCCGCAATGGCCGGCGTGGGTGGGCAAGCTGGGCGCCGCCCCTGCCGAGCCGGTGCTGCTGTGGGCCGCCGACATGCCGCCGGCCACCTCGCGCTCGTTCCTGGCCGGCATGCACCGCCAGCGCCTGGCGCTGCTGGGTTTGGCCTGGCTGGTGCTTGCCGTGCTGGCCTGGCTGCACGCCCCGGCGGGCGCCTCGCTGGGCGACATCGTGGCCTCTCGCCACGGTGGGGTGGCGCTGCTGTTGCTGGGGGTGGCCGGCTGGCTGGAGGCGGTGCGCCACCTGCGGCGCCTGCCGATCGACCTGAGTTCGGTGCACAGCCTGTTTCGCTACCCCCTGGCCGACGTGCCCGGCAGTTTCGATGCGCCCGCCCAAGCCCAGATGATTTTGGGCGACACGCTGCTGCGCGTGGTGCGTGGGCGGGTGGACGAGGTCACGCACTGGCAGCACCCCGGCCCCACGCACCCCGGTGCGCGTCGCCAGCCGCAGCGGCGCTTCCGCTTTCAGATGGATGGCCGCCGTTTCGAGGGCCGCACTGCGGCCCACCGCGGCTCGTTCAGCCACCCCTTCCTGGTGCCGGGCGACGAAGTGCGGGTGGCCGTGCAGCCCAGTGGCGACGGCGGTTGGCGGGTGGTGGCGCTGGCCAACCTCACCGACGGTCACCTGGTGTTCGACGAGACCGACGAGCGCTTGCAGACCGTGTCCGACGCCAGCCAGACGGCGATGGGCTTGTTGGGCCTGGGTGCGGCGGCCGTGCTCGCGCTGTGGCTGGGCGCCGGGCCAGCGGCCGACGACGTCAGCCTGGCGCTGCTGTCGAGTTGGGTGGCCCTGGCCTTGTGGATCGGCGCCCCCAGCGCCTGGAAATTTGAGCGCCGCAGCCGCCTGGCGCGGGCACTGGGCACCGTGCACCGGCGCGAGCAAAAGCGCCGCCGCCTGGCCGTCACACCGGTGACGATGGGCGAAGGCTGAACGCTTTCACAAGGTGTGGGAGCGGTCGCCCCGCGCGAAGCCCACCGGGTCGAGCAGCAGGCTGTCGTCGCAGTCGCGGGCCAGGCCGATCACCTTGAAGAGTTCGCCCATCTCGTGTTCGGTGAGCAGCTTTTGCGCCGCCGCCACCTCGCGCGGGCCGGCGCCTTGCAGCTGGTCCAGCAAGCCGCAGTTGATCAAAAAATGGGCCTGCGAGGTGTAGCCCAGCACGTCCAGCCCCGACTCCTGCGCCGCCAGGGCCACGCCGGTGAAATCCACGTGCGCGGTGATGTCCTTCTCGCCCACGTCGACCAGCGGGTTGTCGTCGGCCTGGTGCGCCCGGTGGCACATGAGCGTGCCGCCGGTGCGCTGGGGGTGGTAGTACTCGGCTTCGGGAAAGCCGTAGTCGATGAAAAAAGCCGCGCCGCGCACCAGCCGCTGGGCCAGGCTGCGGATGAAGGCCTCGGCCTGCGGGTGGACCTCGGTGACGGTGCCCGGCACGAGCTGCCCGGCCAGGGGCGGGCGCAGCGCAGTGGGGCGGTCGGCCCAGGTCCAGGCCCCTTCATGCCAGGCCACGCCGCGCTCCATCCAGGCGTGCCCGTCGAAGCTGAGCAGTTGCACGGGCATGGCGTCGAGCACCTCGTTGCCCACCACCACCCCGTGGAGGGCCTGCGGCCAGGCATCCAGCCAGCGCACCTTGCCGGCGTGGGCCGCCAAGGTGGCCTGCTGGCGTTCGCGCAAAGCGGCCGAGAGTTCGACGATGGTGTAGCGCTCCACCCGCGCCCCCAGCGCGCCCAGGAGCTGCGCGGCCAGCGCGCCCGAGCCGGCGCCGAACTCGATCACTTCGGTGCTGCCGCACGCCTGCAGGGCCTGGCCGACCTGCACCGCCAGCGCGGCGCCGAAGCGGGGCGACAACTCCGGCGCGGTGACGAAATCGCTGCCGGAGGACGGCAGGCTGCCGAACTGCCGGCTGTCGCGGGCGTAATAACCCAACCCCGGCGCGTACAGCGCCAGGCTCATGAAGCGGTCGAACGGCAGCCAGCCGCCTTGGGCCTCCAGGGCTTTGTGCAAAACACCGTGGAGGGACGTCGATACACTTCCGGGTTGTTGTGGATCTTGCATGGGGTGATTGTAGGAAGCGGCGCCGGCCGCTCTGCACTGCCTCCCGCTCCAGCCACTTGTCTCCTCTCATGCCCTGCTTTTGATGTCACGCCCCCCTGTCGTCTTGGTCACTGGTGCCGCCCGCCGCCTGGGGCGCGAGATCGCGCTCACCCTGGCACGCGGAGGCTATGACGTGGCCGTGCACTACCGGCATTCGCAAGCCGACGCCCTGGACACCGTGGCGGCGCTGCAAGCCTTGGGCGCCCGGGCCGAAGCCTTCAAGGCCGACCTGGCCGACGAGGCCGCCTGCCAGGCCCTGGTGCCCCAGGTGGTGACCCTGTGGGGGCGGCTGGACGCGGTGGTGAACAACGCCTCCACCTTCGAGTACGACACCCCCGAGAGCTTCAGCTGGGCAGCCATGGACACCCACTGGCGCGCCAACACCGCGCCGGCCGTGGCCCTGGCCCGGGCCCTCCACGCGCACGCCGCGCAGGCCGGCCACACCGGTTGCGTCGTCAACTTGCTGGACCAAAAGCTCTGGAATTTGAACCCCGACTATTTTTCCTACACCTTGTCCAAAGCTGCGCTGCAGGCCGCCACGGTGATGCTGGCCCAAGCCCTGGCCCCGGTGCTGCGGGTGTGCGGCGTGGCCCCTGGCGTGACGCTGGTCTCCGGCCCCATGAACGAGGCGGAATTCGCCCAGGCCCACCAGCTCACGCCGCTGCAGCGCTCTTCCACCCCGGCTGACATTGCCCGTGCGGTGCAGTTCCTGATCGAGTCGCCCGCCATCACCGGCACCACGCTGATGGTGGACGGCGGCCAGCACCTGCAGGCGCAGGCACGCGACGTGCTGTTTCTAACCCAGCACAGCACCCCTCGGCCAGGCAACCCCTCCGGCACCTGATTTCGTTCATCGCCCTTCCCGCCGTTTTTCTCTCTGTCGCCGTTTTGCCTTGTTCCGATCGGATGCCTCCCCATGCACAGCCTGCTCAACCACCCCAGCCTGATGGACTGCCGTCGCCTGTTTTTGCGCAACTACGAGGTGTGGATCAACATCGGCGTTCACGACTTCGAAAAGCGGGGCGAGCAGCGCGTGCTGATCAACGTCGATCTCTACATCCCCCTGGCCTTGTCCACTCCCAAGGGCGACGAGCTGCATGAAGTGGTTGACTACGACTTCATCCGCCGCACCATTGGCGAGCGGGTGAAAAAAGGGCACATTCACCTGCAGGAGACCCTGTGCGACGAGGTGCTGGCGCTGATGCTGGCCCACCCCCGGGTGAAGGCGGCCAGGGTCTCGACCGAGAAACCCGACGTGTACCCCGACTGCGAAGCCGTGGGGTGCGAAGTCTTCGGCGTGAAGGAAGCCCCATGAACCCTGCTGCTGTTGCCGCCGCTGCTTCTGCTGAACGCCGCCCGGCGCCCGAGACGGGCGCGGTGCCGGAGCCGCCGCACAAGCTGTCGGTGGAGCTGCACAAGCTGTCCAAGCGCCTGCACCGCCAGGTCGCCCAGGCCAGCGCCGACTTCAACATGATCGAAGAAGGCGACAAGGTGATGGTGTGCATGTCGGGCGGCAAAGACAGCTACGCCCTGCTCGACATCTTGCTCAACCTGCAGCAGCGCACGCCGTTCCGCTTCGAGCTGGTGGCCGTCAACCTGGACCAGAAGCAGCCCGACTTCCCCGCCGAGGTGCTGCCGGCCTACCTGCGCAGCCGCGGCGTGCCGTTCCACATCGAGACCCAAGACACCTACTCGATCGTCAAGCGCGTGGTGCCCGAAGGCAAGACCACCTGCGGCCTGTGTTCGCGCCTGCGCCGCGGCATCTTGTACCGCGTGGCCAGCGAACTCGGCGCCACCAAGATCGCCCTGGGCCACCACCGCGACGACATGGTGCAAACGCTGTTGATGAACATGTTTTTCGGCGCCCGGCTCAAGGGCATGCCGCCCAAGCTGGTCAGCGACGACGGCCGCCACATCGTCATCCGCCCCCTGGCCTATGTGGCCGAGACCGACCTGGAGCGCTGGGCCGCGCACCGCGCCTTCCCTCTTATTCCCTGCAACCTGTGCGGCAGCCAGGACAACCTGCAGCGGGTGCAGATGAAGCAGCTGCTGCGAGACTGGGAACGCCAGCACCCGGGCCGCATCGACAACATGTTCAACGCCATGGCCCACGTGGTGCCCTCGCACCTGATGGACCGCGGCCTGTACCCCTTCACCGACCTGCGCACCACCGGCGTGGCCGAGCCCCATGGCGACCGCGCATTCGACGAAGACGATCTCGATCCCTGCGCCGGCCCCGCCGCCGCCCAGGTGATCACCTGGCGGGGGCTGGACGACGTCGGCTGACCTGGCGGCTTCCCCCGTGCACAGCCCCTGCTCAAGACGAGGAACCCTCTCATGACACCGACCTCCCCTTCAACCACCCCCTCGGCGCCGCCGCTGGGCCGTCCTCGTCCGCTGGGCCGCGCACCGGCACTGGCCGCGCTGGCACTGATGACGTTGGGCCTGGCAGGTTGCGCCGGCATGAACACCCTGACCAGCGAAGTCTCGAGCTACGGCACCTGGCCGGCCGACCGCAAGCCCGGTCTTTACGCCTTTGAGCGTTTGCCTTCACAGCAGGCCCGCTCGGACCAGCAACAGCGCCTGGAGGCCGCTGCGCGCCCGGCCCTGGAAGCGGTGGGCTTCAAGCCGGCCAGCGACCCCAAGAGCGCCGAGTTCAACGTGCAGCTCAGCGCCCGCAGTTCGGCCAACGAGCGCTCGCGCAGCGACCCCTTCTTCGCCTGGCAGGCCGTGCCCCGCCCCTACGGCGTGCCCGGCCGCCCTTACTACCCAGGCCACGGCCATGGCTACGGCCCAGGCTACGGCCCCGGTCTGTGGGTGGTGCCGATGGACCTGCCCAGCTACGAGCGCGAGGTGGTGGTGTTGATCCGCGACGCCAAGCAAGGCCAGACCCTGTTCGAGTCGCACGCGGTCAACGACGGCACCTCGCCGACCTTCCGGGGCCTCCTCGGCGCCATGTTCGAAGCGGCATTGAAAGACTTTCCGCAGGCCGGCCCCGGCCCGCGCAACGTCACCACGGCGCTGCCGCCCTGACGAACCCGCGCGGCCGCCGCGCACGAATCACCTTGCGGGGGTGAGCAAGTCACAGTCGGCGCCGTACAGATGCCTGGGCAGTGACCGAAGTAAAGGAGGTGCCGTCGTCGTGACGTCCCTGGAGCGGTCCGGGGGCGGCCAGGATCGGCACCCACCGACACCATGACGCCCTCCTCCCCCGCCACCTTGGACCCCACCACCTTCATCTTCTGCATGGCGGTGATCGGCTACCTCATGGCGGCGATCTCGTTCAGCACCGCCAGCACCTGCAAAGACAAGGCCCTGGGGCTGCACGAATGGGGCGTGAGCATGCTGCTGCTCGGCACCACCTTCATGCTGCTGTTCTTCCGCGGCTACGACCCCGATTTGCTGCCGCCGGTGCTGACCGTCATGGGGGCCAACCTGCTGGTGATCCTGGTGCCTCTGTGGGGCTCGTTGGCCCATGCCCGGTTTTTCAACCGCGTGCCGCCCCTGGCCGCTTTGGGCACCCTTGCCGCCTTTGGCGGCCTGGGCGTGGTGCTGCCCTACCTGATGGACTGGCCCCGCTCGGCCGTGGTCTTTTCCGTGTCGTCGTGCTGCTCGGCGATGTTCCTCTACATCGCCTACCTGCTGCTGCGGCCCAGCGTCTGGCGCAATTCGCCGGTTGCCCTGATCTCCGGCGTGTCGGTGCTCCTGATGTGCATTGCCATGGGCGCGCGGGCGCTGTATGTGGTGTTGGGCGCCAGCGACAACAGCGCGCTGTATGCCAAGTCGGGCACCCAGGTCGGCTTCTTCGTGACCGCCGCCTTGAGCGCGGTGGCCGCCTCCATGGGCTTCATCTTGATGGCCCAGGACAAACTGCGCCGCGACATTGTGGAAAGCGCCCGGCGCGACGGCCTCACCGGCCTGTACAACCGGGCGGCGTTCTTCGAGGCGGCCGGGCTCTTGCAGGCCGACAGCAATGCCAAGCCCTACGCGGTGCTGATGGTCGACATCGACCACTTCAAGCGCATCAACGACACCCATGGCCACCCCGGCGGCGACGTGGCCTTGATGCACGCCGCGCGCATGATCCAGGGGGAAACCCGCAGCACCGATTTGGCGGCCCGGTACGGCGGCGAAGAATTCTGCATCCTGCTCAAGGACTGCGCCCAAGTGGAAGCCCAGTCTTTCGCCGATCGCCTGGTCTTGACCCTGGGGGCGCACCCGGTGCGGCTGAAAGGCGGCGTGGAGATCGCCTTCACCGTGTCCGTTGGCTACGCCTGGCAAACCGCACAGGCCCACCCGCTGTCGGTCAGCGAGATGCTGGAGCTGGCCGACAAGGCGCTCTACCGCGCCAAGAACGGCGGGCGCAACCAGGCCCAGCCCGCGGCGATGCCGCCACCGCCACCGGCCCCGGCGCCCTTTGGGTTTGCCGATTCGCTGGGGCCCCGAACGGTTCCGTCCCGCTCCAGCTTCTGAGTTGCGTTATTCGTTGCACCACGGCCGGGCCAAGGGTGCTAAAACGCCGAGGCCGGTCCACAACGACCGGCCGCACCCATCACCTTGCGCCTGGCAGCCCGCCACGAGCGGTGATGGCGTCGACCGCTGCAACGCGGTGTTCTCGAAGGGAAACCTCATGAAAAAACTCATCGTGTCCGCGCTGTGCCTGTGGTCGGCGTCGGCCGCCTGGGCCCAACCCAGTGTCGGCGTGTCGATCGGCATCAACCAGCCGGGGGTGTACGGACGCATCGACATCGGCGATGCGCCGCGGCCCCTGCTGGTGCAGCCCCAGCCCGTCATCATCGTGCAGCAGCCGCAGTACGTGGAGCGCCGGCCGATCTACCTGTACGTTCCACCTGCGCACCAGTCTGACTGGGGCCGCCACTGCGGCCGTTACGCCGCCTGCGGCCAGCCGGTCTATTTCGTGCAAGAGCAATGGGTGCGGGAGCGCTACGAGCGCGAACACCCTCAGTGGCAGGGAGGCCGTGGCGAGCGTGACGACCACCACCACGGGCGCGGCCGGGGACACGACCGCGACAAACACCACCACAAGGAACACCGCAAAGACCGTGAGAAAGACCGCGGTCACGGGCGCGGCCGCGACTGAGCCCACGCAGGCCGCCGCAAGCTGCGGTGGCTTCGTGGGCAAGCGCCGCCAGGGCCCTACTTACTGCAACACCGCGGGCGCCAGCGCCCGCAGGTCGTCTTCCCAGCCCTTCAAACGCGCCACCGCTTCCTGGCGCTGGACCAAGCTGGTGCCGTTGTGCAGCTGCGCCGCCAGGGCGCAGTTGTAGTCCAGCAGCTGGCGCTCGTAGGCCTGGAAGGCCGGCCGCGGTGAGTGCAGGAAGCGCTTGGCCAAGCCGTCCAACGCGGCGTTGGCCTGCACCGCGTCCAAGGCCGGCAAGCTCCTCAGGGTTTGCAGGATGTCCTGCTGGCGCGAGGTGCGCTCCGACAGCCACAGCTCCGGGTTGAACGGCGAGTTCTTCACGCCCTCCGAGAGCATGTCGCGCTGAGGCCGTGTCAGGTCGCCGTACAGCAGCTCGGCACGGTCCACCGCCCGCTTGACCGACGCCTTGTGCCGCCGGGCCCGGTCGGGCTGCAAAAACTCCTCGGTGAACTCACCGTTGTTTTTTGTGAACTTGCGCGACAGGTGCTGCAGCTGCGCCGGCGACAGGGTGCGCCCCACCTCGGTCATCGGGAGCAACAGGCGCTCCAGGCTGGTGTCCAGCCGCGTGCGCACCGTCTCCACCCACCCGCACACCTGGGCTGGGGTGGTGTTTTGCAGCACTTCGCCGCGCGCTTGCATCAGCAGGTCCACGTGATCGGGCAGCTGGGTGGCCCGGTGCCAGTCGAAGAACGCCGTCAGGTGCGAGCGCACCTGCAGCGTCTGCGGTTCGGTGAAATCCAGGTAGCCGTCGAGCCACCAGTAGCTGGCGCTGGGGGCTTGGCCGTAGGCCAATCGCACGCTGCTGCAGCCGCCCAGGCCCACCATCACGCACGCGGCCACCAGCAGGCCGATAATTCGCTGTTGACACAAGGAAATGAACATGGCGTTGGACATCGTGATCATGGCGGCGGGCAAGGGCACCCGGATGAAATCCAGCCTGCCCAAGGTGCTGCACACCTTGGCGGGGCGCAGCTTGTTGCAGCATGTTGTGCAAACCACGGCGGAATTGCAAGCCGATTGCGTGGTTGTCATCACAGGCCACGGGGCCGAACAGGTCGAATCCGCCTTCGGCCCCACCCCGTTGCGCTTCGTGCGGCAGTCGCCCCAGCTCGGCACCGGCCACGCCGTGATGCAGGCCGTGCCGGCCCTGCACGACGACGGCGTGACCTTGATCCTGAACGGCGACGTGCCCTTGATCGAGGCCCCGACCCTGCGCGCCTTGGTCGACGCCTGCGCTGGCCAGCAACTCGCCCTGCTCTCGGTGCGGCTGGACGATCCCACCGGCTACGGCCGCATCCTGCGCCACCCGCAGGCTGGACCGAGCGCCGAGCCCGGCGGCAGCGTGCAGGGCATCGTCGAGCAGCGCGACGCCAGCCCCGAGCAGCGCGCCCTCCACGAGGTCTACACCGGCGTGATGGCCGCCCCGACCCGGTTGTTGAAAGGCTGGCTGCAGGCCCTCACGCCGCAAAACGCCCAAGGCGAGTACTACCTCACCGACGTCGTGGCGCTGGCCGTGGCCGGCGGCACGCCGGTGGTGTGCACCCAAGCCGCCAGCGAAATCGAAGTGCTGGGCGTGAACAGCCCGTCGCAACTGGCCGACCTCGAACGCCGCCTGCAGCGCCGCCAGGCCGACGACCTGATGGCCGCCGGCGTGCGCCTGGCCGATCCGGCGCGGCTTGACGTCCGCGGCCCACTGCACTGCGGCACCGACGTCGAGATCGACGTCAACTGCGTGTTCGAAGGCGAGGTTCGCCTGGGCGACGGCGTGCGCATCGGGCCGAACTGCGTCATCCGCCAAGCCGAGATCGGCGCGGGCACCGTGATCCAGGCCTTCACCCACATCGACGGCGAGCAGGCCGGCGTGCGCGTGGGCGCCCAGGCCAGCATCGGCCCTTTCGCCCGGCTGCGCCCCGGCGCCACCTTGGGCGACGCGGTGCACATCGGCAACTTCGTCGAGGTCAAGAACGCCACCCTGGGCCACGGCAGCAAGGCCAACCACCTTGCCTACCTGGGCGATGCCACCGTGGGCGAGCGGGTGAACTTCGGGGCCGGCAGCATCACCGCCAACTACGACGGCGCCCACAAGCACCGCACCGTGATCGGCAACGACGTGCACGTCGGCAGCAACTGCGTGCTGGTGGCCCCCATCCGCCTGGGCGACGGCGCCACCATCGGCGGCGGCACCACGCTCAGCAAAGACGCCCCGGCCGGCCAGCTCACCCTGGCCAGGGCCACCCAGGTGTCGTATGAGCATTGGGAGCGGCCACGCAAGACGGCGCCCAAGGAATAAAGTCAGAGCGGGCGGCCGAGGCAGCAACGCCCATCAACCCAACACACACTTGCGGGCCCTCGCGCGCAAGGCGCAAGGCGCGACCCGTTCCCAGGTCACTCCACCAAGATCGCGCGAAAGTCGTTGACGTTGGTGCGGGTCGGGCCCGTCACCACCAGGTCGCCCAACGCTTTGAAGAAGTGGTGCGCGTCGTTGCGCTGCAGGCACTCGCGCGCGTCCACCCCCAAGGCCTCGGCGCGGGCCAAGGTGTCGGGGCCGAGCACCGCGCCGGCGTTGTCTTCCACGCCGTCGATGCCGTCGGTGTCGCAGGCGATGGCGTGCAGCGGCAGGTCGCGCCCGTGCAGGGCCAGGGCCAGCAAGAACTCGGCATTGCGGCCGCCGCGCCCCTCACCGCGCACGGTGACCGTGGTCTCCCCGCCCGACAAAATCAGGCAAGGCCGGCCCACAGGCTGCCCAAAGTCACGCACCTGGCGGGCGATGCCGGCGTGCACGGCGGCCACGTCGCGCGCTTCGCCTTCCAGGCTGCCACCCAACACCAACGGTGTGAGCCCGGCCTCGCGGGCCTGGTGCGCCGCAGCGTCAAGCGCCTGCTGGGCGGTGGCGATCACCGCCACCGAGCGCGGCCCCAAGGCCGGGGCGCGCGTCGGCGTGGCGGCCTGCGCCTGCCACACCGCTTGCACCGCCTCCGGCACGGCGATGCGATGGCGCCGCAAGATCGCCTCGGCGTCCTGCACGGTGCTGGGGTGGTCGACGGTGGGGCCCGAGGCCACCACCGCCGGGTCGTCGCCCGGCACGTCGGACACCACCAGGGTGACCACCCGCGCCAAACCGCAGGCCCGCCCCAGCTGCCCGCCCTTCACGGCCGACAGGTGGCGGCGCACGCAGTTCATCTCGCCAATCGGGGCGCCCGAGCGCAGCAGGGCTGCGGTCAAGCCCTGTTTGTGCGCCATGTCGAGGCCCGGGGCCGGCAGGCTGAGCAGCGCCGAGCCGCCGCCCGACATCAGACACAGCACCAGATCGCGCGGCCCCACGCTGCAGGCCAGCGCCAGGATCTGCAAGGCGGCGTCCCGGCCCGCCGAGTCGGGCACCGGGTGGCCCGCCTCCACCACCCGGATGCGCTGAGTGGCTTCGCCATGGCCGTAACGGGTGACCACCAACCCTTCGAGCGGCCCGTGCCAGGCCCGCTCCACCGCCAGCGCCATGCGCGCCGCGGCCTTGCCCGCCCCGACGACCACCGTGCGCCCGCCCGGCCCGGGGGGCTCGGGCAGGTGCGCCGGCAACACCGTCAACGGGTCGACCGCCCGCACGGCCTGCTGGAACAACTGCAGCAGCCACGCACGTTCATGGCCAGGGTTCAGGTTCAGCGTCATGCGGCGCACCTCCTCCTGTTCATCCGGGATGGCGATCTGCGCGGCCCTGCAAAAACCATGAGGCCTCGGGGGCCTCACACTTTTTGCAGCGCTTCCCGCAGGGCCGACACGCTGTTTTGCCAGGTGTTGAAATCATCGGTGGCCTGCCACAGGTCACACAGCTCCGAGCGGTCGGCGTTGGCGGTCACGGCGTCCAAGGCCTGCAGGGCCAGCGGCACCAGCGGCCGTACGCCGCGGGGTGAGCCGGCGGCCTGCCAGGCGAGCACCCGTTGCGGCACCTCGACCTGCTTGGCGCCGGCCAGCCAGGCCACGAGGGCCGCGGCCGCCACCGCCGCCCCACCCAAGTCCGACTCGATGTACGACGCGGTGGCGGTGGCCTGCAAGGTGCGCCGCAGCAAGGTGATGTCGCCGGGGGCACCGTGCACCAACTCGGCCTCGAAGTCGCCGGCGCCGTGGTTCTGAAAGGGCTGGGGTCCCCATGCACTCATGTGGCCACTTTTTGGGTTGGTTTGGGAGGTGCCATCGTACGCGACGACGGCGCCCAACGCGGCCGCTTTGGTGCAAGATGCGCCCAACGTGACCTTGAAGAAACCCATGAACCGCCCGTTCCCGGCCCCCAGTTTCGCCGAAGCCCTTCTTGGCAACGTCGGCGCCTGCTGCTGAAAGCACGTCCCCCACCGCCATGCCCTTTCCTGACATCCGATTGCCCTCGCTCGACAGCCTGCGGGCTTTTGAAGCCGTGGCCCGGCTCGGCACCTTGGAGCGGGCCGCCGAGGCCTTGCACATCAGCGCCAGCGCGGTGAGCAAACGCTTGTCCGGCCTAGAAGAACTGCTCGACACGCGACTGCTCGTGCGCACCGGCAAGGTTGCCACCCTCACCCCCAGCGGCCAGGACTACCTGACCCACGTGCGCGCCGCGCTCGACCTGCTCGCCGCCGTGCCCTTGCACCAGCGCACGCCCCCACCCTCGCGCCGCTTGCGCGTCGTCTCGCCGCCCACGTTCG
Source organism: Pseudomonadota bacterium (assembly GCA_040385465.1). Lineage (GTDB taxonomy): Bacteria > Pseudomonadota > Gammaproteobacteria > Burkholderiales > Burkholderiaceae_C > CANHBY01. The sequence continues at coordinate 2,614 of JAZKHH010000156.1, read as the reverse complement.
CGCGGCAGATCCTCGTTCCCCAGCTCAGCGATTTCACCGCCCAGCATCCCGACACCGAGCTCGAGGTCGTGCTGTCCATTCCTCAAGTCAGCGGCCCCCGCAGCGAGGCCGACGTCGAAGTCCGACACGGCCCCGAGCTGGCCGGCGCTGGGCAGGTTTTGATGCGCGACGTCGTTGTGCCGGTGGCTTCGCCCAGCCTGCTGGCCCGCCTGAAGAACCCGATTTGCGAGCCTGCTGATCTCTGGCAAGCGCCGTTGCTGCGCACGCCTTTGGAGCCGTGGTCCCCCTGGTTCGCCGCCGCCGGCCTGCCCCAGCGCCCCGAGCCCAGCGAAGGCCCCAATTACTACGACCTCGGTCTGATCCTGGAAGCGGCGGTCGGCGGCCAAGGCATCGCCCTCGCCCGCCCCAGCCTGGCGCGCCACTGGTTGGCGAGCGGGGCTTTGCAGGTCGTGTTGGACATCGAAGCGGAACCTGCTTGGGCTTACCACGGGTTGTTGAACACCGACACGCCGCAGGCACTCGGGTTCATGACCTGGCTGAGCCAGTGTTGCCAGCGGGTGGCCGCTGAAGCCTTGGCGGAATTGCGGGCGGGGCGTGCCTTGTCAACCACCACCAGGCCTGTCACTTGAGGCCACTGGCTGCCAACGTGGAGCTCCATCACCCCATCCGCAAACCCGTCGCCCCATGAAAAAAGCCATTTTCCTCATTGCCTCCCATCTCTGCGTTCTCGCAGCAGGCTTTGCCCTGGGCATCTACGCCCTTCCCATCCTCACAGCGCCCACCGCACCCACCGGCGCGGAGGCCTCCCTGGCCGCCAGCCAGCGCCTGTACCAAGGACAGTTCCGCCGTGAGCTCAAGGACAGCGACGCGCTTCACTGGGGACAAGGCACCGTCTCCGTGGGCCGCCGCAACATCGTGCTCACCGGCACGCTGGCACCCGGCCCCGACTACAAGCTGTATTTATCACCCGAGTTCGTGGAAACCGAGGCCGACTTCGCCCGGCTGAAATCGCAGATGACCCGCGTGGGCGACGTTCGCACGTTCGAGAACTTCGTGGTGCCCGTCCCCGAGTCCATCGACGTCTCGCAGTACAAGGCCGTCATCATCTGGTGTGAGTCGTTCTCGCAATTCATCACGGCTGCTGAGTACAAGTGATCGGCTGGCATGGGGGTCAACACAACTGCCGCTTTCTCTCCACGAAATCAACAGCGACTGGCGAGGTTTTTTCTGACGGTTGCCGCCTTGTGCTTGGCTCTGTCAATCTGGCGCGCAACTGTGGAGCTGTCGTTCATGAAAACCTCAACGCCAGTGTCTGCGACGGTCATTTCAATCTCCCCGGATGGCACGGTCCCTGTGATCGAGCTCTTTGACCTCACCGGTCAAGCGCACAGGTTCACGCCCAACAGTTCGTCATCGTGGGTGCGCTATGAGGTAGGGCAGCCACTCCAGGCACGGGTTGAAAGCACCGGTTCCATCACCGCAAAAATTGATTCCGGCTTTCACTTGTGGGACACCACGTTGCTGTTCTCCGGGCTCACGTTGGTCTTCGGGGTGATGGGTGAACTGACGAGAAGCGGAAAAATTGTCTGGGGACCCCTGAAAGAAAAACGCCTGTGGATCGGTCCATGACCGAGACGTGCCGTGGAAGGCTCAGCAGGTAACCCTGGGTCTGATGGCCTGCAGCGCGTCTTCATGGACACACAGCCTGGCCTTTCAAGCCAAACATCGGGCAACGTGTGAGCCCACTCTTTTCTACCATCCAGGTTCACGTCAAGGACGGCAACATGCGCCTGTCAGGCTTCTCGCAGCTGCGATGCAGAGAACTGACACTGATGGAAATGAAGCAACACCCACTCGCTTTTGAGAGCCAGCGTGGGGCCTCTGTGATGAACAGCAAGCAAGTCACTGACGGCTCGTTGGTAAGGGTGAGCAGCATTTGTTCAGTCCGGACGTCCGTCGCACAGCGGTCGGGGAGCGCTCGAACCTGTTCCTGTGAACAGCGTGCGAAGGTTGGCAAGTCCAAGAGCAGGACAGGCCGGCGCAGGCTGCAGCGTGTGCCTACACTTCATTCCACCCTGGCTGCGTCAAGCAGGCGTCACCGGCAGGGGCTTCCTCACATCGTTGCGAGGACAACCCAGTCATTGGCCTTGGGGTTGGACTCTCACTCTCGCAATTCCAAGATTTTCAGCGCACTCCAACAGGAACTTTCCATGCTCCGACCGACGCTTTTCATTTCGCTTCTTTTCACCGTGGGCCTCACAGGCTGTGTCGCCACTGCCCCGACCGCCTATGCTGGCAAGGGAGGGATGACGGCTCGCAAGATCACACCCCAGGCCTACCTCCATCACTATGAAAATGGGTTCACGGGACCGGATGCGATGGGATGGGACCCGAATCTTCAATTCGCCTGGTCACGACTGGCCGCGGCAAAGACTTGTTCGGTGCCCTACGCGCAGGAGCAAGCTGTGTCAGCGTTGGTGAAAAAATACGGGCAAGAAACGTTCGTGCACGAACTCAACGGCATCAACTTTCATCACCTGCAAAGCAAGGGCGTGCCTGGTTTTTGCACGCCGCAACGGGTTGCCGAAGTCAAGGCGCTGGTGCCAGCCATGGA
>JAZKHH010000155.1:58890-60443 GCA_040385465.1 Pseudomonadota bacterium | reverse complement strand
GCCGCCGATGGCGAGCAAGCAAGCCACCGTCGCCATCACCCAGGCGCCGGACGCCGTGTCGAACCAGGGACGCAGGAACTGGGGGTCCACCACGCCCAGCACGAGGGCCAGGCCGAGGGGCAACAGGCCGACCACCCACCCTTGGAGCTTGCCCTGGGCGGTGAGGGCCCGGACCTTGCCTTCCAGCGCGGCCTGGGTGCGCAGGCTGCCGGCCAGACGTTCGAGCACGTCGGCCAGGTTGCCACCGACCTCGCGGGCCAGGGTCATGGCCGAGACGAACAGGTCCATGCCTTCAATGGCGAGCCGGGCGCGCATGGCGTTCAAGGCGTCGTCTAGGCTCAGGCCGAGGCGCTGCTCGCGCAGCACCAGGGACAACTCCTGCGCCAGGGGATCGGGCGACTCGCGTGCGGTCAGTGCCAGTGCGATCTGCAGGCTGGACCCAGCGCGCAGGGAACCGGCCAGCAGCGCCAAGGCATCGGGCAGCTGGGCCACCAGGCGCTCCCGCCGGCGAGCGTGCAGCCGGCTTTGCAACACCCGTGGCAACACGGCGACGGTCAACGCCACCAGCAAAGCCATGAGCCAGCTGCTGCTGGCCCACCAGGCGACCACGGGCAACACGGCCGCCAGGGCCAGGTGGAGGCGAAACAAGCGCAGCGGATCGGTCCACCAGAACAAGGTGTCCATCGAGGCACGCCACTGGGCAGTGGCCCGCGCCTGGTGGGCCAGGTAGAGGCGGCGCAAGGCGACCAGCAGCAACACCACCGCCACGCCGGTGAACAGCGACGACAGCAGCTGCGGCGAGAACCAGGCGGTTGCCATGCTCAGGCCACGCGCCGCACCGCGGGGTCGTCGGGATGCTGGAGGGCGAATAGGCGCAGATCCAATGGAACACCGCTCTCGCCAAGGCGCTCGTAGAACTCGGGCACGCAGCCGCGGCCGGTGAAGCGGCCGGTGGCGGTGCCGTCGCGGACATCGCCCTGGCGCACGTGGGCAAAGATTTCTTGCAGTTGGATCTTGCCGCTTTCAATGCCGGTGACTTCAACAATGCTGGTGATCTTGCGAGCCCCGCAGGGCAGGCGCGACTGCTGCACGATCACGTGGACGGCAGAGGCGATTTGCTCGCGGATGGCGCTGACAGGCAAATCCATGCCGGCCATCAGCACCATCACCTCCAGGCGAGAGAGCATGTCGCGAGGGGTGTTGGCGTGGGCGGTGGTGAGCGAGCCGTCGTGGCCGGTGTTCATGGCCTGGAGCATGTCGAGCGCCTCGCCGCCTCGGCACTCACCGACCACGATGCGGTCGGGCCGCATGCGCAAGGCGTTTCGGACCAGTTCGCGGATCGTGATCAGTCCCTTGCCCTCCAGGTTGGCAGGGCGGGCCTCCATGGACACCAGGTTGGTGTGGCCCAACTGCAGCTCGGCGGCATCTTCGATCGTCACGATGCGCTCATCGGGCGGGATGAAGTTGCTCAGGATGTTGAGCAAGGTGGTTTTGCCGGAGCCCGTGCCGCCCGAGATGACGATGTTCTTGCGTTGGGCCACGCACACTTTCAG
>JAZKHH010000155.1:1179-58790 GCA_040385465.1 Pseudomonadota bacterium | reverse complement strand
GGCACCGGCTGAGCATTTGACAGCGGCAGAGGCGACAGGTTTGACAAGCGGGCCGCGAGCAGTGCTTCATTGGTTTGCACATTGGGCTCGAAGACGCTGGGTGGTTCGGATGGGTTGGCGTTGGGCAGGGCCTGATCTGCAGGCGCGGATGGCATCACTCGTGATTCCTGCATCCCTTCCACCTCTTGCGCTTCCTCCACGTCAGGGGCCCGGTGCCACGCTGGGTGAGGCGACACCTCCGGCGGCGCAGCCCGCTTGGCGGTGAGGTGGCCGGCAGTCTGGACGCCCTGCGGTGCCGCTGCTTGCCACTGCACCCGGAGCTCGTGCCCGGCGACCACGATGACGTCGTCGGGGCTGAGCGGGCCGGCGGCGTCGATTCGCTCGCCATTGACCCGCGTGCCGGAGGCGGACTGCAAATCGTGGACAAAGACCTGACCGCCACAGACAAGCAACTCGGCGTGGCGGTGGCCGACGCGCCAGCCGCTGAGCACCACCTTGCAACCCGGGCTTTTGCCGATCACCAAAGAGGTGGCGCGTGAATGACAGCGCTGGACCTGCCCGTTGGGAAACGTGATTTCAATGCCAAACATGCTCAATCTGCCAGTCGTTGTTGAAGGGAGGTTTGCAGCCGGTCGATCTGGCTGCGACTGCGCACCAGAGGCTCGGTGTTGAGTGCGGAGTCGGGGGTGATGAGGCGAGGGGTGACGACCACCAGCAGCTCGCTTTCTTCATGGCGGAACTCGCGCGACTTGAACAAGGCACCCAGCACGGGAACCCGCCCCAGGCCGGGCACGCCGTCCAGCGACTGCACGCCTTGCTGACGCAGCAAGCCGGAGATGATCAGTGGCGTGTTGTGCTTCATGGCCACCTGGGTGGTGGTGCGGTTGGTGGTGAAGGCGACGAAGCCCTGGTTGGAATTGCGCGGGTCGGGCTCACTGACCTCGACGTCGATCGACGACTCGATGTTGCCGTCGGCATCGGCGACGGGGTTGAACTCGATGACCACGCCGTACTGCTTGTAGATGACGCTGGTTTGGCCTTGGCCAGACGACACGGGAATCGGGATCTCGCCGCCTGCCACGAACTTTGATTTGCCGCCGCTCTTGCAGCTCAGGCGCGGCTCAGCCAGCGTCCAGCTGTCGCCCCGTTGCTCGAGAAACTGCAAGGCGGAGGTGATCTGGCTGGCCAGGCCGAGGTAGCTGGCCGCAGGACGGGCGCTGCTGACGCCCGGAAAGCCCGGCGGGGTTTGCGCCGGCCAGGGCGCGTTGGCATAGCCCTGAACGTTGGTGGCAAAGGCGGGGCCGTTGGCGCTGCTGGCCCACTTGATGCCGAGCTGGTCGATGGCGCGCTTGCGGACCTCGACCACACGCAGGTCGAGGTAGATCATCGGCTCCACGTGAATCGGCGCGGCCGGCGGGGGCTCGTTGGACACCAGGTTCAACACCTCGGGGTACTTGGCCAACACGGTTTTCAAGCGGGCAGCCGCCGCCACGTCCGGGTAGCGGCCTTCCAGCAACACCCGCTGGCCCACCAGGCGCAGCTGCAGCGTGGGCAGGTCTTGGATCAGGCTTTGCAGCTCCGCCCGCACCCGGGCGGTGTGCTCCGGGTGAATGCGAACGCCGAAGGTGGTTTCCGAGCCGTCTTGCAGCCACAAGTGCACCGTGGTCTCACCAGCGCCCTCGCCCAGCAGCACGATTTGCCGCCCATCGACCACGGTGGCCTTGAGCAAACCGCCGTGGCCCACGGCCACCCGCACGACGTTGGTGCGGGCCCGGTCGACCACCTTGGCCTGCCCGACGAACATCACGATGGCCGGTGGCGTGACCCCAGCGGGCTCAGACCGCGAAAGCGCTGGTGCGCTGACATCGTTGGGCAGTGGCGACGCGTTGGCCTCGAGTGGCGCCTGGCCCAGCCAGACGCACAGGCTGGCCAGGACCACTTGAACAAGGCGGCGGGCTGCAGCGTGAACGCCGGGTCGGATTGTGGGAGTTGTGGTCGTGGTTGGCATTGGAATTGAAATTGAGGGGTGTGCAGGCCACATGCGCCGTCACCTTCCAGAAGGATGAAGTGTTGGGTCCGTCGGCGCTGCGATCTGTGTGCCACCCCCCGGAGGGGCCGCCCCTGCGCTGCCGCCAATGACGTACTCAATGGGGCGCCCTGGCTGACGGGCTGGCGCCGAGGGCGGCGATGGGCCGGTGGCTCGCCCAGGCTGCAAAGACGCGGCGGTGATCAGCGGGGCGTCGTTGCGGCCTTCGTCGTCGGGGTGGCGCAGGATCGCGGTCACCTCACCGGTGCTGCGGGCCAGGAGGATGCGGTTGGCGTCGGCCGGGCTGACCTCGAGGGTGACGTTGGTGTAGCGGCGTTCGGTGCCGCGGGCGTCTTGCTTGGTGATCGATTGGCCGGTGGCCATGACCCGCAGGTTGGACAACAGCGGCGCGATCTGGCGTTCGTCGGCGCCGCCCAGACCGACGGGCTTCAGGGTGTAGACCAGGTCGATGTGGTCACCGGGACGCAGCAACCCCGCGGTCGAGCTCACTTCGTCAACTTCAAACGTCAGCGCGCGCATGCCTTTTTGCAGAATGGTCGAGAACACACGCTGGCCCAAGCCATCGATGTGGGCCTGCAGCAGGGTTTCACCACGCTGCAGCGGCACCTGCAAACGGGCGCTGTCGATCTGCGCAAACCGATCGGGCGAGATGGCCGACGCGTGGGCGTATTGCTTGGGAATCTGGCGCACGGCCAGCACCTGGGCGGTGAGGACGTCGCCTTGAGCCAGGTCGCGGTTGGCCACCACCACGTCGACCATGTCCTGGCCGCGTTGTGCTTCTTGTTCAATCTGCGACAAGCGTTCGTCAACGGCTTGGCGCCCCAGCCAGGCCGCGGCCAGGCCCATGGCCAGCGCGACGCCGAGCAGCAGACCGTTGCGAGGCAGGCGGATCAGGCGGGTGACCTTGGAAAAGCGGGGTTCAGGTGTCATGGGACGGAATAGAAGAAGGTCCATTGCTGCCACACCGTGCGGCAGACTTCGGCCAGGTGGGCCGCGGCACTGCGGCCCTCGAAGGGCTCGACGTGCAGCGGCAACCACAACAGCGCGGCCAGCAAAGCGGTGAGCACCAGGTACTCCACCACGGACTGCCCTTGCGCACCGGGCTTGAAGCGCGCTGGCGTCATCGCGCAGTGCCCACGGTGTGCACCCAATTCGCCACCAGCGTGAGGCCGGGGCGGGCTGTGTCTTGGGTGAGGGCAATGTCCAAGGTGTCACCGGCGCGGTGGCAGTTGGCCAGGTAGCCAGACGGGGTGTGCACCTCGTGCTGCACACGCCATCCTTTGTGTTTCAGGCTGGCCATCAGGCGGTCACGGAGACGCGTCAGCTTTTGCTCGCTGGTGGCCAGCAGATGGTGGCTGTGTTGCGAGCCATCGGTCGACGCCATAACCTGGCGGATCTGCACGCCGTCCAGGCGGGGCCAGTCGGCCGGTGGCTCGGGAGAACGCAGTTCCTTCATGTGGACCGTGCTGAGCAGGCCTTCGCTGCCGGTGCCACCCTGCGGCTTCACCTGCACGACCAGGTGGTAGGGGCCGTGCAGGGTCGACACCAGCTGCCATTCGCCGAGCCGGCCCGCGCGCGGCGGGCCCGCGGGGGCAGCAGACCAATGCGCCTGATAGTGGGCCAACACCTCTTGCACCGAGGCATCGGACTCGAAACGGGCAATGCGAGCCGGAACGCCATTGATCCGCACCTCCTGCGCCACCCAGGCCACACGGGCCTTGGGCACCGTGGGCATCTCTGGCCAGGCAGCGCCACGGGCCCCGGCGGCGGGCGACAGGCCGGTGGCATGGCAGACCGCTGGCAAACAGACCACGCACCACCGAGCCACACACCGCCACTGGCTCAACCACCGACCCGCTCGGTGCCCAAGGCGGGTAAGCCCCTTGGCCAGGCGCGTCATCGACAGGCTCCCGGTGAGGTGGGCGCCCCGCTCAGCCGATCGGCCGGCACGCTCTCCACACGAAGGCAGGGAAGCACTGGCGCCGTTTCTTCCAACAGCTGGACGGCCAGCGACACCACCGGGCCGACCAGCGCCATGCCGTGGTAAGCGCCGCGAACGGCCGCATGGCCTTGCACGGCGTCGCGCACGCCGGCCGAGCCGCTGGCGTTCCAGCCGTCGCCCATCACAGCCGTGCTTGCGCGAAGGTGCAGCGGGGGGCCGCCGGCAGCCAGCAGGTTCCGTACGGGCACTTCCACTTGCGCCACCTGGAGCGTTGGCTCGGCCAAGCCCCAGGCGCTGCGTGCCACCGAACCCAGCGCACCGGGGCCCCCAGGCAGCGCGGGACGCTCGAAGGTCACACGCACTTGATCAGGGTGAGCCAGCAGCGGGCGGCCTTGCAGATCACGCCACAGGGGCACGGGCTCGTGGTCACCGGGATGGGGGATGCGGGCGGCGTCACTCGAGCGAAGTTCACCGCGCGGGTTGCCCGGTTGCTGATCTGGACGGACAAAAAATCGCGACCGCACGGCCTCGGTGATGGCCGTGAACGACAGCCGGGTGTCGTCTGGCTGGAAGATGCGCTGGAAAGCGGCGTATCGGCTGGCCTGCACCGTGGTGTGACGCAGGTCGCTGTATTGGATCAGGCGGTAGACGGCCAGCAACAGTGGCACCCACACGGCCAGGCAAAGGAGGAACTCCGTCAAAGCTTGACCGCCTGAGGCGTTGGACGAGAGCCGCCGAGTGGCAGCCCAACGCCGTGAAGGTGCACGACAGCAAGCCCGGGCCAGGCGCACTGCGACGTTGGATGCGGATGCGTGTGCTGGCAGGGCGTTTACTGGCAGGGTATTCGATGGCAGCGCATTCGCTGGCCGTGCGTTTGCAGGAGGTGCCTTGGCTGGCGGCGCAGTGGCCAGCATGGCGGCCGACGCTGGCACCGGCACCGGCACCGGCACCGACAGCGTGCAACAGGCGGACCGTGACGCCGCGACCACCGCGCACGAGATGGATGCACCGCAGCCCATGCTGAATGACGTGGCGAGCCAGGATGCGGCGTTCAAGGCAGGACCTCCAGCACCGCTGGCGCGGCCAGCCTGGGTGCGCCCCAGGCACTCAGCAGCGCTGCCCGTTGCGTGGGTTCCACAGGGGCCAAGCGGGCTTGCCAGAACGGGTTGTACAGAGAGGCGTGCTCCTTGGCGCTGTCTTCCCGCACCAGCCCCGGTTGCCCGGCACTGCCCTGCGCGGTCCAGTCGCCCACACCGCGCTGCGGCCGTTCGAAGTACACCCGGGCGGCGCTGACCGCGCCCACCTGGTCGGCCATCAGGCGTTCGGGCAGGTGGGTCGAGCCCAAAGGGGACGACGACAACGCCTGTGCAGACAGGCCCATCGCGTGGGTGGTGGCCAGGGCCGCACGAGGCTGCGCAGCCACCAGCACGAAAGACAGCTCCGGCTGCACCTGGGCGCGGGCCGGGACACTCAAGTCACGCACTGCGGAGATGCCCGACCAACGGGGCGGCGTGTGATCGGCGATGTCGCGGCGGTTGTCGAAAGCCAGCCGCTGGGCGGTGGTGTTGCCCCAGCGCAGGTGCCCGCCCCCGCCCACATCGGCCCGACCCCAGCCCACGGGCACGGTGCTGTCGTTCCATTGCCAACCCCGGCGCCAGGACCAGCTGCGAAACCGCAGGTCCCAGGTGTCTTGGGCCTCCCAGCGCTCAAAGCCAAGCAAGCGCGTGCCGCCGCGCTTTTCCAGCCGGGCCAGCGGCGTGCCCAGGTTGGTGAGGGCATTGCCATCGCGTGAGGCGGTGAAATCGTCGAGCCCTGCCAGCACGACTTCGCGGGTGCGCTGCCGGGCCGAGCCGGCATAGCGGCTGGAGAACTCACGCCAGGCCTGCTCGTTGAGAAGCTGCAAGCTGCCGGTGATGGCCGCCGAAGGGCGCTGAGGCGCGCTGTGAAGGGGCCCGATGCCGTTGGCGCTCACGCGGTGGGCCGCCATGACATGGCCTGCCGCCTGGTTCGCCAACGTCGCGCCGCCTTGGTAGGCCAATTCGTTCGCACCCCCTACCGCCTGTTTCAGCCCTTCAAAAGCGGTGATTGCCGCAGGCAAGACTTGCGTGCCGTAAGGGACCTCCACGCGCTCCACCGCCTGCGCCAGCGCATTCAACACCTGCCCAATGGCCTGCCCCACATAGGGAATGGCCTGGCTGACGGTGCCCACGTTCTGCGAGCCGGTGCCCACATAACGCAGCCAGGCATCCAGGCTCACCATTTGCGCGGCCAACACGTCGGTGGCCACCATGGCGCGGTTGCCGTAGGCCATGAAGTTCAGCAGCCGGGCCTGCTGGGTGGCACCGGCCAGCGCACTGGCGTCGGTGGCGTTCACCACGTGCTGCTTGGCGGTGGTCACCTGGCTCAGATTGAACACGCAGTACAGCACCACGACGCAGGTGGCCAGCAGAGCCAGGAACCACACCAGCGCTTGCCCCCGGGCCCCGCCAAACCGCTGGGCAGGCCAGGACAGCCGCGTGAGGTGCCGACTTCCGCTGAACAGCGGGTTGGCAACAGCCCCTGTGGAACGAGCGCGTGGGAAACGCCGGTCGGGTGAGCTCATGGCGGCGGGGCGCTGCGGGCGGACGTTCACTGGGCCCCCACGTCCTGCGTGTAGTTGCCCAGGCTTTTTTCAGTGCGACCTGAACGTGCGCCTGCTTCACCGGCCTGGCGCGCTTGCTCGCCACTGGTGTTGGCCTCGGCCTGGTTGCCCGCCAGCGCCGCCCCCATGGCGCCCACCTGGTTGCGCACCGTGCGGCCGAAGTAGTTGGTGGCACCGATGGCCGCCACCGCGATGAGGGCCACGATGACGATGTACTCGGTCATGCCCTGGCCGCGCAGGCGCTGAAGGCGGTTGACGGGAAGCGTTTGCATGGAAGTGCTCCGATAGAACGGGTGGGAATGAGGGGCGCTGGACGTTGGTGACGCAGCGCCATCGGTGCCCTCAGTCTAAAAACGCCTCCAAATTTCCTGCGCTCAAAAACGTCGCCTATTGCAACGTTTTTGCAATTTGCATTTTTCCGATCCTCTGCAGAATCTGCTTCAACGACGGCTCAAGGGAGCGGTTGATTCCAAGGAGAAGCGCTTTGCCACCCACCCACCCCACTCGCGGTGCCTCCCTGGTGGAGTTCGTGCTGGTGTTTCCGGTGGCTGTGTTGTTGGTTCTGGGCTTGGTGCAGTGCGGCTTGCTGGGGTGGGGCAAGTTGAGCCTCAACCACCTGACTTTCATGGCAGCGCGCCACGGTGCCCTCCACCATGCCGACGAGGAAGCCATCACCGCCGCGGTGGTGCGTGGCCTGGTGCCGTTCCACCAAGACAGCCGACAACGCAACGACGCCCTGCGCGTGCTGGAGGCGCATGCCCGCGCCCAGCACGCCGCGCGCGCTTACCTGCAGGTGGAGCGTGTGAGCCCGAACGAGCGCACGTTCGAAGACTTCGGGGTCGAGCGGCAGGGCCGCCAAGAAATTCCCCACGACAACCTGCGCTGGCGTCAGACCACCGTCGGAGCGCGCTCCGGCGTGCACATTCAAGACGCGAATCTCTTGAAGATCAAAGTCACCTACGGGCAGGAGCTGAAGGTGCCGTTGATGGGTGCGTTGTGGCGCACTGTCTTGTGCAGCGGTGGCGCGGCGCCGTCGCTGTCGAGTGACTGTGCCCGCTATTACGCCTTCAACCGAGTGCCACTGGTGTCGTTCGCCGTGGTCGAAATGCAATCGCCCGCCAGGGCACCCTGACGTGCTGGCCCGTCGGCTGCCCCAAGCCCCTGCTGCCCTGCCCTGCCTTTTGCTCTCGGCCCCATGCCCTGTGCCCTGTGCCCTGTGCAATCTGCCGGCGCACATCGCCCTGCGACCAATCCATTTTTCATGCTGATCGGATCAATGCCATGACCTCAGACGGGTGCTTGTACCTGGGCCAAACGCCACGCCTTCCGCCACCCAAGACGCCAACCTGCGCCGTGCCTCGAAGCACCGCATCGGTCGCTGCCTCGGCCGCCTTGCGTCGGTTCGACAGACCGGCAAGTGCCGTGTCAGCGGCGTGTCCGCCAAAGGGCTTTCGGGCGCACACGCGGGCCGTGGTCTTGGCTTTCGGATTGGCCTTGTGCGCTGTGTCCGGCTGCGCAGGTTGGCCCATGGCGAGCGGTGCGGCGTTCAGCCCCGGTGAAACCGCGGAAGCCGTAACACCCCCGTCCTTGACCGCCGTGGCCAACGCCGATGCCGCCCACGCCGCGGGCCGCCACACCGAGGCGGCCGAGGCTTACCAGGCGCTGGCCCAGGCGTCGCCACGCAATGCCTATTTCTGGTTTCGCCTGGGCAGTTGCCGGCTGCAACTGCGGCAGCACGCTCAGGCCATCACCGCGCTGGAACAGGCCGTCGCCCTGGACCCGCATGAGGGACGCTTTGCCTACAACTTGGCCATGGCGCACAGCGCTGTTGCGCGGGATGCCTTTGCCCAGGCCCGTGCGCAACTTCCGCCTGGCTCGCCTTGGCGGTCGGCAGCGCAGCAGCACCGCCTGCTCTTGGACTCCGTGCTGGGGCCGCCTCCAGAGGCTGGTCAGCCCTGAACCATCGGCAAACGGCAGGGCGGCCAGTGGCTCAAGCGTCCAGCGTTGCGCAGACCACACAGCGACGTGGACCCTCCCTGTCGCTCCGCCCTCCAACCTTCGCTGGCATGACCGTGGGGCAGGTTGTCACGCCTGGCTGAGCCCTCAGCGTCCTCTTGTGGGCGGCATCGGCGGCGCGTGGCCTCGGACGCTGACCACGCCCGGCAGCGGACAACAAAGCATCACGCCCGGATCAACCGGCGCCGAGCGGCAGGTGATAAACGCGAAACTGGCTGTCACGTTGCCAGCCAGCCGCCTCGTAAAGCCGCTGCGCGTCGCGGTTGTCCAGTGCGGTCGACAGCGTCAGGCGCACCGCGCCTTCGGCCCGTGCGAAGTCGGCGGCTGCGGCCAACAGCCGGGCACCCACCCCCTGCTTGCGCCCACTGGAGGCGACGAAAAGGTCGTTCAGCACCCACACCCGCGCCAGCGACACCGAGGAAAAACTGGGATAGAGCTGGGTGAAACCCACAGGCGCTGGTTCGTCGCCACAAGCCAAAAACACCACCGACTCGTTGCTCTGCAGGCGCTGCAGCAAAAAATCACGGGCAGCCGACAGGTCCGTGGGGCGGCCGTAAAACTGGCGGTATTGATCGAACAACACGGCCAGTCCCGGCACGTCGGAAGGCACAGCTCGGCGAACGCTCAAGGGGGCCATGGCTTCTCCAGCAGGTCAAGGTTTGATGATGAATTGATCGACGGTGGGGCCGATGAGGCGCTGATGGGGCGCTTCCTTTTGCGCCGACGTTCGCACCGTCGGTTCCGCAGCTGTTGCCAGTCACGCGGAGAAAACGGGAAAGGGCATGGTCCCCCTGAACAAGTTGCCATGCAAACCGACATCCAGTCACCCCCAGTGCAAAGCCCGCACAGGGCGGCGGGGCGCTGCCTGCATGGCCGGCACCAGGCACACGAGCATGACCACCAACGGCAGACTCAGCGCAGGCCACAGCACCACCGGCAGGGTCAGCTGCGGGTACACGATGTCGGTGGTGCCCGGCATGGCGCTCACCGCATGGGTGCGCAGGCTGATGCCGTGCACGCGTGCGCCCCAGCTCAGCACCGTGCCCAGCACCGCGCCACCGATGGCGCCCACCACGCCCAGCGCCCCCGCCTCGAACAACACCAGGCGCACAATCTGCACCGGCCGGCCACCCAATGCCAGCAACGTCGCGAAATCGCGGCGGCGCTCCGACAGCGACAGCAGCACGGTGTTGAGCACCATCCCACAAACCATGGCGAAGACGATGGCCAACAAGAGGCCCAGCACCTGCTGAATGACGCGGCTCATCCGCGCCACCTCGGGCAACAGCGCCTGCCAGGTCAGCAGCTTGACGCGCGGCGCGCTCATCAAGGCGCGGATGCCCTGAAGCGTCGCCGCCGCCTGAGCGCGGTCGGCCAAGCGCAGGCCGATGCTGTGAAAGGCCTCGTCAAGCTGCAGGAGGCGCTGGGCACCTGCCAGCGGCACATGGGCCACAGCCTGGTCGAAACCCTGGCTGCCCGTGTCGAACAGGCCGACCACGGTGTAAGCCTGGGAGGCCAGCAGGCCCTGGGCGCCTTGCGCCGTCAACATCACCTGCGTGCCGACGCCGGCGTCGAGGAGTTGGGCCAACCGGCGGCCGATCACGATGACCTGGTCGTCGTCTCGGCGCAGGTAACGCCCAGCCACCAGGGTGCGGCTCAGCGAGGTCACGTCCGGCTCGCGCACGGGGTCAACGCCCAGCATCATGACCCGTTCGGACCGCATCGCCGAGTTGAGCACCGCCACCGCCTGCACCCGGGGGCTGGCCGCCACCACGCGCTGGAGCTGCGGCAGCCAGGCCAGCAGCCGTGGGCCGTCGGGCAAGGTCAGGCGGGGCTGCAGCGTGGCCTGAAAATCGGGGTGCTGCAGCTGGGCGTCGCCCGACAGCAGGCTGGTCGCGTTGTTGACGATCTGCGCTTGGTAGCCGGTGGCGAAGCTGGCCAGGAAAATGAAGGCGCCCAGCCCGAAGATCAAGGCCAGCACGGTCAGGCCGGTGCGCGACGGGTGGCGGGTCAGGTTGCGCCAAGCCAAGGTCCACCACCAAGCAGCACTCGGTGCCGGCGCACCCGATGGCGCACCCACGCCGTCGGTGCGGCCGCCTGACGACCCGCCAAACAACCGGTGGAACAAACCGCGCCTCGTCCACGAACCGGGTGACAAGCCCTGCAGCGCTTGCCAAGGCGTCAGGCGGGCCGCACGCCAAGCTGGGTACAGCGCCGCCAGCACCGACACGGCCAGCACGCCGCCCCCCAGGCTGACCAGCCGGCTGGCCCGCACTTGGGGGTGCAACGTGCTGGTGGCGCCTTGCAGGCTTTGCAAGGCTTGGGCGGTGCCGTCGAACGACAGCCCGCTGTGGCCGGCCCAGGCGGCCACAGCGCTGCCGGCCGCCAGGCCACCCAACGAGCCCAGCACGCCGATCAACCCGCCCTCCCACAGCAGGGTGACAAAGACCTGCGACGGTCGGGTGCCCAGCGCCAGCATCACCCCGAACTCCGACCGGCGCGACAGCACCGACATCCACAAGGTGTTGGCCACACCGATGGCGACAATGCCGAACAACAGCGCCATGACGCCGTAACCCACGGTTTCATGAAAAGCAATGGACTGGGCCACCTCGGGCAACAACGCCGGCCAGCCGTGGACTTCGAACGCCGGCCCCAACACCGCCCGCAGCTGCGTGGCGACGCTTTCGGTGGCCTGGCGGTCGTGCAAGCGCAAGACCAGCGTGCTGAGAACGCCCGGGGCCAACAACAGCGCCTGCGCGTCGGCCAGGGCAATGAACGCCTGGCGGCTGTCCACGTCGTCACTGCCGGTGTCGTAGATGCCTTGCAGCCGGTACCGGGCCACGCGCATGTGGCCGCCTGCGCCCTGCGCCCGCAGCTCGATCATGCTGCCAAGTTCGACCCCCAGCGCCCGGGCCAGCGCACGGCCCAGCACGATGTCGCCAGGGCTGCGGTGGTCCAGGTAGGTGCCCTGGACCATCCGCCGCCCCAGGGCGGTGACCGTGGGCTCGCGCGTCGCATCGACCCCCACCACCCGCACACCGCGGGCATGGTCGCCCGCGCTGGCCAAGGCCGAGGCCTCCAAACGCCCGGACTCGCCGCCCAGGGCCTCGCGCAGCGTGGCAGGTAATGTGGGCAGCTCGTCCGCCCCAAACGTTCGTTCAAGCGAGGGGTCGTTGACGTACCCGGCGCGGTGCACCTGCACATGCCCGGTGTAGTGCCCGGTCATGTTGTCGACCATTTGGGCGTTGCTGCCGTCGAACAGCGCCCAGGCCACCGTGAGGGCCGCCACCCCCAGTGCGATGGCCACCAAGGTGAAGCCGTTGCGCTCCCGGTGGCGCAACACATTGCGCCAGGCCAGGCTAAAGAAACGCATGGACGCGGTCTCTGACGATGCGGCCCTCGCACAGCTCGATGGTGCGGCTGGCGTGCTGCACCATCCGCTCGTCGTGGGTGGAGAACACGAAGGTGGTGCGGTGTTCTCGGTTGAGCTGGCGCAGGATGTCGAGCAGGGCTGCGCCGGCGACCGCATCGAGGTGGGCGGTGGGCTCGTCGGCCAGCACCAGCACCGGGTTGCCGGCAATGGCCCGCGCCACCGCCACACGCTGTTGCTGGCCGCCGGAGAGCTGGTGGGGGCGGCAGTGCTCGCTGCCTTGCAGACCCAGCTGGTGCAACGCCGCCAGGGCCCGCTCGCGCCGCCGGGCAGGCGCCACGCCTTGCAGCAGCAGGACGTACTCGACGTTCTCCAGCGCCGACAACACGGGCAGCAGATGGTGCTGCTGGAAAATGAAACCGATCTTGCGCAGGCGCACCTCGGAGAGCTGCGTGCCGGACACCCGCACCACGCTTTCGCCCTCTAGCAAGACGTCGCCGCTGTCCGGCTTGTCGAGCGCGCCAATCAGATTGAGCAAGGTGGTCTTGCCCGAACCGGAGGGCCCCACCAGGCAGGTGAACTCGCCGCGCTCGATGTGCAGGCTGATGTTGGTCAGCGCCTGCACGCCCACCCCACGTTCGACATGGCGTTTGCACACCTGCCGCATCTGCACCAACGGCGCCCCTTCGGGGGCCACCGACAGCGCAGGCGATGGTGCCGCGGAGGGCCCGTCGCCGGTGGGAACGTCAGCGGGCAAGAGCAGGTGCATGGGCAGCCTTTGTCAGTTCAGTGGGGGTCACAGGCGCGGCGGGCCGGTTTCGCCGGCGCGGTGACACGCCGCGGCCTTGGACACGCCATCCACCGGGCTGCGTTGGGCGCCTGGCTCATCAGCCCACGGCCACACGGACGGGGTCTCTGCCTCACACAGGATTTCAAAGTTTGCCTCCGACTGCCGATTGACCCCGCCAGAGAGTGCCGGCCTTCCTTGAGCCGGACCGGCACCAGCCACCCACTGAGCACGATCCACGGGCGCACGCAACCGCGTCATCGGCGTTCCAACGCCGAGGCACCACACATTGTGAGGGGGGAAAACAAGGGCCGGTCGGCCTGCTGGACGTCACCGTGGAGCCCCGCGCGGAGCGAGGACGACAGGGCAGTGAGCCGCGTGGAGGCAGGTGGCTGGGCCGTCATGACCCAATGGTAGGCAAAGCTGCCTTTTTCCCTATCCGCAAAACACCGTAAGCGTTTTTCCCGATGGGAACGGCGGGCGGCGGCTGAGCGCCGCAAAAAGGATCGTCTTGAAGGTCATTCCATGAAGGGCTGGCCCGGGTGTTCGACACCCCGGGCCAGTGGCTCAGTTCTCAGGTCAGATGCGTCCCATCAAAAACAGCACCAGAAGAATCACCACGACCAATCCCAAGCCACCGCTTGGACCGTAGCCCCAATTGCGGCTGTGAGGCCAGGCAGGGAACACGCCGACCAGGATCAGCACCAAAACAATCAACAAAATGGTGGTTACGCTCATGAGGACTCTCCTTTAGTTTTTAAAAACAGCATCGGACGAACAAGACGGTCGATTGACTGGCCACTGACCAACTACCAACCACTAACCACTAACTACCAACCACTTACAACTAACGACTGACCAACCCATCCACTGACCGGACAACGATCAACCGCAGACGGGCACTCGCTGCACGGTCAAGCGCAGCGACAGGGAAAAGTCACGGCTCTGCCTTGCCCTCAGCGTGGTCACACCGCCGGGCAAGCGCTCGGGAAGCACTGCACAGCGCAGTGGCGGGGCTCGCTCAGCGCGATACCGCGGCCCGCGAGCCGCTGCACGGCCAGCACCAGCCGGCGCCACAGCTGTTGGCCGGGGGCCGTCCAGTACTCCGCGGAATGGGGCACGAACTTCAGCAGCACCCAATGCGGTGAGCGCTCGACTTTGGGGCTGCGGCTCAAAACGCCCGAATTCCAAAGCAACTCCATGCGCTGGCGGTCGGCGTCGATCTCGCCATGTCCGGACAGCGACACGAAGGTGGCGCGCTGGGCATTGCTGAAGCTGAGGTTGAGGATCTGCAGGTGGTCGACCTTGGCCGAACGCACGTCGGTGAGAAACCAGAAGGCGCCCTGATCGTCCATCGCCAAGGGGGTCATGGGTCGGCTGGCGATGCCGCCTCTGCCGTCACTGCTGCTGAACATGGCCACCGGAATGTCGCGCACCAACTGACTCAACCGGATCAGTTCCGGATGGCGTTGTGCTTGAATGTTCACGGGGGCTCCTTGAGGCGATTGCCGAGATCGTGCCTGCCGTATGGATCAGCAGCCATCAGCTCAAGTCGGCGCGCACTGTGGGCCAGGTCCTACGTGGCGGTGCCTGCTTCCACCATGCCACCCGTCCGATATAATGGGGACAGATATAAGGGTCGATGAAGCCTTGGCCGGCGACCGACGTCGCTCAGGGCGCTGTCAAACCTGACACAATGTCGCCTCCCGGTGCTGCGGACCGGGCCCTGGGGGCTGTTGCCAGCCCCGTGATGGGTCAGCCACTGCCGGGCGATGTGCCGGCGAGTCCGCACTTTCTTTCACCTGTTTCGTCCTTCACACCCCGTCCAATGAACCCGAACGAAGTGCATGTCCTGGTGGTCGACGACGTCCCCGATGCAGCGCAGTCATTGGCCACGCTGCTGGAGTTGCATGGCTACACCGTGCAGACGGCCAACAGCGGGGAAGAGGCCTTGCGCCTGGTGGCCGAAGCCCCGCCGCTGTGTGTCATTCTGGACATCGACATGCCCGGCCGGGTCGACGGACTGGAGCTGTCCAAGCAGTTGCGAGCGCTTCATGGCACCCACATCGTGCTGATTGCGGTGACGGGCTGGCCTGAAGAAGACCCACGGGTGGCCGAGACGTTCGAGATCGTCGACCACTACCTGCAAAAACCGGTGGACCCGGTGGTGTTCGGCAAGCTGTTGCCGCCGGTCTGATCTCGACGGCGGCGAGGCCCAGGCCGGCACCGCGTGGCTCGCGGGTTTCAGCCCGGCCAGCGAGTCACCCACGCTGCCGGGAAACTGCACCGCTTTAGGGTGCCACTTGAAGCCATTGCCACAGCCCGCACCCCCCTACAGTGCGGCAGTCTGCAACAGGGCTTCACATGCACATTTGCCTCAAGCTCCGCCCGCTCGCCTTTTGGGCGATGCTGCTGTCATTCGGCTGGGGTGCGGTGGGCGCCGCCCAAGCCGAGCCCTTGGTGTTGGCCGCCGTGCGCAACCCGTTCTGCCTGCCAATCCTGGTGGCCGAGGTCAAAGGCTTCTTCAAGGCCGAGGGCGCCGACGTTCGCATCCTCGAATGCCCGGTAGGGCAGCAGTGCCTGCAGCGCGTGTTCGACGGCAGCGCGCAATTGGCCACGGTGTCCGAGTTGCCGGTGATGCACCACAGCTTCGAGCGCGCCGATTACGCCATTGCCGCCACCTTCGTCACCTCCAACCAGAACATCCAGCTGGTCGGCCGGCGCAGCGCCAACGCCTTCACGGCGGGTGAGTTGGAGGGCAAGCGGGTGGGCGTGCTGGCACACAGCAGCGCGCACTACTACCTCAATGCCTACCTCTTGTTCCACGGCGTGGATCCCGCGCGGGTTCAGATGGTCTACCTCAAGCCCGACACCCTGGCCAGTGCCATCGCGCAGGGCGAGGTCGACGCCTTGGCTGCGTTCCGGCACCAAGCCAGCGCCGCCATGCTGGCACTGGGGCCGGACGGCATCTTGCTGGGCGCGCCGCCGATCTACACCGAGACTTTCAACCTGGTGGCCTACCGCGACACCTTGACCCAGCGCCATGGGGACATCGTCAAGGTGCTGCGTGCCCTGGAGCGCGCCCAGCGCTTCATTCACGAGCAACCCAAAGCGGCCAAAGAAATCTTGCAGGCCGGCGTCAACCTGAACCAGGAGTCGGCGGACTCGGTGCTGCAGCGCTACACCTACCGACTGAACTTGGATCAGTCGCTCATCAGCACCCTGGAGGGCGAGGCGCGCTGGGCCGTGCGCGAAGGCAAGGTGCCTGCCGGGCGCAAGGTGCCCAACTACCTGGACTACGTGGACGAGCGGGCGCTGCGCGCCGCCGTGCCGGCCGCGTTCCGGAAATAACAGCACACGCCGTGCGTCTGGATCCCCCCGTCGACGACCCCTGCCAGCGGCGCTGGGCAGGTGCCTGCCATGCCCTGCGAGTGGTGCTCGGCGCCCTGGGCTGCCGGCCATGAAGATCCGCACACAACTCCAAGCCTCGGCCGGGGTGGCCGTGGTGGTGGCCCTGCTGGTGGCCGGCCTGCTGCTGCACGTCACCCGTCAAGCGCGCGCGGGCCTGGCCGAGCAGGCCGAATCGCAACTGGTGGCGCGCGATGTCGCCAACCTGTTGTCGCTGACCAATGAGTTCTCGGTCTATGGCGGCGAAAGGGTCTCGGCCCAATGGCGTGCTCGGCAGGTGGCATTGGTCGACACCGTCAAGAAGGCCCTGGCAGGCGAGGCCACGCCCTCGGTTCATTTGCAAGAGCTGCACCAAAAAGCCAACGAGCTGACGTCGCTGTTCGACGCCTTGGTCGAGGTCGACCAGTCGCCGCCCTCGCCCCTGGGCCAGCGCCGGCGCAGCCTGCTGGTCGAGCGCTTGCTGACCGAGACGCAGGAATTGGTGGAAAGCCGCCACCGTTGGGCGCTCAGCGTTGGTGAAAAACAGGAGGAAGACCAGCGACGCTACACCCTGCTGGTGCTGACCGCACCCGCGGCCTTGCTGACGCTGATGCTGTTTCTCGGCGTGCTCGTGGCGCGCCGGGTGCTCCAGCCGCTGAGGCAGCTGCAAGCGGCGGTGGTGTCCATGCACCGGGGCGACTGGACGGTGCGGTGCGCCAACGACCGGCCCGACGAGCTGGGCGACGTGGCGCGGGCGGTGGACGCCATGGCCCGGGCACTGCAGGCGCAAAGCGCGGCCCAGCGCGCCTCCGAGCACCAGCTGCGCCTGGTCACCAACAACGTGCCGGCCCGCATTGCCCGGCATGACATCGACGAACGCTATACCTTTGCCAACGCCCACATCGGCCGCGCCTTCGGAGCCGCGCCCGAGGCGCTGCTGGGCCGCACGCTGCTGGAAATGAAGGGGGCTGATCGCTATGCAGAGCTGGCGCCTTGGGTGGCCCAGGCCAAGGCCGGGCACACGGTGAGTTTCGAAGTGCAGCACACCGTGGACGGCCTCACCTTTCACCACCAATACATCTACGTGCCTGACGTCGACGAGGCCGCTGGCTGCGTCTGTGGTTTTTACACGATGACCTTCGACATCACCGCGCGCAAGGAGGCCGAGTTGCGCCAAGCCGCCAGCGAGGGCCGCCTGTCCGACATCACCGACAACCTGCCTGCGTTGGTGGCCTACCTCGACCGGGACCATTGCTATCGCTTCGTCAATGCCACTTACCGCCGCTGGCTCGGGCTCGACCCACAGGCCATGATCGGGCGCCCGGTGTCGCAGGTGCTGGGCCCGGCCTTGCACCAAAGCGTCAACGACAACATCCAGAAGGCGTTGGACGGCGAGCGAGTGCAATGGACATGGCACAGTCAGGGCGCTGGCAAGGACCGGCACTACCTGGCCGAGTACATCCCGGACGTCGGGCCCGATGGCGCAGTGCGGGGCTG
Organism: Pseudomonadota bacterium; assembly: GCA_040385465.1. GTDB lineage: Bacteria > Pseudomonadota > Gammaproteobacteria > Burkholderiales > Burkholderiaceae_C > CANHBY01. Next base: position 41,100 of record JAZKHH010000155.1, on the reverse strand, counting down.
CTACGCCCTGACCATGGACATCACCGCCGTGCGGCAAGCGCAGCAGGATCAGGCGCGCACGGAGCGGCAACTGCGCGCCATCACCGACAACCTGCCAGTGCTGATTGCCTACATCGACAGCAGCGAGCACTACACCTTTGTCAACGCCACCTTCAAAAGCTGGATGGGCGTGGAGCCGCAGAGCATGCTGGGCCGGCCGGTCAGCGAAGCGCTGCCCTCCGACCTGTACGACCAGCGTCGCGACCACCTGCAGCGCGCACTGGCCGGTCAACGGGTGTCGTTCACGATCGAGTCGGTCATGCAGGGCACCGCCCGCATCCTGGAAACCATCTACCTGCCTGACGTGCAAAGCGACGGCAGCGTGGCTGGGGTGTATGCGCTGAGCACCGACATCACCGCGCAGAAGGTGATCGAGCGCCAGCTCAGCGACCTGGCGCGCATCGACACCCTCACCGGGCTGCCGAACCGCCGCCAGTTCGAAGAGCGCATGGGCGATGCCCTCAAGCGCGGCATGCGCTCAGGGGAAGCCTTGGCCCTGTTCTTCCTCGACGTGGACCGCTTCAAGTCGATCAACGACACGCTCGGCCACGGCGCCGGCGACCAGGTGCTCAAGGAGTTCGGCGAGCGCTTGCGGGTGTCGGTCCGCGGCACCGACCTGGCGGCGCGCCTGGCGGGCGACGAATTCGTGATCCTGCTCGAAGGCTTGAAGTCCGAGGCCGAGGCAGCGCTGGTGGCCAACAAGGTGCTCAGAGCCGTGCGCGAGCCGATCGTCATCGACGGCGTCAGCCTCCACGTCACCACCAGCATCGGGGTGGCCTACTGCGCTGCGCCCAACCCACAAAGTCCGCTGATGGAATGCGCAGACAGCGCCCTGTACGAAGCCAAGCACGCCGGGCGCGACACCTTCAGGGTGCAAGCCGTGCTGGACGACCTGACTCTGGCCGGCCCCACGTTCTGAGCGCCCTCGGCGCAAGACCATCAGGGCGTGTCATCCATCAGGCGGCCCCTGCGCCAGCCCTTCGGGTGGAGAGCACCACCGATGGTCCAGCTCAGGCACAGCGTTTGCCGCATACCGGCGAGCTGTCCGGCCCGTCGCTTCTCTGCCTGCCTGTGAGCCCCTGAGCCCATGCCACTGCGTCCCGTGTCTGAAGTCTCCGGCAGCCAGCTGGCTGCCGGCAAACGCGCCCTGGTGTGGGACGCCGCCTGGGCCAGCGTGACCGGGGCGCTGTCTGGTGGGGTGCTGCTGGTGGCTTTTGCGTTGACCTTGGGCGCCGGGCCACTGACCATCGGCTTTCTGGCGGCCATTCCGTTGATTGCCCAGGCGGCGCAGTTGCCCGGCATCGTCTTGGTGGAACGGCTGCGCCAGCGCAAGAAGATCGGTGTCATTGCGCTGACCATCGCCCGCGGCTTGATCTTGGCGATGGCCCTGCTGCCATTCCTGCCCAACCCGGCCTGGCAGCTGCCCTTGCTGATCGCCATCCAGCTGGTGGTCTCGGCGCTGGGCTCGCTGGGAGCCTGCGCCATCAATTCCTGGTTCCACCAATTGCTGCCACCGCAGGGGCTGGGCTCCTTCTTCGCCAAGCGGCTGTTGGTCGCCACGGCGTTGGCCTGCATCGGCACCTTGGGCGCGGGCATGCTGGTCGACAACGTGCCGCCCGACCGTGCGCTGCAAGCGTATGCCCTGGCGTTCGCGGGCGCCGGGGTGGCGGGCTTTTTGAGCTCCGCCTACCTCACCCGCACCCCCGAGCCGTGGATGCAGAAGGCCGGTCCACGCGTCTCGCTGTGGTCCAAGCTCAAGGTGCCTTTCCACGACCCCAACTTCCGCCACGTGCTCACGCTGATGGGCGGCTGGAACCTGGCCACCAACGTGGCGGCGCCCTTCTTGACCGTCTACCTGATCCAGCAGCTGGGCTATGGCCTGGGCACGGTCACCCTGCTCTGGGTCACCAGCCAAACCGCCAGCGCCGTCACCTTGTACCTCTGGGGCCGGCTGTCGGACCGGCTGTCGAACAAGGCCATCTTGGCGGTGGCCCTGCCGGTCTATTTCGTCTGCACGCTGGGGCTGGTGTTCACCCGCGTGGGTGCGCCGTACGACCTGCAGTTGCCCCTGCTCTACCTGGTGCACCTGATGATGGGCGCGGCCAGTGGCGGCATCGGCCTGGCCACCGGCAACCTGGGCCTCAAACTGGCGCCGCAAGGGCAAGGCACGGCCTACCTGGCCGCCATCGGCCTGGTCTGCGCCTTGGCCGGCGGCTTGGCCCCCCTGGCGGCCGGGCTGGTGGCCCATTGGCTGGAAGCGCGCCAGCTGTCGGTGGTGGTGCGTTGGGTGTCGCCGTTCCAGTCGGGCGAGGTCTCGGTGCTGCAGTTTGCCCACTTCGAGTTTCTTTTCGCTGTCTCGGCGCTGCTTGGCCTGTACGTCATGCACGCGCTGTCGCGCATTCAAGAGGGCACCGAGATCAGCGAGCGCCGGGTGATGCAGGAGTTCGCCTTGGAGGCTTTGCGCACCGTGAACCAGGTTTCGTCGATCGGTGGGGCCCTGGGCGCCCTGGTCCCGTTCGAGCGGCTGTCGGAACGCCGACGTGCCGTGCGGCCGCCGCACGGTGGTGTCCGCGGTGCGTCCGAGCGGGCCATCCAACCGGTGACTGAAGGGGCTCACGACTAGGGCGTGTGCACACGACGCAAGCCAAGGGCGTTTGAACCACCGAAAACGCTGTGAACAAGCCCAGCAAGGTGCCGCTGCCAAGCGGGCACAACTGAACCGTGAGGTGCCTCCGTTGCACAGCGCCCGGCACGCGCTTGTCCTACAGCCAGCGCCGCGCTGGGGCCCGTAAACTGAAATTCACCATGGCCTGCCTTGCCGGGCGCGGCGCATGGCGCTTGGCCATGTGGCCGCTTCTCACCGGTGAGCACCTTGCGCTGTTCGCCCGCCGACACCCCTTCATTTGCCGTGCACATCCATCCACAGGACCCCTCCCATGCGAGCAGACCTCTACCGCCGTGTCGAAACCAACAACGAAGTGTCTTTCCTGGCCGTGCCCGAGGGCCAGGCGATTCCCGAAGAAGCGACCAACCTGGATTGGCAAAAGCATGCCCAGTCGGTGCCGCTTGGGAGCGAGGCCGACGTGTTGAGCACTTACGGCATTGAAGGGCTGACCGAGCAAGTGCGCGAAAAGGGCTATGCCATCACCGGCGTGCAACACCGCATTGCCAATGCCCACGTCGGCGACGACGCCTGACGCCCCGCGGCGGGCTTGGAAGCCCGACCGGTGGGCGGCTGCGCGGCGCCCACCGGCGGCCTCAAGCGGTGTAGCGGGGCACGGCCGGGTGCCTTGTCTCCCACTGGGTTTGGCACCGGATGCAGCGCAGGGCCGCCGGCTGCACCGCCAGGCGCTCGGGCGGAATCGACAGGCCGCAGTCATCGCAGTTCCCATAGGTGCCCAACCCGATGCGCGTCAGCGCGGTGTCGATGTCCAGCAGCTCCTCCTGGTCGCGCAACAGTTCCACATGCTCGACGCCGGTGCGAAAGTGCTGCTCGCCCGCCTCGGCCAGGTCTTCGGGCACCGGGGCCACCGCGCTCGGGCGCTCGGCGCGCTCTTCCTTGGCCAGCCGGACTTGCTCGCGCAAGGTGGCCTGGCGGTCCAACAAGGTGTCGTGCAGACGTTGGCGCTGTTCAACAGACAGGTCGTTCATGGTTCACCCTTCGGCATGGGAGGCGACGCCGCACCAGTCTGCAGGGGTTCAAGGCTTGGTCAGCGTCCCTCGAAGTCAAGGCGCACCCCGTGGCGCCACTCGGTGCATGCGGGGGCAAGTGATGTGCCAATCCATACCGTGCCGAACACGCTGAAGCCGGAAACTGCCCGGGCAGGCTGCCCCCTTGAATGTGGCCGCTCCCGTTCGTCAACATCTTGAAGGAAGCCCCTCATGGCCCTGCCCCACGCCCACCTGCTGGACGTCATCCACGTCGCTCCCTTGGGAGCGGCTCTCGAGCGCGCCGTCAGCACCAGCTTGCTCAAGACTGAGCAGCTGCAGTTGCTGCACATGGTCTTGTCGCAACACCATGCGCAACCTGAACACGCTGTCGACCAGGAATGCACGGTGCACTGCTTGGAAGGCCGGGTCGACGTGGAGATGCCCGGCGGCACCCGGTCACTGGGCCCGGGCGACATCGTGGTGATGCCGGCGGGCCAGCGGCACGCCCTGCACGCCCGCACCGATTGCGCCCTGCTGGTGACGCTGTTGCTGGACCACGGCGATGCCGGTGGACACGGCGGGCGCAGCCCGACGGACAGCGACCCGGGCGCGCCCCCGGTGCTGCCCCGCTCCGGCAGCACCTGAGCGCTGCAAGCACGGGGCGCCGGTCTTCCGCGGGGCACCCCGTTCGCGTCCGGCCCATGGCACCATCGTGTCCATGACAGGTGTGCGCACATCAACCCGCTGGGCCCTGGCCCTGGCCATTGCATTGGGCGCTTGGAGCGTCGTCTGGGCCCAAGCTGCCCCCGACGCGCGGGCACAGGAAATGGCCAGCTGCCTGCCGGGTGAGAACGTCACCTGGCTTGATGGGCAGGATCGCCCGGCGGCCGGGGGGGCTGTGCGCCTGGTGTACCGGCATACCGGCGCACCGCCGTGGTTTGACGAGGCGTTGGTGCTGGGCGCGGTGCAACGCGCCGCTGCGGCGTGGGCGACCTGCGGCGTGCCTGCCGAAGTGATTGGCGAAACCGCCGCGTTGATCAACCCCACCCAGGTCACCGTGGTGCAGTGGAACGATGCCCAGACCCGCGGCAACTTCGCGCTGGCCGACCTCGGTCAGCGCACCGTGTCTTTGAGCGCGGCGATGTTCCGCGTGCTGGCCGAGCGCAATCCCCGGCACCCGGCCGCGCAGACCCTGCAGATGGCCATCAGCCATGAGATGGGCCATTTCTTCGGCCTGATGGCCCATTCCCGGCGCTGCATCGACGTGATGAGCTACTACACCCACCCCAGCGGCGAGTCCTGCAGCACCCGCCATGGCGGCTCGCACAAAATCGGCGGTGGCGTGGAATACCGCGCCGTGCTGCCCACGGCCTGCGACATTGCCCGTTGCCGCGCGGTCAACGGCACGGGGCGCTGAAGACCGGCGCTGCCAGACCAACCGCCTGCGCCTGTGGGCACTTCACAAGGCCGGTGTGGCCTGGTTATGCTGAGGGCCACGCCCTTCCCTGGTTGCGCGAACCCATGAACACCGACGCCCCTGTTCTGCATGTCTTCTCCGGTGCCGGCCTGTCGGCTGAAAGCGGCGTGCCGACCTTTCGCACCGCCGGCGGCGTGTGGAGCCGCCACAACCTGGACCGGGTGTGCAACATGCTCACCTGGCGGCAGCACCGCGACGAGGTGTTTGCTTTTTACGAGGGCCGGCGGGCGGAAGCGGCGTCGGTGGCCCCCAACGAGGCGCACCGGCGTCTGGCCGCCTGGCAGGCGCGTTGGGGCCCGCAGCGGGTGCGCCTGTTGACGCAGAACGTGGACGACCTGTTGGAGCGTGGCGGCGCCCAAGAAGTCATTCACCTGCACGGCGACCTGCAGCATTTGCTGTGCACGGCCTGCGAGCACCGCTGGCCGGTGGAGGCGGCGCGCTATCACGCCCAGACCCCCTGCCCCGCCTGTGAGGGCTTGAACAGCGTCAAACCCGGCGTGGTGTTTTTCCATGAAGCCGCGCCGGCTTACGCCCACCTGGCGCGCATGGTGCACACGATCCGTGCGCACGACATCTTGCTGGTGGTGGGCACCGCGCTGGAGGTGGTTTCGGTGGCGCAACTGGTGCCACCGCACCGCGTGGGCCATGCCTTGAACTGGCAGGTGAATCCTGAGCCGGCCGACCCTGAGCACTTTGGTCGCATCGTGGCGGCACCCGCCTCGGTGGGCCTGGCCGACTTGGAGCCCGAACTGATCGAACGCATGGGGCTGCCGGGCATGCCCTGCGTTTGAGGCCTTGGCTCAGCGGGCCTAAAGAGTGCGATGGATTAAGGAGGATGTCGCGCAGCCCGGGTAAAGGGCCGAATGCACGGCGGCGGCGGCGACGCGATGTGGCGAGGTCACGGCAAAGAGCCGCAACCCGGCAGTCAGTGCGAAGGCTGCGTCAACCCCTCGTCGTCCACCAGAACACCAGGCCCAAGACCACGGTGGTGGACATCAGCATGCCCACCAAGAGGCGGCGCACGCCCGTCCACAGGGCGTCGCTGTACTGGTGCACGATGCGGTGAAAAATGTCCTCGGCCTCGATCACGATGCGGCTGCGCAGCGCCGCATCGGTGCCCACTGAAGGCAACAGCGCTGCGGCCTTCAGGGCCTCGAACTGGGCGGCGCTGACGATGCCGCGGTTCTTCAGCACCGCCAAGGCGCTGGCGGGCGTGCCTGCAGGGCCCTCGACGCTCACCGGGCGGACCTCGCAGCCCGCGCTGTGCTGCGCGGCGTCGATCAAACCCAGGGCCAGCAAATGGTCCAGCGGCTCGCGCAGGATGCGCCGGGCCAGTTGGTCGGCCAGTTCCAACGCCTCGCACAGGAGCAAAAGTTTTTCGCGCTCGCGCGGATCGAGCTCGGCGGCGCTGCGCAGGCCGTCGGCCTGCGCCTGCAGTTCGGTTTCGCTGGCCACGCCATGCACCATCATCCAAAGCAAAGCCTCGGGCTCGCTTTCAAGCGCATGCATCTCGCCGTGGCGTGCGCACTGCCGGTGTTGCGCGTGGGTGATCAAGCCCAACGCCAGCAACGACTGGAAAGCCGCTGGCAAGCCCACGCCCATCGGCGCCCGCAGCCTGGCCGCCGCCATGACCGCGCTCACGGAATCAGGGCCCGGATTTGCGCCTGTACCACCGGTTGGGTGAAAAGCTCAACAGCGGCATGGGCGGCGCCAGGGATGTCCAACTGGCGCGCGGCGACGCCGCGCCCGGCCAACGCCTGAATGTAAGTGGCCGAGTACCGAGCGGGCACCTGGGTGTCGTTGCTGCCCGTCATGGCGACCACCGGGGTGGCCAGCGGCACCGCACTGGCGTAGTCGATGGCCGACAGGCTCTGGGTCCAGGTGGGGCGCCAGGGCCGCAAGTCACAGGGGCAAGCGACCAAGGCCACGGCGTCGATCACGCCGGGGTAGCGGCCCTGGATGGTGGCGGCCACGGCCGCACCGCCCGAGTGCCCCACCACCACCAGCCGACTGGCGCGGTGGTGCTGGCGCAGCATGGCCAGCGCGTACGCCACCGCCTGCACATTGCGCGGCGTGTAGGTGTCGGTGCGGTTGCCGTTGCTGCCGGTGGACTGCGCGCCATTGGCGTCGAAGTAGCCCGGGCGCAGCAGGCGCACCGTCAGCACGCCGGGGCCGACATAGGCGGGTGCGTAGGTGTCCATGTAATCGGCAGGGCCGCCCGCGGAGACGTCGCCGTGCAGGAACACCACCAGCTTGTCACCGCCGCCGCTGGAGGGCGTGCCGAAGGTGCGCACCACCAGGCACTCGACCCCGGCATACACCAGGGTCTGCCCGTTGGCCTGAGGACACAGGGTGTTGGCCGGCAGCTCGGCCACCATCTGGCTGCTGACCGAGCCCGTCAACGCCGGGGACGGCGCGGAGACGGGGGCTGTCGTCGTGCTGCCGTTGGCGCCAGACGCCGCCGGCGTGGGTGCGGCGTCGTCACCGCCGCCGCCACAGGCCCCTAGGGACACCAGGCTCGCCACCAACACAACGCGGGGAACAATCGACCAAGAGAGAAATGCCATGGCAGTCCGTGAGACCCGAAACAACAACGAGCCATTCTAGGAACAGGCGGCCTCGGCGGCTCCCCCCTGTTCCGAGGGGTGGACCCCGCCCAACTGTGACAACTGGCCGCAGATCCCGCCGGCGCTGGGCGCCACCTGGTCAGACCCTCTTTAACCTCGCGTGGGGCGAAGAAGACAGCTCCAAGCTGCTTGGCTTCATGGCCGGCCGAGCAGGCCGCGCAGGCACCAAGCGGGCAAGGCGTTCAACAGGCGCACCACCCCGTGCAGGCGCCGGGGGAACACGCACAGCGCCTGGCGTCGGGCGATGGCCGCCAAGATGCGATCGACCGCCTGCGCCTCTGACAACAGAAATGGCTTGCGGCGCGCATCGCCGCCGTTGAGCTGGCGCAGCCTGGCGGTGTCGATGTAGCCCGGCACCACCGCCGTCACGGCGATGCCGAAAGGCGCCAGGGCGAGCTGGTAGGTGTGGCACACGCTCAGCACCGTGCGCTTGGTGGCGCTGTACACCGAGGCGCCGGGATAGTCCTTCATCAAGCCGGCCATTGACGAGACCGCCACGAGGTGGCCGCTGCCTTGCGCCAACATGCGCTGAGCGCCCAACTCGAACGCCTGGCTCAAGCCGCTGACGTTGGTTTGCAGCATGCGCAAGGTGGTGGCGGCGTCCACCGCTTGGTGCCGGGTGTTGAAGTACATGCCGGCGGTGACGATCAACAGATCGAGTGGCTCGCCGCCCGGCGGGTGGATGACGGCGGCCAGCGCCGCCTTGTCGGCCACGTCCAAGGAGCAGACCCGCCAACGCGGCTGGGTGGCTTGCAGGGCCGCTGGCAGGCGCTGCGCATCGCGGCCGCAAACGGTGACGTCGTCACCCTGCGCCAGGCAGTGGCGGGCCAGGGCCAGGCCGATGCCGCTGGTGCCGCCAAGGACCACCACCTGGCGGCTCATCCGCCGGGCGCCAGGTTGAAACGGTTGGCCAGGCGCATGGATGGCCGGGGCGCGGTGGCCGCGCGCGCATAGGCTTCACGCGCGCGCTGATGACCGTAGCGCCACTGGGCCTCGATGTGCGACACGTACTGCGCGTAGTCGGTGGGCGGGGCCAGGCGCAGGCGGTTCTGGCGCCAGGCGAATTCGCGGCGGAAACGCTGTCCGCCGAGCACGGTGCCCACGTCCGAGCTGTCGATCCACACGTCGGCCCGCTGCGCGTGCACGTGGCGCAGGCGCTGGTTGGCGTCCACCCCCAGCACGGCCCGCCAGGCCGGCACCGAGGCGCCCTGGTCAAAAGGCGCTTTGAACTCGATCGCCACCTCTTCGGCCAGGCGGTGCGCCACTTCGATGGGAAACAAATCCACCACCCCGCCGAGGTAGTGCTGCGCGCCGCGGCGGTGGCTGGTGAAGTAGTACATGTCGGTCACCGAGACGCGCACGGCCTCGTCCAACGGCATGGCGGTGTCGACCGCCACCTCTGGCGCCACCGCGGTGTTGCCCCACCGCGGGTGGTTAAAGGGCGAAGGCATGCCCTGCAACAGCCCCGCCGCCCGCGGTCCGCAAAACACCACTTCCTCGAACAGCTTGCGGGTGCCGCGCAGTTGGCCCACCTCCGCCTCGGTGAACAGCAGCCGGCTGCCGACCAGGGCCACGTCGGGCCCGGTGGGCTGGCCCGGTGCCGGCAACGCCGGCAGGCCCTGCGGCAGCTCGAACAGGTGGTCGGTGAACACGTCGGGGATGCGTGGAGCAGGCTGGCGGGTCAAGGCGCGCCGCGCGGCCCCCCACAACGCGCGGTGAATGGCCGCCCCCGCGGCGGGGCGGATGCTGCACCAGAAGCGGTGCATCTCGGGCGAGGCAAGCCAGGCTTTTTGCGCCAGGGGGTCTGTCACACTGTGGACCAAGGCAGCCGCGATGGCCCCGCCGCAGCTGGCCAGCACCACCTCGGGCGCCCGCCCGGCTTCGCAGGCGGCGGCGTGCATGCCGAGGTAAATGCCCAGCCGAAAGCCGCCGCCGGCCATCACCAGGCAGCGCTTGTAGTGTTGCGGTGGCCCCATGGTTCCAAAATAGCACAGGCCTCCTGCTGACCGCCATGCCGTCGACACCGCCCGCCCCCCTGAAGGCAGCCCCGCCGCCCTGGCGGTGGCGGCACCTTGTGCTCAATGGGGTGGCCTTCATGGTGTGCTACCCCGCCGCGGCGTTTCATGCCAGCCAAGCCCCACGGCCGTCGGTGGCCACGGCCTGGGATGCGCACATTCCCTGGCTGCCCTGGACGATCCTGCCCTACTTGGCAACGACGTTGCTGCTCATCGCCAGCTTCTGGCTGGTGCCCCACGTTCAGGCCTTGCGCCTGCTCAGTCAACGCCTGCTGTTGGCCACGGTGAGCGCCTGCCTGGTGTTCGTCAGCTGGCCCTTGCAGTTCAGCACCCCGCGAATGACCGCGGAGTCGCCGGTGTGGTCGGCGCTGTTCGACACCCTGCGCCTGCTCGACTCGCCTTACAACCAGCTGCCTTCGTTGCACGTGGCGTACGCGGTGATCCTGTGGGCCGCGTTGCGCGACCACTGGCGCCACCCCTTGTGGCCGATCGGTCTGGCGGTGGGGCTGCTGGGCATGTCGCTGTCCACCCTGCTCACCCACCAGCACCACCTGCTGGACGTGGTGGCCGGCGCGGCGTGGGGCGCGGCGTGCGTGTGGGCCGTGCGCCCAGGGCCGCGGGAACCGAGGGTGGCTTTCTATTACTTGATGGCCGCAGGCGCTTGGTGGGTGGTGAGCCTGGCTTGGGTGCACGTCGGGTGGGCCCTGTACGGCAGCCTCAGCCTGTTGCTCGTGGCCCGCGCTTACGCCCAGGGCGACGCTGGCTTTTTGCACAAGCGCCAAGGCCGCCACCCGTGGTGGAGCTGGGTCTTGCACGCGCCCTACCTGGCCGGTTACCGGCTCACCTGGTGGGCCGTGCAGTGGCGCGAGCGCCACCAGCCCGCTTGCCGTCACCTGGGCGCCGGGCTGTGGGTGGGCAGGCGCCTGAGCGCACGCCAGGTGCACCTCCTGCCACCCGGTTGCACCGTGATCGACCTGGCCAACGAGCTCAGTGAAACACCCGCCTTGCGCCGGCAGCCGTACCACGCGTTTGCGATGCTGGACCTGGTGCCGCCGCCCCCTGAGCTGGTGCAACAGGTGGTCGCCTTGCTGGACCAGGAACTGCGCGCCGGGCACCCCGTCTACCTGCACTGCGCCATGGGCTACGCTCGCAGCCTGCAACTCGCTGCGGCCCATGCCGCCGCCCACCCCGGCCCCGATCACAACTCGTCGACTTCCTTTGAGTCTCGGCCTTCCACTGCGCCATGAATTTCTCGATCTACCAACTCAAATCCCGTTTCCAGCGCTTGCTGCAGCCGCTGCTGCGCCACGTGGCCGCGGCCGGCATCAGCCCGAACCAGCTCACCCTGGGCACGGCGGCGTTCATGCTCGCCTATGGCGCCTGCCTGGCCTGGCAGCCTCAGAGCCGCGCGCTGTGGGCCGGCCTGCCGGCCGTGCTGCTGGCGCGCATGGCATTGAACGCCTTGGACGGCATGCTGGCCAAGTCCACCGGCCACACCACCCGGCTGGGCGCGCTGCTCAACGAGGTCTGCGACCAGGCCAGCGACGCGGCCCTGTACCTGCCGTTTGCCTTGGCAGCCGGTGTGCACGGCGGCTTGGCCGTTGCCGTGGTCACCTTGGCGGGCTTGACGGAATTCGCCGGCCTGGCGGCGGTGGCGGTCGGCTCGGCGCGCCGTTTTGACGGCCCGATGGGCAAGAGCGACCGCGCCTTTGCCTTCGGCCTGCTGGCGCTGATGTGGGCCGGCGGCGCCTCGCCGGCTTGGCTCAACGGGCTGCTGATCGCGGTGGGCGTGTTGTCGCTGTGGACCTTGCGCAACCGGGTGCAAGGGGCGCTTCGCCCAGCGGCTTGAGCGAACCCGCTCACAGCGCCGGCGACCAGTCCGAGCCCAGGCCGCTGTCCTCCCCGAGGCCGACGTCCACCGGGAACAGCGGCTCCACGCTCGGCGCGTCGCGCCGCGCCACCGACACGGTGAAGATGCCGTCCAGGCCGATCAAAGTGGTGGTCTTGCGCAAACCCACGCTGGCCACCAAGGCGTCCATCTCGGCCTGGGGCCGCGGCCGCATGCGCCACGGCTTGCCCTCGTGGTTGGTGAGCGTCTTGGCGATCAGCACCAGCTGGGGGTGCCAGGGCTGCGCGGTGTAGACCAGCTGCCCGCCCACTTTCAACTGGCGCGCCACCTGGCGCAGGGAACGCAGCACGCGCACATTGTCGGGGAACAGCTCGTACAAGCCCGAAACGACGACGATGTCGAAGGTGTCCGCCTCGGTCTCGTCCTGGATCAGCAAGTCGGGCTCCACCGGCACGGCAAAGGCATCGCGCCGCTCCACGTGCACCGAACCACCGAGCCCCAATGTGCCTGCCAACTCGGCCGCCTGGGCGACGTTGTGGGGCGCGAAGTCGCGCAGATGGAGCTGGATGTCGCGCTCGCCAAAGCGCTTGACGGTCTCGAGCAGATAGCGCCCGCCCCCCGCCGCGATGTCGAGGATGCGCAGCGGCTGCTCGACCGGGTGCTCGGCGATCAGGCGCGACAAGGTGTGTTGCAGCTGCTCGCGGCGCAGGCGAATGCCGCGCCAGCCGATGGCGTCCAGGTAGCCGCGGTCGATCACCTTGCCCACGCCCCATCGCCCCTGCGCCTGGTTGCGGTACACATAGTCCAGCGAGGCGCCGGAATCGAAGCCGTGGGCGTGGCCGATGCGCATGCCCTCGCTGAGGCGGCCCACGCTGCCCAGCAGCGCGCGCTGCACGGCATAGAAAACGCGCACCGGCAAGGGGCCGACGTCGTCGCGCTCCAAGGCCTGGTAGTGCTGCGCACTGGCGCTGGCCACGTCGGCACTGAGCAGGCGCTCGGGCGGTGCGGCGGCGCGCAGGTAGCAGGCCTCGATGAACGACCTCGTCTCCGCCAAGGCCTCGTTGCGCACCGCCGGGGTCTCGCAAAAGATGGCGTGCTTGCAGTCCTTCAACACCACCCAGCGCTTCAAGCCCGAAGCCAGCCGACTGAAGAACGCCCGCTGCGGGCCCTGCTTGACGACGTGGTCGCGCTCGGCCACCAGCATCAGCACGGGGGTGTCGATCGCGCCGGCATCCGCCACCACGCGCTGCGCCACGTGGGCCAGGTCCAGCAGCACCCGGGCGGCGATGTTCTTGGTGATCAAGGGATCGGCATCGTAGGCCTGCGCCTGCTCGGTCGAGTGCGTCAGCATGCTGGCGCGGATGTAGCTGGTGACGAACAGCGACGGCTGAAAGCGCAAGGCCAAGCCCAAAAAAGTCTTGGCCAGCGGCACGTAAAGATTGATGTCGAACGCCGCCGCCGCCATCACCATGCCCCGCACCGGCGGCGCGTGGTCGTGCACCCAGGTGGCCGCAATGACCGCCCCTACGCTGTTGGCCACGATCACCATGTCCTGCAGGGCAATGCCATGGCGCTCACTCAGGTGGCGCACGAAGCAGTCGAAGTCCTGCACCAGCGTGGAAAAACTGGCGGCGTCGCCGCGCTCACCCGGCGAATGACCGTGGCCGCGCGCGTCCCAAGCAAAAGCCCAGTCTTGGGTGAAACCCAGGTCTTCGACCAGCGGCTGCAGCCGCCCCGAGTGCTCGTGCCCGCGGTGCAGCAGGATCAACGCGCGCCGAGGGGTGCCCACCCGCGGCTGGCGGGGATACCAGGCGCGGTAAAACAGCCGTGTCTGGTCGTGCGATTCAAAGCCGGCTTCATGGCAGGTCCAGGCGCTGGAGGGGGAGTTCATGAACACGGGTCCGATCGAGAAAAGAAAAGGGGTGCCAGCCGAGGCCCCTGGAATGAAGGCGGATGGTTCACGGCGCGGCCCCTGGCGGCGCCAAACGCAGGGCCAGGTACAGCAGCGGCGCGGTGAGGACCAGGCTGTCCACGCGGTCGAGGATGCCACCATGGCCCGGCAGCAGCGTCGAAAAATCTTTCAGCCCCAGGCGCCGCTTGGCAGCAGAAAACATCAAGTCGCCGGCGAAGCCCGCCAGCGACAACGCCAAACCCAGCCCAACCAGGTAACCCGTCTGCGCCAAACCCAGCCAGCGGCCCAGCGCCCAGGCCACCAACGCGCTGGCCAGCACGCCGCCCATCAGGCCCTGCCAGGTCTTGTTGGGGCTGATGCGGCGGGCGATTTTCTGCTTGCCGAACAGCTTGCCGCTGACGAACTGGGCAATGTCGTTGAGGGCGGTGACGGCCATCAGGAAGAAGAACCAGGCTGCCGCGTTCGCCCCCGGCAGGTGCGGCAAGCAGGCCATGAACACCAGACCGGCGCAGGCCAGCGCGAACACCAGCGTCAGCAGGTCGTCGGTGTGGCGGCTGCGCAGGTAGATGCCGCCCAGCACTGCGCACGCCAGGGGCACGGCGGCCAGGGTCCAGGGTTGCGCCACGGCGCCCCAGCCGGCCACGCCAAGCTGCCAGATCAGCAGACCCGCGCACCAAGCCCGCGAGGGCAGCCGCGCTGTGCGCACACGGTGCCGATCCAGTTCCCAACCCGCCAGCACGCCGATCAGCATCAACAACAGCCCGGGCCCCCAGGGGTGCACCAGCCAAGCCACGCTGACAAAAGGGAACAGCCGCCACCAGGCGTTGACCTGATGGCGCAGCGCATGGGGGTGGTCACCGTGTGCCTGCCCTGCCACCGGCCGACGCGCATTGACCGCCGCCGACACCACCGCCAGCGACCCGTACAACACCAGCATGGCGACCAGGGTGGCTGGGTCCCAAGGCGTGAACGACAACAAGGCAGGCGGAGGGTTTGTCACAGGTGAGCCACAGCGGCAGAGCGCGAAGTGGGCATTCTCCAAGAATCCCTGAGGATGTGGGACCACCGACGGCGAAAGTATCGTGCCGCAATACCTTGGGCGCCGTCGCGACGGCAGCGAGCCCGCTGCCAACTCACGACAAAACCGCCGATGCGTTCAACTCAGACACAGTCGCCGACACCGCGGCCGACCGTTCGCCGGGGGCCTGCGATGCACACGTGTGCCTGCCAAGAGCCAAGGTGATCGCGCGTGCCAACGCGTTGCTTTTAACCAACGGGCAAGGCGTCCTGGAGCGCTGCTGCTTGCAAAGACGACGCCAAGACCTTTGCCCGCGTGGCCGCCTGCGGCCAGTCCCAGCGCACCACGCCGCACGGCCGTGTGACGTTGGTGTCCAACGAGGCGGACGGGTGGACACCAGCACGCTCGCCTCCCCGTTCAACCAGCTCCCGCCACCGCGCGCCTCGAACGACGGGCACCGTCACCTCGGCACACCTCCCACCGTCTGCACTGTCACCATCGATCTGTTCACGGCCAGAAATCGCGTCCAATACCGTCCATGGACCCTCTGCACGACATCGACCGACGCCTCACCGACCTGGAAGTCAAAGCCAGCTTCACCGAAGACACCGTTGACCTCCTGAACCAGGTTGTCATCCGGCAGCAGCAACAGATCGACAGCTTGTTGCTCGACCTGGCGCACTTGCGCGCCCAGCTGCCCTCAAGCGACGGTGCGGCCCGCAACTTGCGAGACGAACTGCCACCTCATTACTGAGCGGCCCGCCCGGAGCGCGTTGCCAACGCGTTGACCGATGGCACACCATGAGCTTCTCTGTGCAGCCGATCTGCGCAACAGGATGGGAACGCCGGGGCACCCGCCTGCCGCGCACCTGCAAATTGCCCGTTCGCTCCCGGGTCGGCCATACTGAGTTCCCCGCGAGTGGGCGACGACGCCCTGAACGCCTTTCCTGCGTGCTCAAGCTGTGACACGCAGGACATCTTTGCAAAACCAGACGGTGCGACGCCCAATGAATTCGGCGCCGATCGTCACTTGCTGTTGGCCACCCAGGCCATGTTTCCCGGCGCCGCTGCTGCGCCACCCCGTCAACGTCGTACTCACTTCCCATTCAGACGACCATGGACTCGGCCCACGACAACGATTTCCTCTCTGGCGGCGGTGAGCTGTCGACCCTGATCCGCCGCTTTGATTGGCAGCGCACGCCCCTGGGGCCGGTGGACCGCTGGCCGCAGAGCCTGCGCACCACCGTGAGCCTGATGCTCAACTCGCAGCACCCGATGTGGATCGGCTGGGGGCCTGATGCCACCTTTCTCTACAACGACGCCTACATCTCGGTGCTGAGCCAAGTCAAACACCCCTGGGCGCTGGGGCGGCCGGCGGCCGAGGTGTGGGCGGAGATCTGGGACGTCTGCGGCCCGCTGGCCGACCAGGTGTTCCACCACGGCCGCGCCAGTTTCGTCGACGACGTGCGGCTGTTCATGAACCGGGCCGGCTACGTCGAAGAGGTGTTCTATTCCTTTTCCTACAGCCCGGTGCGCGACGAACGCGGCGAGGTGGGTGGCTTGTTCTGCCCCAGCACCGAGACGACGGACAAGATCCTCAACGCCCGGCGGCTGGCCACGCTGTCGGCGCTGGCGGGCAACGCCCTGGTGGAGAAGACCGTGGCTGGTGCGGTGGCAGCGGCAATGACCACGCTGGAGTCGAACAGCGACGACGTGCCGTTCGCCCTGCTGTTCATGCCCGACCCGCGGACGCAGGACCTGGTGCTCTCAGGCACGGCGAATCTGCCGCAGGCGGGTGAGCTGCTGTTGGCGCCATCGACCTGGGAAGCGGGCCAGGTGCACCACACGGGTGAGGCGGTCACCGCAAAGGCGCCATCCCAGGTGCCCGGCTTGCCGACCGGGCTGGCGAACCAGGCGGTGCGGCAGGTGCGGGTGCTGCCGGTCACGCGCTCGGCGGGCGAGGGGCCGCTGGGTGTGCTGGTGTGCGCCATCAGCCCGGCCCGCCCGCTGGACACGGAGTACGAGACCTTCTTTTCCCTGGTGGCCGGGCAGCTGGCCGCCACCTTGCAAAACGCCAAAGCAGCCGAAGAAGAACAGGAGCGGGCCGACAAACTGGCCGAGCTGGACCGCGCCAAAACCGTGTTCTTCTCGAACGTGAGCCACGAGTTGCGCACACCGTTGGCGCTGATGCTCGGGCCGTTGGAAGACCTGGCAGCCCAGAACGGCCCCGACGCGCCCGGCGCCGCACCGAGCCTGCCGGTGATTGCCCTGCGCAACGGTCGCCGGCTGCAAAAGCTGGTGAACAATCTGCTGGACTTTGCCCGGGTGGAAGCCGGCCGCGCACAAGCCCGCTTCGTGCCCGAAGAGCTGGCGGGGCTCACCGCCGATCTGGCCAGCGGGTTCCGCTCGGCCATCGAGAAGGCCGGCATGCGGTTGGTGATCGACTGCCCGCCGCTGGACCAGCCGGTCCACGTCGACCGCGACATGTGGGAAAAAATCGTTCTCAACCTGCTGTCCAACGCCTTCAAGTACACCTTGGAAGGCCGGGTCACCGTCACGCTGCGCTCAGCGGGAAACGCGGTTGAGCTGCAGGTCAGCGACACCGGCGCCGGCATCCCCGCCTCGGAACTGCCGCTGCTGTTCAACCGGTTTCACCGGGTGGAAGGCGCCCGCAGCCGCACCCATGAGGGCACCGGCATCGGGCTGGCGCTGGTGCACGAGCTGGTCAAGCTGCATGGCGGTGAGATCCAGGTCGACAGCACCTTGGGCGTGGGCAGCACCTTCCAGGTCCGCCTCCCGCTGGGCAGCGCCCACCTGCCGGCCCTGCAGCGCGGCGACGCGGTGGCCCAGCCAGGCGTGTCGCTCAATGCCCAAGCGTTCACCGAGGAGGCTCAAGGCTGGTTGGCGCATGGTTCCGACCCGGGCCCACTCACCCTGCCGCAGGGCCAGCGGGGCACCATCGTGCTGGCCGACGACAACGCCGACATGCGCAGCTACATCGGTCGCGTGCTGGCGGAAGACGGGTACGAAGTGCGGCCTGTCGCCGACGGGGTGCAGGCCCTGGCAGAGGCCCGGGCCTGCGATGCCGACCTGGTGTTGACCGACGTGATGATGCCGCGCCTGGACGGCTTCGGCTTGCTCAAAGCCCTGCGCGACGACCCGAGTCTTGCCTCGGTGCCGCTCATCATGTTGTCGGCCCGCGCGGGCGAGGAGGCGCGGGTGGAAGGCCTGAACGCAGGGGCGGACGATTACCTGGTCAAGCCGTTCACCGCACGCGAGCTCGTGGCCCGGGTGACCGCCACCATCGCCGTGGCCCGCGAACGCCGCCGGGCCATCGAGCGTGAGAACGACCTGCGGGCCGAGACGGTCAACATCTTGGAAAGCATTCGCGAAGGCTTCGTCGCCCTGGACGCCCAGTGGCGTTTCACCTACGTCAACGCCGAAGCCGAGCGGCTGAACGGCCGCTTGCGCGCCGACCTGCTGGGCCGCGTGCATTGGGAGGTGTACCCGGTGTCGCCCGACACCGAGCTGTACCGCCAGCTGCACCGGGTAATGCACGAGCGTGTGCCGATCTACTTCGAGAACCACTACGCACCGTGGGACCGCTGGTTCGAGATCAGCGCTTACCCGGTGCATGACGACGGCATTGCCCTGTACTACCGCGACATCACCGACCGCAAGCGCACCGAGCAGGCCGCGCGCGAAGCCGACCGCCGCAAGGACGAGTTCTTGGCCACCCTCGCGCACGAATTGCGCAACCCGTTGGCCCCCTTGAAGACCGGCGTGCAGCTGCTTCATCAGTTGCCCGAAGGGCCTGCGGCACAACGCACCCGCGCCATCATGGAGCGCCAGATCCACCACATGGAGCGCCTGGTCGACGACCTGCTCGACGTGTCGCGCATCTCGCGCGGCAAGCTCGAACTCAAGCCCCGCCGGGTCAGCCTGCGCGAGGTGGTGGACACCGCCGTGGAAACCAGTCAGCCGTTGATTGCCGCCGGCCAGCACGAGCTGAGCGTGGCGGTGCCGCCTCAGCCGGTGTGGCTGCAGATCGACGCCACGCGCATCTCTCAGGCGCTGAGCAACCTGTTGAACAACGCCGCCAAGTACACGCCCACCGGCGGCAAGCTGTCCCTGCAAGCCAGCGTGGACGACCAAGGGCTGCGTGTGCAGGTGCGAGACAACGGCGCGGGCATCGCCGCCGACCTGTTGCCCCACGTGTTCGACATGTTTTCCCAGGGCACGCAAACGCTGGACCGCGCCCAGGGCGGCCTGGGCATCGGCCTGACCCTGGTGCAACAGCTGGTGCGCCTGCACGGCGGCGAGGTCGTTGCGGAAAGTGCCGGGCTGTCGCACGGCAGCACCTTCACCGTGCGCCTGCCGCTGACACCGCTGCACCCCACCCTCGTCGACGCCCCGGCCCTGCCTTCCTCTTTGCCGGCGGGCCGCAGTGCCGCCATGGCACCGCGCCGCGTGCTGCTGGTGGAGGACAACGTCGACGGCGCCCAGACCCTGGCCCACCTGCTCGAGCTGCTGGGACACCAGGTCACCGTCGCCCACGATGGCCGCGCGGCGTTGGCAATGTACGAACAGTCGCACCCCGACCTCTTGTTGCTCGACATCGGTTTGCCGCTGCTCAATGGGTACCAGGTGGCCGAGCACATCCGGGCCTCACCGGGCGGGGCCGCCGTGAAGATCGTGGGCTTGTCGGGCTGGGGAGCGGCCAGCGACCGTGCCCGCTCCCAAGCCGCTGGCTTCGACTTGCATCTGACCAAGCCGGTGGACATGGTGGAGCTGCGCGAGGCGTTGCAGTGACGCTTTTGCACGGGCCTGCCCACGCTAGGGCGGCTTGCCAATCGGCAAGGAATTCATCAGGCGGGAACAATCGCTGTTCCACACGGCAGTTGCTGACATCGCGCCCGAGGTGCCCGACGCCATCGTCGTGACCCTCTGGCTCGGCGCCTAGGCCCTCATTTTTGGCAGCGCCTTGCTGGTGGCGGGCTGGTCCACACGGCCATGACGCCTCGCAAGCGCCCGCAGTGTCAGAACAGCGGCAGCATGTGGAGCGTCATCAGCGCCCCCAGGGCTTGCCAACCCACCCAGGCATGAACCGAGGGCCGGGCTGCCGCCTTGGGCCGCGACCAGCTCAGCATGAACAAGACCAGCGACGCCGCTGCTGCAAGCACGTAGACGACTGCCAGGGTCAGGCCCAGAAGGCTGCCGCCGTGGGTTGTCGAAATGCCCAACACGACCAATCCCATGAACACACCGCCCGCCAAGGAGACGGTGCTCTCCTTGGACAGGGCGAAAGCACGGCGAGGGCGGGCAGGCAGGGGATCGGGCGTGGGCGTCATGGCGGTGTCCGGTGGGCAGGCTGCTTTTATCTCACGAACCCCCTCCCCGTGATGACCGAATAACGGGCAATTTGCCGCGCTACTGAACAGACTGAAGGCACTCCGCTCCCAGACGGCATTTACCCCACCTGCCACACCTTTCTGCAGCAAGCGGCGTAAGAACCCAGGCGCCCAACCTACCAAGGTTCAGCTTGAGCACATTGAGTTGTTCAACCTGCCTCACCCTGGCTGCGCCAGACCCTTCGACTCGTTCACCTTCTTCACCGATTTCCCAGGAGCCCCACATGACCACCACCGCCACCAAGACCGTCGCTTCTTTCGCCATGACCGCGGCCCTCCTCGCCCTCTCGGCCACGGCCTTTGCGGCCGACGCCCCCAAGGGCTCCAGCGGCCGCGCCATTGCGGCCAACGACACCGTGCACTGCTACAACGTGCACGACTGCAAGGGCAACAGCGACTGCAAAACCGCAGAACACAGCTGCAAAGGACAAAACGGCTGCAAAGGCCACGGCTTCAAGGCCAAGACCGCAGGCGCTTGCTTGAAAGAGAACGGCACCATCGGCGACATCAAGGCCTGATTCACCGTCGTCGAGGCGCACGGCGCCAAAGCGATTCCCAAAGAGCCGCACTGCGGCTCTTTGCCCATGTGCATTGACGAACCACCACCATGTCGAACGAACAGGCTCCTGTCGCACAGCACCACACCGGCTTTGGTCTCGGACTGCGCACACCGCACTACGGCGATTTTTTGTCGCAACCGCAACCTGTCGACTGGTTGGAAATCATCACCGACAACTACCTGGTCGAGGGCGGCAAACCCTTGGTCGTGCTGGACCAGATTCGGCGCGATTACCCAATGGCCATGCACGGCGTGGCGATGTCGATCGGCGCGGCAGGCGGGCTCGACCTCGACTACCTGGCCAACGTGAAAAGGCTGGCCGACCGCATTGAGCCGCTGTGGGTATCGGACCACTTGTGCTGGATCGGCACTGAAGCGGCCCAGCTCCACGACCTGTTCCCCTTGCCCTACACCGATGAGACGGCCCGCCATGTGATTGGCAAGATCCGGCAAGCACAGGACCTCTTGCAGCGCCGGCTCGTGATCGAAAACGTCTCCAGCTACATCGACTTCAAAGCCTCCAGCCGCAGCGAGTGGGAGTTCCTGAGCCACGTCGCCAACGAGGCCGACTGCCTCTTGCTGGTGGACATCAACAACATCTACGTCAGCAGCGTCAATCACGGCTTTGACCCCCTGGTCTTCCTGCAAGGTTTGCCGAGGCACCGCGTGCAGCAAATCCACCTGGCCGGGCACTCCGATCTGGGCGATCACCTCATCGACACCCACGACCACCCGGTGGCTGAGCCGGTGTGGGCGCTGTATGCCCACGCCCGCCGCCTGTTTGGCCCCGTGGCCACCATGATCGAACGCGATGCCGACATCCCGCCCCTGCCCACGCTGCTCAATGAGCTGGACCGTGCCAAAACAATGGCCGCACAGTCCGATGCGCAACCACCCCAGTCTGCGTCGCCTTCTTCTGCGGTTCGGGCGCCGACCCTGCACCTGCCCACCGACTCATCGCTCGCACAGACTCAAGCAGTGCTGAGCCGCTACATCCTTGCGCCCATGCCCAGCCATGACACAGGCCCGTCCTCCACCGCGAACAGCTTGGTCAAAGAACGCACCGGGGTAGACGCTGCACGCCGCCTGGGGATTTACCACCATGCCTACCGCGCACGGCTCAACGAAGTGCTCGTCGACACCTTCAGCAAAACTTCTCAGTTCATGGGCTCCACCCTCTTTGATGAAGAGGCCATTGCGTTTGCCGTGGCGCACCCCCCCACCGCACGCAGCTTGAACCGATACGGCCAGGACTTTCCCGATCACCTGGCCTCGCGCTACCCCGAGAACCCCGAGTTGTTCGAACTGGCCCGCCTCGACTGGGACCTGCGCCAATGCTTCGATGGCCCCGACGCGCCCAGCTTTGGCACCAACGATGCGCAAGCCGACACCGCCGGCGACTGGCTGTCACGCCCCGCTCCGCTGCACCCCAGCCTGCGCCTGCGCGCCATCCAGACCAATGTCGTCCAAGTCTGGCGGGCGATCGATGCAGACAGCGAGGTGCCTCCCATCGAAGCGTTGGAAGAGCCCGCCAGCCTGGTGGTGTGGCGCAAGGGCCTGCAGCCCCACTTCCAAAGTGTCGAAGCGGCCCAGGCGTTGTTCCTGCAACATTTGGCCAATGGCGCCTCCATCACCGCGTGCTGCGAGTCGTTGCCGCAAACAGCCCTCGTCCTTAAAGACCCGCAGCAGTTGGCGCGGTGGTTGCAAGCATGGCTGCAGGAAGCATGGCTCGCAGCCGCATGATTCAGATTTGCCCAGCGAATTGGATCAAAGCGAAAGACCCTGGCCTTGAGACGTTTTCGAAGCGCAGGACGCGGCGCATGCAGCGTGATGGAGTGGGCGGGTCCGGTGGCTTGCGCCCTCAGCGACCATAGACCATGGTGTTGATCTTGCGTTGGTCGTCCATCACCTGCTGAGCTCTTGAGTTCATCTCCTCCATCAGGCCATTGAGCTGCTGGAGCAGGGCCGGGTCTTGCACCTCGGCCATGGAGCCGTTGAGCTTGATTTTCTGGGGATGCTGCTGGACGAAGTCCACCACCTTCAACACGCTGTCGAGTTGCGCCTGGGTGTGCGACAACACGTCCTGAAGCGTTTCGGCAGGGGCCTTCACGATGCGGGCATCAACCTGGTCGTAGACCGCCTTTAAGTCATCGGGCTGCTTCAGCGTAGCGCGGGCAGCATCGGCTTTGGAGCGAGCCGCATTGAGTGCGGAGACGAGCTTGGGAACAGCCTTGCGCGAGGCCACCAGGTCATCCCGACGCTTGATCGCCTCCATCGAATTGACTTTGCCACGCGTCATGATTTCGTTCATCTTCTCGAACACGGCTTCATCCATGTGGCCGTGAAGCCTGACATCACGTCGTAGTGCGCGGCATGGTCGCCGAAGCGCTTGCGTTCCTCTTCTTTGAGTTGGGGCAAGCGCAAGCCCTTTTGATCCACGATGCAGGTCTGCAGGAACTGCATGAACACGGTGCGTTCTTGGGATTCGTTACTGCAGGCGCCCAGGCTCAGGGTTGCAGTGACGAGAAAGCCGACGAGCAGGCGGCGTGTGAGAGACGACATGGCAGGGTTCCTTGTTTGACCCGGCACGCATTGTAGGAAGTGAGGACAGCGCCTTCGCTGGTACTGTCCACCCGCTCGCTTGCCACCAACCCGCGCCGATGCTGATGTGAAGCCCTCCAGGTGGCCTCATCGCCCCTGATGATTCCAAGCCATCGGTCAGGACGAGCTTTGCAGACTGGCTTGACGAGGCGGAGAGCTTCACGGTCGGTCTTGCCCGCGACCAAGCAGGCGACACGGGGAAGTGGTGTGAAACGATTGCCTCGTTGGAAGTCGGCGTGGATGCCAGTTGGCTGGCTGCGACAGGACCAGGTGAAGCACCCATTCTTAAACTAGCCTCCTGAATGACCGTCGATAAACTCGTCGACACCGCCTGCAAGCACGCAAGGTCGCACGGCCTAGCCGACGCCTCATTTCAGTCGACGCTTATCAAGGAGGGATACCCACCAACCTTCCGTTGCCGATTAGCCTCAAGCCATCACCAGACACAAGGATCAACCCAGGCCCGCCGCTGGCAAGTGTCTGATTGCCAACATTCTGCGATTGGTGTTCCAGTGCGCCTGTTGCACTGAAAACCCTCAGAGTGAACGAGGCGTCGTTGGTGATCAACCGTCCGGTGGCATCGACTTCGAGATTGGGAATCGACGAGCCAAAGGTGTTGGCGGGAGGAGCGAGATCGGGGATTCCAGCTGTCCACTGCAGCGCATTGCCCGCGTACACAGCCTCCCGCACCACGGGACTGCTGAAATACCGCAGATACACCCGCGAGCCATCGGGACTGGTGGCCAAGTCTTGCAATGAAGCCTCGAGGAGACGCGTCGTCGTTGCGACGGCCTTGCCATAGATGTTGCCAAGCGAATTGGCCTGCATTTCGACGCGGGTGGTCGAAAGGTATCCGCTCAGTCCAGCCTCGGACCCATAAACAGTGGTGCCGTCGCGGCTCACTGCCAAACGCAAGTTTCCCCCGATAACCTGGAGCGGCAATTCCCCAACCAGTTCGCCCGTTTCCGCCTTGAACACTGGAGCGAGTGACCTGCGCATGGGGTACGTTTCAATAATCTCAGCGTTCGACAACATCAGAACCGCTTGGCCATTCACCCGGGCGAATGCCATGCGGCTGGAGAGCAACGACGTGTTCACGAACTGGCCGTAGCTGTGCGACACGCTCATCGTGTCAAGGTTGACAACCACGATCCGATTGTCGGCGCTGTTCACCGCATACAGTCGGCTGCCATCGTCGTTGACCACCACGGCGCCCAGCTGAGCGTTCGGTATCGCAATGGTCGCGGTGCGTACCCCGCTGTAAACATGGTGCACGGCGATGCTGGAGCCCTCCGCCGAGTAGACCAGCGGCCGTACGGGATCGACTGCGTGTCCCATCCAGGGGCTGTTCGGTGCCGGCGCGACTAGACTCGTCGCTGGGGTAGCGGTGTCGGTGTGCAGGCCCACGCGCACCGTCTGGGCCTCCAGCGCGCTGTTGCTCGAGCTCACAGTCACAGTCGCCACCCGAAGACCTGGTGGCAGCCCCGCTGGGTTGGCGGTCAAGACCAATGGGCCGCCGCTCGGGCCGGCCGCGGTGACGGTCAGCCATGATGCGTCGCTGCGAGCCGTCCAGTTGGACGAGGCTCCGCTGGTGTCGCGTACCGTCAGCGTGCGCGACAGGCGGGATCCTCCGGGAGTCGACGCCAGCGCCACGCCACGGTCCGACAGCTTCAGCACCGGTGCAGGACGGGGAGCTTGCACGGTGTAGCTGACGTTGACCACCCGTGGGCTGCCAGGCAAGGGTCGTGCGCACGGGTTGTCGTAGCACGCCTCGATGGTGACTGTGTCTTGGTAGACGCCAGGAGCAAGACCCTTGATCTGACGTGGCGTGATCTGAAGTTGACCGCTGGTTTCCGACGTGCGGGTAAATTTCGCAGACAGCATGCCCTTGTCGGTGTACGAAATCTTGACGACCACCGGCTCAGTGGCGCCGGTAATGGAACCCGACACCGTCTGATCCGCCACCAGCGTCGACTGGCCTTCTTCCCCCGTGAAGACCAACGCAGTCTGGTCAACGGACAGTCCAAGCGATGAATTCCCAGAACTTCCCTGTGCATCGCCGCCCCCGCCACCGCAGCCGGCCAGAAATACCCCCACCAAAATGAAAACTGCTAATTTCACGAGAGCTCCCTGGCTGATTTCCCGGCGTCCCCGGCAAAACTAAATTGTAGAGAGCACTTTTCTCCCACAGCAGTCACCACCCCCTATTTAGGTAGGTCGGCGTCCGTGCAGAAATCTTCATTGTTCAGGGCTAAATGCATCTTCAATCGCTCCAAGTTCTAAGGAGGTTTAACTTTCTGAGAGGATTGAGCCGTCACCCAGTACCTGCACTCTCGCTTTCGGCTGGACCAGCTCACCACCGGCTGTGTCGCGCTCGGGTGCTGTGAAGATCTGGAAGACGGATCTGTCTTGAGTTGTTGCCGCCTGAATTTCGTGCTTCGTAAACCACAGGTCCGCAAGTCTCCACCGGGCGCTGCACGCCTCTGCTTGCCCGCCTGACTATCCTGCCTGTTGGCTAGGCTTGCCCCTCGGCGCCGCGTTGCGGCTCATCGAGCGATCACGCAGCGTGGGGAGCCGCCATCATGCGAGAGAGCGGCATCAAGCGGGCTTGGAGTCCGGCGTCACACTCCAGGACCGCAGGCCATCCCGCGACAAGAAATCCACCAGAGCCCGTTCCAGCCGCAAACCGGCCATCAAGTCCTGTTCGCCCAACTCGTCGTGCGTGGCCAGCAACGCGCCGCCCTGCCCCGCGTCCATGCCGTGGCGTTGCGCCACCATCCGCGCCAGTTGCTCGGTCTCCTGCGGTCGCAGGCCAGTGAAAGCCTGGCGCAAATCGGGCAGATGGGCAAGGAAGGCCTCCGCATCCCAGGCCGCCACCAGTGCGTCCAGGCCCTCGACCAGAACCGGCAACCGTGTCAGCAACTCGGGGGCCGCCCGCATCAAGCCACTCAGGAAACGCACCGCATCGCGCGGCTCGGCACCCGCGCCGAAGCGCCGCGTCACCACCCGCGTCAGCGCGATCTCGTCCCATTGTCCGTCCAGGTAGAGCAGCGCCGCGGCAGCGCCGCACACGCCCGGCAGCACCGACGGGTCGTTCGCGAAACGGACCAGGTTTTCATGGAGGGGATCGAGCACCGGCGACGCCGCCGTCGTCGTATCGTCCAGGCCCGCCAACAATCGGCCCAGCTCGCGCAGCGACAGCAGCCGTCCCACCGCGCCGGCCTCGTCGCCCTCGTCGCCCGCGGCCAGGTCAGGCACCAGGAACAGTGCCACTGGCCACACCCTTCCCAGCAGCCGACGAAGCTCAGGATGCTGCTGCACGCCCAGCGGCTCGCGGGCGCGCCACAGCGTCACCAGGCGGTGCCCGCAATCGACGACGGAGCCCAGCGAGGCGTCCTCGTCCAGGTGGGCCGACAGCATTGCCAGCAATTCAGGCAGGCGAGACTGCAAGCCCACCAGGCAGGCGCGCAACAGCAGCATCACCGCTGCCCCCGCGCTGCGCCCGCGCCCCTGGTCGGACAGCGCGGTCTCTTCGCGCCGCAGCTTGGCCAGGCAGGCGGCCTCAATGCTGCAGCCCTGGTCGGCCAGCTCGATCAAGCGCGCCTCGACCAGCGGCGACCAGGCCGCCCGCCACTCCTCAAACAGCAGATGCAGCCGGCTGTTGCCAAGGAAATCCGGCCCGGCCAAGTACTCGCCAAGGCCGGTGTCCAGGTACGCCATGGCGTGGAAGAAGCGGCTGCGCACGCGGTGCGAGGGCTTGCGGTACAGATCGAGACGCGCGACACGGGCGGTGCTGTCCTCCAGCCGAACGCCGGCCGCCCGCGCCAGGCCGCGGGCGTCTTCGACCAAGGGGGGCGAACCAGCCGAAGGCGGCACGTCGCCGATGCGGGTGCCGCCGAGAAAACGCCGCAGGTCGACGGCGAAACCACGCTGGCCTTCGTCAATGGCGCCCTTCACGAAGCAGGAGCGCATCGCATCGAGCAGGTCTTGTCGGCCTGGTCCGGCATTGCCACGCAATGCCGCCAGGCGCTGCGCCTGCAAAGCCGCGGCCTGCACACCGGCGGTCGAGACGGCGTCGAGCTGGTCCTGGTTGCGGGTGATGTGCGCGAAGCGGGTCAGGCAGTCGAGGGCCACCTCGCCCAAAGCCTCGCTGCCGGCACCGGCCGACCAGCGCTCCCACAACAGTTGATGGTAGCCCGGCGAGGGCATGCCGGAGGCATAACCATTGAGGGCATCGAGCCGCTCGAAGCTGTAGCGGATCAGCCAGGCGTCGGGCGGGATCTTCGGTGTGCCGCAACGCACAGGCAGGGCAGCGGCCTCGCGCCAGCTGGCGAGCAGCTCGGGTGTGTGGAAGCCACCGCTCACCACCACGATCGGGCCGGGCACCGCCTCGCGCCAGCTGCGGATGTGCGAGGCCATGTGCCGCTCGCGCGGCAAGCTCAGCTCGGCCTCCAGCACCTCGGGCTCGTAATCGAGCCGCGCCATCGCGCACCAGCTGAACACGTCGGCGAAGAAGGCGCGCCAATCGGCGTGGCCGCAGGCCGGGCGCAATTCGAACAGCCGGTCCCACAGCTCATGGTGGTCGGCGCAGCCGAGCCGGCGTGCCATCGCGCCCAGGTAGGCGCTGTGGGCAAGCTGCCGCTCTTCCATCAGGTTGCGCATGCCCTCGTCCTGTGGTCCGTCCTCGGCCTGCCAAGCCTTGTCGCTCCAGGGCAGGTCGATCAGGGCCACCTGCGCGCCGAGAGCGGCCCCTTCGCGCACTGCGATCCATTCGGGACTGTAGTCGCAGAAGGGATAAAACGAGGAGCGGACCCGCGGACGCGGCGGCGGCACTGCTGCGGCCCCACCGCCCGCCTGCTCTTCATCGTTCGCCTGTGCGGGCACGCCAGTGGCTTGGCACAGCAAAGCCACCGGCGCGCGGGTCGCCTCGTGCTGCAACAGCGGCAGCAGGGCGTCGAGGTCGTCCGGTCCTTCGATCAGCACCGCGGCCGGCCGCACCTCTCGCAGCAGATGCCGCAGCGCCAGCGCGCAGGCCGGGCTGTGGTGACGCACCGGCACGAAATGAATGCCGCTGCCGGCGTCATCGAACAGACGCTGCCGCGCCTCGCGCACGGCAGCGGGCAGGTCCTTGCCGTCGACGGCCGGTTCTTCCCTGTGGCTCACGGTCAGGTCGCTTTTACTGCCACAGCGCGCGCGCCGCATCGTGGAAGACCTTCCACTGCGCATCGCGCCTGCCGCGTTCGCGCACCACGGTGTCAAAGTAATGGCGCACCCGCTTGACATCGTCCAGGCCATCCTTGAGCACGACGCCCTGCAGCTGCCCCGCGATCTCGCGCGGCGTCAGCCGCCCCTGGTTGAAATGGCGTGCCTGCAGCGCCGCAGCGTAAGCGACGTTGACAGCCTCGGCGGTCGACATCACCGCGTCCAGGCCCTTGATGGCAGCGCCCTCTTTGGTCTGACCGGCGCGCAGCTCCTGGAAGGTCGTGACCAGCAGCGCGACCACGTCACGCGGCACCTCGACCGGCGCCTCGCCGTCGTCCAGCTCGCGCCGCAGATGCGCGGAGATCAGCTCGATCTCAAAGTCCGGGTCGCGGATCGGCTGCACCGTCTCGAAGTTGAAGCGCCGCTTCAAGGCTGAGGACATTTCGTGCACTCCCCGGTCGCGCAGATTGGCGGTGGCGATCAAGTTGAAGCCGCGCTGCGCGAACAGCCGGGCCGCTTCGCCCATTTCGGGCACCATCAGCTGCTTGTCGCTCATCAAGGAGATCAGCACGTCTTGGATCTCCGGCGGGCAGCGGGTGATTTCCTCGATGCGCACCAGGCGCCCAGCTTGCATGCCCTGGTACAGGGGCGACGGCACCAGCGCGCGCGGGCTGGGGCCTTCGGCCAGCAGCAGGGCATAGTTCCAGCTGTACTTGAGGTGGTCCTCGGTGGTGCCAGCGGTGCCCTGCACGGTCAGGCCCGAGTCGCCGCTGATCGCCGCGGCCAGCAGCTCGGACAGCAGCGACTTGGCAGTGCCGGGCTCACCGACCAGCATCAGGCCCTGGTGGCCCATGAGGGTGACGATGGCACGGTCAACCAACGGGTCGTCGCCATAAAACTTGCGACTGACGGCCAGAGCCTCATCGCCAAGGATGAAGCGCCGAACCGCGCGCGGCGAGAGCTTCCAGCCGGCCGGGCGGGGATCGGTGTCGGCCGCGGTCAAGCGTGCCAGTTCCTCGGCATGGCGCCGCTCGGGGGGCAGACGCACGGCGGAGCGGTCGGCATTCAGGGACGTGTCGGGAAGACTCATGGGGTGGTGCTTTCTCTCAAGATCGGTCGAGGTCGGTGATCGTCAACAAAGGTGAGGCAAGGCGGCGCCAGGCTCACCACGGCGTCTTTTTCTCCCACTCCGCGTCGAAGCCGGCGCAGACCTCAGCGACTGCCAGATAGTCGGCGTAGGCCTCGGCCAGCAGCACCGGCGGCACGGCCGACAGCGCCAGAGCGGTGCTGGACCAGCGGTTGGCCGACATGTCCTCGAACGCCAGGGTCTTCAGCGCCGCGGGCACGTTCTCCTCGGGCACCACGTTGCCGGAGAACTGGATCACCACCCGCACACCCACACCGGCGTACTCCTTGCCGTAGAAGTAGAAGAATCCGCCATCCTCGGCCTGGCCGCGCTGGTAGCTCAATTTGTTGAAAGCGCCGCGCAGCGTGAAGGTGTCGCTGACCCAGCCCTGGCGGTCGGCGATCTCAGTCACGTCCTGACCATGGGCATCCTTGAACGGTAAGCTCAGCGACGGCCGTGTCATTTGCGGGAACAGCGGCACTACTTTGTAGTCCTTGAAGTGCTTCGTCCATTCCTCTGCGGCCGCTTTGCCAACGAGCGAGGCGTGCGCCAGGCACACGCCGCTGTCCTCGGCCAGTTCGACCTCCTCGTCCTGCGCATTGATCAAGCTGCCGTCCTCAGTGGGCCGGAACAGGCGCTGCGCGCCGCCTTGCGACGTCGTCTCGATCCACACGAGGCGCTGCAGGAGCCGGCCGGCAATCGGGTGCCTGTGCAGGTACTCGCGCCATTCGGCCTGCGGCCAGACCCGGCCGGTGCACATCGCCTCGGACAGGCGGGCGGTTTGCAAGTCGATGACCTGCTTGACCTCCTTCTTGCTGGCCGAGAGCTGCGCCTTGGCCTCCTTGACCAAAGCCGGGTCATCGTTCTGCCGTGGCTCGGGCAGGGCCTTCACCCCCTTGCCTTCCGGGTTGCGCAGCTCCGGCTTCATCGCGGCATCCAGCCTCAGGGTGAACACCCGCTCGCCATAGGCCAGCGCCAGCACCCCGGTCTCATCCAGGCCGGCGGTGGGAATGGTGCGGTCGGCCAGTTGATCGGAAGTCCACTGATTGCGCGCAGCGATGTCCTGCACCAGCGACTTGGCGCGTGTCTGCACCGACAGCGTGCGGTAGCGCCGCGAGATGCCCAGCAGCAGCTGGATGACCACCGGGTCGTTGCCGCTGGCCAGGCCGTCCAGCATGGCCTCAATCTGGGAGCGGCGCGCGTAGTGGTCGCGCATGTACTGCTGCAGCAGCGCGACGGCGGCCTGACCGGGGGCAAAGGCCGCCAGCGCGAGGACGCCCTTCTCACCGATCGCGCTGCCAAGGTACTCGCGCATCTTCTCTCGCTTGCATTCCTCAAACACCTGCTCGGTCGTCTTCTGAAAATTGACTTCGTAGTAATGCCGGTACTCGGGCTTGGCGGACTGGTAGCAGCGCTGATAATCCTGCCAACGTGGCGGCGCGACACGCTGAGCATGGGCGATGCCTT
The DNA here is from genome assembly GCA_040385465.1 of Pseudomonadota bacterium. Classification (GTDB taxonomy): domain Bacteria; phylum Pseudomonadota; class Gammaproteobacteria; order Burkholderiales; family Burkholderiaceae_C; genus CANHBY01. The sequence continues at coordinate 10,146 of JAZKHH010000155.1, read as the reverse complement.
CGTCCAGCGACGGGTGACGTGTGTCGTGAGCGATGAACTGCTGCAGCACGCTCAGGCCCAGCGCCTGACGGCTGGCCGCGTCCAGCAAACCGAGGTAGCGAGTCAGCAGGGCGTTGCCGCCCGGCTCCTTGAGCTTGCAAGCCAGTATCACCCACCAGCGGACGATTTCTGAATCGACCGCTGTGCCATCGGCCCAGCGGCACGCCGGCAGCGCGTCGAAGGCAAACCAGGCCAGACCGGTGGGGGGCTTGCCCTTCAAGCCCTTGCGGGCCTCGGTCAGCAAGGTCGCTGGCGTCAGGCGGGCCGAGATGTCATCGCCCAGCGCTTCGAGGGCGGTCAGGCAGGCAGCACGCACCGTCTCGCGGGTCTCCTTGTCGAGTGCGCGCGTCAGGGGCGCGACAGCAGTGGGATCCTTCAGGTTAGCCAGCCAGTTCGCAGCCTCGATACGGACCTCGCTTTTCGAATGGTCCAGCGACTCGGCAACGCGGTGGCCGATGTCGGGCAGGCTGGACAGCGCCTGCTGCGCCGCGGCCCGGTGTGTCTTGCCCTCGGCCAGGGCGACAGCCATCACCTGCGGCAGCCAGCGCGGCAGGATGGTCGGGAAGGTCTTCAGCACCCGCAGCGTGGCGTCAAACTCGAAGCGATGGCTGCGCCAGTGGGCGTCTTCCCCTTTCACCGGCGCCACCAGGCCCAGGCCCTCGTCGATGAACTCAGGATGCTCGGCGAAGAAAGGCCAAATGCGCTCGGCGGGCAGCAGGTCGGTGACCTGCGTCGTCTGCCAATGCGACTGCAGCGCCGCGCTGGCCACGCTGTCCAAGCCCAGCCCGGCGCGCTGGCCCACTTCTCCCAGGGCTCGCAGGTCGACGCTGCCCAGGGGTTGCCGCTTGAGCCATTGCTGGAAGCGAGGGTCCCACCAGAAACTAACCCGGTCGCGTGAGGCAGCCAACCAGCGCAGCAAGTGGGGGACCCCGAAGGATGGCAGCGCCAGCAGCTTGTGACCCAGATCGACCACTTCCACCAGGGCCCTGTCGCTGCGCGTCACATCGTTCTTCTTGCCCTGCCCGTTCAACACCCGCAAGGCCTTGTGCAGGTCGTCCTCGCGGAGCTTGCGCACCTCGTCGTGGCGCTTCTGGGCCCAAGTCCAATTGTGCATCTTGGCCTGGTCGTCGTTGCGCTCCTTCTCGGCGGCCACCCGGCTGCGCTCGGTCAACTCGGCCAGGTTGGCCTTGAGCAAGGCCAGCGCGTCGTCGCCCAGCGGGGTGTCGGGGTAAGACTGCCACGGCGCCGGCTCGGGCAGCTCGAGCGCTGAGGCGTCGCCTGCGGCGTCCAGGCGCGTCAGCGCGCTGCGGATCGCCTGCTGCACCGGCTTGCTGGCCTCCCCTTCCAACGCGGCGGCCAGGCAGGCTCGCGCCTGATCGCCCGGCAAGCGCGCCAGCAGCTCGGCGGCCTGGGTCCGCTCCGTGGTGCTGCCGTTCGTCAGCCGATCGGTCAGCAGCGCCTCACGGCGCGGCGCCTGCATTTTGCCGATGTGTTGTGCGGCCTCCTGGCGCACGGCCTTGCTGGCATCCACCGCCAGGCGCACGAACAAGGCCTCGAAATCCAGCAGCAGCGCGGCGTCGCTGCCAATGCGGCGGGCCAGTACCAGCCGGCCGTCCGCCGACAGCGTCGCGGGCAGTGCCTCGGTGGCATCGCGTTGCGCTCGCAGGAAATCGGCCACCGCGAGGGGATTCGTGATCCCATCCAGGTGATCGTGGTAGTAGGAAGCCAGGTCTTTGCGTTCGAATACCAGCGCCAACGCGAGGGTCGGGTCCAGTTCGTCCTCGGCCAACAACTGCGCGAACAACGCGATGCCCCAGGCCGACCGAGACTTGCTCAGATCCTTCTGTCCTTTGTACTCGTTGAAAGTCGCGAACACCGCGTCGTTGACCAGGTACTGCAGCCAGGCCGGCGCAGGCGAGCCGGGATGATCAAGCCGCTGTCCCGCGTCCGCCGCGGCGAGGAGCTTGCCCAGGCGCACCAGCGAGGCCAGCGGTGGCGCGGTGGCAGAAATCTCGCAATAGAACTGGGCGCGGCTTGTCAAGCTGGCGTCAGTTTGCTTCTTCGCCGCGCTTGAGGACGCCGAGCTGGCGTGCGTCCACCGAAGTCGACCGGGTGTGCCCAGGCGCTCGCCGAGCCCCTGGGCCTGGGCTGCCTGCAAGTCGAGCAGCACGTCTTCCTGGCTGCCATCGGTGATAAATGCCAGCGCCTTCTCGGGCACGGCGGCACCGGCGGCCTCGAGCGGCGCGAACGCCTGTTTCAACTGCCCAATCTGCGCGCCGTTCAATGCGCTGTTGCGGCCGGGCACACCGCTTGAGAACTTGCCAAAGATTTTGTCGATGATGCTCACGGGACTTCCTTGTGCTTGATCTAAGAATGGGCTGGCATAGTGGATCCATCCGCGGACGGGAGGCCGTCGATTTCGATGGCCAGCTCGCACAACCAGGCCAAGCGCAACGCGCTGCCGGGCCGGGGTGCGTCGACATGGTCACGCAGGGCATGAGCCAGCGTTGCCAAGCCGGCGCCTTCCAGCTGCGCCAGCGCCGCCTTTAGGCGCTCCGCCTGCGAGGGCGTGAGCGCCATGCGGCCGGTCGCGGCCTGGGTCTCCAGCACCTCGGCCACGGGCACGAGCTGCCGCTGCACCATCGACAGGGCAACCGGCGCCCCCCCGACCTTGGCTTGGTGCTTGCGCGCCTCGAACAGGCGGAGAATTCGGTTGGCCAGCGGCGCGGGCTGCTGGAGCTCGTCGGCGAAGTCGAGCACAATCGGCCGCAGCACGCCGTGCGCGTCCTCGCTCAGCACCGACAGCGGCACCAGCGAGGTCGCCGCGTCGCCGCGCTCGACGCGTGCCAGCACGGCATGCACCGGGGCGCGGCGGATCATCAGCCGCACCAGGTTGTCGACACGCTTCTCGTGGCCCGGGCCGATGCGAATGGCCAGTGCCAGAATGCGGCCCGCCCCGTCCTGCAGACGCCAAACCAGCTGCTGGCACGCTTCGTCGAGCACCGGTTCGTGCGTGGCGGCGGGCCGCAGCAGCACTGCGTCCAAGCGCTCGCCGGCCAGGCCTGCGGCGGTCCGCAGGCGCACGGCGAGCTCACGCCAATCACCGCAACCCAGAGACAGCAAGCGCGCATCGTCGACGCGCCAGGCGGGCAGCACCCCGGCGCGCGTGAGGCCGCCGAGCGCGAGCCGACCGTCGCCGGCCAGGCGCGGCTTGTCCAAGCGCAGCGCGCCCTCGCACAAGCGCTGCGCGGTCCCGGCGCCCGGCCACCAAGCCTGCGAATGCCAGGCGCTGGTGCGGCTGAACGCAATATCGCTGCCGTCGAGCCGGGCCAGGGCGGCCTGCAGCAGGCGCTGGCCGGGTGCGTCCCAGAACGCCAGCGTCAGGCCGCGCGCCCCGCCGCGGGTCTGCCACCAGTGCCCGCCCACCGGCAGCAGCTCGAGGGCTTCCTGCGCGTCGAAGTCGCGCCGCAGCCGGCCCCGCAAAGCGGTGGCCAAGGCACCGTTCGCCTGCGCAAGCGCGGCGCAAAGGGCATGGATGCGTGCCATCGCGGCCAGGGCGTCTCGCTCCTGGGCACGATGGTCGCGTCGCACCAGCAGGTCGACCGTGCCGCCGAGATGACGCAACAGGGAAGCCAGGTGCGGCAGGCCTTCGCCGCGGGCCGACATGTTGAGCGCGAGCAGGCGCGCGGAGGTGAGTTCGCTGACATGCGACAGGCCGCCAGCCAGCAGCTCGAACAGCATCGCATCGACCTGGCCCAGGAAGGCGCGCTCCCGTTCGCTCATGCCGGCGTCGGCCTCTGCAGGAGGAGGGAGGTCGGGACGCACCGCCGCAGGCCAGTCGGGGGCGAGGCCGTGCGCCTGGCGCACGGCGGTCAGGGCCATCAGGTGCACCGCCTTGCGCTGTGCGGCCGGGACCTCCGACACCATGCCTCCAAACCCTGCGCCCGCCACCCAACGGCAAACCTGGCCCAGCTCGGGCAGGCTCATCACCAGGGCAGCACCCTGCACCTGCCAGTCGACCTGCTGCACCGGCGTCGCGGCCGCGCGACGCTGCGCCGCTGTCCCGGCAGCCTTGAGCAAGGCGGCCTGCGGCAGGGCCAGCACCTCGGCCAGTGGATCGAGGACCGCTGCAGGCAGGGGAGTTTCTTTGCTGGCGGCAAGTGAAGACGATGGCGCATTCCCGTCAACCTCATTCGAACTTGGATCAGGCGCGCGCGTCCCTGCATTGTCTGGCGCTTCAACAGCCCCGGAGCGCGCAACGCCGTGGCCGCCACTGCCCTGCCCGCCGCGCAACCACAGCGCCGCGCCCAGGATGTGTTTGCAGATGCCGGGAGCAGGACAGTCGCAGAGCGCCTGCTGCGGGCCGCGGGCATCGAGTGCCACATGCTGGCCGTCGGCGAGCACCACGCCCCCGGCCACTCCCTGCTCGCCCCAGCAGAGCTTGCCCGCCTCCACATCCTTCAATGCCCGCCGCAGCAGACCCGGGTTGGCAAGCGCAGACAGTGTGTCGTCGTCATAGGCCCGGTAAGCGTCAGTCCAGTGGGCCTTCGTCGCCATGGCTCAGCCCATGACCTCGGCCAGCCACTGCGCGAAATGCGTGGGCGTGAGGGCCGCGACATGCATGCCCTGGTTGGCCAGGCGCTGCGCCATCTGGCGGTCGTACACCGGCGAGGCCGACTCGTCGAGCGCGGCCAGCCCCAGCAGCGTGACGCGCGCCTGCGCCAGCCGGCCGACAGTGGCCAGCAACGGTCCAGGCGAGGCACCCTCCTCGAAGTCGCTGATCAGCGCGAACACCGTGCGCCGAGGATTTTCGACCAGCGTCTCGCAGTAGCGCACGGCGCGGCCAATATCGGTGCCGCCGCCGAGCTGCACGGTGAGCAGCACCTCGACCGGGTCGTGCGCCAGGTGCGTCAGGTCGACCACGCTGGTGTCAAACACCACCAGCTTCACGCGCACCGCCGGCAACGCGCTCATGATCCCGGCGATGACGGCGCTGTAGATCACCGAGTCGAGCATGGAGCCGCTTTGGTCGACGCACAGCACCACGTCCCAGGGCAGATGGCGCTTGATGCGGGCGTTGAAGCGAGGCTGCTCGATGACGAGCTGGTGGCGTTCGCGGTCATAGTGCTTCAAGTTGGCCGCAATGGTGGCTCGAGCGTCGAAGTTCTGCGCGCTCTTGAGGAAAGAGCGTCGCTGGCGGTTGCGCCGGCCTTGGAGGGCGTTGACGAAGTCGTTGCGCAGGCGCCGGGTGATGTCGTCGACGGTCTTGACGATGACCTCGCGCACCGCGTCGCGCATCTGGCCCGACAGGCGACCGCGCATTCCCAGCAGGGCCTTGGCCAGCCCAGGGGTGGGGTCCAGCGAGCGCAGAACGGCCGGGTCGTTCAGCAACTCGGTGAGTTGGTAGCGCTCGATCGCCTGGGTCTGCATGCGCTCGAACACATCACGTGGAAACAGCTTGCGCGAGCGGTTGAGCCAATCGACCGCGTGCAGCGCGCTGGGGTCCAGCGAGCCGGGTCCGCCGGATGGCCGGGCCAGGCCGCGGCCGTCGTACTCGCGGCCATAGAGGTAGTCCAGGGTCTGGTCGAGTTTCCAGTCGCCGGCACCGAAAGTTGCTTGCCCCAGCGGCTGCGCGGCATAGCGGCCCAGCATCAGGCGCCAGCGACGCAGGGTCTCGGTGGAGTCATTGTTGGACATCAGGCGAAGTTACGGCAAAGCGTCTGGGCACATTCGGTGGCCACCATTGGTGACGACTCGTCGCGAGGACGTGTCGATTGTCGCTCACGCTGTTGGCCATCGAAGCGTTAGGTATTCGCGGCCTGGGCCCCGGCGTGAACAGCACCGCAGAGATTCCTGTCCATGACGCCGAGGGCGAGGTGATTGGCCGCCTTGCCTGGCGCCGACGAGGGAACAGCGTGTGACAGGCAAAAATGCTCGATGTCTCGAACCGCAAATAAGAACTGACTAAAGGCGCCTACCAACTCGGCGTCAAGATTTGTATGGCCTCATTTGCCGGAGCGCAATCTGGCGATTCGGGTGGCTGGCAAAGTCGAAGGTCTGATAGCTTCAAGGCATGAACGGCCCTGTGCATCAAATGACTGATCGCCCGCCAACCCGCCCGGATGTTTGTTGTTGATGTGACACCGCCGCCACGACCGTGTGGCGACCTGTGCATTTGTTGCCAAGCGATCCGCTGGTTTTGGAAAGCCGCCTGGCCGATGGCAGGCTCCATCGCCAGGGCGCCTTGGTCGGCGGACCGCAGGCGGTGGTCTGCGACAGCGGCTTCAGCCGCTTCCAGCTGGTCATGGTGGTTGGCGACAATCAGGTAGGCCGTGAGCCAAGCTTGCTTCCGGCAGGTGGCTGTCTGCTGGATCATTGCCGGACCAAACGGAGCAGGCAAAACCACCTTCGCACTGGACTACCTCCCACAGATCGCCAAGTGCTCACGCTTCATCAATGCGGATTTGATCGCGTCTCCTCTTTTCAAAGGTCACGTCATGACCACGTCATCGACTCCTTCGCCCAAAGCACAAGCCATGCTTCAATCATTGCGCGCTTCAGTCGCCAAGTGCCTGGATAGGAAACAAAAGCTCGGCCATTACGCCGTGGTTTGGCGCAACGGCCGCCCGCTGCTGACCGGTGCAGATGCACCGAAGGCCGCCGGGTAAACCTGGTCGAACACGTCGTGGGTCGGCCACTGGCAACCAAAATTCCAGATGGCGAAATTGCGTCGACAGTGTCGACCGAATTGAGTTTGTGCCAGGGGAGCTTTGCATGCCTGTGGACAGCTTCTGGCGGGCTCCGTGGCTTGACCACCGCTCCTCGACTTACGCCCATGGCCTGACGCGCTTCGCTTGCCAACCCTCTATTGAACTGGAGATCAAGAACAAGACAGCCAACACGCTCTGACCATCCAAAAACTCCCCCACCTGCTACCGGCCAGGACAGTTGTCATCGGGCGGACAAGGTAGCATCACGGCCAGCGGCCTGGAGGGCCGCGATGGCACTCAGTGCTGCGCAGGAAGGTCCAAAACCCGGCAGCTGGCTTCGGCGCGCTCGCCCAGGGGTTCGTGACTGGTGAGGATCCAGACACGGTCTCGTTGCACCGCGGCCGTCGCGAGCCGGTCCCGGACCACCGCCACGGCGGCCTGGTCTAGCGCCGCCAGGGGTTCATCCAGCAGCACCACCGGAGTGCCTGCGGCCAGGGCGGCGATCAAACCAATTTTCTTTTGCGTGCCAGTCGAGAGCTGGCTGATGCGCTGGTCGAGGAAAGGATGCAGGCCCAAGGCGTTCACGCAAGGCCCAACCGCGGCGATATCGAAGCTCGCATAAAGCCCGGCAATGAAACCGAAATATTCCCTCGGCGTCAGGTGATCGAACGCGACGCCGTCAGGCGCGGACCAATAGACAGATCGCCGATAGGCCAGAGGCTCGGTGCGGGCATCCGTCCGGTCGATTCGCAAATCGCCGGTTGAGGGCGTCAGCGCGCCGCAGAACAGCCGCAGCAAGGTCGACTTGCCGCAACCGTTGTGGCCCCGGATCCAAGTGAGGCCGGCCGAGAAATCGTGCGACCAACCGCCGAAGACGGTGCGGCCGGGGTAGCTGAATCCCAGGTTCTGGACCGAGAGGACGGGCGTCGGCACGGAGGGAGACATCATGGTGAAGCCATTTCGAAACTGATGGCGGTGGTCAGCACGAGCATGAGCAGCCAACGTGCGGTGCGGTTAGCGGTTTTGTCGAGGGCAACTGCTTCCCAGGCGCACCCTGAACCCACAAGGATCACATAGACGAGCAACATCCCGGGCCGCAGGCCCGGTGTCGTGAGCGCCCCGGGTAACAAAGCGAGCCCACCCGCCAGGGTCGGTACCAGGATTAGCAAGGTGCGGGCGCGTCGCCAGCGGCGAGGCGCGATGGGCAGGTGCTGGTTGGCTTGCTGGAGGGGCTGCAGGTCGATCCCACTGCGGCTGCGCAGCATTCCGGTGGCGCCCAGTGCCACCAGTGCCAGCGCGGCGAGGGGCCAGCCGACGTTCAACGTTGACAGCGTGCCCAACCCGCAAGCGACCGTCGCGGCCATGCCACTGGCGAGGATCCTGGCGCTGCCTCGCGCGGGACCGCGCCGCAGCGCCAGGAGAAAATAGGCCGTGGTCCAGTGGACGGATGGCGTGGCTATCGGCGCGAGGGGTTGCGCTGGCGTGACTGCCCGGCCGCCGCCGTGATCGGCCGCGCCAGTGAGGACGCTTCGGGTGGCCCGGTGCCGCACCCATCGCATCCATGCAACGGAGAGCGCCAATGCGCAGGCTGTGCTCGATGCCCATCCCCCGGCTACCCAAGCAAGCGCGGGGCCTCGCCGGGAGGGGTCCAACCACCCCAGGGCCACGCAGCCGATCAGTAAAAGGCATTGCCAGGGCAGCATCATCCACATCGCCGTAGTGCGATCGGAGCGGCGAACCGCATCGGCAGACAGGGGCAGAGCCCGTTCGGCATCGGCCCAGCGGTATGGCCACCACAGCGGCCGGGTCAGCAGCACCGGCAGGGTACCGGCCAGGGCGTACAGCAAGCCGATCGGAAGCAGCCAGGGCAGGTCCTGCGCCGCATTGAACAACGGCAGTACCAGCGTTCCGGCGAGGGCCGAAGCCAGCGCCACCGGGGCGTTTGAGCCCGCACTGAGAATGGCAGGACCCAGCAACAGGTAGATGCTCCAACGCTTGAGGAAACCGCGTATCAGCGCTTTGGCGTGCCGCATCCGCAGTCCGTGGTAATCGATGGGGACAATTAACGCGTCTTTCGCGATGTGGCTGCGGACGTTGGGGGGTAGGCGACGGAGAAGGAGAGTGCAAAGGCACGGCAAGATGAGAGGTGACAGCGCGGATCCCACCCTGACGTGGTGTGGGGAAGAAGGCGATGTTTACACCAAAACTATTTGCGGCC
>JAZKHH010000155.1:0-1079 GCA_040385465.1 Pseudomonadota bacterium | reverse complement strand
TCAGCTCGATATCGCCTGCCAAACTTGGCTCGTCACTCGCCCCACTCGGATAAGTTTGGGGGGTGGAATTCCGCGAGCGTTGGCACACCCTTTTTGCACGATTTCAAAGCCAGGCATCTGACGCCTGGCGGGTACAGGAAAGTTTTGGTGACATGACGCTCATATTTTTCAGTGACCTTTCGCGCAGCCTTTTCGCAGCCATGCTGGGGCTGATGTGTGCATCAGGCCAGGCAGCCCCGAATGACACCGAAGACCTGATGAACATCGCGTGGGAAGGCATGTGGCACCAGGGCGGCTCACCTTCGACCGTGCGCAAGTGGACCGAACCCCTGCGGGTTCGCATTCAAGGCGAGCGGGGTGCAGGCGACAGCGAAGTGATTCAACGTTCCCTCGACAAAATTTCAAGTGCCACCCATCTGAGCTACACGCTGCTTACCGGCGAAGGTACGGGAGAGAACCTGCTGATCGACATCGTCAAGGACTCTCCGCTGGTGAATGACAGCACGACATGCGTGACCCATCACAAGTTCAAGGCAAGGGGGCTGTCACATGCCACGGTCACAGCCCGCAACGGGAAGGTTTGGCAATGCATGCTGCATGAATTGGCCCATGTGGTCGGCGTGGTGGGACACCCCAGCAAGGGCAGCGTGCTGACCTACTTTGGCGGTCGCAACGACGAGTTGACTCCCATTGACAAATTCATTCTTTCAGTTCGCTACAGCGACGCCATGCCCGATGGCACTTTGCCGCTGCACGCCCTTCGCATCTTGGGGCGCCGTCATGTCCAGAGCTTGGACGACGATCTCCTGCAGCGCCAGGCGCAAGAGGCGGTCGACAAGTTTTTGGCCAAGACTCTGGTCCAGATGGAGGACTACGCTCGTGGCGGTGAACCGCCAACGCATTCTGTACAGGTCCGGTCGCTTGACAACACAAGCCGTTGAGCGCGGGCGCATCAACATGCAATACATGCTGGGCATGAACTATCGCCAGGGCCACCTTGGCATCACAGATGACGACTTGGCCAATCATTGGCTGAGCATGGCGGCACAAGGCGGCGATACACGTGCCCGCAAGGCCAT
>JAZKHH010000154.1:0-3741 GCA_040385465.1 Pseudomonadota bacterium | reverse complement strand
GCACAGCATTTGGGCCTCACGGCCCACTCCATCTCTCAGCTCCACGCATACCTGGCTTTGCTGGAAAAATGGAACAAGGTTTACAACCTGACCGCCTTGCGCGACAGCTCACGCATGTTGACCCACCATGTGTTTGACAGCCTGAGCACCCTGCCCGCCGTTCAACGTCAATGTCCGGGTCAGACAACACAATTGTTGGATGTTGGCAGCGGTGCCGGGTTGCCGGGCGTGGTGCTGGCCATTGCCCTGCCCCATCTCACCGTCACCTGCATCGACACCGTCGGCAAAAAGGCGGCTTTCGTCCAGCAAGTGGCGGGGGAGCTGCGGTTGACCAACCTGCGGTCGGTGCACTCTCGGGTGGAACAGTGGGAAAGCACGGGCTTTGACATCGTCACCTCCCGCGCTTTTGCTTCGCTTCGTGATTTCACGCATTGGACCCGCCGTCAACTCAAGCCTCACGGTGTCTGGATGGCCATGAAAGGCAAAGTGCCTCAAGAAGAGTTGGACGCCTTGCCTGTGTCGGTGAAAGCGTTTCACGTGGAACAACTGACCGTGCCCGGCATGACCGCCGACCGCTGCCTGATCTGGATGCGCCCTGCCTGACGATGAACTCTGTGTCTTGAAGGCTTCACGACACAGAGTTCTTGCCTGCGGCCTCTGGTGCAAGCCAGTCTCAGGGTAGACAATTACAGCTTGCGATTGACCCGCTTCGCCAACCTTAGCCACCACCGAGAAATCCCGACATGGTCCGAATTTTCTGTATTGCCAACCAAAAAGGCGGCGTGGGCAAGACCACCTGCACTGTCAACCTGGCTGCGGGCTTGAGCCGGATCGGCCAGCGGGTGTTGGTGGTCGACCTCGACCCCCAAGGCAATGCCACCATGGGCTCGGGCATCGACAAACGCAAACTGCCCATGACGGTGTACGACGTGCTGTTGGAGAACGCCACGATTGCCCAGGCCCGTCAGCGCAACCCCGAAGTGGGCTACGACGTGGTGGGGGCCAACCGGGAGCTGGCCGGTGCGGAGATCGAACTGGTGCCACTGGAACGGCGTGACAAACGCTTGAGAGGTGCGTTGCAGGCCGTCAGCGACGAATACGATTTTGTGCTGATCGACTGCCCGCCCAGCTTGAGCATGCTTACCTTGAACGGCCTGTGCGCGGCCCATGGCGTGATGGTGCCGATGCAATGCGAGTACTTTGCGTTGGAGGGTCTGAGCGACCTGGTCAACACGATCAAACAGGTGCATGCCAACCTGAACCCTGAACTCCAGGTGATCGGTCTCTTGCGGGTGATGTTCGACCCCCGCATTACCCTGCAGCAGCAAGTCAGTGACCAGCTGAAAGCCCACTTCGGCGAGAAGGTTTTCGACACCGTCATCCCACGCAACGTGCGCCTGGCAGAAGCTCCCAGTTACGGGCTGCCCGGAGTGGTGTTCGACCCCTCGTCCCGCGGCGCCAAGGCGTTCATCCAGTTCGCCAAGGAAATGGTGGAACGCGTCACCAGCAACCCGCTGTTTATGCCGCGCCCGGTGGTAGCCAAGCCGGTGGCAGTGCCTGCTGCGCCCGAGGCTGAAAGCTCGGAAACCACCCCACCTGTCGCTGAGGCCAAGAAGCGCTTACGCGCCGCGTCGTCGTCCTGAGTCGACCACCGCCAGCTGACGGTCGCTCACGCTTGTCTGCCGCCCGCTCACAACCCCAGATCTTCTGGCACACCCAGGTGGATGTTCATGGCTTGCACGGCCGCACCGCTGGCACCCTTGCCCAGGTTGTCCAGCCGTGCCATCAAGACCACTTCGCCAGGCGGTGTGCCCTCGTGCGCAAAGACGAAGAGGTCCACCCGGTTGGTGTCATTGGCCGCCTGGATGTCGAAAAAGCCGGTCTCCAGGGTGCTGGGGTCGTTCAACGGATGGACCCGCACGAACGGTTCATCGGCGTAACGCGCTGCCAGCACCGCCTGCAGCTTCGCGGCCGAGGTGCCGGTGCCCAAAGCGGCCAGATGCAAGGGCACACTCACGCTCAACCCTTTGTAGAACGGGCCCACGATGGGCACGAACAGCGGCCGGGTGCGCAAGCCGGTGTGGGCCATCATTTCCGGGATGTGCTTGTGCGACAAACCCAAGGCATACGGCCGAGGCGCCAGCAGCGCTTGAGCCTGCGGACTGTCAGGCTGCGCCGCCGCGGCCTGGTACTGCTCGATCATCTTTTTGCCACCCCCCGAGTAGCCGGTCAGCGAGGTCGCGCTGACCGCTTGGGCCGGCGACACGCAGCCGGCGTCCACCAAGGGACGCAGCAGCAGGATGAACGCGGTGGCGTGGCACCCCGGGTTGGCCAGGCGCTTGCTGCGGCGCAGCGCGTCACGCTGGGGGGCCGCCAACTCGGGCAGGGCAAATGCCCAGCCGGGGTCGGTCCGGTGGGCCGTGCTGGCGTCGATCAGGCAAGTGCCGGGGTTCGTGACCAGGGAGGCCGCTTCGCGCGCTGCGTCGTCCGGCAGGCACAGGAAGGCCACGTCCGCCGCGTTGAGCAAGCGGGCCCGCTCTTGCGCGTCCTTGCGCTTGTCGGGGTCGATGCGCAACACTTCGACATCCGCGCGCTGCGCGAGATACTCGTGAATGCGCAAGCCGGTGGTGCCTTCCTGACCGTCGACGAAAACACGGTATGCCATTGGTCTTTTCCTCCGTTGCAAAGCACGAAGAATACGTCAGCGATGAATGCACCCTTTCGCGTCCTGAGTCTGCCCGGCTGGCAAGGCTCCGATGCCCAGCATTGGCAAACCCGGTGGGAGGCCCTGCAGGGTCACGAGCGGGTGGAACAAACCGATTGGCAATGGCCGCGCCGGGGCGACTGGATGGCCCGCCTGGAAGAGACGGTCGTCGACAGCCCCAAGGGCGTGCCGATCGTGCTGGTGGCCCACAGCTTGGGCTGCCAGCTGGTGGCCGCCTGGGCCGCGCACACCCGGCACAGCGGCCGTGTGCAGGCCGCCCTGCTGGTGGCCCCGGTGGACACCGAACGGGCAGACGCACCGCCCCAGATTTTCAACTGGCGGCCCCTGGTGCGCCAACGCCTGCCCTTCGACAGCCTGGTGGTGGCCAGCCGCAACGATCCTTACTGCGACGAGCGCCGTGCGGTCGACATGGCGGCCGATTGGGGCAGCCAGTTCGTCAACATCGGCGATCATGGCCACATCAACAGCGACTCCGCCCTGGGTGACTGGCCGCAAGGTCAGGGCCTGTTGCGCGGCCTGCTGAACCCTTCTTCTTCCTCCTGAACCCGCGGGTTCGTTCGCACTTCCCCTCTTCCTTCACCTGCATCCATGGTCACCAAAAAGAAACCCAAAGGTCTTGGCCTCGGCCTCGAAGCGCTTCTCGGCCCCACCGTTCAAGAGGTGGCCCCGCTCGAACTGGTGAAGCCCGAGCCGCCGCGCAGCTTGAAGCTCAGCCAACTGCAACCTGGCAAGTACCAACCGCGCACCCGCATGGACGAGGGTTCGCTGTACGAACTGGCGGAGAGCATCAAGGCCCAAGGCATCATGCAGCCGATCCTGGTGCGCCCGGTGGGCAAGACCAGCAGCGGGCAAACCACCTACGAGATCATTGCCGGCGAACGGCGCACCCGGGCGGCCAAGCTGGCCGGGCTGGATGAGGTGCCGGTGCTGGTCAAAGAGGTGCCCGATGAGGCCGCTGCGGCCATGGCGCTGATCGAGAACATTCAGCGCGAGGACCTCAACCCGCTGGAAGAGGC
>JAZKHH010000153.1:0-4545 GCA_040385465.1 Pseudomonadota bacterium | reverse complement strand
CCGTCACCTCCCTGGACGGCACCGACTCCGAGACCATCACGGTCAACATCGCCGGCAAGAACGACACCGCCACCATCACCGGCGACGCCGCCGGCTCGGTCGGCGAGGACGCAACCACCACCGATAGCGGCACCGTGAGCGTGGCCGACGTGGACACCGGCGAGGCCAAGTTCCAGGCCCCCACCACCGCCAGCCTGGCCGGCACCTACGGCGATTTCACCTTCGACGCCGACACCGGCGACTGGACCTACGCCCTGCGCAACGCCGACGCCAATGTGCAGGCCCTCACCGCCAACGCCTCGGTCCAGGACTCGCTGACCGTCACCTCCCTGGACGGCACCGACTCCGAGACCATCACGGTCAACATCGCCGGTGCCAATGAACCTAACGGCGGCACGGCGGAAGACGACCTGGTCTACGTTTCCAACAATACAAGCAGCATCAAGGTCAGCTTTGACGCGCTGCTGGGCAACGACACCATCGTCGGCAGTGGCGATATCGTTTCAGCGACGCTCGTGCAGGCAGGGAACATCACGTCAGCGTTGACCGTAGATACCACCAACCGGTACATTGGGTTTGACAACAATGGCACTACAAGCACATCAGCAATTATTGAGTACACGCTAACGGGCGGCAGTACCGGTCAGGTCACAGTGTCCACCCTGCTAACGACCGGAGCCGGCAATGCGGTGACACTCAGTGGTACCTACGCGGCCTCATACATCGACCTGAAGAATGGCGATGACACTGCACTGTCGAGCACATCATCCACTGCTTACGACGTCTTCATCGGCGGCGCTGGAAATGACACACTGACAGGCGGAACGGGGCCGGACACACTGATCGGCGACGGTGGAAACGACACTCTCTATGGCGGAGCCGGCAACGACCGCCTGAGCGGCGGTGTCGGGAACGACATTCTCAGCGGAGGCCTTGGCGTCGATACTTTTGTCTTTAACTCGGCGCTGAATGGGTCAACGAACGTCGATCACATCACAGAATTCGATGCTTCGACAGACCTCATCTGGCTATCTAAGACCGTCTTCTCAGGTCTTGCGACAGCAGGCTCCGCCGGTGGGACAACCCTCGATTCAGCCGACTACGCTGAAGTCGGCACGGGCGGCGCGGCTGCCAACATCGGCTCAGCGCACATTGTGTACGACGTCAATACTGGCAATCTGTACTACGACTCCGACGGCGGCGACAGTACGAGCGGGCGCACCTTGTTCGCAATCCTGGACAACAAGCCCGCACTCGCCGACATGGACGCCAGCGATTTCAAGGTGGGCACTTGACCCCGCTGTCCTCGCGCCAGCCGTTGCCTTGATGTGACAGTCCGGAGTGAAAGCCCCGGACAAGTCACAACTCATACTTTCATCCTATTGACCGGCTGAGCCACGCGGGCAATGCTCAGACACCGTATGAAGCCCCTGCTCTCCCACCTCAAACGCCCGCTCCTTCACGTCGCGGGCTTTTCCTTCTTCATCAACCTGCTCCTGCTGATCCCCGCGATCTTCATGCTGCAGGTGTTCGACCGCGTGCTGGTCTCGCGCAGCACCGACACCCTGCTGGTGCTGGCCCTGGGCGCGGGCATCGGTCTGCTGCTGCTGATGGCGCTGGACTACGTGCGCGCCCGCCTGCAGGGCGTGGCGGGCAATGTGATCGCCGAGACGCTGTCGCCCGTGGTCACCAAGCTCACCGTGGCCCAGGCCGCGCGGCGCAGCGGCAAGCCGCTCAACGAAGGCCTGCGCGACATCGGCACCCTGCGCGCCGCGTTCTCGGCCCAGGGCCTGCTGGCCGTGTTCGATGCGCCGTGGATGTTGATCTACATCGCGCTGATCTGGCTGGCCCACCCCTGGCTGGGGGTCACGGCCGCTGGCGCCGCAGCGCTGATGCTGGTGCTGACCTTCGTCAACGACTGGCTCACCCGCCGCGACATCGAGGCCCTGCAAAAGGCCGCCAGCGGCGCCACCCGCTACCTTGAAGCCTCGCTGGCCAACGCCGAAGTGGTGCAGACGCTGGGCATGACCGATGCGCTGCTTGCGCGCTGGCGCGCCAAGAGCGCCGAGGTGCTGCGCTTGCAGGGGCCCACCGCCCGCAAGACGGTCAGCATGGCAGCCCTCACCCGCACCCTGCGCCAGGCAGTGCAGATTCTGATGCTGGCCGTGGGGGCCTACCTGGTGATCACGGGCCAAGCCTCGCCGGGCGTCACCATTGCCTGCACCATTTTGCTGGGGCGCGCGCTCCAGCCGGTGGAGCAGGTGGTGGGCAGCTGGAAGGTGCTGGCCGAGGCCCGCGCCGCCTTCGCGCGCCTGGCCACGCTGCTCGATTCGGCCGCCGCCGAGCCGCGGCGCATGGAGCTGCCCGCACCGCGCGGCGAACTGATCGCGCACCAGCTGGCCTTTCGCCCGCAGGGCACCGAGCGCGTGCTGCTGGCCGGCGTGTCGCTGCGGCTGGCGGCCGGCGAGTCGCTGGCCATCATCGGCCCCAGCGGCGCCGGCAAGTCGACGCTGCTGCGCCTGCTCACCGGCGTGTGGGCGCCCACGGCCGGCGTGGTGCGGCTGGACGGCTCCGACCTGGCACAGTGGCCGCGCGAGCAGCTCGGCCCCTGGTTGGGGTATGTACCGCAGGACGTGGAGCTGTTCGCCGGCAGCGTGGCCGAGAACATCGCCCGCCTCGGCGAGGTCGACTCGGCCAAGGTGGTGGCGGCGGCCCAGCGCGCGGGCGTGCACGAGATGATCCAGTCGCTGCCAGACGGCTACGACACGCTGGTCGACCCCACCAGTGCCCTGCTCTCGCCCGGCCAGCGCCAGCGCATCGCATTGGCCCGCGCGCTGTATGGCGACCCGCGCCTGCTCATACTGGATGAACCCAACTCCAACCTCGACGGCGCCGGCGAGATCGCACTGGCCGAAGCGCTCAAGGCCCTGCGCGGCCAGGTCACGGTGGTCGTGGTGACGCACCGCACGACACTGGTGCAGCATGTCGACAAGATGCTCGTGATCGAAGCCGGCCGCACCCAGCACTACGGCTCGGTGGCCGACGTGATGAAGGCCATGCAGGCCAAGGCCCAGGGCCAACCGCCAGCCGGTGCCAACGTGGTCGCCATGCCAGTGGCGGCAGCCAGCGCGATGGAGAAGGCGTCATGAGCACTGTCGCGATGCCGGTCGATCCGACCCTGCAACCCCACCTGCGCGAGGCAAGCCGCCTGGCACGTACCGGCCTGCTGGTGCTGGCGCTGGGCTTGCTGCCCATCTTGGCCTGGCTGGCCTTCGCGCCGCTCGCCTCGGCGGTGGTGGCGCCCGCGCACGTCAAGGTCGATCTCGACCGCCGCCCGGTGCAGCACGCGGAGGGCGGCATCGTGCGCGAGGTGAAGGTGCGCGACGGCCAGCGCGTCCAGCAGGGCGAACCGCTGGTGATCCTGGGCGACGTCGGCGTGGATGCCGACGTCAACCGCCTGGCTTACCGCGTGCTCACCGAACGTGCCGGCGTGATCCGCTTGGAGGCCGAGCAATCGGGCGCAGCCACACTGAACTTCCCGCCCGAGCTGGTCAAGGCCGCCCAGGGGGACTCGCGGATGTCCGAGCAGCTCCTGAAGGAGCGGGCCCTGTTTGCCGCGCGGCGCGACAGCCTGCAGGGGCAGACCGCATTGCTGCGGGCCCAGCGCGAGAAGATTGCGCAGGAGATGAAGTCGCTGCAAGCCCAGATTGACCAGGCCACCAGCTCGCTGGAGCACCAGCGCGCCGAACTGGAGCGCAATCGCCAATTGCTCAAGGACGGTTTCATCGCCGGCACCCGCTGGAGGCCGCAGTGGCCGATTACGGCGTCAAGCTCGAAGAGCGCCGCTCCGAGCTGGCGCGCGCCGACCAGCGCATGGTCGACACCGATCTGCGCATCAAGGGCCTGGAGAGCGAATACCGCCAGCAGGCCAGCGACCAGCTGAAGGTGGCGATGGTGCGCATGTCCGAAATCCAGCAAGAGCTGCGCAAGTCCACCGACGCCTCCCGGCGCCAGGTGATTACCGCGCCGGTGGCCGGCGAGGTGATGAACCTGCGGTTTACCAGCCCGGGCAGCGTGATCACCCCGCGCGAGCCGATCGCCGACATCGTGCCCACCGATCCACGCCTGGTGGTCGAAGCGCAGATCCGCCCCGAGGACATCAACCGCGTGCATCCCGGCCAGCCGGCGCGCATGCGCCTGACCGCCTACAACGCGCTGACCACGCCGATGGTCGAGGGCAAGGTGTTCTACGTCTCGGCCGACCGCCTGATCGACCGGGCCACGCAGCAGCCCTACTACATCGTGCTGGTCGAGGCCGACCCTGCCTCGCTCAAGCAAGGCGGCCAGCTCACACTGCAGGCCGGCATGCCCGCCGAGGTGTTCATCGAAGGCCAGGTGCGCACGGCGCTGCAGTACCTGGCCGAGCCGATCACGCTGATCCTCAACCGCGCGGGGCGCGAGCGGTAAAATTCGCGGCGTCTGCCCCTGCGGCCACGGCACTGCCCCGCAGTGCCGTTTTCATTCACCTCAGCCTCTGGATCTACC
>JAZKHH010000152.1:0-1542 GCA_040385465.1 Pseudomonadota bacterium | reverse complement strand
TGCTCTTTCACCAGGCCGGAGCCCGGCACCACCATCGCCAGCTTGACGTTGGCCGCGCGCCGCCCGCCCAGGCGCTTGACCACGGCGGCGGCCTCGCGCATGTCTTCGATGCGCGAGTTGGTGCACGAGCCGATGAACACCTTGTCGATCAGGATGTCGGCGATGGCCTTGTTGGGCTCCAGGGCCATGTACTGCAGGGCGCGCTCCATGGCGCCGCGCTTGTTCGGGTCTTTCTCGCGCTCGGGGTCGGGCACGCGCTCGTCGATGCCGACCACCATTTCCGGGGAGGTGCCCCAGGTGACCTGCGGCCGGATCTCGCTGGCGTCGAGTTCGACCACGGCGTCAAAGGTGGCGTCCGGGTCGGAGTGCAGGGTGCGCCAGTGCGACACCGCCAGGTCCCAGGCTGCACCCCGCGGGCTGTAGGGCCGGCCGTGCACATAGCGCAGCGTGGTCTCGTCGACGGCAATCAGGCCGGCGCGGGCACCGGCCTCGATGGCCATGTTGCACACCGTCATGCGGCCTTCCATGCTCAGCGAGCGGATCGCCGAGCCGGCGAATTCGATGGTGTAGCCGGTGCCGCCAGCGGTGCCGATGCGGCCGATGATGGCCAGCACGATGTCCTTGGCGCCGCAGCCCAGGCCGGTTGAGCCTTCCACCTTCACCAGCATGTTCTTGGCCTTGCGCGCCAGCAAGGTCTGCGTGGCCAGCACGTGCTCGACCTCGCTGGTGCCGATGCCGTGCGCCAGCGCGCCAAAGGCGCCGTGGGTGGAGGTGTGGGAGTCGCCGCAGACCACCGTCATGCCAGGCAGGGTGGCGCCCTGCTCCGGGCCGATGACGTGGACGATGCCCTGGCGCTTGTCGTTCATCTTGAACTGGGTGATGCCCAGGCGGTCGCAGTTGGCGTCCAGGGTGTCGACCTGCAGGCGGGAAATCGGGTCGGCAATGCCCTGCGAGCGGTCGGTGGTGGGCACGTTGTGGTCGCTCACCGCCAGGTTGGCCGACAGGCGCCAGACCTTGCGGCCGGCAGCGGTCAGGCCGTCAAAGGCCTGCGGGCTGGTGACTTCATGCACCAGGTGGCGGTCGATGTAGAGCACGGCGGTGCCGTCTTCTTCGGTGTGGACGACGTGTTCGTCCCAGATTTTGTCGTACAGCGTGCGCGCCATGGCGGATCCTGGGTAGCTTGGGCCAAAGTGTGATTTTAGGTGGCTTCGGCCTTTCGCGCGCCTGTAGGGGCCGGGCGGGGTGTCGACAGCGGCGACAATCCGCCACTATGTATGCACTCTTTGAAGAATCCGGCAAGTTTCTGGCCGGTCGCGTGATGTCGGAATCCGAGACCTCCCTGCAGGTCGAGCTCGACTCGGGCAAGCGGGTCAAGGTCAAATCCAGCCACGTGATGATCAAATTCGAACGCCCGGCCCCGGCCGAGCTGCTTGCCACTGGCCAGGCCCTGGCCCAGGAGATCGAGCTCGATCTGGCCTGGGAATTTGCCCCGGACGAGGAATTCAGCTTCGCCGACCTGGCGCGCGACTACTTCAGCGCCCA
>JAZKHH010000151.1:0-3834 GCA_040385465.1 Pseudomonadota bacterium | reverse complement strand
GCCCCGAGCGCAAGAGCATGGTCATGCCCGAGGAAGAGCGCCGCAACACGGCCTATCACGAGTCCGGCCACGCGCTGCTTGGCAAGATGCTGCCCAAGTGTGACCCGGTGCACAAGGTCACCATCATCCCGCGCGGCCGCGCGCTTGGTGTGACCATGAGCCTGCCGGCACAGGACCGCTACAGCTACGACCGCGAATACATGCTGAGCCAGATCAGCATGTTGTTCGGTGGCCGCATTGCCGAAGAAGTCTTCATGAACCAGATGACCACCGGCGCCAGCAATGACTTTGAACGTGCTACCGCACTGGCCCGTGACATGGTGACGCGTTACGGCATGACCGAGGCCCTGGGCCCCATGGTCTACGCCGAAAACGAAGGCGAAGTGTTCCTGGGCCGTTCGGTCACCAAGACCAATAACATGAGCGAGGCCACCCTGCAAAAGGTGGACGGCGAAGTCCGCCGCATCATCGACCAGCAGTACACGGTGGCGCGCACGCTGATCGAAGACAACCAGGAAAAGATCCACGCCATGGCCAAGGCCCTGCTTGAGTGGGAAACCATTGACGGCGACCAGCTCGACGACATCATTGCCGGCAAGGAGCCGCGTCCGCCCAAGGACTGGACACCGCGCAATCCGTCGGTTGGCGGTGGCGGCGGCCCCAGCGGCGGCAGCCCTGCTGTGAGCACCGATCCGGCGCCCACGGTCGCCTGAGCAGCACCATCTACACGCGAACCGGGGCAAGTCCCCGGTTTTTCTTTGTCCGGGAGATCCCATGATCTGGCAAACCTCGCGCTTTCAAATCAAACTTGACCAGCCGCGCGTGATGGGCATCGTCAATGTCACCCCCGACTCGTTTTCGGATGGGGGCAAATTTTTTTCCCCGGATGGCCGCAGCGCGTTCGGACATTGCGAACAGTTGCTGCGCGATGGCGCCGACATGCTGGACATAGGCGGCGAGTCAAGCCGGCCCGGCGCGCCGCCGGTGCCGCTGGACGAGGAACTCGCCAGGGTGCTGCCGGTGGTGCGCCATGCCGTCTCGCTGGGCGTGCCAGTCTCGGTGGACAGCTACAAGCCCGAAGTGATGGCGGCCGTGCTGGACCTGGGCGCCGACATCATCAACGACATCTGGGCCTTGCGCCAACCCGAAGCGGCTGCCGTGGTGGCGGCCCACCCGTCCTGCGGTGTCTGCCTGATGCACATGCACCGCGAACCCCAGACCATGCAGGCCGCGCCCATGGAGGGCGACGTGGTTCCGCAGGTGCTGTCGTTTCTCCAGGGTGCTGCCAGGGAATTGCTCGCGCTGGGCGTGGATGCCCGCCGCATCGTGCTGGACCCGGGCATAGGATTCGGCAAAACCGTGGCGCAGAACTTTTCTCTGCTCGCGCGCCAGCGCGAGCTGCTGGCCGCGGGCTACCCCTTGCTGGCTGGCTGGTCGCGAAAATCTTCGCTGGCGGCTGTCAGCGGCAAACCCCTGTCAAGCGTTGCACAACTGGACATTGCCGAACGCATGGTGCCCAGCGTGACCGCGGCGGTGCTGGCGGTGGATCGCGGTGCGCGGATTGTGCGCGTGCACGACGTACGCGAGACTGTGCAGGCCTTGAAGGTATGGTCTGCGGCGCAGCCGTCCTGAACAAGCAACGCCTTAAAATCGCCGCTTGCGGTGAAGAGAACATAACAATCGATTCGATCCAGGGACACCGACAATGACAAGAAAATACTTCGGCACCGACGGCATACGCGGCACGGTGGGGCAGGCGCCGATCACGCCCGACTTCGTGCTGCGCCTGGCGCATGCGGTTGGCCGCGTGCTCAAGCGCACCGAGGCCCGGCCCACGGTGCTGATCGGCAAGGACACGCGGATTTCGGGCTACATGCTGGAAAGCGCGCTGGAATCCGGCTTCAACTCTGCTGGCGTCGATGTGGTGCTGCTCGGGCCTTTGCCGACACCGGGTGTGGCCTACCTGACACGCACCCAGCGCGCCAGCCTGGGCGTGGTGATCAGTGCCAGCCACAACGCCTTTCCCGACAACGGCATCAAGTTCTTCAGTGCCCAGGGCGCCAAGCTCGATGACGCCTGGGAGTTGGCCGTGGAAGCGGCGCTCGAAGAGGCCCCGGTCTGGGCCGACTCGCCCAACCTCGGCAAAACGCGCCGCCTCGACGATGCCCCTGGTCGTTATATCGAATTCTGCAAATCCACCTTTGCCAGCGACCTGACGCTCAAAGGCATGAAGATCGTGGTCGATGCGGCGCACGGTGCGGCCTACCACATTGCGCCCGAGGTGTTCCATGAACTCGGCGCCGAAGTGATTGCCATCGGCTGCTCGCCGGACGGCATCAACATCAACCACGAGGTCGGCGCTACCCATCCCGAAGCCATCATCAAGGCGGTCAAGGCCTACGGCGCGCACTACGGCGTAGCCCTCGACGGCGACGCAGACCGATTGCAGCTGGTGGATGCTGAAGGCCGCTTGTTCAACGGCGACGAGGTGCTCTATCTGATGGTGGCCGAGCGCCTGGAGCGCGGCGAAAAAGTGCCGGGCGCGGTCGGCACGCTGATGACCAACATGGCGGTGGAAGTGGCGCTGCAGGCGCGTGGCGTGGAGTTCGTGCGCGCCAAAGTCGGCGACCGTTATGTGCTCGAAGAGCTGGAGAAAAAAGGCTGGCTGCTGGGCGGGGAAGGTTCGGGGCATTTGCTGGCACTGGACAAACACAGCACCGGGGACGGCCTGATCAGCGCGCTGCAGGTGCTGCAGGCCTGCGTGCGCAGCGGCAAGACCCTGGCACAACTGCTGGCCGACGTCACGCTGTTCCCGCAAACCCTGCTTAATGTGCGCCTGCAGCCCGGCCAGGACTGGGCCGGTAGCCAGTTGCTCGCATCGGAAACCGAGGCCGTGAAGTCCGAACTCGGCAACAACGGCCGGGTGTTGATCCGCGCCAGTGGCACGGAGCCTTTGCTGCGGGTGATGGTGGAAGCCCGCGACGCTGGGCAGGCGCTGGCCTGCGCCGAGAGGCTTGTGGCGGCGATCAAGGCTTCCTGACCTCTGCCACCGGATTGGTCATCCCGGACTTGATCCGGGATCCATGCAGGCGATCCTCGACCGTTCGGGCTGAGCCTGTCGAAGCGTTCTTTGCTTCGTTTGTTCGGGGCTTGCCAGCAAGCCGGGGGTTGCCCGGCAGCACCTCACTTTCTTTTTGCGTCGCCAAAAAGAAAGTAAGCAAAGAAAAAGGCGACCCTACTGTCTGCGTCCCTCCGCTTCGCTGCGGGCAACCTGCGGTGCTCGCCGAAAGTGGGGTCGAGCTCGAACTCGCTTCGCTCAGACAATCGCTCGCCCTGATCCACTTTCGGCTGCGCTCCTCGGCGCATACAGAAGGGTGGGGGGAGAAGGAATACGGGGACAAAAATCCGGAGTCCTTGAAGCGCGCAGCGCTTCAAGGACAGGAATCCCAAGCGGCGGTCATGTTTGCACGCGAGAGCAGCACACGCGGCCAAATGAGGCTCCCTTCTCTCGCCCAGCGGGGCGAGGGAAGGGCGGGGGGTTGGGAGTGGGGAGTCAGTCCTACTGTCTGGAGCAGACCCCAGGCGCAGCGTGACGCCTCAACGCATTAATGCACAAAATCCGATTCCAGCCCATATCCAGGAAGCGTAAGCAGCTATCAAAAAAGGAGCAAGGTCAAGGCTGTTGTCCAGCCTGCCAGCCGCCGCCCAGCGACTGGATCAGCGCCACCGCCGTGGTCTGGCGGTCCGCCATCGCCTGCACCAACGCGCGGCGGGCGCTCAGGGCCGTGGCCTGGGCGGTGATCACTTCGGTGAAGCCGACCTGGCCGGCGCGGT
>JAZKHH010000150.1:3148-9784 GCA_040385465.1 Pseudomonadota bacterium | reverse complement strand
AAATGCCATCCAACTCACGGGCGGCCATCGCAACACGCTCAAGCAACATTTCCGGCGCGCTGGTTGGAGACGGTCACCTGTCATCGCATGGCGCAGGCCGAGATGTCGGGTATGAGTTTGTGTCGACCTCCAACGGGTCTCTCAACAGCTGAACCCCCTCTTTCAACCCATGGCGCTGCTTGCCAGACAGCCGCGCCCAGCGCAGCACACCGAGGCCACAGCGACACCCATGCTGCCCGCTTCCAAGATCGCGCCCACCTGGCTTCCGCTGAACTTGTTTTTTCTCATCGTGTCGTTGTCGTCTTCGTGAGGCCGCATCCCTCTGCATCAGGGTGTCGACTCGGCAGAGACGTTCAGGCAACGGCCACCCGCGTCGTGGGCCGCCCAGCGGCGATACAAAAGGCAGAGGTGGGGGCAGAGGCAGAGCCGCCGCGCCGTAACCTTTTTTTACGCCACAAGGGCGCTGCGACGAAGCTTTCCAGATTTACCATTGAATGCCTAAATTGGCCTGAAGCAGCCAAGCCTTGCTGTGAGTGACGGGGGAAGGGTTGCCGGCCTGGAACCTTTCGTCGTCGCTGCGAGGACAACTGCTTTGCTTGCTGCCAAGCACTTCACGCCAGCCTCATTCGACCCCCGGGTGCCACACACGCACGCTGCCGTGCCAGACGGGTTGCCAGCCCGGCCCTTGATTTCTTCGTTCAAAGGATTTGCCATGACCTCTGTGGCCAGCATCGAAACGTTCCAACGTCCTCCCGCCAACCCCGCATCCGATCCGCAAGACCCGGGATTTCAAACGCTCATGGGGAACACCTTGCAGCAGTCCTTGGCGGGCACACCAGCCCCGTCGCGATCGACCCTGGAGGTGGACGACAGCAACAGCGGCATCGACTCGCTGCCGGCTGGGATTCAGGGCGTGGCCGTCTACCCGGACAGCGAAGCCCTCTTTTACTGGCTCGCCGACCGGCGCGTGGTGGCGGTGGACCCGGTCGCTTCGCCCGAGGCCTACCAAGCCCTGCTGAATCACCAGGCCGTGCTCGACAGCGGCGGCGTGATCGACACCGCGGCAACCGTCAAACCCCCTTATGCGCACGGCATCGTGATCGACACTGTGAGCGCGCATTACCAAGATGAAAGCGGCCGGTGGCACTGGCTCGCGCGGGCCGACAACCCGGCGCTTTACGCGCAGCTGGCCGCGCTCGCGATCGGCCCGCTGCCCGATCCCTCAGCCCCGCTGCCGCCGATGGCAGAGCTGCTCGGCACGGTGGACGGCACCCGGCAATTGCTGTGGAGCCGCCAGTTGGCCCCTTACGTTCCCACCCTGCCGACGACCCTCGACTTCGTTGCCTTGTTCAACCTGGGCGGGCCGAACGGCATGACCGCCGACGAAGCGCGCTACGTCAACCAGATGATTGCCCAGTCCCCTACCCTGGTGCAGCAGCTCAAAGACGCCGCAGCGTCGGGCCTCAAAATTCGATGGGGCGAAGGCGAAGCGGCGGCCCACTATGAGCCGCTCACCAAAACGATTGTCCTGACGCGCGAGTACGTGAACGGCTGGGATTCGGCCACTCCTGAGCACCGCTACCAAGTGGGCTCCTTCTTGTTGAACGCCTTGGCACACGAGCTCGGGCATGCACGCGACCCGCTGACCCGCTCCGAGCCCCAACCCTCGAAGTACGCGCGCGAGTCGACCTTCCGCAAGATTTTCCTCGAGCACCGGGCCACGGCTGAAGCCCGGGCCGATTACAACGTGCTCACCATCGCCGACGAGCTGGCGCGCAACAGCGGCATGGACCTGGTCATCGTGGGCGCCTCCGGCGTGGAGGGATACCAAGGCTCGACGCTGGAGGCCCAGTACCGCCGTGCCGACCTGACCCCGGCGGAGAAAATAGAGTTGATGAAGAAAGACGCGCGCCTCAAGCACCCCGCTTTTGCGGGCGACGGTGCCTACACGCGGTACGCCCACCAGCTGTGGACGCAGTCCGTGCAGCAACGGCCGGAGCTGTGAGAAAAGCGGCATCGCCAGGGAGCCACCAGACAACGCCTGAGCGGACGGTGTGCCAGCTGCTCCGCTGGCGGGCGGTCTTGGGTCGGTAGACGCGCACCCGGTCAGCCCGAACCAAAGTCTTGGCTATGAGCACCAGGGTTCCAGCTGATGTGAGATCGGGTGAGCGGAAGCGCAACGATGAACGTTTTCATCGGGCCGTTGCGTTGGAACGGATTTTGGGCAGAAGCAATTTTGAAAGCAGCTGCCACCTCCGGCGAACGGGATCAAGTGGTAAGTCCTGCGCGTAAAAGCTCAGTCAGCGAGACGCCGCCTGCTTCATGTCGGGAAAGACGCGATGTCCAGGCATCAGCGCCACGGTGCGCGCTGCGACCGCTTCACCGCAACCGAGTTGAACCAAACGCTCAAGGGCATGTTTCTGCAGGTGTTCCCAGTGTCCGCGCAGGATCGCTTCCGCCTCGCCCAAGGCGTAACCGAAGGTCGTGCAGTCGGACAACAGGTTGTCGAGCGTGATGAGGGCCCCGTTTTTGCCGAACGCCATGGCCAGCATCTGACGCTCGCCTGCGGTGGCCGTGATCGAGAGGTCGAACACCGGCGTCAGCCGAAATGTTCCGTCAGCACCCGCCACCAAGCCATGGTTTTTTTCATGGTCATCGAGGTTGCCCACCAGCGCATTGAACGCCAGGCGCCGGTACAGCTCCCGGATGTCTTCACGCGGCGACGCTTCCCATTTGCTCAGCTGTCGAGCCAGGTTGTTGTACGAGCCCTGGAACGACCACTGGGCGACGCCAGGCTCGCTCCGCAGAAGCGTCTGGCCACTGACATAACGCCACCTTGAAAAGCCAACGTCGACCGCGGCACGGTCAAAGCGCGGCACGAGCACCACCGGGCTGCCGCCGATCGTTTCAAGGCGGGCGGGTGTCGACCGGATGTTCAACTCCCCGGCAAGAGACAGCAATGCCGCCTCCACGATCGGCACAGGTGCCAAATCGGCCTTGTCCTTGATGCTCACGCCCTTGGCGAGCCACATCACGCCTCCGTCTTCGAGCGTCAGCTTGGGGCGGGCCCCCCCAGTGCCCGCTTGCCCCAACAGTTGCAGCGTCTCTGCGGATGAGAGCGCCTCACCGGCTTCCACGCGGGCATGCAGCGCCAGGGTGTGCGCCAAAGACTGAATCCGGGTCGCCGTGGTGGTCTGGGGAGGGGTGGTGGCCGTGGCGCTGAAAGTCAAAGCGCCCACCGGCTCCCCGTAGGCATGGAGCAGGTAGCCACGCGAGTCTTGCGGACCGACATGGCGATCGATGAGGCGTTGCCCCCAGGCGTCGGGCCCGCTGTCGAGCAGCGCCGAGAACCACCCACCCAGGTGCGCCGTGGCGTATTCCTTCTCCTGGAGCGGCAGTGCGACAGGGTCGATGGGCACCGCACCCTGCAAGCCCAGATAGGACTTCCCGTAGACAAACCGGCCGACCCCCGCCGCGTGGCGGATGACACCGCACAACGTCGGCTTCAACGCGCCTGGCAGGTGAATCCAGACCCAGGTGTCAGAAGTCATTGTCCAGCTTCCGCGACGGCCGCACGCGGCGCGTTCCCGGCTCGTAAATCAACAGGGCACCTTCCCGGTCGAGCCCCGGATCGGCCACCAGGTCCACTTCACTGCCCAGGCTCATGCAGTTCAATACCGCCAGGTAAGCGCCCAAACTGGTGGTCAACGCCCCCTTCTCGACCGCCTCGACCGTTTTCTTTCCGATCCGTGCTTTCTCGGCGACGTCTTCGACGCGAAGCCCTCGGCGCTGACGGGCCATGCGAATCCGTGAGCCCAGCGCCTGAGCCTGTAAAAGCGTTTCGGGGGACAGTGAGAAGATGTCAATAGTGCGCGCCATAGCGGTAATTATGTGCTTTAAAAAGCGCTATAACAACCAATCTGGCAACCTTCCTCCGTGCAGTGAGAGCCCCAACGCCCAGCACTTCACGGCAAGGCCGAACATCTAACTCAAACGATCAAGCCCCTTGCTGTCAATGAAACTTCAAAAAGGTTGCCCCGCCGGGACAGGCCCGAAGGCCACCATGGCGCTCACTCGATGGCAGAGCCGGGATCGTTCGAGGCGTCCACTGTTCCCTGCTGGCGCGCCTGCCCATAGGGGCACAGGTCCAGCACCACGCAACGCGCGCATTGCGGCGCACGCCAGGTGCAGACCCGCTGGCCGTGTCGCATGAGGGCCTGGTGGTTGTCATAGACTTCCTGTGCGCCCCAATCGGCAGGCAGCTGCGCTTCCAGGATGCGATGCGCGGGTCCCACCGGCATGCCTTCTGGGATCAAGCCCAAACGCGCTGCCACGCGATGGTGATGGCTGTCCACAGGCAGCGCCTTGCCGCGCAGTGAGCTGAAGGAAATCACTGCGGCGCTGGTCTTCGGCCCCACACCGCTCAGCGTCTCCAGCCAGGCGCGTGCCTGGGCGACCGGCCATTCGCGCAGCAGATCGAGCGACAGGTTGCCGCCATTGCGTTCGGTGAGTTCGCGCAAGATTTTCTGAATGCGCGGTGCCTTCTGCTCGGGCCAAGTCGATGCGGCAATCGCCTGCTCGACGTCCTCGGTCGGCGCGTCGCGAACCGCCGCCCATGTCGGAAACCGCTCGCGCAGCGTCCGGAACGCCTGCGC
Organism: Pseudomonadota bacterium; assembly: GCA_040385465.1. Classification (GTDB taxonomy): domain Bacteria; phylum Pseudomonadota; class Gammaproteobacteria; order Burkholderiales; family Burkholderiaceae_C; genus CANHBY01. The sequence continues at coordinate 5,129 of JAZKHH010000150.1, read as the reverse complement.
TGAATCGCGGTTGCGCGTTCGGTGCGACAGCAGGGCCGAGACCAACTCGTCAAGCGGGTCGAGGTCATGGAAGTAGGTCAGCGGACAGCCATATTCCTTGCACAGGCGGTGATGGACTTCGAGTGCCCGGGCGTGCGAGGAAGCCTTGGTTTCACCAGTCAAAAGCGCTGGCTGCGGCAGATCGGGCGAGCACAGGCTCACGGGGGAAAGTTCTTGGACGGACATGAATCTATGGGAAGGGCGTGCGGACACGGCGGTGAGTCGGCTCTGCGGTGTTGCAGGTCTGTTCGTGGAAAGGCACAAGCTTTCAGCCGTCAGGAGAGCCTGCGAGCAGCCACGTTGCGGGGTGTTGCTCAACGTCCTGCCTTGACCTTGGGCGGGGCCTGAGGGCAGCGCACTCACAGCATGTGCGCAGCCCACGGTTGGCGTCAGTCAGGCCATTCGAACTGCGGCGGCGAACACAAGCCCTGTCCAAGCGACATCGGCCCCGGCTCATGGTGGTCACGTGCACGTCCCCCACTGGTCTCAAGCTGTCATTCTTGAGGGCAAACGGTGTACCTGCTCCCTGTAGGCACTTGGCCCACGTGTGCTGCGGACGGCCAGGACGCCATCGGCTTCGGCTGCGTGGCAATGCATCGATGCGGTCGACATCGGCTTCTCCAAACCAGCGCAGACTTCATGCGCACAGCCGGCGCTCGAACACCGCATTTGCATGCGCCACCAGCCCAGCGTCCAACCGCTGCACGCGCAAACGCAGTGCAGCGGGTGCGCTCAGGGTGAACACCTCCGAAGATTCTGTTCGACGCCGGTGTCTCGTGCCGTGGCGTTCTGATCTGAACCGTCCGCTGTCATCACTCGGTCATGTGCTGGGCGTTCCAATGCTGGCGGAGCGCAAGCCGCCGGTCCGATCACACCCAACGCGAAAGAAAGAGGAGCCACCCATGACGACATTCCCCCGCCGACTCGGCGTGCGCGCGTTTGCACGCGCCCCACTGCTGCTAAAGGCGCTCGCCGCACTGACCCTCGCGATCGCCCCGTTGGGCTCGGCCTGGGCCGACCGAGACGATGAAGGAGACGAAGGTCGGGAACCCCATGCCATCGGTCTGTGGGGGGACCTGCCCTATTCCGCCGTGCAGATTGCCACCGGTGTGCCCGATCTGATCGCCGACATGAACGCCCATGGGCTGAAGTTCACCGTGCACGATGGTGACCTGAAGCAGGGCTCCGGCAGCCTCTGCGACGACAACCTGTACTACCAGTCCCAGGCCTTCTTCAACCAATTGCGCGCCCCGGCCATGTTCACCCCTGGCGACAACGATTGGACCGACTGCGATCGCCCGTCCAACGGCGGCTTCAGTTCGCGCGAGCGTCTGGATCGCGAGCGCCAGATCTTCTTCTCTACGACGTATTCCATGGGTCAGCGCCCGATGCGCCAGCAAGTGCAGACCGAGGCTCTGTGCCTGGGTGTCAACGGCCTGGTGCCGTGCGTCGAGAACCGGCGTTGGACCGTGGGCGGCGTCACTTACGTCACGCTGAACGTGCCCGGCTCGTGCAACAACCTGTGCGACACGGCGCCGGACCCGGCCGAGTTCGCCGCGCGCAATGCGGCCAACATCAAGTGGATGAAGGAATCGTTCGCCGTGGCCAGCGCACGCCGGTCCGCCGCGGTGATGATCATTGCCCAGGCCAATCCAGGCTGGGACGCGAGCGACGCCACCCGCGCACCGGTGCGCGACCCGGCCACGCTGGCCGAGGTGGTTGCCGCCACCGACGGCTACAAGGACTACCTGCTGGCGCTGCGCGACCAGGTGACCACGTTCCGCAAGCCGGTGGCTTATGTGCACGGCGACTCGCACTACTTCCGTGTCGACAAACCGTTCCTGAGCGCCACTGGGCAGCGTTTGGAGAACTTCACCCGCGTCGAGACGTTCGGCAACAACGCCGCCAACGGCAACAACGACGTGCACTGGATCAAGGTGAC
>JAZKHH010000150.1:0-3048 GCA_040385465.1 Pseudomonadota bacterium | reverse complement strand
TACCCAGGAGCCAGCGCCATCATGCCCAAACGATTCGCATCATCCGACTCGCCCCGAACCTTGCTTGCCGCACTGGCTGCGGCTTGTGGTCTCGGCATCTCGCTGCCCGCTTCGGCAGCCGTGGTGATCAGCCAGGTCTATGGCGGGGGCGGCAATTCCGGCGCACCGCTGACGAACGACTTCGTCGAACTGCACAACAGCGGACCGGCCGCCGTCAGTCTGGCGGGCTGGACGCTGCAATATGCTTCGTCAGCCGGGTCGACCTGGGGTGGCGCCCAAACGACGGCACTGACGGGTGCCATCCCTGCAGGCGGCTATTACCTCGTGCAACTGGGTGCCGGCACAAACAGCGCCGCGATGCTGCCGACGCCCGATGCCACCGGCACGACGTTCTTGAGCACCGCTGCAGGCAAGGTGGCATTGGTCAACAGCACGACCGTGCTGAGCGGGACCTGCCCGATCCCCGGCGACGCAACGGTCGTCGATTTCGTCGGCTATGGCTCGGCCAATTGCGCCGAGTCCGCGCCTGCACCTGCGCCGTCCAACACGCTGGCACTCATTCGTGCCAGCGTCGGCAACAGCTGCGTGGACAGTGGCAACAACAGTGCCGACCTGGCCCCCCTTGCGCCCTTGCCAAGGAACAGCGGTTCGCCAGCACAGCCCTGCCGCGGCGGCAGCGCACCGTTGGCGCCGACGCCGGCGAAGATCTATGAGATTCAGGGCAGCGGCGCGCAGAGCGCCATGACCGGCAAGGTGGTTGTCACCAGCGGCGTGGTCACGCGCATCAACAGCAACGGCTTTTTCGTTCAGGACCTGAGCGGCGACGGCAACCCGGCCACCTCCGACGGCATCTTCGTCTTCACCGGCGCGACCACCTATCCGGCGGTCGTCGTCGGCAACCTGGTCGGCGTGACCGCCACCGTGACCGAGTTCAACACCGGCGCCTTGCCCACCGCCGCCGCGCCCACGCCAACCTTGACCCAGCTGACCTCGGTCAGCGGCGTCAGCCAGATCGGCAACGGCTACCCGATCGCGCCGACGCCGGTCACGCTGCCGGAGAGCGTCGAAGGCGAACTCGAGCGCTACGAGGGGATGCTGGTCACCCTGAACGGGCCCTTCACGGTGGCGCAGAACTTCTTCCAGGGCCGCTTTGGCCAATTGACGCTCGGCGTCAACGGCCGGCTGGAGACGCCCACCAACCGCCACCGTCCGGGCGCCATGGCCCAGGCGCTGAATGATGAGAACGCGCGGCGCAGCATCGTCCTCGACGACGGCAGCAGCCAGCAGAACCCCAGCCCCACGCCGTACCTCGACGTGGCCACCGCCCTGCCGCGCGCCGGCGACGGGGTCGGCGCGATCACCGGCGTGATCGACTTCGGCCTGGCCACGAGCAGCAACCCGGGACTGGGCGACTACAAAATCCACCCCACCGTGACGCCGACGTTCACCAGCGCCAATCCGCGCACCAGCGCGCCCGCGCCGGTCGGCGGCACTGTCAAGGTCGCCAGTTTCAACGTGCTGAACTTCTTCACCACGTTCACCGACGGCAGCAGCGCCGACGGCCCAACCGGCCAGGGCTGCACGCTCGGCACCACCGTCAGCGCCCGCAACTGCCGTGGCGCCAGCAACCTGGCCGAGTTCCAGCGCCAACGCACGAAGATCGTCGAGGCGATGGCCGCCATCGACGCCGATGTGCTGGGGCTGATGGAGATCCAGAACAATGGCAACGAGGCCGCGCAAAACCTCGTGGACGCGCTCAATGCGCGCCTGGGGTCCGGCACCTACGTGACCACGGCCCTGCCGGCCCAGGGGACCGGCACCGACGCGATCCGCGTGGCGATGATCTACAAGCCATCGCGCCTGAGCGCCGTGGGCGCGCCGGTCAGCGACACCGATCCCGTCAACAACCGGCCACCCCTGGCGCAGACCTTCCTCGCCAAGGGCGAACGCTTCACGCTGGTGGTCAACCACCTGAAGTCCAAGGGCAGTTGCCCCGCACCCAACGACCCCGATGCGGCAGGCAACATCGACAGTGGCGACGGCCAGGGCTGCTGGAACGCGCTGCGCCTGAACCAGGCCCAGCGCCTGCGCACCTTCGTGGCGACGCTGCAATCAACGTCAGGCACCAGCAACGCCCTGCTGATCGGTGACTTCAACGCCTACGCGCAGGAGGATCCGATCTACAACCTGACCAGCAGCGGCTATGTGGACCAGGTCGGCCGGTTCAGCACGTTCGCCTACTCGTACGTCTTCGACGGCGCGGCGGGCCGGCTGGACCATGCCATCACCACCGGCGCGTTGTCGGCGAAGGTGACCGGCGTTGCGCTCTGGCACATCAATGCCGACGAAACGCCGTTGGCTGATTACAACCTGGAGTTCAAGGCGCCGGCTTGTGCCACGTGCCCGCGCGATCCCTACCAGCCCACGCCCTACCGTTCGTCGGACCATGACCCGGTGGTGGTCGGTCTGAACTTGTTGGCGGTGGCCAACGATCAAGACAGTTGCAAGCAGCGCGGCTGGACGATGCGCTATCGCGCGGACGGTTCCGGCTTTAAGAATCAGGGTGACTGCGTGCAGTACGTGAACACGGGCAAGTAGGCGCCAACCAGGCGCGTGCCAGTGCGACCGGCCAGTCGCGCAGCAGATCAAGCGACACGTCGCAGCCACTGCGTTCGGTGAGTTCGCGCCGGACTGGCTGAATGCGCGGTGCCTTCTGTTCGGGCCAGGTCGCTGCGGCCATGGCTTGCTCGACCGCCTGCGTCGGGACACCATACACCGCCGACCAGGTGGGAAAGCGATCGCGCAGCGTCCGGAACGCCTGCGCTGCTTCACTGGGTCGCGCCAGACAGACAAGCCAAACCGAGAAGGCGAACACAACCAGGCGCTGACCCCTGTTGCCAACGCTGGCGCACTCATGGTGGCCAACACCGTACCGAAGTTTCTCGAACACAAGCTGCCAGCATCCGTCGTTGTCGGAGGCGTCTCAGGCTGTTCCGTCTTGTGCCAATGAACCAAACGCGCTTTGAACGGCTGCTGCGACGTCTTCGG
>JAZKHH010000149.1:0-1608 GCA_040385465.1 Pseudomonadota bacterium | reverse complement strand
GGGCATTTCGGGCGACCTGCCGCAGCGTGTGTTCCGACCTTGACACCGCCGTTGATGGCGGGGCCGTGCCGCAGTGAGCAAAGCCCAACCCATGCCACCGAGTTGTCGTCAGCCAGCGTCCGCTCAGGGTGCCGACTGCAGCGCCCCCGCCAAGCGACCGCTACCGGTCACGGTGCGCAGGCGGTAAGGCGCCGGTGCGTCGCGGGTGTACGCCGGATCGGGCACACCCGCCACCTGCAGGCGGGCTTGTAGGGCGGCGTTGGGCCAGAAGTTTGGGGCCGCGATGTTGGCGGCGCCGGGGATCTCGCTGGCCATCGCTTGCACGTTGCCCAGCTGGACCACGTTGGCCAAGGGGAACGAGCCGCCCCACAGCGCCGGCGAGCCCGTGCCGGCGAACACATTGGCCGTCATTCTCACCGACGAAGTGCCGGCCCTGGCCACCACGAAGGTGCCGCCCAAGCGCGTCATGGCGACCGTGTTGTGCGACAGCTCCAAGGTGTTGACCGGAGCCGACAGACCTTCCTGACCGTAGGCCACGGCGATCGGGTTGTCGGCCATCGGGCCCTTGTGGAGCAGGTTGCCGCGCATCACCACCACGCCGCCGTTGGGGAACTCGGTCAGGTAGCTCGCCGTGCCGTTGGGGCCGTCCATGAAGTAGCTGTTCTCGATGGTCGACTGGCGGGCCCGGCTCTTGAGCTGGTGGCCGATCTTGGCCTCGTGGAAGAAGCTGTTGCGCACGATCAGGTGGTCGACGGCACCGATGTAGAGGTTGTGGCTGTAGCCGTCCCCGTAACCGTTGCGCGCGAATTCCGAGTTCTCGATCGTGATGGTGCTGCCGGCGAAGCCACCCAGGATGCCGTTCTCGTTGTTGTAGAAGCCCGAGTTGCGGATCGTCAGGTTGGTGCCTTCGGTGCGGATGCCCGCGCCGTTGCGGTCGGGCACCTTGGCGTCGTGGAACTCGATGTTGTCGAGCGTGACGTTGCCACCGCGGATCACCCACAGGCCCTTGCCGCCGGCATTGCGCCCGGCCGCAAACAAGCGAGCCCGTCCACCGTCACCGCAGATGGTGATGTTGCTGGCGTTCCAGGTCGCCACGTCACCCTGGTAGGTGCCTGCCGCGATTCGGATCACGTCACCGTTGACAGCGGCCGCCGCGGCGGCGCTGGGCACCGTGTAAGGCTGGCCGGCGCCCACGCGCAGCACGCGGCCGGTGGGGTTGTCGCAGGAACTGCCAGCCGGGATCGCAGCGGGTCCCGGTGGCGCTGGGGCTGGTGCAGGAGCCGGGGCAGGAGCCGGTGCCGGTACTGGCGCTGGCGCTGGCGCAGGAGCGGGTGCAGGAACAGGCGCTGGCACGGGAACAGGCGCCGGCGCGGGTGGTGGGACTGGCAGGGGCCCAGGGGCCACGCTGGCCACCTGGCAGACCTTGGCCGTCCCGTAAGCCGGATCCGATCCAAAGAAACCGTTGGTGCATGTGCCGCCGTTGGTCACGCTGCGTTGCACCCAGGACGTGTTCAGACCGTAGCGAACCAGTTGGGTGCCGCTGACGGTGAAGCTGTTGTTCTCGATGGCGACCTGCGTCCAGGACACCGGCGGTGCAGGCGCGGGTGC
>JAZKHH010000148.1:0-2380 GCA_040385465.1 Pseudomonadota bacterium | reverse complement strand
TTGCGGCGCAGCTGGTCGTAGTAGATCGCGTAGACCTCTTCGCGGGTGGCCGGGCTGATGTAGCGCTTTTTGGGCCGGGCGTTTTCTTCGTTGATGCGCTTTTCGATCTCGGCCAGCTGGTCCACCAACTGGCGGCGCTTTTCTTCCTTGGCGCGGTCGGCGGGGGTGCCCTGGTCCTTGCGGGGATCGGGCGGGGGCAGGGTGGCCAGCTCGCCGCGGATCTGCGCCAGCAGCTGCTGTTGCGACTCTTGCAACTGCTCGAGTTGCTGACGGGAGGTTTCGTCGGCGTTGCCGGTCTCGGCGTTGGGCGCCGGTGGCAGCGGCGAGGTCGCACGGCCCTTCTCGGCTTCACCGCCACCGGCCAGCGAGGCCTGGGCAATGGCCTGCGCCTTCACTGGGGCCTCCTGCGAGCGGGAGTTGACCAGAATCACCTCCAGCGGCGTGTCTTGGAAGATGCGGTTGAAACGCTCAGGGTCGACGAAGCGGATCATCAACAACAGCGCATGCACTGCCAGAGAGAACACCAGCGCCAGTTGAAGGGTGGACAACTTTCTGAGCATGGCGGTCATTCATCCGTTGTTGTCAGGTGGGGACTCTTGCACGTCGATCGCCAAGGTGATCGGCCCGGCATTGTCGGGTGCTTCGTCGCCCGCGTCATCGAGGGTTTCCTCCGCTGCGCCCACGCCGGTGTCGGCCTGCACCTGGCCTGTCACGCTGGCGTGCACGTCGAGGGTGAGCAGGTCGGTGCCGCCAATGCGCACCCGCACCCGGGTGCCGCGCCCCAGGGACTCAGCGCCGGTGGCCTTGAACACCAGCGGCAGGGTGTCGGCCCGCACCAGGCCGTCTTTCATGACGGTGGCCTCGAGTTCCTGGCAACCGGTCTGGGCCAGGTGCTGCAGGGTCCAGTAGCGCTCGATGGCCGACTGGAAGCCGTTGTAGGCGCTGTAGGCCGAGTCGAAGCCCGAGATGATGGAAAACAGCGCCGCGTCCTTCGGCTTGAACGGCGCCACCAGCGCGGCAGTCAGGCCGTGCCGGGCACAGGCCACGATCTGCCACTGGTTCACCAGGTCGACATAGCGGCGCAGCGGCGAGGTGGCCCAGGTGTACTGCGCCACGCCCATGCCGGCATGCGGTGCCGGCTTGGTGCCCATGCGCACCTTGACGCCCGGCGCCATGCTGGCCTGGCTGCGGTAGATGCCCGGCACGCCGCAGGCGCTGAGCCAGCCGCCCCAGGTGCTGTTGGCCAGGATCATGGCCTCGGCCACGATCAAGTCGAGGGGCGAACCGCGCTGGCGGGTGCCGATGTGCACCGTCTCGTCGCCGCGTGGCTCGCCTTGCACGCCGTCTAGCAGGAAGTTGTAGTCGGGCCGGTTGAAGTTTTCGGGCTTGCCCCGCACCACCTCGCGGCCGGCCTTGAGGTGCTTGGCCAGGCGGAAGGCGAAAGCCAGCTCCGGCGCGAAGGCGTAGTCGGCCGCCGCTTCGCCCGTCAGGCTGGCTTGGGTGACCACGGTGTCGAGCTGGTCGTGGCGCAGGTTGGCGCCGATCGGCACCTGCTCCAGCCGGGTCTCGGTGTGGGTGACGGCCAGGGTGGCTTCGTCCAGGTGCACGTACAGCGACACCGCCGGGCAAGCACGCCCGGCCATCAGCGTGTAAGCCTCGACCACCTCGGCCGGCAGCATCGTCAGCTTGTGCCCTGGCATGTAAACGGTGGACAGGCGGTCGCGCGCGAGCTTGTCGAGCGGGCTGTCGGGGGTGATGGCCAACGCGGGGGCCGCGATGTGCACGCCAAAGATCACCGTGCCGCTGCCCAGGCCCTGAACCGACAAGGCATCGTCGATCTCGGTGGTGGCCGAGTCGTCGATCGAGAACGCCTGCACCGCCGCGAGGGGCAGGGTGTCTTTGATGGGGGGCGCCGGCAGGGTCGGAAAAGCCGTGCCCTGGGGAAAGTTGTCGAACAGGAAGCGTTTCCAGTGGAACTGGTAAGGCGAGTCGATGGCGCCAGCGGCTTTCAGCAAGTCCAGCGGCGCGCGTTGCGAGTGCTTGGCGGCTTCGACCACCGCCTTGTACTCCGGGGCGTTCTTGTCGGGCTTGAACAGGATCTTGTAGATCTGCTCGCGCACCGGGGCTGGGCAGCTGCCGGCGATCAGCTCGCCCGCCCAGGCCTCGATCTGCGCGGCCACGAGCTTTTTGCGCTCGATGCCCGCCAGCGCGGCCTGCACCACCTCGGCCGCTGCCTTCTTGAACTGGCCCTTGCCCAGGCGCCGGAAGTAGTGCGGCGCTTCGAACAGGCGGAACAGGGCGGCGGCCTGCTGGGTGACGCCGGCCTGGGCGCTGAAGTAGTCGCGCGCCAGGTCGGCGAAGCTGAATTCCTCGTCCGGGG
>JAZKHH010000147.1:0-46365 GCA_040385465.1 Pseudomonadota bacterium | reverse complement strand
CAGGTGCAGGTGCAGGTGCAGGTGCAGGTGCAGGTGCAGGTGCAGGTGCAGGCGCCGGTGCCGGTGCCGGTGCCGGTGCCGGTGCAGGTGCCGGTGCCGGTGCCGGTGCCGGTGCCGGTGCCGGTGCCGGTGCAGGTGCAGGTGCAGGCGCTGGCGCTGGCGCTGGCGCTGGCGCTGGCGCAGGTGCAGGTGCAGGTGCAGGCGCGGGTGCAGGTGCAGGCGCGGGTGCGGGTGCGGGTGCGGGTGCGGGTGCGGGTGCGGGTGCAGGCGCTGGCGCAGGTGCAGGCGCGGGTGCGGGTGCGGGTGCGGGTGCCGGTGCCGGTGCGGGTGGCGGCGTCAAACCTTCCAACAGCGTCAGGTCCGCTTGCGTCAAACCGGTGTAAAGCCCCTCGTACAGGCGGGCGCCTTCCAGCGCCAAGCGGCGAACGAGCTCGATCGCACCGCCCAGGTCCTTCGGCGCCAGTCGGCCGCTGCGTATCAGGCCCATCAACCATTCCAGCGCTTTGACGTGTGCTTGTGTCAGGCCTTGAGGCTGATTCAGATAGCCCGCAAAATCATTCACCAACCCCAACAGTTGCTGAACCACAGAGGCGCCGTCACCCGATGGGTTGGCACGGGCCAAGTCGGCGAGCTGGAGCATGAGCTGGCCTTCCAGCGAGGTCAGCCCCGTTTTGTCGGACTGCATGGCGAAAGCCAAGCGCTCAAGCTCCGACCGGGAGCTCAAGTTCTCAGGCAAGCTTCCCAGCAACTCGCTCAGCTTGCGCTCTTCGTCGGAAAGGGTCCCATCCTGCAACGCCAAAAACAGGTAGTCCGCAACGACATCCTTGCGAGGGCGTGGAGCCGCGGCCGCGCGAGGTGGGGGATTGGGTGTCGCCGGTGTGTCGTTGACGGGTTGCGCCATGGTTCGTCTCCCGAAATGCATGCCTCGGCATAGGGCAGCTCGACGTACCTGTCTGGTGCATCGACCTTTTTCAAGGTCGCGGAGAAGCGAATATCTTCGTGCTTACCCTAGGACTTCATCAGCACAGCGGAAGGCCGAGGGCATCCAATCCGCCTGGAGCCTGCATGGATGCTGGATTCGCATTGGCCGAGTGCTCGGGGGCTCACGTGGCTGGTCCACCGCAGGGCGCAGGGCGACCAGGCCCTTTCCAAGACAGTGCTGCACAAAATCGGTGCATGGCCGTCGCCTTGCAACGCAGCTGTTCCCCAATGTCCCAGAGTGTGGGCCGCTGGAAAGGTCGGTCCGGTTCTCACTTCAAGCGGGAGAAAAGCTCAGGCGGCTCGCAGCACCTGCAGGGCCTGTTCACAGTCCAGAACGAGGTCGTCAACCGCTTCCAGGCCCACTGAAAACCGCACGACCCGCCCGGCCCACGCTGGCCGGCCCCGCATCGTGGACAGGTCGTACGGCACCACCAAGCTGATCGGACCGGCCCAGGAGTACCCCAGCTTGAACACGGTCAGCGCATCGAGGAACGCATTCACCTGCGCCGCGCTGAAGCAAGCGTCCAGCACCACTGAGAACAGCCCAGCCGCACGCGTGCTCAAAGCCTGCCAGTGCGCATGCCCGGGTGAGTGGGCAAACGCAGGGTGCAGGAGCTGCACGACTTCGGACTGTCGTGCCCACCAGGCGGCCAGGGCCCGGGCGGCCCGGTCCTGAGCGTCGTAACGCAAGGCCATGGACGGCAACGAGCGCAGGACCATCTCGACGTCGTTGCCCCCCACGCCCCAACCGGTGCGCATGTGGCAAAACTTCAAGGTGTGGTGCAGCGGCAGCGCCCGGGTGGTGACGGAACCCATCAGCACATCGCCCCCACCCGACGGGTATTTGGTCAAGGCCTGAACCGAGATGTCCACGCCCACCGACCCATCACCCGTCAAGTCGAAAGCGTTGAAAGCCAGGCCGGCACCCCAGGTGTTGTCCAGCGCGACCGTGATGCCGCGCGTGCGCGCCAGGGTGATCAGGCCGAGCAAGTCCGGGAACTCCATCGTGACCGAGCCCGGCGCCTCGACCCAGATCAAGCGCGTGGCCGGGGTGATCAGCGCGGCCGTGGCGGCCAGGTCGAGGGGGTCGTAACACCGGTGGGCAATGCCCCAACGCGCCAGCTCATGGCGTGCGAATTCCTTGTTCGGACCGTAGGCGTTGTCGGGGATCAGCACCTCGTCGCCGGAGCGCAGCAGCGCCATGTCGACCAGGCTGATGGCCGCCAAGCCGCTGGGCACCAACAGGCACTGCAAGCCACCTTCCAGCGTGGCAATGCGCTCTTCCAGCACGAAGGTGGTGGGCGTGCCATGCAGCCCATAGGTGTAGCCGGTCTTGTCCTTCCACTGGCGGGCGTGCAGCGCGGCTGTGTTCGGAAAAATCACGGTCGATGCCCGGTGCACCGGCGGGGCCATGCCGACGAAACCCTCCGGTGGGACGTACGGATGGTGAATGAGCTGGGTGGTGGGATCGGTCATGAGGAAGAACTGTTCAAAAAGAAAAATCAATCCAGTGGGCGCGAGACGAAGGGGCTGCGCTCACTGCCATGCCGTCTGCCCAAGGCCGTGCTCCACCGCCCGGTTCTGGCCACCGCCAGCGTTGGGCAACGGCCAGACCCACCCCGTTTCACACCGGCCGCGCGATGAGATCGTGGCCTTGCACCCCGATGACTTTGGCGCGGGTGAATTCGCCCACCTTGAACGTCTTGGAGGCTTTCTCAGGCGGCAGCAGGTGAACCACCCCGTCGATTTCCGGGGCGTCGGCATAACTGCGGCCCACGCCGCCTTTGCGGCCCAGGGCCGAGGCCTGGTCGACCAGCACCTGCAGCGTGCTGCCCACACGGCGCTGGAGCTTGGCCACCGACGTCGCCTCGGCCACGGCCATGAACCGGGCCCGGCGCTCTTCGCGCACGGCATCGGGCACGGCACCCGGCAGCGCGTTGGCACTGGCCCCGTCCACCGGGGAATACGCAAAGCAGCCTGCCCGGTCGATCTGGGCTTCCTTCATGAAGCCCAGCAGGTGCTCGAACTCAGCGTCGGTTTCACCGGGAAAGCCGGCGATGAAGGTGCTTCGGATGACGATGTCGGGGCAGATCTCGCGCCAGCGCAAGATGCGCTCCAAATTCTTTTCACCGTTAGCCGGGCGCTTCATGCGTTTGAGGACGTCTGGATGCGCGTGCTGGAACGGCACGTCCAGGTACGGCAGGATCTTGCCCTCGGCCATCAAGGGCAGCACCTCGTCCACGTGGGGGTACGGGTACACGTAATGCAGGCGAACCCATGCGCCATGGGCTGCCGCCAACTCGCCCAAACGGGTGCACAGGTCGAGCATGCGGGTCTTGACGGGCTGGCCATCCCAAAACCCGGTGCGGTATTTCACGTCGACACCATAGGCGCTGGTGTCCTGGCTGATCACCAGCAACTCTTTCACCCCCGACTCGAACAAACGCTGGGCTTCGGTCAGCACATCGCCGATCGGCCTGGAGACCAGGTCGCCGCGCATGCTGGGGATGATGCAAAACGAGCAGCGGTGGTTGCAGCCCTCGCTGATCTTCAGGTACGCATAGTGGCGCGGCGTGAGCTTGACGCCAGCGGCGGGCACCAGGTCGATGAAGGGGTCGTGGGGTTTGGGCACATGCAGGTGCACGGCGTCCATCACCTCGTGGGTGGCATGGGGGCCCGTCACGGCCAGCACGCTCGGGTGCATCTGGCGCACCAGGTTGCCACCACCCTGCCCAGCTTTCGCGCCCAGGCAACCGGTCACGATCACCTTGCCGTTTTCGGCCAGGGCCTCGCCGATGGTGTCCAGGCTTTCACGCACGGCATCGTCAATGAACCCGCAGGTGTTGACGATCACCAGGTCGGCGCCGGCAAAGGTCTTGGAGGTGTCGTAGCCTTCGGCCCGCAATTGGGTGAGGATCAGCTCCGAGTCGGTGAGCGCCTTGGGGCAGCCCAGCGACACGAAGCCGATCTTGGGCGCCGACAGGGCCACCACAGGGTCCAATGAAGAGGAGGAAGCCGAGGCAGAGGAGGAAGAGGAAAAATTCGGAGTTGCTTGCGTCATCCCCGAATTCTCGCCGATGCGCCTGCTGGGCGGGCGCTACTTCTTTGGCGCCCGGAAACCCGGCATGCCGGGAAACAAGGTCTCCGCCTGCTTGCTCATCTGCTCCTGCATCTGCTGGAACATGCTTTGCGATTGCTCGAGGTAGCTGCCCATCCACCCCTGCATGACCGGCGTTTGCCCCTTGAGGAACTGGGTCCACAGCTCGGGCGACAGGGTTTTGGACTGCTCGGTCAAGCGCGTTTGCAGGTCGGTGAAGGCCTGCATGTTCTTTTCCAGGTAGGTGCCCATCAGGCCCTGCATGGCGTGGCCGTAAAAACGGATGATCTGGCCCAGCACGGGCGTCGAGAACATCGGCACACCGCCACTTTCTTCTTCCAGGATGACCTGGAGCAGGATGCTGCGCGTCAAGTCTTCCGACGTCTTGGCGTCCCGCACCACGAATTCTTGCGAGGCCATGACCATCTTCTTCACATCGGCCAAGGTGATGTAGGTGCTGTTTTCGGTGTCGTACAAGCGCCGGTTGGGGTACTTCTTGAGCACGCGAGGCGCGGCTTCCGCTGCGCCAGCATCGGCGTCGGATTTGGAAGCACTGCGTCGGGACTGGGCCATGAAAGCTCCTGAGGAGGGTGAGCGCAAGGCGCGAGTCGATTCTAGAGTGATATGCCAACGAGAAGGTTCTGGTTGGGGCGAGAAAGGCACAGCGAAGCGCCGCGCCTGCGGAGCCCATCGCGGCAAAGAAGCCGTGGTGTCTTTTCGTTTGAGCCGGACAGGCCGGCCGGTACAGCGCTTGCCCGCGGCAGGGCGGCTGCCTGTCGCCACACGATCTGCTCGAGCTCTCCCTAGGAGATCAGACCCTGCGCCGAAGGCCAGCCGGGGAGGTCGGCAAAGCCCTCACCCAGCGACCCCCTACCGTGCCCTCAGGGCCCTGGCGGCGTCACGGCGCCGGCGAAAGCGCGGGCCGGCCGCACGGCCTCCAACAAGGCGGCGGCCACCTGGGCGTTGGCGGCCTCGGTGTAGTGCCCATCGGCAATGAACTGAGCCGGGTCGGTCGCGGCAAAAAACGTGTCGGTGGCGATGTAGCGCACGCCCAGGGCGTCCAGCGTTGGCCCCAGGGCCTGCACCAGGTTGACCTCGGCGCCACGGTCTTGGAACAGCACCACCACCAAGGGCTCACCGCGCGCGGCAGCCAACTGCTGAACACGGGCCAGCAGCACCCGGGCCACGGCCAGCTGATCACCGCCTTCAGGCGCAGGCCGGGTCACGGCGTAGTGTTGACGGCTGCTCACCCAACCCCGCCGCACCAGGCGCACCAAAGCCGAGTGGTCCCACACGGCCTGGTTGAAGGCAAAGGCGTCGTAGCCCTGGTCGTGTTCGCGCAGCTGCGCCTTGAACGCCTGCCATGCCGGCCCCCGCTCGGCGAAGGCAGTGCGAAAGGCCTGCTCGGTGCCCAACACGGGCGAAGTCTCCGTCAACTCAGCCGCGCCAGGCTGCAAGGCGAACTTGGGATAAGTGAACGGCGCCGGACTCTCGAAATTCCAACTCAAACCCGACAGCGCATCGGCTTTGCCCAGGCTGGAAGCCAGGATGCCCACCACGACGACATCGGCCCGCCGCAAGGCGGCATCGGCCCGGTAAGCCGCATAAGAGTGGCTCAATGGTGCCGCCGGCCCGCCAATCAAGCGGGGGGTCATGCGGCCATCCAGGGCCGCCATGGCCTTGACCGTGTTGAAGGCAAACGACTGTCCATACACCGCCACCAGCAGGTCGCCACCTCCCTGCGACGCAGCGGGCAGCGTCTGCTGCCATTGCGCCGGGTCGATCCACCCTGCGGCCACCACGGCGTTCGGCCGGTCGGCCTTCGGTCCCAGGGTCTGCACGAGCTTGCCTTCGACCGAACGGCCGAAGTTGAAATAGCGCGAGACGGAGGCCAGGCGCTGTCCGCCGGCCCAGCGCGGGTCGAGCACCAGGTTCACCGCCAGGTCCACCAAGACCAGCCAGAGCACGGTCCACAGCACGACCGACCCGGCACGGCGAAGCGAAGAAGGCCACAGGGGGGTGTGCATGAGAAGCGCCTCAGAACTGGAAATAGATGAAGGCACTGCGCGCATTGGCCAGGCCCATGAGGGTGGCGACGATCAGGCAGCAGTGCACCCAGCCCGCCTTCCAGGCGGGGGCGTGCCGGTAAAAACGGGGCGTGTCTTCGCGGTAGGCGGTGTGGTCGTGCCACAGCAGCACCACGATGCCCAACAACGCCGACAGGGGCGGCACCTTCATCGAGGTGCTGGCCGGGAACGGCCCGCTCAGCAAGGTGGCGGTGAAGGTGGCGATCTGCTCCAGCGAATGGGCCCGGAACAGCAACCAGCCGTAGACCATCAGCACCCCGAACAGCCCCGCCGCGAGCCAGCGCCCTGCCCGCCGCCAGGCCTCACCGGGCACGGCCCAGGCCGGCCAGGCCGCATAGCCCACCAGCAGCAGCCCCTGGTACAGGCCCCACAGCACGTAGTTCCATGCCGCCCCGTGCCACAAGCCGCCCAGCCCCATCGTCAGCAGCAGGTTGAGCCGTGTGCGCCACGGACCCTGGCGGTTGCCGCCCAAGGGGATGTAGACGTAATCCCGCAGCCAGGTCGACAGCGAGATGTGCCAGCGACGCCAGAACTCGCTGGGCGAGCCGGAGAAATAGGGGAAGCGGAAGTTGACGCTGAGGTTGATGCCGAAGAGTTTGGAGACCCCGCGGGTGATGTCCGAGTAGCCGGAAAAATCGCAGTAGATCTGGAAGGTGAACGCCAGTGAGGCCAGGGCGATGTCAGTGCCCGACATCGCCTGACCCGCGTTGAAGACCGAGTCCACGCTCGGGGCCAAACCGTCTGCAATGGCCACCTTCTTGAACAGGCCAAGCAGGATCAAGAACAAGCCCCGGCAGAAGTCGTCGATGCTCAGGTGCCGGTCGTTTTCCAACTGGGGCAGCAACACGGCCGGCCGCTCGATCGGCCCGGCCACCAGTTTGGGAAAATAGGCGATGAACAGCGCGTAGTCACGCAGCCGGGTGGTTTTGGGGAGATGGCCTTGGTGGATTTCGATCACATAGCTCAGCGACTCGAAGGTGTAGAACGAAATGGCCGCGGGCAGGATGATGGACAAGGCCACCGGGTGCACCTCCCAACCCAGGCTCAGCATCAACGCCTGCGCCGAGTCGAGAAAGAAGTTGAAGTACTTGAACACCCCCAGCACACCGAGGCTGAGGCAGATGTAGCCCACCAGCCACCGCTTGCGGGTCACCGCCGACGTCGAAGCGGCGATGCGTGCCCCCGCCACGTAGCTGGTCAGGGTGAGAAACAGGATGAGCGCCAGGAAGCGAGGGTCCCAGCAGGCATAGAAGTAGTAACTGCAACCCAGCAGCAAAGCGTTTTGCCACGCCCGGTTGCGCAGCAGCCAATAGGCCATGAACACGAGGCACAAGAACTGGGCGAACTGGAGCGAGGCGAAATTCATTCGGTACAGCGTTTGAAAAAAGCGGTTGGCCGAGGGTTTGGGCAGGCCAACACAGGGGCACGGGCAGGCCGGTCGAAAAAGCCGCAAGGCGGCGTTGCTTTCCGGGCCCCGCCACCCGGGGTGGGTTGCAGTGGGCCGGTCGGCCCAGACGCCGCGTGGGCGTGGCATCGGCTGGACACGGCCTTGAGCGGCTGGGCTGCGGCCCGAACTGTCGCACAGTTGATGGGCCCCTGCCCGCTCTGGCCCGCTTTGCCGCTCAAACAGGGGGGAGCCGACAAGCGGATAGGTCCACCGCAGCGCTTGCCCACTTCGCGGCGGCGCCATGCTCTCTGCAAGACCACCCGTGTGGCCTGCCGAGCCGCGGTGTCGCCTCCGAAAAAGGACCCTCTGCGGAGCTCATCCGTGTCACGGGGGAGGCATGCCCTTTGCCGAGCGCTGGTCACCTTCACCTGCCCCTTTCAAAGGAACCCCCATGAACCTGGCCCACCCCTCCCGCCGTCAATGGATCATCGGCACGGCCGCGGCTGCAGCCGCCTTGACCCCTCTTCGCGACGCCGTGGCGCAAACCGCCCGAAGCGGCGGCGACTGGTTGGCGATGATCAAGACCCACCATGCCTTGGTCGCCAAGACGCTTGACGAGATGGTGGCCAGCAACAAGGTCACCTATGCCCGCCGAGCGCGCATGCAACGCACCTTGGCTTACCAGCTCACCGCCCATTCGGTGGCCGAGGAAAACGTGATCTACCCGGCGATGGCGATGAACGGCTTGGTCACCGAGTCCGACAAGCTCTACCTGGACCAGGCGCACGCCAAGGTCATCAATGCGCAGATCGAGATGACCAATGCCAAGGACGAAGCCGCCTGGTTCGACAAAGTGCGCACCCTGCAGGCCACCGTGCTCAAGCATGCCAAGGAAGACGAAGAAGGCAACCTCTACCCCAAGCTCAAGCAGATGCTCGACGGGCCCACGAACGCTTTGTTGACCAAGGCCTACGCGCGGGAATTCGCCTCGGTGGAAGCCGACCGGTCGCTGCTGGTGCCGGTTTGAGCGCGGCCTCTCGGCCGGCAACCTGACCGGCGCGGTCACGGCGAGACGAAAAAAAAGCACTTGGCAGCGCTGCCAAGTGCTTGGTTTTTCTAACGTCTCAGTACCGTTTCGGTGCTGCTTGCAATACTAAATTTGGTAGGCGCGATTGGACTCGAACCAACGACCCCCACCATGTCAAGGTGGTGCTCTAACCAGCTGAGCTACGCGCCTGGGGTCACTCTCAAGAAGGGCGAGACTATACCATGCGCCTGCAGGCCCTACACCCTCATCCGCGCTGGGCGCTGCGCACGCCGCTGAGCTGGGCGATGCGGGCCAGCATGTCGTTGAGGTGGATGACGTCGCGCATTTCCACAGTGAACGTCATCCAGGCGGTGGGCCCGCGCGGATCGTGCACCGACTGGGTTTTCACGCCCACCACGTTCATGCGCTCCTTGGAAAACAGCTCGGTGATGTCGCGCAGCAAACCCGGACGGTCGGCGGCCTGCACGCTGATGTCCACAGGGTAGGCCGCAGCGCCGGCACCGGTGGCGGCAGAAGAGGCCGCTGGCGCACTCCACTGCACTTCGATCAACCGCTCGGGTGCGCGGCGCTTCATCTCACGCCAATTGCTGCAGGCCACCCGGTGCACCGCCACCCCTTTGCCCCGGGTGACGAAGCCGCCGATGGCATCGGGCGGCGCCGGGCGGCAGCAGCGGGCCAGGTGCGTCATCAACGAGTGCACGCCAACGACCAGCACCTGGCCCCCGCTGGGAGCGGTGGCCGCGCGCGGCCGGAAACGCAGGGCCTCGTCGACTTCCACGGGCGGCTCAGCGGGGCGCAGGCTGGCTTCCACATGGCGCAGCGAAAACTCTTCCTTGCCGACCGCTTCGAACAAGGCGTCGGCGGTGGCAAAGCCCAGCGGCACGGCCACGTCGTCGAGCTTCATCGACGTCTTGCCTTCGCGCTGCAACACCTTTTCGACCGCTTCGCGGCCTTTGGCGATGGTCTGCGCCTGGGCTTGTGCATTGAACCAGGCGCGCACCTTGGCGCGGCCCCGGTGGCTTTGCAAGAAGCCGAGCTGCGGGTTGAGCCAGTCGAGCGAGGGCCCGCCTTCCTTGACGGTGGTGATGTCGACCGTCTGGCCGCTTTGCAGCGGCGTGTTCAACGGCACCAGCACGCCGTCGACCTTGGCGCCGCGACACCGGTGGCCCAGGCTGGTGTGCACCGCATAGGCAAAGTCCACCGGTGTGGCGCCCACGCTCAGCTCCACCACCGCCGCCTGCGGCGTGAAGACGTAGATGCGGTCGTCGGCCACGCTGGCATCGCGCGCCACGAACTCGCGCTCCCACGCCAGCAGCTGGCGCAACACCGCCTTGCGGGCCTCGTTCAAACGGGCCTGGGCCTCGGTCGTGCTGACCCCGGCATAGCCTTTCACGCCTGCCTCCTTGTAGGCCCAGTGCGAGGCCACGCCGAACTCGGCATGGTCGTGCATTTCGCGGGTGCGAATTTGCACCTCGACCGCCCGCCCCCGCTCGTCGAGCACCACCGTGTGCAGCGACTGATACCCATTCGGTTTGGGCCGGGCGATGTAATCGTCGAACTCCCCGCCCACCGGCTTGAAGAGCTCGTGCACCTGGCTCAGCACGGCGTAGCAGGCCTCGACGTTGGGCACGATGACGCGCATCGCGCGCACGTCGAAGACCTGCGCGAACGCCAGGCCCTTGCCCTGCATTTTTTTCCAGATGCTGTAGATGTGCTTGGGCCGCCCTTGCACCTCGGCTTGCAGGCCGAGCAACGACAAGGCCGCACTGAGCTGTTGGCGGAACAGCTCCACCCCCGCTTCACGCTCCACCCGCCGCTCGGCCAGCAACCGGGCCACCGCCTGGTAGTTGTCGGGCTGCAGGAAGCGGAACGCCAGGTCCTCGATCTCCCACTTGATCTGCCAGATGCCCAGGCGGTTGGCCAGCGGCGCGAACACCTGCAGGCTCTCCTGCGCGGTGGCCGCGCTGCACGGTTGGCGCGACTCGGCATGGAACCGCAAGGTTTGCAGGCGCGAGGCCAGCCGCAGCAACACCACCCGCAGGTCTTGCGAGAACGCCAGCAGCATCTTGCGCACACGCTCGGTCTGCAAGGCCTGCTGCGCCACGCCCACCTGCGCCTGGCGCGCGGCGCGCTGGATCTGCACCAGCTTGCGCGTGTGCAGCATCAAGCTGACGTAAGTCGGCCCAAAAGCCTTGGCCACCATCTCTTCTGGCCGCTGCAAATAGTCGGCCGCATAGACGAGGTACACCGCCGCCCGCATGGAAGGCGCCGCGCCGATGCCTTGCAGGATGTTTGCCACACCGTCGGCGTGCGCCAACGCGTCTTCGCCGGAATGCAGCGCTTGCCCGTGCAGCAGCGGTTGGGCGAAGGCACGGGCCCGCACCAGTTGCGAAGCGTCTTCGCCTTCCTGGGCGTCCACCCATTGGACGATGGTCGACGCGGGGGTGTCGGGTTGGCTGGTTTTCACGTCCGCATTGGGAAAAAAATCAGGCCAGCAGAAACGATTTCACCACCGCCACCTGGTCGTCCTGCACCAGGGTGGGGGCGTGCCCGACGCCCACGAACTCGTGCAGCGCCGCCCGCGGGCCGCGCTGCGTCATGGCCGCGGCGGTCTCCGGCAGCAGCAAGTCCGAGGTCGCCCCGCGCAGCAGCAAGGTCGGGCAGCGCACGGCGTCAAAGGCGTTCCACAGCAAAGCCTCATTGGCGGCGGCGACTTCCGGCTTGACGCCGCGAAACGCCAGCGCGATCTGCGGGTCGTAGTGCAGGGTGAAGCCCGGGCCCTTGGGCTTGAGCATCGGGCGCGACAAGGCCAGCCACTGCGCGCGGGTGTGCGGTCCGAAGCTGGCAGACAGGCTCAGCAGGTAATCCGCAGCCTCTTCCTCGTTGTCCCAGTGCACCGGCAGGCCCAGGTAAGCCCCGATGCGCTCGATGGCGTCGGCCGGCAGGCGCGGCCCCACGTCGTTGAGCACCAGCCGCTCGACCGGTGTGTGGGGCAGCGACGCCAGCAGCATGCCGATCAAGCCGCCCATGGAGGTGCCCACGAGGTGCAGGCTGTCGGCATTGAGCCGCGCCAGCAAGGTGACGATGTCGGCCAGGTAGGCGGGGATCTGGTAGCCGGTGGGGTCCCGCAACCAGTCAGACTGCCCGCGGCCCATCACGTCCGGGCACACCACGCGGTACCGGTCGCACATCGCCCGCGCCAAGGTGTCGAAATCGCGCCCCTGACGGGTCAGGCCGTGCAGGCACAACAGCACCCGGGGGTTGGTCGGGTCCCCCCACTCCCAATAACCCAGACGTGGCAACTGCTGCATGCGCAAGCATTGAACGTGGTGCAAACGGGGTTGTGGCGGGAGGGATGACACGGTCATGGGCGGCCTTTGGGAGCGTGTGTGAACAAGAACGGGGTTGCGCAGCCCGGGCAGCACAGGGCATGGGTCGACTGCCAAGCGCCGGTGGCGCTTGAAGCCATGCTAAGGCAAGGCGCGGAAACCTTGCCAACGACTCACGGCCGGCGCTGCCCGCTCGGAGGGGGCAAAAAAGATGCGACCCCTGTCAGTTCCAGTCTGGGCTGGCGCAGAAGAATCGAGGGTGGATCGACTGTACAGGCGCTTGCGACCAGGGCCCGGTCGCCGAGGGAACGAGAGCAGGTCGCGAAAGGGGAATGGCCCGCAGCCGCAAGCGTTGCGGCCGAGGGAAAACAGGCGTCGGGTGTCAAGGCACCTCAGCGTGCAACAGCGGCAGCGCCAAGACCACAGCGGCGGTGCGCGGCAGCATGGCGGGCCGGGCGCGGAAGATCGCGCTGGAAGCAAGCCACAGCCCTGGGGAAGGCGGCCGGGCCGCAGGCCAGACCCCGCCATCCGCGGGGCTGCCCTGCTTCGGGTTCAGCTCAAAGGCCGTCGGGGCCCTGCAGCGTGCCCATCTGCGAATCCGGGCCGTCGGCATCGTCCGACTTCTTGCTGGTGGGATTGTCGAGGGGGCGGCAGATGCGGCTGTGCAAGCGGTTCAACTTGGGCGAACGCTCCATGGCCTGGATGACAGCCTCGGGGTTGAGCATCATGGCGAAGGGGTTGGCGATCAAAGGTGCGTCTTGCATGGCGGGCTCCTGGTAGGCGTTGCCATGGTCGCTGCAGGCGCTCACTTCGGAAAGTCGGGTCAGCGCCAAAGCGCCTGTCAGGTTTTACCTGACTCGGGTTGCTCCCAAGCGCTTTTCGATCCAAGGCTGCTACCCAGTGCCCAGTGTGCGAAATGGCACGCTGGCAGGGGCCGCCTTGCAGGCCCGTGCCGTGTTCAGCGGTAGCGTTGCTCGATCGACTTGGCCAGCGCCTCGCGACCGGCCAGACGGGCAAAGGCCGCGGCGTCCAGGCCCTGCTGGTTTTTCAGGCGCCCATCCGCCTGGCGCAGGGTGAGCACCCGCACGTTGCCCTCGTCGCCGTAACGTGCCGCCATCATCAAGGCGGTGGTGCCGTTGGGCGATTGGGCATCGATGAGGGCGCCGTTGTCCAGCAGCAGCGACACCACCTTCGGCTGCTGGCCACTGGCCGCATAGTGCAAAGGGGTCCAGCCGGGCTTGTTGACCTGGGCACCGCGCAGCAACAACTTTTGGGTCCCCTCCAGGTTGCCCTTGAGTGCTGCGATCATCAGCGCCGATTCCCCGTTGACGTTGAGCAGGTTCACGTTCAGGTCTTTGGCTTTCAACAGGGCTGCCAGCGCCGCATCTGCCTCTTTTTGCAACGCCAGGTACAGGCCGCACTGTCCGTCCGGGCTGCGGCTGTTGGCGTCGAAACCGCGTTCGATCAAGGCGGCCACCGCCGCGCCGTCATCCCGGTCGATGGCCGAAAAGAAGTCTTCGTAAGAGCCGGCATGGACAGGCGACAGGCTGCCCGCCATCAGCCCGACGAACAAACAACACTGCCACCAGCGGCGGCAAGATTTCAGGACCATGGTGCGAGCTTTCTCAGGAAAGGATCAAGGGCGCAACGCCGCTGGCCGCGGGGGCCAAGGTGCGTGCAAACAAACGTTCGAAATTGTGCGAAGTGGCCGCTGCCACCTCTTCGACCTCACAGCCCTTGAGCGCGGCCAGCGCCCGAGCGACGTGCGGCACCCAGGCTGGGGAATTGGTTTGCCCCCGGTACGGCACCGGTGCCAGGTACGGGCTGTCGGTCTCGATCAGGCAACGCTCCAGGGGCACTTGGCGCGCCACCTCGCGCAGCGCCTGCGCGTTTTTGAAGGTCAGGATGCCCGAAAACGAGATGTAGAAGCCGAGTTCCAGCGCAGCCTGCGCCACCTCCATGGCTTCGGTGAAGCAATGGAACACGCCGTGGTGTTGCGCGCCAGCCTCCCGCAGCACGCCCAGGGTGTCGTCGCTGGCACTGCGGGTGTGCACGATGAGCGGCAAGCCGGTGTCACGCGCCGCTTGGATGTGGACTTGGAAACGTTCACGCTGCCAAGCCATGTCGGCCACGCTGCGGCCTTCCAGGCGGTAGTAGTCCAATCCCGTCTCGCCGATGGCCACCACGCGCGGCAGCCCAGCACGACGCACCAGGTCGTCGACGCTGGGCTCCTGCACGCCCTCGTTGTCCGGGTGCACGCCCACGCTGGCCCAGAAGTTGTCGTGGGCCAGCGCCAACCCATGAACGTCGTCGAATTCTTCCAAGGTGGTGCAGATGCACAGGGCCCGGTCGACACCAGCGGCCTGCATGTCGGCGCGGATGGCCGGCAAGCGCTCGCGCAGCTCGGGGAAATTCAGGTGGCAATGGGAATCGACATACATGGCAAGGACACAACACAGACGGAAAGAGGCAAGGCGCGACTGGCGGGTGGCGCAGTGCCACCGCCGTCAGACCCTCGATTCCATCACAAAGTCTGGGTCGGCTTGTTTGAAGAAATCGCAGTGCCGAGAATGGCTTCGATCTTGATCTTCAATTGGCGGGTCTTGTCGTCGCTGGGGAAACTGACCCCGACGCCCTGGGTCCGGCCACCCGAGGCGTTGGCCGGCGTGACCCAGGCCACCTTGCCGGCCACCGGGAAACGCTGAGGGTCTTCCGGCAACGACAGCAACAGGTAGATGTCGTCGCCCAGCCGGTAGTCGCGGGTGGTGGGAACGAACAAGCCGCCGTCTCGCAGCAATGGCATGTAGGCCGCGTACAGCGCCCCGCGCTCGCGGAACACCAACTGGATCACGCTCGGGCGGCCAGCGGCCGACCCGGCGGGAGACGCGGGCGTCAGCGAGGCGTTACCGGGCGCAGGAGACAGGCTCATTCGATGGAGTGTAGCCAAAGCCCCCCGCTTTGAAACGTGGGATTGACACGGCTTTGCGCCACAGTTTGCGCAGCAGCGCCCTCAAAGCCTGGTCGGCGTGAGCGCTTTGCGCGCTTGTTGCAACAACGCTGCAATCGCCAGGGGCTGGGTATAGGGGTGCTCCACATGCCGGGCCAGGCGTTGCAGTTCCCGGGACCAACCGGCCAACGCGGCCAGGTCGGCGCCTTGGGGCACGGCGGTCGCGGTGAAAAAGCGCGGAGGCCCTTTGGCCGCCACGCACATCGTGTCATGACACAGCTTTTGCAGGGCGTCCAGCCAACGGGGCAGTGTCCAGGCGCCAAAGGCGCCCACCTCGCCCTTCAACACCGAGGCAGGCAATGCCTGCCACGCCGCTGCGGTGATGCCCTCTGCCGCCCAGTCTCGGGTTTCCAACGGCAGCCCGCCGGTGGCCGCCAACAGCACCTCCGGTTGGTCGATGCCCAAGGCCCGCAGCCAGGGCAGGGATTCGGCCGCCTGCGGCAAAGTCAGCGACAACACCTGGCAGCGGCTGCGCAGCGTCGGCAGCAAGGCCTGTGGCGCCGTGCAGCTCAACACGAAGCGTGCGGAGCCGGCCGGCTCCTCCAGCGTTTTCAACAAGGCGTTGGCGGCAATGGCGTTCAACCGCTCGGCAGGGTGGATCAACACCACCTTGGCAAGGCCACGCGAGGACGTGGTCTGGGCGAAGGCCACGGCCGCGCGCACCGCGTCGACCTTGATGTCCTGGCTGGGCTTGGCTTTGCTGGCCTTGTCTTCTGCCTCCGTTCCCTCCACCCGCCACCCCAGGCTGTCCTGCAGGGCTTCGGGCAACAGGCCCAACAGATCGGGGTGGCTGCGGGAAGCCACCCAGTGGCAGCTCGCGCACTGTCCGCAGGGCCGGTCGGCCGAAGCGGCCTGGCACAGCCAACCCTGGGCCACCGCCAACGCCAACTCGAACGCCCCGGCGCCTGGCGGGGCGCAAATCAGCAAGGCGTGGCCTTGCAAGGTGTGCAACGCCTGCTGCAGCGGCGTGTGCAGCCACCGCATGTCCAGCGCGGCCGGGCGGGTTGGTGCCGGGGCGTCTGTTGCCGCAGCCGTTGTCACCACCCGCGTGCCTCCAGGGCCTGTTCGATCTGGCGGCCCACGTCGGCCACCGGTGCCGCCGCGTCCAGGCGCACATAGCGCTGCGGAGCCTCGTCGGCACGGCGCGCGTAGGCCTGCCGCACCCGGCTGAAAAACGCCGTGTCCTGTTGCTCGAAGCGGTCGGGCACCCGGGCACCGGCCAAACGTTGGGCAGCCATCTCGGCCGGCAGGTCGAACCAGAAGGTGAGGTCAGGCTGCAAACCCGGGTGCACCCATTCTTCCAGGCGCTCCAGCACCTCGATGGGCACACCGCGCCCGCCGCCTTGGTAGGCGGCGCTGGCGTCGGAGAAACGGTCGCACAGCACGGTGTGCCCACGCTGCAACGCCGGGGCGATCACCTGCTGCACATGGTCGCGGCGACCCGCGAACACCAGCAGGGCCTCGGTCAGCGGGTCCATGGCGGTGCCCAGCAACAGGCCGCGCAGCTCTTCGGCCAGGGGCGTGCCGCCGGGCTCCCGGGTCAGCAGCACCGTGGCGCCGGTGGCCCGCAAGCGGCCGGCCAACACCGGTAGGTGGGTGGACTTGCCGGCACCGTCGATGCCCTCAAAGGTGATGAATCTGCGTGTCAAGAAAATTCTCGCTAGGGCGGGGCGCAAGCGTTCAGCGGCCGCGCTGGTACTTGTTCACCGCCCGGTTGTGGTCGGCCAGGGTGTCGCTGAAAGCGCTGGTGCCGTCGCCCCGGGCCACGAAGAACAGGGCCTTGGTCGTCGGGTCGGGGCGTCCAGCGGCTTGCAACGCCGCCTTGCCGGGCATGGCAATTGGGGTGGGTGGCAAGCCGTTGCGAGTGTAGGTGTTGTAGGGCGTGTCAGCCTGCAAGTCCCGTTTGCGCAGGTTGCCGTCGAAGGCCTCGCCCAGACCATAGATCACGGTGGGGTCGGTCTGCAGCGGCATGCCCACCCGAAGACGGTTGACGAACACGGCCGCCACCTTGGCACGGTCCACGGCCGCGCCGGTTTCCTTTTCCACAATGGACGCCAGGATCAGCAACTCGGCCTCGCTGCGCAGCGGCAAATCGGCCGTCCGTGCGGCCCAAGCTGCCGCCAAGCGGCGTTGCATGGCGCGGTGGGCGCGCACCAAGACCGCGGTGTCCTTGGTGCCTTTGCTGAAGGCATAGGTGTCGGGGTAGAACTGCCCTTCCGGCACCGTGCCGGGCACACCGAGCGCGGCCATGACCTGCTCGTCGCTCAGCGGAGCGATGGTCGACTGCAGGCCCTGGGCCTTGGCCAGCTCGGCGCGAAACTGCCGGAATGTCCAGCCTTCGATCAAGCGCACCGTGGCCATCGTCTCGTCGCCACGAACCATTTTGTCGAGCAGGCTGCGGGGCGTCACACGGCGGTCGACCTCGTAGCTGCCCGCACGGATTTTCTTCGACTCGCCCGACCACCGGAACCACTCGTACAACGCCCAGGCTGGCGCCCGCACGCCGGCCTGGGCCCAGCCGTTGGCGATGTCGCGCGGCGTGGTGCCGGGCTCGATGGACAGCTCGACCGTGTCGCTGGCCAAGGGCAGCGGCCGCTCCAACCACCACGCGACGCCGCCTGCCGCACCCGCGGCGATCAAGACCACGCATAAAAGAAAATATCGGAATGCTTTCATGGGAAACACCGTCAAACCCGTGGGTTTGGCTGGAAGGAATGCGGGGCGGGTGATGATAATCGGGTCATGAACCACCTCCCTCCCCTTCACGGCGCCACCGAACTTCTGCACTGGGGTTTGATGCGGGCGCAAGGCCAAGACGCCGCCGCCTTTTTGCATGGGCAGCTCAGCAACGACTTCAAGCTGCTCGACGAACGCCAGACCCGGCTGGCCGGCTATTGTTCTGTGAAAGGCCGCCTGTTGGCCACGTTCCTGGCCTGGCGCACGGCGCCCGACGACCTCTGGCTGGCGTGCCACCGCACGGTGCTGCCCGCCACCTTGAAGCGCTTGTCGATGTTCGTGATGCGCGCCGATTGCCGCTTGAGCGATGGGCAGGCACCGGTGGGCGACGAGGTGCCTCCCCGCCTGTGGGGCTTGGCTGGCGACACCGCCTTGGCGGCCCTGCAAGCCGCCGGTGAGTTGCCCGTGTGGGGGCATGCCCGACTGGCCGAGGGCTCGTTGGTCCGCTTGCCCGACGCCGCCGGCGCCGCACGCGCCTTGTGGACCGGCCCGGCCTGGCCGCAGGCGCCCGAACTGGCGATGGACTTGTGGCGCTGGCTCGACGTCAAAAGCGGCATTCCCACCATCGAGATGGCCACCTCGGAACAGTTCGTTCCCCAGATGGTGAACTACGAGCTGCTCGGCGGGGTGAACTTCCAAAAGGGCTGCTACCCCGGCCAGGAGATCGTGGCGCGCAGCCAGTACCGCGGCATCCTCAAACGCCGCATGTTCCTGTTTGAAGTCGCCGCCGTCACCCCCCAAGCCAAGGCGGGCCAAGACGTGTTCCATGAAGACGACCCAGGCCAGCCTGCCGGCATGGTGGTCAGCGCGGCCCCGCTGCCGGGCGGCGGTGGCAGTGCCCTGTTGGTGGAGTTGAAGCTGGCGGCCTTGGAAGGCGGCACCTTGCACCTGGCCCATGTGGACGGCCCGTTGCTGGTGCGCCAGCCGATGCCTTACACCGTCTCAGCGCTGGGCGAAGCCAGCGCCACCTGAAGCCTGCTGGCAGCGCCTGTTCACAACGCCTGCGTGCACCCCTCACCTGTCGGTATGCGCGAACTCTTCATTTACTACCAGGTGGCCCGGTCTGACACCGCGACGCTGCAGGCGCAGGTGCAGGCGATGCAGCAACGGCTGTGTGCTGCCCACCGAGGTCTGAACGCGCGGCTGCTTCAGCGCACGGATGACCACCACGCCAAGTTCCACGCCAACGGCAGCGCAGGCTCCGCTGAGCGCTGCACCTGGATGGAGACCTACGCCAGCCCCGCCGGCGTCGGCGCCGGCCTGCAAGCGGCCATTGCGGCTGCGGCGGCGGACTTGCCCCCTGGCTTGATGGGCGAGCGCCACACCGAGGCTTTTGTGCCGTGTGCCTGATCGCCTTGGCCATCGACCAGCACCGACGCTTCCCGCTGGTGCTGGCCAGCAACCGAGACGAATTCTTCAGCCGGCCCACGGCGCGCCTGTCATGGTGGCAGCCGGAAGACTCGGCGGTTCCCCTGTTGGCCGGGCGCGACCTGCTGCAAGGGGGCACCTGGTTGGGGCTGTCAGCCCAGGGCCGCCTGGCCGTGGTGACGAACGTGCGCCAGGGCCTGCCGTCCGACCCCAAAGCCCCCTCGCGCGGGCACATCGTTCCGCAGTGGCTGGCCCAGCGTGAAAGCGCCGACCGCTTCTGGATGCACACGGCCCTGAGCGGCCACAACGGCTTCAATCTGCTGGCCCTGGATTTCAAGGAGAACCACTGCTTCTGGACTTCCAACCTCAGTGCCCACCCCTTGCGGCTGGCCCGTGGGCTGCATGCCCTGTCGAATGGGATGATGGACGACGCGCCGTGGCCCAAAGTGACGCGCTTGAAGCGGGCGCTCAAACAGGCGCTGGACGGTTGCGACCCCCACACCTCGGTCGACGGCCTGGCCGACACCCTGTTTGCCGCGCTGGCCGATCGGCAAGTGGCACCCGACGAAGCCCTGCCGGAAACCGGCCTGTCGCTGCTCCGGGAGCGCGAGCTCTCGGCCGCCTTCGTGCGCACGGCCGACGGCACCTACGGCACACGCTCCAGCACACTCGTCATCACCGAGCGGGTGCAGCGGCGCCTGGTCACTCACGTGCTGGAGCGCAGCTTCAGTGCCCAAAGCGGCGTGGTGCTGGTGCGCCGCTCCCAACTGAAGCACTGGCCGCCCCGCCCGACAGACCCCTCGTCAGCACCCGAAGCCGTGTCCGAAAGCCCATCGGTGCCGCCGAGTGAGGCCCCCGGCGAGCCGACAACGGCGGTCAAACGGCAGCGAATGCGGCGGTTGTTGCGACCGGGCTGATCGTTGCGGGTGAGGTCTCGGCCGGTCTGGCGCCAATGACCGCATTGGCGGATGGATTGGTTCCATGGCGAGCCGACCCGTGCGCTGCCGAGCCGTTCCAGGCCAAGCCATACTCGCGTTCGTTTCCCACCTCGTCCTTTCCCGCCCATGAACCACCTGCGCCTGCGCCCGCTGGCCTGTTCAGCCGCCCTTCTCGTCACGGGCCTGCTGGGGCCGGCGCACAACGCCTGGGCTGGTCGCCCGTTGGTCACCGAAGACGCGGATGTCCTGGAGAGAGGCCACTGCGAGTGGGAGTCGTTCGGCCTGCACGCCAAGGCCGAAGGTTTGGAGACCATCAAGGGCTTGAGCACCCAGGTGGGCTGCGGCGTGGGCGGCGGCACCCAGGTCGCCCTGGCTGGCACGCGCAGCCGAGCGGGCCAAGACACCCTGCGCGCCTGGACCGTGGGCGGCAAAACCGAAATCGTTGCCCGCGACAAACCGGCAGGCGTGGGCATTACCTTGGCCTGGGGCGCGGGTTGGCTCAAAGTGCCCAACACCGGCTTCGACCACGAGTCCACTTACCTGACCGTTGTGGCCACCCAAGCACTGCCAGCCGACTGGTTGCTGCACGGCAACCTGGGGTGGGTTCGCAGCCAAAGCGCGTCACAGGACAGCACGGCGTGGAACCTGGCGGCCGAGACATCTTTGGGGCACGGCGTCGACCTGATGGGCGAGTTGTACGGCGACGACCGGCAACGTCCGTGGGTGGGCGGCGGTGTGCGGTGGACCGTGCGCGAGGGCCTGAGCGTGAACGCGTCTTATGCGGTGCAGGCCGACACCCCCCGCCTCAAAGTGGTGACGGTGGGTTTCAAATTGGCATTTTGACTGGCAATGCCAGGGCGCGCCGCCCAGGCGCCACGCGGCCGCACCGCCGGTCGGCGACCTCACTGCGTCAACACGTCCGCCCCGGCGGGCACTTTGAACTGGAAGTGTTCGGCCGGCCAGACCACCGCCGGGCGCCAGTCGGTGAAACTCAGCAGCGAGCGCTGACCGAAACTGTCGACGATTTCCAAGGCCGCCAAGTCTTTGCCCCGAAAACCGACGCTCAAAGATTGGAAATTGCCTTCCTTGGCTTTCGGCGTGGCTTTGACCCAGTCGAGCCCGTCCTTGGCCGGCAACGCCGCCAGGTCAAAGTCCTTGTCGAGTGCGTTTCCCGCCAGCAACGCGGCCGGCGTGGCGCCCAGCGCATCCCCCAACGAGCGGGTGCTGACCTGGTTCAAGTCGGGGTCGAACATCCACACCTTCTTGCCATCGGCCACGATGACCTGCTCGAACGGCTTGGTGTAGACAAAGCGAAAGCGGTTGGGCCGGGCAAACTCGAAGTGGCCGATGGACGTTTTCTTCTTGGCACCGTCTTGCGACGTCACCACCTGAGAGAACTGCGCCCGGCCGGTTTGCACGTCGCTCACGAAAGCCTTCAGGCTGCCCACGCCATCGGCCTGCGCCCCGCCCAGCATGGCCGCCCACAGCAGCGGTGCCGCCCACGCCCACCTGGTTGTTCCTGTCTTCATCGTTGTCAACTTCATTCTGTGCGTGCCGGCACCATGATGTCCCGGTTTCCGTTGGAAGACATGCTGGATACGACGCCGGATTTCTCCATTTGTTCCAGCAGTCGGGCGGCGCGGTTGTAACCAATGCGCAAGTGGCGCTGCACCAGGGAAATCGAGGCGCGTTTGTGTTGCAGCACGATGGCCACGGCCTGGTCGTACATGGGGTCGCTCTCCCCACCCTCGGTGCCACCCCCGCCGCTGACCGCCTCATCGCCCTCGCCTTCCAAGGTGCCGCCTTCCAAAATGCCTTCGATGTAGTTGGCCTCGCCTTGGCTCTTCAGGTAATCCACCACGCGGTGCACTTCTTCGTCGCTGACGAAGGCGCCGTGCACCCGCACGGGCAGGCCGGTGCCCGACGGCATGTAGAGCATGTCGCCCATGCCCAACAAGGCTTCGGCGCCCATTTGGTCCAGGATGGTGCGGCTGTCGATCTTGCTGCTGACCTGGAAGCTCAGGCGCGTTGGGATGTTGGCCTTGATGAGGCCGGTGATCACGTCCACACTCGGGCGCTGGGTGGCCAGGATCAGGTGGATGCCGGCCGCACGGGCCTTTTGCGCCAAGCGGGCAATCAGCTCTTCGATCTTCTTGCCCACCACCATCATCAGGTCGGCCAGCTCGTCGATCACGATCACCACGAACGGCAGGCGATCGAGCGGCTCGGGCGCCTCGGGTGTCAAGCTGAACGGGTTCGGAATCGTCTCTCCGCGCTCGGCCGCATCCAGCAGCTTCTTGTTGTAGCCCGACAGGTTGCGCACGCCCAGCTTGCTCATCAGTTTGTAGCGGCGCTCCATCTCGCCCACCCCCCAATTGAGCGCATTGGCGGCTTGTTTCATGTCGGTGACCACCGGGCACAACAGGTGCGGAATGCCTTCGTAGACGCTCATCTCCAGCATCTTCGGGTCGATCAAGATCAAGCGCACGTCGCGCGCCTCGGCCTTGTAGAGCAACGACAGGATCATGGCGTTGATGCCGACCGATTTGCCCGAGCCGGTGGTGCCGGCCACCAGGCAGTGCGGCATCTTGGCCAGGTCCGCCACCATCGGGTTGCCGACGATGTCCTTGCCCAGGCCCATGGTGAGCATCGACGAGGCGTCGTTGTAGACCGCCGAGCCGAGAATTTCCGACAACCGGATGGTCTGCCGCTTCGGGTTGGGCAATTCCAGCGCCATGGTGGTTTTGCCAGGAATGGTCTCCACCACCCGGATGCTCACCAGGCTCAGGCTGCGCGCCAGGTCCTTGGCCAAACCCACCACCTGCGAACCTTTGATTCCGGTGGCCGGCTCGATTTCGTAGCGGGTGATCACCGGCCCGGGCGACGCCGTCACCACGCGCACCTCAACACCGAAGTCCTTGAGCTTCTTCTCGATCAGCCGCGAGGTCATCTCCAGGGTTTCTGGCGTGACCGACTCCACGCGGGTGCGCGGCGCCGCATCCAACAAGTCGACCTGGGGCAGCTTGGTGTCGGTCAGCTCGGTGAACAGCGGCTTTTGCTTTTCCTTGGCCACCCGCTCGCTCTTGGGGATGTCGACCACCGCCGGCTCGACCACCCTGGGCATCGGCGGCACGACGTGGGCCTGCTGCTCGATCACGTGCTCGCGCTCGCGTTGGCGCTGGGCCTTCTCACCGACCCGCTGGTCCTCTGCGCGTTCGCGTTGCGCCATCCGGTTGTCGCGAAGCGACTCCACCGCCCGCCCGATGCGCTCGGCCAGGCTGAGCCACGAGAAGCGAAACGCCATGGCAAAGCCCAACACCAGCATCGAGATCCAAAACACGCCGGAACCCGAAAACCCGAGCCAGCGCTGGCTGGCCAGGCCCAGGCTGTAGCCCAGCACCCCACCCGCATGGCCCCCGGGCATGCGCCCTTCCCACTGGTACAAGCGGGTCCACTCCAGCGCACAGCTGGCACACAGCAACAAGCCCAGGCCGAGCCAAAACATCCAGCGCGGCAGGGGGTGCCGGTCTTCCCGAGGCCAGTCGGCGCCCCGCAGCACCCGTGCGAGCGCACCCAGCCAAACGCGCAGCCCCACCACCATCCACCACCAGGCCGACATGCCGAACAGGAAAAAACTCAGGTCGGAGATCCAGGCGCCCAGCGAGCCCACCAGGTTGCGCACCGCGGTGCCATTGCCTGAGGTGGAAAACGCCGGGTCGGTGGGGTGGTAGCTGGTCAGGGCCAGCAAGGCGAGCAGCAGCAGCGCACCACTGGCGAACACCAACGCCTGGGCACGGATGCCGGCCAGCCACGATGAATGCGGCGAAGGCACCACCACCAGGTCGGTGGAGGCTTTCGATTTTTTCCCCCGCACCGGCGTGACGGGGGCATCAGAACGCAGGGATCCGAGCGGAAAAGTCATGCCCGCGATTGTGGCGGATGAAAACCCGCTCCAACCAACTTCCCCGCCAAAACCCAAACGCGCCGTGGACGCTTTGCCGCAGGCCCGGACACGGCGCGGACCTGGTGTTCCCACGTTTGGCAAATGCAGTCAAGCCTGCTAGCATTTTTCCCTCGACTCACCGGCCACTTCGGACATCAGCCCATGACACCAGGCAGGCGCAGTCAAATCTTGTTGGTCGACGACGATGCGTCGACCATCCACCTGCTGGGACGCATGTTGGCCGCCGAAGGCGACATCCGCTTCACGACGTCGGGGCCCGATGCCCTGGGCCTGGTCCACAAGATGGCGCCCGATGTGATCCTGCTGGACATCGACATGCCGGGGAAGAACGGCCTGGAAATCTGCCGCGCCCTGCAAAACGACGCCCGCCTGTCGCAGGTGCCGGTGATCATTTTGACCAGCCACGCCCAGCCTGCCACGGAAGTCTGGGCACTCGAGCTGGGTGCTGCCGATTTCATCGCCAAACCCTTGATCGGCACCCAGGTGGTGGCCCGAGTGCGGGCGCAGTTGCGCTCACCCCGTTGGCCGGTGCAGCCGGACGAGGGGGTGGCCTTCGAAAGCGCACAAACCAATGGACACCCTGACGCCGATGGCGGAACCCAGGGGTCGCCTGGGCCCGCCCGGGTGCTGATCGTGGACGACGACGCCAGCGCCATTCAATGCGTGCGCCTGGCCTTGACTTCTTCGGCCGCGCAGTTTCAGTTTGCGCGCAGCGGCGAAGAAGCGTTGCGCCTGGCGGCTGCCACCCGGCCCGACATCATCCTGCTGGACGCGCAAATGCCTGGCATCGACGGCTTCGAGGTCTGCCGGCGCTTGCAGGCCGACGCGGGCTTGGCCCACATTCCAGTGGTCTTCGTCACCCAGGTGGACGACCCGGATCAGGAGGCCCGGGCGATGGATTTGGGCGCATGCGGCTACATCAGCAAGCCCTACAAGCCATCGGTGCTCAATGCACGCGTGCGCAATCTGCTGCGCCGCCGGGCCCGCCGGCCGGCAGGCCTCGCCCGACCCGCGGCACGAGAGGCGCCACAGCCGCCGGCCGTGTTGTCTTCCGCCGAGCGCTCGCGCGCGCCCACGCCGCCACTGCAGGCCATCGCGCAGGAGCTCGGTGACCCACTGCACGGCATCCTGGGATGCGCCCAATTGATGCTGGCCGACCCCGAGCACCCGTTGGACGCGGTGCAGGCCTGCCGCCTGGACCGCATCGTCGACGCCGGCCGCCACCTGCAGGCGGTCATGCGCGAGGTGTCGGACCTGAGCCAACTCGACGGCGGCACCTTGGAGATGAACCTGCAGCCGATCGACGCCCTGGGCTGCCTGCAGGAGGCGGTACGCCAGGCGCAGCCTGACAGCACGGCACGCGGCCTGTCGGTCAGTGTGTCGGTCTTGCCCGACGGCCTGCTGCCGGTGCAGGGCGACCGCGCGCGGCTGCTGCAGTGTTTCGCTCACTTGTTGGCGTTGGTCGCCAAGGGATCATTGGCCGCGCGGCGCGTCGAGTTCACTCTCGAGGCCTTGGGATCCCACCACTTGCAGGTCGTCGCGCGGCTCAGGGTGGGTGCCGTGCAGGCCGCCGTTGACAAACCGACACAGGCGCGCCGCTTGCCCGCATCGGCGGGCGACGCGGGGCGCAGCACAGAGTTGAAATGGTGCCTCGCCTGGCACCTGGTTCATGCCATGGGGGGCCGCCTGGAAGCGGGCCCACCCTACCCGATCGAGAGCCCGCTGTTTGTGCTGACCCTGCCTGTGGCGGGCAGCGAGCGTCCCCAAACCCGCCAATGAGGAGTTGAGCCACAGGGTGGCGCGGTCCCATCACCGTTGTTGCCGTTGTCGTTGTCTTCACCGTATTCGTCGGCCGCACCGGCCATTTCGCCAGGCCCGGTGACGCTGACCAACCAGGACCTGCCACGTGCTTCAACCCCCCACCGCCAACTCGATTCTCATCGTCGACGACGACCCAGCGGTCGTGCAGGTCCTGGGCACCATCCTGGCGCCCTTGGGCGAGTTGCGGTTCGCCTTGTCCGGGCAGGCGGCCCTGAAGCTGGCGCGGCAGTCGCTGCCCGACCTGGTGGTGCTGGACGCGGAAATGCCCGGCATGAGCGGCTTCGAGCTGTGTCAGCAGTTCAAAAGCGACCGCGAGCTCGCCCACATTCCCTTGGTGTTCGTGACCAGCCACAGTGACACCGCCACGGAGGTGGCCGGGTTGTCCGCCGGCGCGGTGGATTTCATCAGCAAGCCGCTGAACCCTCCCCTGGTGGTGGCGCGCGTGCGCATGCAACTGCGCCTCAAGTACCTCACCGACGGCCTGCGCCGTGCCGCGCTCACCGACGCCCTCACCGGCGTGGCCAACCGCCGGCGCTTTGACGAGCAGATCGACAAGGAATGGATGCGGGCGGTGCGCTTGAGCGAGTCGCTGTCGCTGCTGATGGTCGACATCGACTATTTCAAACGCTACAACGACCGCTATGGCCACCTGGCCGGTGACGGCTGCCTGCGCAAGGTCGCCCAGGCCATTGCTTCGGTGGCGCGCCGGCCGGCCGACGAGGTGGCCCGCTTCGGGGGTGAGGAGTTCGTCATGTTGCTGCCCCACACGGACGAGCCAGGCGCCCGCCACATGGCCGACCAGGTCATTCACGCCGTCTCCGAGCTGCAGTTGCAGCACGACGCCTCGCCGCTGCAGGGCCTGGTCACCGTCTCGGTCGGCGCCGCCACCGCCGAAGGCCGGCACTTTGCCGGAGCCGCGGAGCTGTCGGCGCCGCCAGCGAACCAGATTGTGGCCGCGGGCGACCGGGCGCTGTATGAAGCCAAGCGCGCCGGCCGCGCCCGCAGCGCGTTTTTGCCACTGTTGCCCGAGCGTGCGCCGCACGCCGTCCAGCCCCTGCCCAAGCTGTCGGCAGCGACCACCGGTCCTTCAACGGGATTCAACGATGCTTGAGACCTCCACTTCCCTGTTGCCACTCGGCTCACGCCTCAGCGCCGGACTGGCCGCCTGCTGGCTGACCGGTGGTTCAGCCCAGGCCGCCGTCCTGCCGGGCGATCTGGCGTCCTGGCCAGCAGGGCTGGTCTGGGCTTTGGGCACCCTGGCGGCCGTCGGCCTGGCCGTGGGGGTGAGCCATTGGGTGCACCGCCGCAAGGCGGCACGGCTCCTGGCCCAACAGGCCCACTTGGCAAGCCAGGTGGCGCATTCTGGGGAAGCCTTTGTCTCCGAGACCCTGGAAGGCGTGATCACCGAGTGGACGCCGGCCGCGGCCGAACTGTTCGGCCACAGCGCCAGTGAAGCCGTCGGCCAGCGGTACCGCGACCTGCTGTTCAAGGACCTGCCCAGCGACCGCCTGCACTTGGAGCTGGTGCTGCACGGCGAAGCCATCAGCTCCGAGGCGGTCTGCCGACACCGCGACGGCAGCCTCCTGGAGGTCTGCATCACCTCGTTTCCAATCCCCTCCAGCGACGGGCGCACGGTCGTGGGCATCGGCAAGGGCATTCGCGAGATGGGCACCCTCAAGAGAGCGCAGCGCCAACTGCGCGAACTCGAAACCTCGCTGGAGCAGCAGGTGAGCGAGCGCACCGCCGCGGTGGAAGCCAGCCGCCTGGAACTGAAAAACATCCTCGACACCGTGCCCTCGATGATCGGCTACTGGGACCATGCGCTGGTCAACCGCGTGGCCAACAGCGCCTACCAGCGCTGGTTCGATGCCCAGGCTGGCGCCGGCGACAGCCGCCACATGCGCGACCTGCTCGGCGAGCCGCTGTTCGAAATGAACCGGCCCTACATCGAAGCGGCTTTGCGCGGCAAGCGGCAAACCTTCGAGCGCTCGTTCAGCCGACCGCACGGCAAGGGCGTTCGGCACGTGCTCGGCCACTACCTGCCCGACATCGTGGACGGCGAGGTGCGGGGCTTTTTTGCCATGGTGCACGACGTGACCGAGCTCACCGAAAGCCGCCGCAAGCTGGCCACCCTGGTGCGCGAGAACGAGGCCTTGCTGAGCACCATCAAGTCGCACTCGCTGTACTCGGTGACCGACCGCGCGGGCCGCATCATCGACGTCAACGACAACTTCTGCGACATCAGCGGCTACGCACGGGAAGAGCTGATTGGCCAGAACCACCGCATCATCAATTCAGGTCACCACAGCAAGCAGTTCTGGACCGACATGTGGCAGAGCGTGAGCCAGGGCAAGGCCTGGCGCGGCGAGGTCTGCAACCGCAGCAAAGACGGCACCCTGTACTGGGTCGACAGCATCATCGCTCCTTTCCTGGGGGCCGATGGCCAGATCGAGAAGTACATTTCGATGCGCACGGACATCACCGCCAGCAAAGCCGCCAGCGCCGCCCTGGCCGAGGAACGCGAGCGCCTCGACCACATCCTGCGGGGCACCAACATCGGCACTTGGGAGTGGAACGTGCAGACCGGCGAAGCGCGTTTCAACGAGCGCTGGGCCGAGATGATCGGCTACACCCTGGAGGAACTGGGTCCGGTCAGCATCCAGACCTGGTTCGACCACATCCACCCCGAAGACCTGGCCCCCTCGGAAGCCCTGCTGAGCCGCCACTTCACCCGCGAGACGGACTACTACGAGAGCGAGATCCGCATTCAGCACCGCGATGGACGGTGGGTTTGGGTGCTGGCCCGTGGGCGGGTGTCCAGCTGGACGGCCGAAGGCCTGCCCGAGCGCATGTACGGCACCCACCAGGACATCTCCCGCAGCATCGAAGCCCAGCGCCGGCTGGCCGCCAGCGAGGCGTTCCTGGAACGCGCGGGCCGCCTGGCCGGGGTGGGCGGTTGGCAGCTCGATGTCGACTCGGGCGAGCTGACCTGGAGCGGCGAGACCCAGCGCATCCACGAGCTGCCCTCCGACTACCGCCTGGTGCTGCAAGAGGCCATTCAGTACTACGCCCCTGAAGCCCGTCCGATCATCGAAAACGCGGTGCGCCGGGCCATGGAGCACGGCGAAGGCTGGGACTTGGAGTTGCCGCTGATCACCGCCAAGGGCCGCTCGATCTGGGTGCGCACGGTGGGCGAGGTGGAATACGCTTCTGATGCGCCCGGCCAGCGTCCGGTGCGGCTGGTGTGCGCCTTGCAGGACGTCACCGCCCGGCGCGCCGCCGAAGATGCAGTCGACGCCAAGCGCGCCGCCGAGGCGGCCAGTGCGGCCAAAAGCGCCTTCCTGGCCACCATGAGCCACGAGATCCGCACCCCGCTCAATGCCACCATCGGCCTGTGCTACTTGCTCGACCACACCGCGCTGCAAGCCGACCAGCGCGACTTCCTGCGAAAAATCCAGGTGGCCAACCGCTCGCTGCTTGGCGTCATCAACGACGTGCTCGACCTGGCCAAGATCGAAGCCGGCGAGATCGCACTCGAATCCCGGCCCTTCGAGCTGACCGACATCTTCGAAGAGCTGTCTGACGTGCTCGGCCCTCAGGCGCAGCGCAAGCGCCTGGTGCTGTACTTCGACACCCCGGACGACCTGCCGCAACGGGTGCAGGGCGACGCGACCCGGGTCGGACAGATCCTGATGAACCTGCTCAGCAACGCCATCAAGTTCACCGAGACCGGCCGCGTTGAGCTCAGTGGCCGCCTGGTGCGCACCGACGACGCGCACCACCACCTCGAGTTCGTGGTGCGCGACACCGGCATCGGCATTTCTCCCGAGGTGCAGGAACGCCTCTTCATGCCGTTCGTGCAGGCCGACGCGGCCACCACCCGGCGCTTCGGCGGCACCGGCCTGGGTCTGTCCATCGTCTGGCAATTGGCGCAGCTGATGGGCGGCGAGGTGGGCGTTCGAAGCCAACTGGGTCAAGGCAGCGAGTTCTGGGCCCACCTGCCCCTGGGGGTGGTCCCTGCCGACGACCAGCACGGCGATGGCCTGCCCTCGCGCCTGCGGGTCGGCATTTTGGCGGCCAGTCCGCGGCAGGGCCGGATGCTGGGCAACCTGGCCCGCGCCCTGGGCTGGCAGGTCGAGATGCTGACCGCCGACAGCCTGCAGGCCGAACCCAGCGCGGCTGGCAGCCTGCCGCTGGACGTCATGCTGGTCGAAGGGGCCGTGGCCGGCACCGCCACCGCCCTGCGTGCGCGCGCCATCGGCCGCAACCACCGCGTGCCGACGGTGGCCGTGCACCCGGTCGACGACACTCCCGTGCTGCTGGAGGCCAGCGCCGACGTGGTCGACAGCTGGATCCCCTGCCCCTACGTGGCCTCCGATCTGTTCAATGCCGTCAACCAAGCCATTGCACGCCAGGAAGGCAGCACCGACCGGGTGCTCAAAGCCACGCGGGTCGAACCTTGGGCGGCCGAGTGGCTGCCTGGCGTGCGGGTGATGGTGGTGGACGACAGCGAGATCAACCGCGAAGTGGCCTTGAGGATCTTGCAGCGCGAAGGTGCGGTGGTGGAGACCTGCAGCGGCGGACAGGAGGCGCTGGACCGGCTGCGCCACTCCGGCGACGACCCTTTCGACGCCGTGTTGATGGACGTGCAGATGCCCGATGTGGACGGCAACGCGGCCACCCGTCGGATCCGCGCCGAGCTGGGCCTGCACGACCTGCCGGTGATCGCCTTGACCGCAGGTGCCCTAACGTCCGAGCGGCAAAACGCCATCGAGTCCGGCATGAACGATTTCGTCAGCAAGCCGCTGGACCCCAGGTGGTTGATTCGAACCATCCGCCGCCATGTCGAGCGGGTTCGCCACGATGCCATTCCCCTGCGCTTGCGCGACGAGGAGCCTGCGTCCGCTGCCGACCTGGCCTGGCCGTCGGTGGAGGGCATCGACAGCAACGACGCGGCCACGCGCTTCGGGTCCGACACCCCCTTGTTCGTGACCCTGCTGGGCCGGCTGTTGCGCGAGTACGCTGACCTGGCCAACGCCCCGCTGTCCTTGCCTGACAGCGAAGCCGCCAGCACCGCCCTCATGGCGCGGCTGCACAAGCTCAAGGGCAACGCAGGGATGCTGGGCGCGTTGACGCTGCATCCGCAGGCCGCGGAAGCGGAACGGGTGCTGCGGTCCGGGCGCCCGGTCGAAGAGCTCGTGCCCTGGCTGACGGCCATTGGCGAATCGCTGCGGACCCTGGCGCAGGCCAGTGCCGGCGTGAGGGCGGCGCAGGCCGAGGCCCAGCAACGGGCGCTGGATGCGGACGGCCTGGGGGTACCGGTGAATGAGGCCGAGCTGTCGGCCCTGGCCGACATGTTGCGTCGGCAAGACCTGTCGGCGCTGGAGCGCTTCAAATCGCTGGCCGCCTCGCTGCGGGCCGCTTGGGGTGCCGAGCGGCTGCAACGCCTGCAAGAGGCGATGGACAACCTGTCGTTTCAAGACGCCCTGGGTATCTTGCAGGAGCAACCTGAGGAAGCGGTAGGAAGCCGGTTACCCGGTTCGCCAGACAGCGCCATCGTCAACAGCTCAGCAGGCATGGCGTCCGAGTCGACCGCCGCCCTGCCTGCGCCGCTTCCGTCCGCCTCCTTGGGTCTCAGGCCAGACGCTCCTTGATGATCACCGAGCCGTTTTCCTGGGTCTCCACCATGCCGCGCTCTTCCAGGTCCTTCATGACCCGGCTGACCATCTCGCGGGAGGCGCCCACCACCTTGGCCAGGTCCTGACGCGACACCTTGCTGCGGATGATCTTGGTGTCGCCGTCGTCCTCGGCCATGTCCAGCAGGGTGCGTGCCACCCGGCCGTACACGTCGAGCAGGGCCAGGGATTCAATCTGGCGGTCGGCGTTGCGCAAGCGCTGCACCAGGCCGCGCATGATGGCGTACGACAAGCTGGAGTTTTCCGGCAGGCAACGGGCGAACTCAGCGCGGCCCAGGATCAGCATGTCGGTTTGCACTTCGGCGCGCACGGTGGCCGAGTGCGGCTCGTTGTCGATCAGGCTCATCTCGCCGACGTAGTCGCCGGATTGCAACACCGCCAGAATCACTTCGCGGCCCCGCGAATCGGCGGTCAGCACCCGGGCGCGGCCGGTCAGCAGAATGAACAGCGCATTGGACTTGCGCCCATGCTCCACAATGATTTCACCACGCCGGAAGCGGCGCTTGACGACGCTGTCAGCGATCCCCTGGGCTTGCTCTGTGGTGAGCATGGAGAACAGCGGCACGCGCCGGATCAGGTCGAGGTTGGACAACATGGCCATGAGCAATCCCTTTCGCTTGTTTGGAGATGAGCACGCAAACAACCTTGCTCACGATGTCACTGCCAGACGTCACAGAAGACATGAAAAGCGATTCTCCCGGGCTCTTGGCACAATGAGGCATCTTGATGGGCGGAAAAAAGCCACCATCTCTGAATTGATCCTCCCCTCTTGTCGACCCACCCCCTGTCCGGCGCCATCACCATGTCTTCTACCCGTCAACACGCCCAGGTTTTGATCCTGGGGTCCGGCCCAGCCGGCTACACCGCAGCCGTTTACGCGGCCCGCGCCAACCTGAAACCCCTGCTGATCACCGGCATGGACCAAGGCGGCCAATTGATGACCACCACCGAGGTGGACAACTGGCCGGCCGACTTCCAGGGCGTGATGGGCCCCGACCTGATGCAACGCTTCGCCCAGCACGCAGAGCGCTTCAACACCCAAATCGTGTTCGACCACATCCACGAGGTCGACTTCTCCAAACGCCCGTTCACCCTGACCGGCGGCTCCGGCGAGTACACCTGCGACACCCTGATCATTTCCACCGGCGCCTCGGCCAAGTACCTGGGCCTGCCCTCGGAGAAGGAGTTCATGGGCCGCGGCGTGAGCGGCTGCGCCACCTGCGACGGCTTCTTTTACCGTGACCAGCCGGTGTGCGTGGTCGGCGGCGGCAACACCGCGGTGGAAGAAACCCTGTACCTCTCGAACATCGCCAGCGAGGTGCACCTCGTGCACCGCCGCGACAAGTTCAAGGCCGAGGCCATCCTGATTGACAAGCTCCATGAGAAAGTGGCTGCCGGCAAGGTGCACTTGCATCTGTTCCACACCTTGGACGAGGTCCTGGGCGACGCCAGTGGCGTGACCGGCGTGCGCCTAAAGAGCACCCAGTCGGGCGACACCACCGACCTGACCCTGAAGGGCTGCTTCATCGCCATCGGCCACCACCCCAACACCGGCATTTTCGAAGGCAAGCTGGACATGAAAGACGGCTACATCGTCACCCAGAGCGGTTTGAACGGCTTTGCCACCATGACCAACGTGCCGGGCGTGTTCGCCGCCGGCGATGTGCAAGATCATGTCTACCGCCAAGCCATCACCAGCGCGGGAACCGGCTGCATGGCGGCCCTGGACGCCCAGCGCTTCCTGGAGGTTTGAACGCCGCGGCATGGCGCCGGTTGGTCAGGGCGGAAAAATCGTCTTATAATCGGAGTCTTTGCGAAATTCCGAGGTTGAATCTTCACGCTGAATCTGCAGCTCGTTTGCGATCAGCGGCTTGTTCCCTCGATCTGAAACCCTATTCAATACCGGAGAAGCGTCATGGCACGCGTCTGTCAAGTCACGGGCAAGCGCCCGATGGTGGGAAACAATGTTTCTCACGCCAACAACAAAACCAAGCGCCGCTTTCTGCCCAACCTGCACTACCGCCGGTTCTGGCTTGAAACCGAAAACCGCTGGGTGCGTTTGCGCATCTCCAATGCAGCCCTGCGCCTGATCGACAAAGTCGGCGTGGACCAAGTCGTGGCCGACCTGCGCGCCCGCGGCGAACTCTGAACCCCCACCGAGGACCCGATCATGGCAAAAGGCGGACGCGAAAAAATCAAGCTGGAATCCACAGCCGGCACCGGTCACTTCTACACGACCGACAAAAACAAGAAAACCACTCCTGAAAAACTGGAGCTGATGAAGTTCGATCCCAAGGCACGCAAGCATGTGGCCTACAAAGAGACGAAGCTGAAGTAACCATTCGGGGCCACCCGTTTGGCAAAGAAAAACCCGCCTCGAGCGGGTTTTTTCATGGGCGCTGAGCGCGCGGCGGCAGTGCGGGATCAACGGCACATCAACAACGTCTGCGGCAGCACCCACCAAGCGGGTGTGCCTGCGGCCGGGGTGAAAGAAAGCGCGCCGGTAAAAAAAGGGCCGCGCATCAGCGGGGCCCTTCGATCTGCTCATCCATTCCGGCACAAGAAGGAGGCACACGACGCTGTCAGCAGACAGCAGTCATGACACCCTTCACGTGCGAACCGCCTTGAGCTGCAGCGAAAACTCCTGCAGCGCCACGATGCCGCTTTCTTCCGCTTTGCGGCACCAGGTCTGCAAATCCACCAGCAACTGTTCGGCCGACACATTGGTGCGGGTCCAGAGCTGGCGCAATTCCTCGCGCATGCTCACCAGCTTGGCCAAGCCCGGACTGTGCTGGATGACCACCTGCAGCTGAGGTTTCACTTCGCTGGGGATCTTGTTCTCGTCGCGGTGCAGCCAGCGCTGAGCCACTTTCATGTGGGCCAGCAGCCGGCTGTCCGCGGTGCCTTCGGCTTTCAACCGCTTGACCTCGGACAGGCAGGCGCGGCGCAGGTCACCCGCGTACTGGGCCATCACCTCGTAGCGGTGGGCAATGATGGCGTCCAAGGTGTGACCATCGGCCACCGGCTTGACATCGCCCATCTTCATCAATGGCGGTGTCTTGCGCACTTTGGCCAGGCCCACCGACTCCAACATCCGGATGTACATCCAACCGATGTCAAATTCATAAGGCTTGACCGACAGCTTGGCCGAGGTGGGGTAGGTGTGGTGGTTGTTGTGCAACTCTTCGCCGCCAATCAGAATGCCCCAGGGTGACACGTTGGTCGATGCGTCGGTGGCCTCGAAATTGCGGTAACCCCACCAGTGGCCCAGGCCGTTGATGATGCCAGCGGCGGTGATCGGAATCCACACCATCTGGATGGCCCACACCGTCAAGCCGATTGCGCCAAACATCGTCACGTTGAGCAACAGCATGATGCCCACGCCTTGCCAGGAATAGCGGGTGTACAGGTTGCGCTCGATCCAGTCGTCCGGCGTCTGGTGGCCGTACTTGCTGATGGTCTCGAGGTTCTTGGCTTCAGCGCGGTAGAGCTCGCTGCCACGCAACAGCACTTCGTTGATGCCGCGGGTGACCGGGCTGTGGGGGTCTTCCTCGGTTTCACACTTGGCGTGGTGCTTGCGGTGGATGGCGACCCATTCCTTGGTCACCATGCCAGTGCCCAGCCAGAGCCAAAGACGGAAGAAATGCGCCACTGCGGGGTGCAGGTCCAGCGACCGGTGGGCCTGCGAGCGGTGCAAAAACACCGTGACCGCGACGATGGTGATGTGGGTGGTCACCAGGGTGAACAACAGCACCTGCCACCAGGTGGCGCCGAGCAACCCATGCGCCAGCCACGCCAGAAGACTGTCCAACACCAACGACAAACTGTTCATGACACGATACTTTCAGAGCGATTTGACAAAGATACCCCCATTGTAGGGGGGCCGACTTGAGAGAGTCCTTCAAACAGAGGCTGTTCCTTACACCCTCCGAGCCCTGAC
The DNA here is from genome assembly GCA_040385465.1 of Pseudomonadota bacterium. Lineage (GTDB taxonomy): Bacteria > Pseudomonadota > Gammaproteobacteria > Burkholderiales > Burkholderiaceae_C > CANHBY01. Next base: position 10,966 of record JAZKHH010000147.1, on the reverse strand, counting down.
TGCGCCATTTCCCCACTCATCAAGACGTGGACCGGCCTGAACCCCAGAGGTTCAACGCCGGACCCAAACAGCCGCGAAAAACCCGTCGGTGCGGTGCACATGGGGCCACAGTCGCAGGTAATCACCCTGCACCAGGGCTTCAGCGGCCCCGGCGTGCGCCGGTTGCAGGGCGTCCAAGGCGGGCAAGGGCACAAAGGCCCCCTGTTGCGCCGCGGTGAACGCCTGGGCCACCTCTTCGTTTTCCGCCGCCAACAGGCTGCAGGTCGCATACACCAGCCGACCGCCGGGCTTGAGCAGGCGGGCAGCGCTGCTCAGGATGGCGGTTTGTTTGGCCACCAGCTCCCTCACGCTTTGCGGCGACTGGCGCCACTTCATGTCGGGATTGCGGCGCAAGGTGCCCAGCCCAGAGCACGGGGCATCCACCAGCACCCGGTCGACTTTGCCGGACAGGCGCTTGATGCGCTCGTCGCGCTCGTGGGCGATCTGGGCCGGGTAGACGTTCGACAGCCCGCTGCGCGCCAGGCGTGGCTTGAGCGCGGCCAAGCGGTGGCCAGAGGTGTCAAAGGCATAGAGCCGGCCGGTGTTGCGCATCGAAGCCCCCAGGGCCAAGGTCTTGCCACCAGCGCCGGCACAGAAGTCCACCACCATCTCACCGCGTTTGGCGTCGGTCAGCAGGCACAGCATCTGGCTGCCTTCGTCTTGCACCTCCAGGGCGCCAGCCTCGAACAGCGGGTGTTTGTTCAACGCCGGCTTGCCTTGGAAGCGCAGGCCCCAGGGCGAATGCGGGGTGGCTTCGCAGGCCAGGCCGGCGGTGTTGAGGGAGATCAGGGCGTCGTCGCGCTTCATCTTCATGGCGTTGACGCGCACGTCCAGCGGGGCAGGCTCTTGAATGCTGTCGACCAGCGGCCAGAACGACGCGCCGAGTTGGGCTTGAAGGGCTTCGGCCAGCCATTCGGGCAGGTTGTGCTTGAGCTTGTCGGGCAGGCTGGCCAAGTCAACCTTTTGCACCTGCTCCAGCCAGCGCTGTTCCTGCTCGGTCAACGCGGCTTTCAGGAAACCGGCGTTGCCTTGCCAGCCGAGCAGCACCAGGCGGCGGGTCTGCTCGCCGCTGCCGGATTGGGCCAGGTGCTGGTACAGCAGGCGGCGGCGCAGCACGCCATAGGTGGTCTCGGCCAGGCTGTGGCGCTCGCGGGGGCCCAGATGGCGGTTGGCACGGAAGAAGTCCGAGACGATGCGGTCGGCCGGCGCGTCGAACTGCAGCACCTGGTGCAGCAGCTCTGTGGCAAATTCTATGAGGGAATGGGGGTGCATGAACGAATTATCCTCAGGGGATGAACAACGATGACGAACTGACGCCCTTGCCAGCGACGCCGCTGGGCACCTACCGGCATTACAAGGGCGGCCTGTACGAGGTGATCGGCGTCGCCCGTCACAGCGAAACCCAGGAACCTTTGGTGGTCTACCGGCCCTTGGCCCACGACACCGGCTGGTGGGTGCGGCCGCATGCCATGTTTTTTGAAACCGGCATTTTTGAAGGCCGGCACCAGCCGCGTTTCACGCCGCTGCCAACCCCGCCCGTCAGCGTTTGAGACTGTCGAGACCGCGCTGCAGGTCGGCCTGGATGTCGGGCACGTGCTCCAGGCCCATGGCCACGCGGATCAGCGCTTGTGAAATGCCGGCGGCCTGGCGCTGGGCATCGCTCAGGCGACCGTGGGTGGTGCTGGCCGGGTGGGTGATGGTGGACTTGGTGTCACCCAGGTTGGCGGTGATGGAGCAGATGCGGGTTTGGTCGATCACGTGGAACGCCCGCTCACGCTGCGCGCTGGCCTGAGCCTCGGCACGCACTTCAAACGACAAGACCGCCCCACCCTGCCCCGACTGCTGAGCCATGGCCAGCGCATGCTGCGGGTGGTCGGCCAGGCCCGGGTAGAACACGCGGGCCACTTGCGGCTGCTGCTGCAGCCACTGCGCCAGCGCCAAGGCCCGCTGGCTTTGCGCCGCCATGCGGATGCCCAGGGTTTCCAGGCCCTTGAGCACGACCCAGGCATTGAACGGCGACAGAGACATGCCGGCCGAGCGCAGCACGGGCATGAACTTGTCGCGCAGCAAGGCCTCGGGCCCGCACACGGCGCCGGCCACCACGCGGCCCTGGCCGTCAAGGTACTTGGTGCCGGAATGGATCACCAGGTCGGCGCCCAGGTCGATGGGGCGCTGCAGCGCGGGCGAGCAAAAACAGTTGTCGACCGCCAGCAGGGCTCCGGCTTCGTGGGCGATGTCGGCCAAGGCCCGGATGTCGCAGACCTCGGTCAACGGGTTGGTGGGCGACTCGGCAAACAGCAGCCGGGTCTGCGGCGTCAGGGCAGCACGCCAAGCGGCCGGGTCGGTCTGCGAGACGAAGGTGGTGGTGACGCCGAACTTGGTAAATTCACGGCTGAACAAGGCGATGGTGGAGCCGAACACGCTTTGCGAGCACACCACGTGGTCGCCGGACTTGAGCAGCGCCATGCCGGTCAACAGGGTGGCGGCCATGCCGCTGGCGGTGCCCAGGCAGGCCTGTGCACCCTCCATGGCAGCCAGGCGGCGCTCGAACATGGTGACTGTGGGGTTGCCAAAGCGCGAGTAGACGAACGCATCCTCCTCGTTGGCAAAGCGCCGGGCGGCGGTGGCAGCGTCGGGGTGGACGAAGCTGCTGGTCAGGTACAGCGCCTCGGCGTTTTCACCCCATTGGCTGGGGGGCAGGCCCTCGCGCACCGCGAGGGTGTCGGCGTGAACGCCGGGAGGCAAGGCCACGTGGGCAATGCCTTTGGGGGCAGAGGAGGCGGAATCCGTCATCAGGAAAACTCGGAAGGGTTGGGCAGCGCCAGGCGCGAGCGCGCCGGGCCGTTCTCGTCTTCGTCGCCCTGGGTGGCGCGCTGGGCCGACAGGGTGTCGAAATCTTCGGTGGTGACGTTGCCGGTGATGTAGACGCCGTCAAAGCACGAGGCCTCGAAGCCTTGCACCAGCGGGTTCAAAGCGCCGACCACCCGCTTCATTGCTTCCACGTCCTGGTAGATCACCGCATCGGCGCCGATGAACTGGCGGATCTCTTCCAATGTTCGATCGTGGGCCACCAGCTCGCTCTTGGTCGGCATGTCGATGCCGTAGACGTTCGGATGGCGCACCGGTGGCGCGGCCGAGGCGATGTAGACCTTGCGGGCACCGGCGTCGCGGGCCATCTGCACGATTTCCTTGGAGGTGGTGCCGCGCACGATCGAGTCGTCCACCAGCAACACGTTGCGGTCCTTGAACTCCAGGCCGATGGCGTTGAGCTTTTGGCGCACCGACTTCTTGCGCACGCCCTGCCCCGGCATGATGAACGTCCGCCCGACGTAGCGGTTCTTGACGAAGCCTTCGCGGTAAGGCTTGCCGATGCGCTGGGCCAGCTGCATGGCCGAGGGCCGGCTGGACTCTGGAATCGGGATCACCACGTCGATCTCGTTGGGCGGGATGGTGGAGATCAGGCGCTGGGCCAGGCTCTCGCCCATGTTGAGCCGGGCCTGGTAGACGGAGATGCCGTCCATCACCGAATCGGGGCGGGCCAGGTAGACGAACTCGAACATGCACGGGTGCAGGCTGGGGTTGTCGGCGCACTGCTGTGCATGCACCGTGCCGCTCATGTCCACGAAGATGGCTTCGCCGGGCGCCACGTCGCGCTCGACTTCATGGCCAGTGCCTTCCATGACCACGGTCTCACTGGCGACCATCACCTCCGGCCCGTTGGGCGTCTCGCTGCGGCCGAAGCACAACGGGCGAATGCCGTAAGGGTCGCGAAAGGCCAGCAGGCCGTGGCCGGCGATCAGGGCGATCACGGCGTACGAGCCCTTCACCCGCCGGTGCACGGCGCGCACCGCCTTGAAGATGGTGTCGGGCGTGAGCGGGAGATCGCGGGCCGACTTCTCGAGCTCGTGGGCCAGCACGTTGAGCAGCACTTCGGTGTCGCTGTCGGTGTTGATGTGGCGGCGCTCGACGTCGAACAGCTCTTTCTTCAGCAGGTGTGCGTTGGTCAGGTTGCCGTTGTGGACGAGCACGATGCCAAACGGCGCGTTGACGTAGAACGGCTGGGCTTCCTCCTCGCTGTAGGCGTTGCCTGCCGTGGGGTAGCGCACCTGCCCCAGGCCCACCATGCCGGGCAGGGCACGCATGTTGCGCGTGCGAAAGACGTCGCGCACCATGCCGCGGGCCTTGTGCATGAAGCACTTGGTGCCTTGCATGGTGACGATGCCCGCAGCGTCTTGGCCACGGTGCTGCAGCAGCAGCAAGGCGTCATAGATCAACTGGTTGACGGGCGCGTGTGAGATCACACCAACAATGCCGCACATAGCAACTCATCCTTCAAACAAACGTTCAGTCGATCGATCAGTCGGTCAATCGGGTCTGGCAATCAATCAAATATCAGGCAGGCAAACAGGCCATCGGTCAATCCATCTTGGGGCGCGCGGACGACATGAAACGCGACATCTCGATCGGCAACCAGGGTCGCAGCGTCAGCAGCGCTTCGTTCAACCACTGGGCGCTGGGCGAAGTGCGCCAGGTGGCTGACTGGGACCAAGGCAGGAAGGCCACCGCCGTGGTCACACACAGCAGGATCAGTGCGCCGCGCAGCAACCCGAAAAAGCCTCCGAACAAGCGGTCGATGACACTCAGCGGCGTGGCATGGATCAGCCAGCGCAGCATCGTGGCCGTCAGGCCCCACACGATCAACACCCCCAAAAACACAGCGCTGTAGGCCGCCAGGGTGTTGACCGCGCTGCCCGGCCGACCTATGGGCAACGATGGCGCCCATTGGGGGGCGAACCACACGGCCACGGCGTAAGCCACCACCCAACCCGCCAGCGACATCACCTCGAAGACCAGGCCGCGCATGCAACCCACCACCACCGAGAGTAGCAAGATGCTGCCGAAGACGGCGTCGACCCAGCCCCAGTTCACACCGGCTCACAAGGTCAGCACGACCGCTGACACGCCGCCAGATTTCATGCGCGCCGACACCTTTTCGGCTTCCTCGCGGCTGGTGAACGGCCCTACGCGGACACGAATGCGCTTGCCGTCGGGGGTGTCTGCCGTTTGCACGATCGTCTTGAAGCCCAACTTCTCGACCTTGGCGCGCACTTCCTTGGCCGCCGCGTTGTCGGCATAAGCGCCGGCCTGGACAATGAAGCGACTGGCCTTTTCCGGCGTCGCTTCGCCGCGAGCAGTGTCCGCCACCACCGCGGGGCGCGCCGGCGCGGACGCCGATTCGGCGACCCGGGGAGCCGGCACTTCGCGCCCAGCGTCCTCCGCCGCTTCGGGGGGGGCCTCGACAGGGGCGGCGCCTCGCCCGGCCGGCAGGGTCAGGGGGGGCGCATTGTCGCGGCGCGGAATTTCGATGGGGATGTCGACCGCCACTGGGCGCGGCTGGGTCTCGAACAACAGCGGAAACACGATGACGCCCATCAGCAGCAAAACCGCCGCGCCGATCAGGCGATGACGCGCCCGCACCCGGGACTGCTGCACGCCGTCGGCCACGTCGCTGACAGAGGCGGACCGGTCGCTCTGGGCCGGGCCCTTGGACTGGAAAATGGACAGCAGTCCCATGTGCGGTGAGTTCCTTGGTGCGAAAAACAACGAACGGTTCAGGTGAGAAACCAGCGCAGCAACCACAGCGCACACCGCTGACGACAGGCCGGGCCACCGCGGCGTGGGACCAACGGCCGACCCTTCAGCCCACGTGCTTGGCTGTCAATTTCGGCAGCCCTTGCTTCAACACGCCCCCCACCGTGAGGAACGAGCCAAAGACAACGATTCTATCAGCGGGGTCGGCCTGCTCGAGGGCCGCTGCCAATGCCGATTCAGGCGATGTGTGGGCATGCACGGGCGCAGGCTGGCCGCTGGGACCCTTGGGCGCCAAGCGGGCGTGCACCGCGCACAGCCCTCGGGCCGATGCCGCCCGTGGCATCGGCAAATCGGTGAAATGCCAAGCGTCGACAAGGGGAGCCATGCGGCCCATGATGGTGTCGATGTCCTTGTCGGCCATGGCGCCAAAGACGGCGTGGGTGGCCGGAAAATAGCCCATGTGGTCGAGGTTTTGCACCAACGCGGCCACCGCATGCGGGTTGTGGGCCACGTCCAGCACCAAGGTCGGCTGACCCGGCACGATCTGGAACCGCCCGGGCAGGTCCACAAAAGCAAAGCCATTGCGCACCGCCTGGGCGGTGACCGGCAGGCGGTCGCGCAGCGCCTCAAAGGCGGCCAAAGCGCCGCTGGCGTTGAGCAACTGGTTGGCACCGCGCAAGGCGGGGTAGGCCAAAGCGTTGAAGCGTCGGGTGCGTCCGCCCCAGGACCACTGCTGCTGGTCACCGCTGTAGTTGAAATCACGGCCGATCAGCCACAAGTCGGCGCCAACGGCTTGCGCGGTTTCTTCCAGGCTCTTCGGTGGCCGCGGATCGCTCACCACCACCGGCCGACCGGGCCGCATGATGCCGGCTTTTTCCCGGCCGATGGCTTCACGGTCGGGGCCCAGCAGCTCGGTGTGGTCGAGGTCGATGGTGGTGATCACGGCGCAGTCGGCGTCGATCACGTTGACCGCATCCAAGCGCCCGCCCAGGCCCACTTCCAGGATGACCAGGTCCAGCGACTGCTGCGACAGCAACCGGGCAATCGCCAAGGTGGTGAACTCGAAGTAGGTCAGGCTGATCTCGCCCCGGGCGTTCTCCACCGCCTCGAAATGCGGCACCAGTTCAGCGGCCGCGACATTCTGGCCATTGACCCGGCAACGCTCTTCAAAGTGAACCAGGTGCGGCTTGGCATACAGCCCAACGCGGTAACCGGCCTGCAGGCCGATGGTTTCGAGCATGGCGCAGGTCGAGCCCTTGCCGTTGGTGCCTGCCACCATGATCACCGGAGTCGAAAACGACAGGCCCAGGCGTTGCGCCACCTCGCGCACGCGAGACAGGCCCAATTCGATTTCCGTGGGGTGCAGCTGCTGGCAGCGGTCCAGCCAGCCGTCCAGCGTGGTGGGCAGGGGCAACATGGCGCGGATGGTAAATCACGCCGGGCGGCCGGGAAGGCCTCGGGTTATTGATAATCGCCATTTCCCGCCTCGAGGTTTCCCCGCTCCGCCATGCTCCCACGCCCAGACCGCCTTCGCGCCCCGCCTTTGCGCCAGGCCTCACCGACCCCGCGCTGGCGCCAGCGCGGCAAAGTGCCGCATCGCTGGCTGTGGGGCCTGTTGCTGGCCTGCGTGCTGGCCAGCGTCGGGGTGGCCAGCTGGCTGTGGATGGTGTCGTCGGAGTTGCCGGACATCAGCGAGCTCAGTCACTACCAGCCGCACCAGCCGCTGCGCATTTACACCCAGGACGGTGTCGAAATCGGGCAATACGGGGTCGAGCGGCGTTTTTTCGTGCCGATCGCCCAAATTCCGACCCAGCTCCAAGAAGCCCTGCTGGCCGTGGAAGACACCCGGTTCCGGAACCACGTCGGGGTTGACTTGAAAGGCGTTGCGCGTGCCTTGCTGGCCAACATGAGCCGCAGCCGCAGCCAGGGGGCCTCGACCATCACCCAGCAGGTGGCGCGAAATTTCTACCTGTCGTCGCGCAAGGACTACGAGCGCAAGGTGCGCGAGATGCTGCTGGCCTTGAAGATCGAGAAACAGCTCAACAAGGACCAGATCTTGGAGCTGTACATGAACCAGATCTACCTCGGGCAGCGGGCCTACGGCTTCGAGGCCGCGGCCAAGACCTACTTCGGCAAGTCGATGGCGGAGCTGACGGTGGCGGAATGCGCCATGCTGGCCGGCCTGCCGCAAAACCCGGCGCACGCCAACCCGATCACCAACGTCGAGCGCGCCCGCAAACGCCAGCTGGTGGTGCTGGAACGCATGCGCACCACCCGGGGCATCAACGACGAGCAGTACCAGGCTGCCAAGGCGGAAACGCTGCAGCTGCAGCGCATTGCGCCGCCGCCGGCCTACGCCCAGCATGCCGCGGAAATGGTGCGGCAGATCCTGCACGCCCAATACGGCGACTCGGCCTACACCCTCGGGTTGAGGGTCACCACCGCCTTGCGCTCGGTCGACCAGCAGGCTGCTTACCAAGCCCTGCGCAAAGGTTTGATCGAGCACGAGCGCCGGCAGCCGTACCGGGGCCCGGAAGCCTCGGAAGACCTGCCCGACGATGCCGTGGCGTCCGACCCCCTGGTGGCCCAAGCGTTGGCGGACCATGCGGACGACGAAGACCTGCGCGTGGCGCTGGTCACCCAAGCAGCCCCGGGCGCGGTGGTGGCCACCCTGGCGTCGGGCGAGGTGGTGGTGCTCAATGCCGATGGCCTCAAATCGGTGACGACGGCCTTGGCGCCACGCGCGCCCAAGGCGGTGCGCATTCAGCGTGGCTCGGTGATCCGGGTGGTGCGCACCGGCACCCAGTGGAGCGTGACGCAGTGGCCTCAGGCCGAAGGCGCGTTCGTGTCCCTGGACCCGCGCAACGGCCAGGTGCGCGCCTTGGTGGGCGGCTTTGATTTCAGCCGCAACCAGTTCAACCACGTGGACAAGGCGTGGCGCCAGCCGGGTTCCAGCTTCAAGCCGTTCCTGTACTCGGCGGCCTTGGAACAAGGCGTGATGCCGGCCACGTTCATCAACGATGCGCCTTTGGTGCTGGAGCCGGTCTCGACCTCGCCGCAAAATTGGGAGCCGAAAAACTCGGATGGCAATTTCGACGGCCCCCTGACGTTGCGCCAGGGCTTGGCGCGCTCCAAGAACCTGGTCAGCATCCGGCTGTTGCAGCAAATGACGGTGCCCACCGCCTTGCAGTGGACCCAGCGCTTCGGTTTCGAGCCCGACCGCCAGCCCGACAACCTGACCCTGGCGTTGGGTGCGGGGGCGACCACGCCGCTGCAGCTGGCGGGTGCCTATGCGGTGTTGGCCAATGGCGGCATCAAGGTCGACCCGGTGGTCATCACCCGGGTGGCCGATGGCCAGGACAAGGTGCTGTTCGAGGCCCCGGCTCAAAAGCTGCGTGAAGCCCAGCGGGTGATCCCGGCGCGCAATGCCTTCATCACCAACAGCCTGTTGCAAGAGGTGACCCGCAGTGGCACCGCTGCGCTGGCGCAGGCCACCCTCAAGCGGCCTGACCTGTACGGCAAAACGGGCACGACCAACGAGGCCGTGGACGCCTGGTTTGCAGGGTTCCAGCCCACCCTGGTGGCGGTGGTCTGGATGGGGTACGACAACCCCCGCAGCCTGGGCCCCGGCGAGTCGGGCAGCCGCTTGTCACTGCCGGTGTGGATTGACTACATGCGCCAAGTGCTGCCGCCGGTGCCGGTGCAGCCTGTTGAGCCGCCCAGCGACGTGGCGCTGGTCGACGGCGACTGGTTTTACAGCGAGCGCGCCCAGGGCGACTATGTGATGCGCTTGGGTTTTGACGAGATGGCGAAGTCGCTGACCGACCCGCGGGACACGGCCAGCTACCCGCCACTGACGACGGAGTTCCCAAGCTTGCCGGCATCGGCGCCCAAGTACTGAGCGGCCTGCCAGGCGATCGGTCCCCGCTCGGTGCCAGCCACCCCCCCTCTTGGGTGGGGTCAAACCCCGGAAACGGGGGGTGGTTCAGGGGGTGCCAAGTGCCTACAGTGGCCATGCCGCTTTGACATTGACTCAAGCAGCCCGGTCCTGTGCTGTTGCACGGCCGGCAGCGCAGTACCCCATGACCTACCACCTTGTGTTGCCACACCAGCGGAAGATTGTGTCTTCCAAGGGCCTTCCCCTGCCCACCGGCGGGCCACGGGACGCGATGGCCCTGCTGGCGCACGAGCTGTCAGCGCAGGTGCACCAGCCGCCGGCCCCCGGCGTGGCGCTCAGTGCCGCCGACAGCCTGCGGGCCAAGGTCTTGCCGCGGGGCGACTGGTGGGCACTGGCCCGCCAGGTACAGGCCAAGACCGGCCCCCAGGACACTGTGTTTTGCAGCAGCGAGGCCGGTGGCTTTCAGTTGGCCGCGGTGTGCGCTGAAAAAGCGCGGCGGCCGCGCCTGGCGGTGTTCGTGCACAACGTCGATCGGCCGCGCACCCGCTTTGCGTTGAAGTGGTGGCACATGGCGGAGCGGGTCGATCTGTTTTTGGCTTGCTCCACGCAACAAGTGGCGTTCCTGCGGACGTTCCTGAACCTGCCGGCCGAGCGTGTGCAGCTGGTCTGGGACCACACGGACACGCGGTTTTTCACGCCGGGGTTGGTGTCGCCCGACAAGCGCCGCCCCTTGATTGTCAGCGTGGGGTTGGAGCAGCGCGATTACAAAACCCTCGCGGCCGCCACCGGCGACTTGGACATTGACGTGCGCATCAGCGGTTTCTCAAAAGACGCCGCGGCTTTGGCCAAGACCTTTCCTGCCACCCTGCCCGCCAACATGGACAGGCGTTTTTACGCCTGGGACGAACTGCTGCAACTCTACCGGGATGCGGACGCCGTGGTGGTCAGCTGCCGGGAGAACCGCTATGCCGCCGGGGTGCAATCGCTGATGGAAGGCATGGCCTGTGGCCGGCCGGTGATTGCCACCGCGACCGAAGGCTTGAAGTCGTACCTGAACGACGAGGTCGTGCGCCAAGTGCCGCCTGGCAACGCTGCAGACCTGCGGCAAGCGATTTTGCAAACCTTGGCGGAACCCGCGCTGGCTGCACGGCAAGCCAGTCAGGGCCGCGCGTTGGCCCTGCAACGCCACGACATGGCCCGCTATGTGAAAGACATCGCCGATGCCCTGCGAGGCCTCACGCGGCCGCCCATGGCCCTGCCCGACACGCCACCGGGGGCGATGCCGCTGGCACCCCCGCCGGCGTTGGCCACAACGGCTCAGACTGCGGTTGGCAAACCCTAGAGGGTGTTATGAACTTAGGCAGGGATCGCGTTTGGGCGAGAAAGGCACAGGGCAAGGCGCGGTGCGCGGCACAGGGTGGTGCCCTGTGCAAGCGG
>JAZKHH010000146.1:0-6103 GCA_040385465.1 Pseudomonadota bacterium | reverse complement strand
TCACCGACAACCCGTCAACCCCTGGATCCACTGCCGCACCACCTCCACCGACGCCCCGTCCACCAAGGTCCCGCCAAGCGGGGGCATGGCGAAGGTGTCGCGGCGGTTGATGCGGGCCAGGAGCACCGAGCGCTCGGGCGCGCCGGGGGCCACGAGCCGTGCGTTGGTCAGGCCGAGCGTGCCGTCGGCGGGCACCGCGTCGCACAGGCCGGTGTCGGCCAGGGCCGTGGTGTGGCGCAGGTCGATCGACACCGGCGTGGGGCCGTTGGGCTGGTGGCATTGGGCGCAGTTGGCGTGCAGGAAAGAACGCGCGCGCTGAGCCACAGTGCCGGCGCTGCCATGCGGGTCGCTCAGCGCCGGCCAGGTGGCGGGTGAGCCCATCACGTTGGGGCTCAGCACGCCGATGGCGTTCAAGGTGGTGAGCTGGTGGGCGGTGCGGCCGGTGGCCGGGTAGGTCAGCGGGCCGTTGAGCTGCGCGGTCTCCAGGCCCAAGGTGCGCCCGGCCACTTCGGTGTGGCAGCGCAGGCAGTCGTTCTCGCTCGGGTAGATCCAGGTCTGCGCCCCGATGGCCTTGGTCTTGCCGCCAACCACCCGGGTGGCGTCGGTCTGGGCGTTGTTCCACTCGTAGGTGTAGCCGGCCCACACGCCGTCGGGGTGGCGCATGAATAGGCGCGTTTCGATCAAGCGGTTGTCGAGCTTGAAATTCTTCACCAGCACCGAGCCGTTGGGCAGGCTCCAGCTGCCGGGGGTCTGGGGGGCGATGGCGGCGCCATCGGGCAGGGCCAGCCAGCGCTGCTTGTCGGCACCGTCGGACCAGAACGGCGCATTGGGCGCATAGGGGATCAAGCCGCTGGCCGGCTGCTGCGCGTTGCCCGTGGCCACGCAGCCGGTTTGCGACAACAGCGGCGCGATGGTGTCGACCGCCGGGCCACTGGTGGGCTGCAGCCCGAACAGCTGGCCGCCGTAACCGGCAAGGTAGAGCTCGCCGTCTTGCCCTTCGCCGAAGGCGGTGACGTTTTGCGCGGCGGTCAGCACCGCGTCGTTCACCCCCAGCACGGTGCGGGGGGTGGCGGCCGTGCGGCGCAAGGGCGCCCTGAGCACGAACACCCGGCTGGAGCTGTAGTCGGCGAAGACGTAGCTGCCCACCAGCGCCGGCAGGCGGCTGCCGCGGTAGACGAACCCTCCGGTGACGGCCTGGCCGAGCTCGCGCCCATATTCGGCCACCGGGTCGATCAAGGGTTCGCCATTGGCGCCGGTGGTGCCGCAGTTGCTGCTGGGGTTGAAGCACTGGCTGCCTTCGCGTCGGCGCCAGCCGTAGTTGCCGCCGCGCTGCACCAGGTTGACCTCTTCCCGGCGCTCCTGGCCCACATCGCCGAGCCACAGGTCGCCCGTGCTGCGGTCGAAACTCCAGCGCCAGGGGTTGCGCAGGCCGCTGGCAAACACCTCAGGGCAGGGCGCGCCGCCCACGCCGTTGGTGCACTGCGGGTTGGCGGCAAACGGGTTGCCGTTGCTGCCGCCGGGAATGGCGTAGCCGGTGGCCGGGCTGATGTCGATGCGCAGCATCTTGCCGAACAGCACGTTGCGGTTCTGGGCGTTCTGGTTCGGGTCGCCACCACCGCCGCCGTCGCCGGTGCCGATGTAGAGGTAGCCGTCGGGGCCGAAGGCGATGTGGCCGCCGTTGTGGTTGCCGTCGTTCTGGTTTTTCACCAGCCGCATGACCACCTGCTCGGAGGCCGGATCGAAGGTCGCGCCGCCGTCGTTGCTCGAGAAGCGCGAGACGCGGTGTTCCATCGGCGTGGTGTTGGCCACCGAGTAGTAGACATAAATCTGCGGCGTCACCGGCCAGCGGGGGTGGAACGCCAAGCCCAGCAGGCCGCTCTCCTGCCCGGGCTGGATCCGCGTGCCGAGGTTGAGCACGGTGGCCACGGCCGCGGGCTGGGCATTGGGCTGGTTGGGGAAGCTGCGCACGCGCCCGGTTTGCTGCTCGATCACGAACCACCGGGTGCCGTCGTTGGGCGGCTGGTACAGGCCCACGGGCTGGCTGAAGCTCAGATTCGGAAACACCCGGGCCAACTGCAACCCGGAGCCACCCGTGGGGCGCGCAGGGGCCACGCAGCTCGCATTGGCCGGGCGGGCGTCAAGGCCGGGCTCGGTGCCCACCGGTGTGGGCGCGGTGCTGCTGCCGCCGCCGTCACTGCCACCGCCACCGCCACCGCCACCACTGCCGCTGCTGCTTCCACCACCGCCGCCGCAAGCGCTCAGCACGACCACACTCAGGCCGATCAGGAACAACTGGCGCACCTCAGGGCATCGGAAACGGGTCATCACGGCAGCTCCTTGAGGCTTGGCAGCAGCGGATCTTGGCGCCGGACCCGGTCCGCGTCCAGCGCTCCTGGGGTGAGCATTTGCAACAACCGGATCAGGACGTTGTCGCTGCGGAGGGTCGGATGAACCCCGCAGAGGTGGCCTTCGAGCCGATGGCAACGCTCACACCCACGCCAGGCCTCACCACGCCGCCGCGCACGTTGCAACGGCTCAGTTCTGGAGGCCCTCACGCCCTGCGGCCAGCCTCCGCCCTGAAAATACACCCCCGCCCCCCGTAAGATGGGCCTGCCCCTCTTTGCCGAGCCCCTGCGCCATGACCCTTGCCTCCGCCCTCGCCCCGCTGCACCGCTGGCGTGCCGCCTTGAACCGCGACACCGGGCGCACGGTCTGGCGCCGCGTCCGCAAGCCCTTGGCCTGGACGCTGGGCGGCTACCTGCTGCTGCAAGGGGTGTTGGCGCTGGCCGTGCCGTGGGCCGTGCGCGGGCCGGCGCTGTCGGCCGGCGCCGAGGCCTTGGGGCGGCCGGTGGCCGTCGACCGCGTGCGCTTCAATCCGTTCAAGCTGGCGCTCAGCGTCGAGGGCCTGCGGGTGCAGGACACCGCGCCGTCAACGGAAACCTTCGTCAACGTCAAGCGGCTGTGGGTGGACCTGTCGGCCAGCTCGCTGTGGCGCTGGGCCCCGGTGATCGACCACCTGCACGTGGACGCCCCCCGCTTCCAACTCACCCGCGGCGAAGACGGCCGCTTCGACATCGCCGACCTGCTCCAAAAACTGTCCGATCGCCCGCCTGCCCCGCCCGATGCCCCACCGGCGCGTTTTGCCCTGCACGACCTGGTGGTGCACGGCGGCGAGGTGCACGTCGAAGACCGCCAGCAGCGCACCCACCACGCGGTGCAACAAATCGAATTCAAGCTGCCGTACGTGGCCAGTTTCAAAGGCGAGCACGACACCGCCATCAAGCCCTTGTTGAGCGCGCAGGTGCACGGCGGCGAGCTGCGCCTGGGCGCCGAGACCAAACCGTTCACCGCCACCCGCGCCACCACCTTGCACCTGACGCTCAAAGGCCTGAACCTGGCGTCGGCCCTGAAGGGCCTGCCGGCGCTGGCGCCTTGGCAGGTCGAGCAGGGCACGCTCGACACCCAATGGCAGCTCACCCTGCGCGCGGCCGAGCCCGGTGCGGGCGGTGCCACGCAGACCGAGGGCCTCACGGTGCTGGCCAAGGCCCAGGTGCAGCTTCACCGGATGGCCTTGTCCAACCGCCAGGGCGACCGGCTGGCCTGGCAAGAGTGGCACGCGGGGAGCGACCAATTGACCGTGCACCTGCACCCCGACGGCCTGCAGTGGCAGGTGGCCGAGGGCCAGCTTGGCCTGCGCGAGCTGAGCTGGCGCGACGCGCCCCAAGCCGTGCCGGCGCTGGCGCTGTCCACGCTGAAGGTGACGCAGCTGAAGGCGGGCAGCCGGGAGCGCGTGTTGGGCCTGGGGCAAGTGCGGTGGGACGGCTTGCAGGTGCAGGCCCACCGGGCCGCCGACGGTCAGCTCAACCTGCTGGCGATGCTGAACCGCTTGCCGACCGGCACGCCGGCCAAGGCGGCCCCGGTGGTGGTCTCCAGCCCGGCCCAACCGGCGTCTGCGGCGTCCACAGCGTCTGCCCCCTCCGCACTCAACACACCCACCACCGCCGCCACCCCGGTGACACCCCGCGTGCCTGCTGCACCCACCGCGCCCTGGCAAGTCGACGTCGCCCAGGTGCGGCTGAGCGGCACCGGCGCGCAGTGGCATGACGAGGCCGCCAAGCCCGTGGTCAAGCTCGGTGTGAAAAACCTCGAAGGCGAGGTCGACGCCCTGTCCACCCGCCCCGACGCCCCGGCCCTGCGCTACCGCCTGCAGACCGAGCTCGACAGCGGTGGCACCCTGGCCTTCAAAGGCACGGCGCAGCCAGGGCCGCGCACGCTGGCCACCGAGGTGCAGCTCACCGGCTTGAACCTGGCACTGGCCCAGCCCTACCTGGCGCAGGCGCTCAAGCTGCAACTCTCCAAGGGCCGGCTCGACGTCCAGGGCCAGCTCAACCTCGAGGCCCCCGCCAACGCCGAGATGCGCCTGGGCTTCAAGGGCCAGGCCGCAATCGATGAGCTCTACACCCGCGAGCCCGACACGCAAGACGACTTCCTGCGTTGGAAGCGCCTGGCCGCCACCGACATCGACATCGCCGTCGCCCCCTTGGCGCTGTCGGCCAAAGACCGGGTGCGCATCGGCCAGATCGCCCTGCAGGACCTCTACGCCAAGGTGGTGATCAACCCCGCGGGCCGCATCAACCTGCAAGACATCCTGCGCATGCCCGCCAAGCCGGCGGCAAGCGCCCGCGCGCCCAGCCCGCCCGAGGCCGCACCGACCTCCGCAGCCAGCAAGCCGACCCCGCAGGGCCCGCAGATCGAGATCGGCGGCATCAAGATCGCCGGCGGCCGGCTCAACTTCAGCGACCAGTTCGTCAAGCCCAACTACACCGCCAACATCACCGACCTCAAGGGCACCGTGTCCGCGGTGGGCACCAAAAGCCCACCCGCGCAGCTGGCCCTGCAAGGCCGGGTCGAGGGCGACGCCCCCATCACCATCCAAGGCCAGCTCGACCCCTTGGGCGACGGGCTCTTCGCCGACATCACCGCCAAGGCCCGCGGCATCGACCTGCCCACCTTGTCGCCTTACTCCACCAAGTACGCCGGCTACCCGATCCAGCGCGGCAAGCTCTCGCTCGAGGTTCACTACCGCATCCAGAACGGCAAGCTCGAAGCCGACAACAACGTGTTCCTCGACCAGCTGACCTTCGGCGAGCGGGTCGACAGCCCCACCGCCACCGAGCTGCCGGTGCTGTTCGCCGTGTCGCTGCTGAAGAACAGCCGCGGCGAGATCAACCTGCGCCTGCCGGTGAGCGGCTCGTTGAACGACCCGCAGTTCTCCCTCGGCGAGGTGCTCAAAAACGCCTTGGGCAATTTGCTGCAGCGGGCGGTCACCGCGCCCTTCCGCTTGCTGGCCTCGATGTTCGGCGGCGGCAGCGCCGGCGACTTCAGCGCCGCCGATTTCACGCCCGGCACCGCCGAGCTCACCGCCGAATCGCTGCCGCGCTTGGCCAAGCTGTCGCAGGCCTTGGTGGAGCGCCCGGCCTTGCGGCTCGACATCACCGCCCACGTCGACCCGGTGGCCGAACTCGGTGCCCTGCGCCGTGCCCGCCTCATGGCCCAGCTGCAGGCCGAGCGGGCCAAGGCCAACCCCACCGAGACCGGCGTCGACGCCGACCCGGTGCGCTGGGGCGAGCGCGACTACACGCTGTGGCTGCAACGCGTCTACGACAGCGCGTCGCTGCCCGGCAAGCCGCGCAACCTGATCGGCGTGTCGAAGAAAATTCCGGTCGCCGACATGGAAAGCTTGTTGATGGCCGCCACCGTCGTGTCGGACGACGAGTGGTACGCCCTGGCCCAGGAACGCGCCCGCGCGGTTCGCAAGGCGCTGACCGAGCAGGTGCCCTCCGAGCGGGTCTTCACCCTGGCACCGGTCATCCAGGCCAACGCCCAGTCGAACGCCCCCACCCCACAGGCCGACCCGAGCGCAGAGAAAATTTGCACCGCCGCCTGTGCCGCCTTCTCGCTGCACTGATGATCACCGACCGCCCACACCGGCGCCGTGCGGTGGGCTGGCGTTCTTTCTACTTTGCCTTGTCCCTTCCCTTCACCAACCCCTGCCCTCCATGACTCAGAAGAAAACCGACCTGGTGAAAAACCTGGCCAAGAA
>JAZKHH010000145.1:0-2303 GCA_040385465.1 Pseudomonadota bacterium | reverse complement strand
AGGCGCGCGTGGCCAAGGCCCTGGCCGGCGGTCCGGGTGAACACCTGGTGGCGCTGGCCTACGTGGTCTAGGGCAACCGGTCGAAAAGCCGTTGAGATGCAGCGCTGTTGTGGGCTTGGCGGTCGGCAGCGCAGTCTCAACTAACCGCAGACGCCGTCGATATACCAAACAGCTTCACCCATTCCGGGTCAGGCACGCATCGAACGACAGTTTCGGCTTCCCTCTGAGGGCCCGCGCTCCCACAACCCCTCAGATCGGAACCTTCATGTTCAAGAACCTCAAGATATCAACGCGCCTGGTGGGCGCCTTCGCCCTGCTGGTAGCCATGCTGCTGGCCATCGGCGCGCTCAGCGTCGTGCGAACGATGTCGGTGGAGACCGATCTGGTCGACATCACCGAGCGCCGCATGACGGTCATTGCCGAGATGGAAGTCCTGCGCGATGAGGGCAGCTTTCAGGCCCGCGCCATCCGCAACATCGCCCTGTTCACCGACCCTGCCAAAGTGGCGCAGGAAAAGCAGGCCATCGCCGAATCTCGCAGCAGAATCAACGACAGCTCGGCCAAGGTGGATGCCCTGATCACCTCGGACAAAGGCCGTGAGTTCCAGGCCAAGCTGCAAGAAGTCCGCAAGCCGTTCCGCGAAGCGGTGGACAAGTTCGTTGCCATGATCGACGCCGGTCAACGCGAACCGGCCGTTGCTTTCCTGTTCGACACGGTCCGGCCGACCCAGCTCGCGTATTTCAAGACCATCGACGACGCCGTGGCCTTCCAGACGGAGGGAGCTCAGGCCGCCAGCCAGACGGCTCAAAACACGGTCAAGAACCTGATCATCATGATCGTGACGGCGGTGCTGCTCGCCGCTGCCGTCGCGGCGATGGTGGCCGTGTGGATCATCCGATCCATCACCGGCCCCATCAACAGCGCCGTTGAACTCGCCCGCGCCGTGGCCGCCGGCGACCTGACCCGCGTGGTCGAGGTGAAATCCACAGACGAGACCGGCGTTCTGATGCAGGCATTGGCCGACATGCAGACCGGCCTGGTGCAGGTGGTGGGTCGCGTGCGCAACGGCTCCCAATCGGTGTCCAGTGCCAGCGAACAGATCGCCCAGGGCAACCAGGATCTGAGCTCACGCACCGAGAGCCAGGCCAGCGCACTGGAAGAAACCGCCGCGTCGATGGAGGAGCTCTCCTCCACCGTGCGCCAGAACGCCGACAACGCCCTGCAGGCCAACCAGCTGGCACAGAGCGCGTCGAAGGTAGCGATGGAAGGTGGCCATGTGGTCAGCCAGGTGGTCGACACCATGAAGGGCATCAACGAAAGCAGCCGCAAGATCAGCGACATCATCAGCGTGATCGACGGCATCGCCTTTCAGACCAACATCCTGGCGCTCAACGCCGCGGTGGAAGCGGCTCGCGCGGGTGAACAAGGCCGAGGCTTTGCGGTGGTGGCTGGCGAGGTGCGCAACCTGGCGCAACGCAGTGCCGCCGCTGCCAAGGAAATCAAGCAGCTCATCAACGACAGCGTGGAACGGGTGGAAAGCGGCACGGCGCTGGTGGACAAGGCCGGCGCCACCATGAACGAAGTGGTGGACAGCGTGAAGCGCGTCACCGACATCATGGGCGAGATCAGCTCGGCCAGCAAAGAGCAAAGCGACGGTGTGGCCCAGATCGGTGAAGCCGTCATCCAGATGGACCAGGCCACGCAGCAGAACGCCGCGCTGGTGGAAGAAATGGCCGCCGCGGCCAGCAGCCTGCGCACGCAGGCCACCGATCTGGTGGAGACCGTGGCCGTGTTCCGTCTCTCTGGGAACCAGGTGGGCTTCAGCGCCGTGACACCGGTGGTGCGCATCTCGGCGCCCGTGTCGTCACCCAAAAAATCGCTGGCACCTGTGGCCCTGAAGAAGCCCGCCGCACGTCCGGCGCTTCCGCCGGCCAAACAGCAGCCTGGCGCGCGCCCCGCACCGGCCGGGGCCGACACCGCGTCCGACTGGGAATCGTTTTGACAGACTGAGACGCAGGCGCAAGACGGGCTGTTGGTTGGCGATCGATAAATCTACCCGGCGCGGGCACTGACGCCGATGGCGGGGCCAGCCCGCAAACGCATCAGCCGCCCGAGGGCGGCTGATTGCATTGGGGAAATGGTGGAGCAGGTGGGTCAGCGCTTGCCACCACCGTTTCCACCCCCATTGCCACCACCGCCACCGTTTCCGCCACCTTTGCCACTGCCACTGCCCTTGCCAGCGTCACCGCCCAGACCACCCTGACCCACGCCGAGGCCCACCGAAGCGGATGCGACCGAGGAGC
>JAZKHH010000144.1:32572-32883 GCA_040385465.1 Pseudomonadota bacterium | reverse complement strand
TCTGGCTGACCCGCCGCATCTTCCACGTCGGCCGCCAGGCCATCGCCCTCGACCGCGTGTTCGCCGGCCTGTTTGCTCAGGGCGTGGGCATCTGGATGGGCGGCCAGGCCTTCATCAACATGGGCGTGAACCTGGGCGTATTGCCGACCAAAGGGCTGACGCTGCCATTGATGAGCTATGGCGGCTCGGCGCTGATCATGAACTTGGTGGCGCTGGCGATTGTGGTGCGGGTGGACATGGAAAACAGGCAACTCATGCGCGGAGGCCGCGTATGAGCGCCTTGCTGCAGCGAAGCGGAAGCAAGGTGGACA
>JAZKHH010000144.1:0-32472 GCA_040385465.1 Pseudomonadota bacterium | reverse complement strand
TTGCGCAGCAATGGATGCCGTTGTTTCGGCGCAGCCAAAACAGGCAACTCATGCGCGGAGGCCGCGTATGAGCGCCTTGTTGCAGCGAAGCGGAAGCAAGGTGGACATTGCGCAGCAATGGATGCCGTTGTTTCGGCGCAGCCAAAACAGGCAACTCATGCGGGGAGGGCGCGTATGAGCGCTGTGGCGCCGCACCTGCTGATCATGGCGGCCGGCACCGGCGGCCATGTCATTCCCGGGTTGGCGGTGGCCACCGAGATGCGTCGCCGCGGCTGGCGCCTGAGCTGGCTGGGCACCACCCACGGCATGGAAAACAAGCTGGTGCCCCCCAGCCAGATCCCCTTGCACACGGTGGCCTTCAGCGGCCTGCGCGGCAAGGGCTGGGGCCACACGTTGGCTGGCGCCTTCCGGCTGCTCGGCGCCTTTTGGCGCTGTGGCCGCCTGCTGCGCGAGCTGCGCCCGACGGTGGTCTTGGGCATGGGCGGTTATGTCTGCTTTCCCGGCGGCGTGATGGCGCGGCTCCTGCGCAAGCCGCTGATCCTGGTCAACGCCGACGCGGCGCTGCTGCTGAGCAACAAGGCTTTGCTGCCGATGGCCCAGCGCATCGCCTTCGGCTTCGACGGCGAGACCCTGAAGCATGTGCCCCGCTCGATCGTCACCGGCAACCCGGTGCGCGCGGAGATCGAAGCCCTGCCTGCGCCCGCGCACCGTTTCCATGGCCGCAGCGGTCCCTTGCGCTTGCTGGTCGTCGGCGGCAGCCTCGGCGCCCAGGCGTTGAACGCCTGCGTGCCCAAAGCGCTGGCGCTGATCCCGCATGCCCAGCGCCCGGTGGTGGTTCACCAAACCGGTGCTGCGAACCTGGCCACGGTGCAGGCCGCCTACGCGCAAGCCCAGGTGCAAGCTGACGTGCGCCCCTTCATCGACGACATGGCCACCGAGCTGGCCGCCTGCGACCTGATCGTCTGCCGGGCCGGCGCGGTGACGGTCAGCGAGCTGTGTGCCGCTGGCGTGGCCGGGGTGCTGGTGCCGCTGGTCGTCAGCAGCACCGCCCACCAGCGCGACAACGCCGAGTGGCTGGCTGCCCAGCGTGCCGGTGTGCACCTGCCGCAGTCCGAACTCAGCCCCGAGCGCCTGGCCGCGCTGCTGCAAAGCCTGACCCGCCCGCAGCTGCTCGACATGGCCACCCAGGCCCGCACCTTGGCCCGCCCGCACGCCGCCGCCCGCGTGGCCGACGAAATCGAACACCTCGGGATGGCCCGCGCATGAAGCACGCCGTCAAGCACATCCACTTCGTCGGCGTCGGCGGCGCCGGCATGAGCGGCATCGCCGAGATCCTGCACAACCTGGGTTACCAGGTGTCGGGCTCCGACCAGAGCGCCAGCGCCACCACCCGCCGCCTGGCCGGCCTGGGCATCCGCATCTCGATCGGCCACGACGCCGCCTTCATCGACGGCGCCGAAGCCGTGGTCGTGTCCACCGCGGTGGGCTCCAGCAACCCCGAGGTGCTGGCCGCGCGCGCCAAGCGCGTGCCGGTGGTGCCGCGCGCCGTGATGCTGGCCGAGCTGATGCGCCTGAAGCAGGGCATCGCCATCGCCGGCGCCCATGGCAAGACGACGACCACCAGCCTGGTGACCAGCGTGCTGGCCGAGGCCGGCGTCGACCCGACCTTCGTCATTGGCGGCCGGCTGAACGCTGCCGGCGCGAACTCGCGCCTGGGTCAGGGCGACTACATCGTCGTCGAGGCCGACGAGTCGGACGCCTCGTTCCTGAACCTGATGCCGGTGATGGCGGTGGTGACCAACATCGACGCCGACCACATGGAGACCTACGGCCACGACTTCGCGCGGCTCAAGCAGGCCTTCGTCGAATTCATTCACCGCATGCCTTTCTACGGCGCGGCCATCGTCTGCATCGACGACCCCGGCGTGCGGTCCATCCTGCCGATGGTCTCGCGCCCCGTGGTCACCTACGGCCTGGGCGAAGAAGCCATGGTGCGGGCGGTGAACCTGCAGGCCCATGGCAGCCAGATGCACTTCACCGTGCAGCGCCGCAACGGCGAGGTGCTGCCCGAGCTCCACGTGCAGCTCAACCTGCCCGGCGAGCACAACGTGCTCAACGCCTTGGCGGCGATTGCCGTGGCCTCAGAGCTGGAGCTGCCCGACACCGCCATCGTCAAGGGCCTGGCCGAATTCCACGGCGTGGACCGGCGGTTCCAGTCCTACGGCGACGTGGCCGCCAGCGGCGGGGGCCATTTCACCCTGGTCGACGACTACGGCCATCACCCCGTCGAGATGGCCGCCACCTTGGCCGCCACCCGTGGCGCCTTCCCCGGCCGTCGCCTGGTGCTGGCCTTCCAGCCGCACCGCTACACCCGCACCCGCGACTGTTTTGAAGACTTCGTCAAGGTCATGGGCACGGCCGACGTGGTGCTGCTGGCCGAGGTTTATCCGGCCGGCGAGTCGCCGCTGGTGGCCGCCGATGGCCGCTCGCTGGCGCGTGCGCTGCGCGTGGCCGGCAAGGTCGACCCGGTCTTCGTCGACAGCATTGACGACATGCCCCAGGCCATCTTCGACCAGGCGCGTGCCGACGACATCGTGATCTCCATGGGCGCCGGCACCATCGGCGCCGTGCCGGCCCTGGTGGTCGACAACGCCTTTGCCAAGAAAGCTGCCGTATGAACGACTGCGCTTCCATCAGCGACTCTTTGTCCCTGTCTCCCAGCGCCCTGGGCCACGTGGCCGTGCTCATGGGCGGCACCTCGGCCGAGCGCAATGTGTCGCTCATGTCCGGCGCCGGCGTGCTCAACGCCCTGCGCGCGCAAGGCGTCGATGCCCATGCGTTCGACCCCGCCGAGCGCGATCTCTCCGAACTCAAGCGCCAGGGCTTCAACCGCTGCTTCATCGCGCTGCACGGCCGCCACGGCGAAGACGGCACGGTGCAGGGCGCCCTGGAGTTGATGGGCATCCCCTACACCGGCTCCGGCGTGATGGCTTCCGCGGTGGCCATGGACAAGGTCATGACCAAGCGCATCTGGCTGGCCGAGCAGCTGCCCACGCCGCGACACGTCTGGCTCAGCCCCGACGACCAGGGCGAGGCCCGGGTGCGCGCCGTGGTCGAGGAACTCGGCCTGCCCCTGATCGTCAAGCCACCGCGAGAAGGCTCGTCGATCGGCGTGACCAAAGTGACCCGGGCCGAGCAGTTGCTCGAGGCCGTGCGCCTGGCCGCGCAGTACGACCCCGACGTGCTGTGCGAAGCCTTCATCGAAGGCGACGAAGTCACCTGCCCGGTGCTGGGTGCCGGCTTGAGCGCGCGGGCTTTGCCCGTCATTCGCATCGCCGCGCCCGAAGGTGCTTACGATTACCAGAACAAGTATTTCACCGACGAGGTGAAGTACCACTGCCCGAGCGGTCTGCCAGAGGCGCTCGAGCAAGACATCCAGCGCACCGTGGTGGCGGCGTACCGGGCCTTGGGCTGCCGTGGCTGGGGCCGGGCCGACCTGATGATCCGCGCCAGCGACCGCCAACCTTTCCTGCTGGAAATGAACACCTCGCCGGGCATGACCTCGCACTCCCTGGTGCCAATGTCGGCCGGGGCGGCCGGCATGAGCTACGAGCAGCTGTGCGTGCACCTGCTGTCGCAGGCTGCGCTCGACACCCCCGCCACCCACACCCTGGTCAACCCCGCGCCCAGCGCTTGACGCCACCGTCCTCACCATGGCCTCCGCTTTCGCCTTCTCCCACCGCCTGTCATCGAAGGGCGTGCCGCCCGACGTGCGCTGGATGAACTCGCTGTCGAGCGTGTTGATCAGCCTGGTGGTGCTCGGGGCGCTGGCCAGCGCGGTGGCCTGGCTCACTCAGCGACCCTATTTCGCGCTGCGCGGCATTGTGGTCGACGGCGACGTGGGCCGCACCAGCGTGGCCACCATCCGCGCCAACGTCACGCCGCGGCTGACCGGCAACTTCTTCTCCATCGATCTGAAGGCCGCCCAAGCCGCGTTCGAGACCGTGCCCTGGGTGCGCCACGCCGCGCTCAACCGGGTGTGGCCCAACCGGCTCGAAGTCAAACTGCAGGAGCACCATGCCGCGGCCTTGTGGGCGCAGGACGACGCGGCCGCCGACAAGCTCGTCAACACCCACGGCGAGGTGTTCGAGGTCAACCTGGGCGATGTGGAAGACGAATCGCTGCCCGTGCTGGCCGGTCCGGCCGGCAGCGCCCGCCATTTGCTGGTGATGATGGACCGCTTGGGCAAGACCCTGACGCCGCTGAAGGCCTCGGCCGACAAGTTGACCTTGTCCAGCCGCGGCTCCTGGCGCGTCAGCCTGTCCAACGGCGTGAACATCGAGCTGGGCCGCGGCACCGACGACGAAGTCATCGCCCGCGCCAAGCAGTTCGTGGAAACCTTGCCGGAGGTGGTGCAGCGCTTCGAGCGCCCGCTGGTGTCGGCCGATCTGCGCCACCGGGACGGCTACGTGGTGCGCCTCAAAGGCGTCACCACCTCGCTGACCGGCGAAGAAAACAAACCGCCGCGCCGCCGATGAGCCTCCACCGTTTGACGACCGCACCGCACCACCGCTCCTGAACACCGACCCCGAGCAACCAGCCTCCGCAGCACCGCACCAAACAAACAGAACAGAACCCGCAGGAAAACGACAACATGGCCAAGGAATACAAAGATCTGGTGGTAGGACTCGACATCGGAACCGCCAAAGTGATGGCGGTGGTGGCCGAGGTGCTGCCCTCGGGTGACCTGCGCCTGGCGGGCCTGGGCGTGGCGCCGGCCCATGGGTTGAAGCGCGGCGTGGTGGTGAACATCGAGGCCACCGTGCAGTCGATCCAGAACGCCTTGAAAGAGGCCGAGATGATGGCCGACTGCAAGATCACCCACGTCTACACCGGCATCACCGGCAGCCACATCCGCGGCCAGAACAGCACCGGCATGGTGATCGTGCGCGACAAGGAAGTCACCCCGGTCGACGTGGCCCGCGTGGTGGAAACCGCCAAGGCCATCAATATTCCGAACGACCAGCGCCTGCTGCTGGTGCAGGCGCAGGAGTTCGTCATCGACGGCCACGAGGTCAAGGAGCCCATCGGCATGAGCGGCGGGCGCCTGGAGGTCAAGGTGCACATCGTGACCGGCGCGCAAAGCGCTGCCGAGAACATCGTCAAATGCGTGCGCCGCTGCGGCCTGGAGGTAGACCAGTTGGTCCTCAACCCCAGCGCCTCCAGCCATGCCGTGCTGACCGAAGACGAAAAAGACCTCGGCGTGGCCTTGGTCGACATTGGCGCGGGCACCACCGACCTGGCCATCTTCACCGACGGCGCGATCCGCCACACCGCGGTGATCCCCATCGCCGGCGACCTGATCACCAGCGACATCGCCATGGCCCTGCGCACGCCCACCAAGGACGCCGAAGAAATCAAGGTCGCCTACGGCGTGGCCAAGCAGCTGCTGGCCGACCCGAGCGAGCAGCTGGAAGTGCCCGGCCTGGGCGACCGCTCACCGCGCATGCTCAGCCGCCAGGCGCTGGCCGGCGTGATCGAGCCGCGCGTCGAAGAGATCTATTCACTGGTGCACCAGGCCATCCGCGAAAGCGGTTTCGAAGAGCTGCTGTCGTCGGGCATCGTCATCACCGGCGGCACCGCGGTGATGCCCGGGATGATCGAACTCGGCGAAGACATCTTCCTCAAGCCGGTGCGCAAGGGCCTGCCGACCTACAGCGGTGCGCTGTTCGACATGGTCTCCAACCCGCGCTCGGCCACCGTGATGGGCTTGTTGGAAGAGGCGCGGCTTGGCCGGGCACGCGGTGTCCGGGCAGCACAGCAAGCCGGCTCCGTCAAGACGACGATGGGCCGCGTAAAAGATTGGTTTTTGGGCAACTTTTGATCCGGAGCTCAATCACATGAACCCCTTGTCCCACACCCATGGCGCCGCGCACCGCTCCGGCGCCCACAGCCTGGCGGCCACCGGACCGCCGCCCACCGCATTCACCAGCGATCCAGACCCCCCGCGCTGGGCAACAAGATCGACGCAAGCGAAGTAAACACAGCAGTAACAGACAGACGACCACCAACGGCAATCCGACAGCAACTGCAAACTTCAGGAGAAACACATGAGCATTGAAATGATCGACGACTTCGACCGTGGCACCCAGATCAAAGTCATCGGCGTGGGCGGCGGCGGCGGCAACGCGGTCGAGCACATGATCGCCCAGGGCGTTCAGGGCGTGGACTTCATCTGCGCCAACACCGACGCGCAAGCCCTCAACCGTTCCACCGCCAACCAGCTGATCCAGCTCGGCGGCAGTGGCCTCGGCGCGGGCGCCAAGCCCGAAGCCGGCAAGTCCTCGGCCGAAGAAGCGGTGGAGCAGATCCGCGAAGCCATCACCGGCGCGAACATGCTCTTCATCACCGCCGGCATGGGCGGCGGCACTGGCACCGGTGCAGCGCCCGTGATCGCCCGCGTGGCCAAGGAAATGGGCATTCTGACGGTCGGCGTGGTCACCAAGCCGTTCGACTTCGAAGGCCACCGCCGCATGCGCGCGGCCGACGCCGGCCTGGCCGAACTCGAAGCCAACGTTGACTCGTTGATCGTGATCCTGAACGACAAGCTGCTCGACGTGCTCGGCGACGACGTCACCCAGGACCAGGCCTTCGCCCATGCCAACGACGTGCTGAAGAACGCCGTTGGCGGCATCAGCGACATCATCCACATCCCCGGCTTGGTGAACGTCGACTTCGAAGACGTGAAGACGGTGATGAGCGAGCCGGGCAAGGCCATGATGGGCACGGCCACCGCCGGCGGCCCCGACCGTGCCACCAAGGCCGCCGAGCTGGCCGTGGCCTGCCCGCTGCTGGAAGGCATCGACCTGTCGGGCGCCCGTGGCGTGCTGGTGCTGATCGCGGCCAACCGCACCACCTTCCGCCTGTCCGAGTCGCGCAACGCGATGAACACGATTCGCCGCTACGCCGCTGAAGATGCGCACGTCATCTACGGCACCGCCTACGACGAAACCCTGGGCGACCAGCTCCGCGTCACCGTGATCGCCACCGGCCTGAGCCCGGTCAAGCGCCAGCAGGCACCGATCAGCGTGGTGCACACCGCGCCGATGCTGCGCACCGGCACCGACAACATGCCCATCTCCAACCAGGTGCACCACAGCGTGGGCCACCATGGCAATGCCATCAGCCCCCAGGCTGCCAGCACCATGGCCATCAACCACGACTACACCGGCTTGAACACGCCGAGCGTGTGGCGCAACGGCCGCACGGCCGCTGCCAAGGTCGACGCCCTGGCCAGCAATGGCATGGACGAGATCGAGATTCCGGCGTTCCTGCGCAAGCAAGCCGACTGAGCGGTCTGGGCGCCGCGAACCGAGGGCCTGGCCCCCGCAGGGGCCGGCCTTCGCTTTGGCGTGGGTGCTTCCTTCACACAGCAGGCCGCGACAGCGGCCTTTTTTCCGGCGGTGGCGGTGTCACGGATCAAACTCGAACAGGCCTCAGGTGGGCCGATCCCCAGGTCCTGGCCAAAGAAGCTGGGCGCATGGTTTTCGGAGCTCTCACCGAGCGAGCGACAAAAGAAAACCCGCCGAAGCGGGTTGTCTGAGAGGCCACAGCAGGGTGTGACCGATCGGGCAGGGAAAGACCACGCCCTGGCCATTTGCGAAACGGCCACGGCGAGGCCTGTCACCGACCTCAGAAGCCGTATTGCACGCCCGCGGTGACGTTGCTGATGCGCAGCTTGTCTCCGGCCACTTTGATCTCGCGGCTTTCCCACTCCCCACGCAATGAGATCTGCTTCGTCACATTGAAGCTCACCCCGAGACCCACGAGCGGCTTCACGGACGTGTCGCGTTCCGACGCCAGGATGCGGCCATTCAAGTCAAGGTCGATCGTCGACTTCATGGACGACACCCCCAACTTGCCGAAAACGTGCGCCCGCGAACCCACAGGGGCCCGAAGCACTGCGGCGGCGTCAAAGCCGGCCGAATCGGTGGTCAAACGAAGGCGGTTGTTGAAGCCGCCAGAGGTGAAGTCCGAACCCAGCCTGCTTTTGCCCAATGACACGTAAGCCACTTCGACGGCCACGTTCGGGTTGACATGGAAGCCGGTGAAAATTTTGAAACTGGAGTCTGACTTGTCGCACAGAGACAAGCCCGTGCAGTCCTCATCCCAGGAGGCGGTGCCGCCCGATGCGCCAATGTACCCACCCGCTGCCCAGGCAGACGATGCGGTTCCCAGTGTTGCAGCCAGTACCGCCAGCGCCATCAGTTTCTTCGGTGACATGCCAATCCTTTGTTGATGAGTTGAAAAGCGTAAGGGAATGTACGAGATGCCTTCGGCGGGTGAACGCCCAATTTTGCAATGGCTTCGCAAAGGAGCGCTAAGCATGATTTTTTCGCCGTTTTGTGCGGGTTGAATGCTGTTTTTACGCCACGCTTTGAAGACCGCGGCCGTCCGTTGTGTTGGCGCGCAAGACACAGGCGAGGACCGCCTTCACCGCAACACAAACCGTTTTTGCTAGGCACTGCGGTCGGTGAACCCCCGGCCGCCGACTTGACGTGCCAGGGCCTTGCGCACCGCATCGCCCTCACCTGGGTCACAGCCCAGTGGGGCGGCTGGCGTAGAGGACCTGATGGCCATGCCGTTGAGCCAGGGCAAGAAGAACATGAGCCAACGGGCTCAACGCCCGCCGGCGCCTTCCGGGTCCAGCGACAACGGTGAGGTCGCAGCAGTGGCCTGGTTCATCACGGCGGCCACGTCGAGGATCAAGGCCACTTCGCCGTTGCCCAGGATCGCCGAGCCGCTGATGCCGCGCACTTGATCGAACAGGCGCGACAGCGGTTTGATGACGGTCTGCGATTTGCCCAACAAGGCGTCGACCAGCAGACCGGCCTTGCGCCCGTTGTGCTGCACGACCACCAGGGTGCTGCGCGGGCTGCGCGGGCCTGGCACCTCGAACAGCGAGCGCAGGCGCAGCACCGGCAGCGACTCGCCGCGCAGCTCGGTGAGGTCGCAATCGGCGTCGTCGGTGTGGGCCAGGCACTCGTCCACGCTGTCGAGCGGCAGCACGAACACCAGGTTGCCCACCGCGACTTGGAACCCCTCGATGATCGACAGTGCCAGCGGCAGGCGCACGCCCACCGTGGCGCCGGCGCCTTGCTGGCTGCACACACTCAAGGTGCCGCGCAGCGCGCCAACGGCCGAGCGCAACACCGGCAGCCCGCCACTGCGGTGGCGGTTGTGGTCACCGCCCTTGTCTTTGTCCTTGTTCGTCCCCTTGGCCGGCTCGAAGGCCAGCGCATGGATCTGCGCATCGCTCAGCGTGCGGCCCGCCTCGGTGGCACCGCGCTCGATCGCCTGGGCCAGCACCCGCTGGGTGCGGAACCCGGAACCGTCGTCGCTCACCTCGATGACCAGGTGGCCGGCTTCATGGCGGGCGCTGAGCCGCACGGTGCCCTGCTCTGGCTTGCCCATGGCCCGGCGCACCACTGGCGGCTCGATGCCGTGCTCGATGGCGTTGCGCAGCAGGCTGGCCAGGGGCCCCGACAGGCGTTCGATGACGATCTTGTCGAGTTCGGTGTCTTCGCCGTCGACCTCCAGCACCATCGACTTGCCCAGCTCGCAGGCCAAGTCATGGGCCCAGGCCTTGATGTTGCGGAAGGCAGCGCCCAGGGTCACCATGCGCATTTGCAGCGTCGCGTCCCGCACCTGGCCCACCAGCGCCGACAAGGCGGCGTGGCTTTGCTGCAGTTCGGTGCGCTGCGTCTCCTGCGCGCTGTGCTGCGCATTGGCGGTGGTCGTCACCAGCTCGCCCACCAGGGCGATCAGCCGGTCAAGCTTGTTGGCATCGACGGAAATCGCCACCGGGGCGGCCGCCGTCGCTGCCATGTTGGGAAAGCCAGACGACAACGGCTCGGCGGGCAACCACGCCAGGGCGGCCTGCAGGCGCGCCAGCAGGTGCCGGCAATCGGTGGCCAGCTCGGCCCCTTCGTCCAGGTTGTGCTGTTCGGCCTCGAGCGCCATGTCGCCGACATGGTGGGCGCAGCCGCGCAGCAGGCTGGCCAGGCGGGTGTCCAGCACGATGTCGCCTTCGTCGATGCCATCGAGCACCTGGTCGATGCAGCGCATGAATTCGGCACAGGCGTCGGCGCCGCGTTGGCGCAGGGGGCCTTGGAGAAAATTGGCGGCTCCCAGCAGGACGCTGACCAGCCCTACGCCGGCCACGGCGTCGGCATTGGCGCCTTCCAACAGGGCCTTGCTGGTCGCGATCAGGAGCCGGCGGCTCGACACGACGCTGGACTGCAGTGCTTGATGGATGTCCATCGGTCTTCTCCAAACTGTGAAACTGCGGTGGCTGAGGCGCTGCGTTGAACCGCCTGTCTGAACGGCTGGCAACGTCGCTGCGATGAGCGGTGCGGCGGGCTTGAAACAGGCCCTGTGCGGCAGCGCAAACACGGCACGACGAGGTGTATGTTGCTGTTACAAAGGGGTGCGAAAAGAAGGAAAAGCGGCAGGTATGCGGTGTTTTTGTGGGCCGCTGAAAAAGCGAAGGGTTTCTCACCCTGCGCAGGGGCGCTGCCGCCGTTGCGAACGGCTGAGATCTGGCGGGTGCCACGGGTCGCTGGTCGTGCGGTGCGTGCGTCGAATTTCCAGCGTGGGGCGGGCAGCACGTGGCCCCGTTAAACTCGCGGCATGATTGCCCAACGCACCTTGAAGAGCTTGACCCGCGCCGTCGGCGTGGGGGTGCATGGTGGTCAACGGGTCGAATTGACGCTGCGCCCCGCGCCCATCGACACCGGCATCCTGTTTCGCCGAGTCGACTTGTCGCAGCCCGTCGACATCCCGGTGCACCCCTTGTCTGTGTGCGACACCCGCATGGCGACCAGCCTGTCGCCGGGTGGCGATCCTGGCGCCCCCAAGGTGAACACCGTCGAGCATTTGCTGTCGGCCTGTGCGGGCTTGGGCATCGACAACCTGCAGGTCGACATCACCGCCGAAGAGGTGCCCATCCTTGACGGCTCGGCCGCATCGTTCGTCTACCTGCTGCAAAGTGCCGGCATCGTGTTGCAATCCGCGCCCAAGCGTTTCATGCGCATCAAGCAGGCGGTGGAGGTGCGTGAGGGCGAGGGCCGCAGCCTGAAGTGGGCCAAGCTCGAACCGCACGACGGCTACACCTTGAGTTTCGAAATCGATTTCGACCACCCTGCCGTCAACCAGACCGGCCAGCGGGTGTTGTTCGACATGGCCTCAGGCCAGTACAAGCGGGAGATTGCCCGCGCCCGCACCTTTGGCTTCACCAAGGACGTCGAACTGATGCGCTCGCGCGGCCTGGGCCTGGGCGGCAGCATGGACAACGCCATCGTCGTCGACGACTACAAGGTCCTCAATGCCGGTGGCCTGCGTTACGACGATGAATTCGTCAAACACAAGATCCTCGACGCCATCGGCGACCTGTATGTGGCCGGCCACCCGTTGATCGGCGCCTACAGCGCCTTCAAATCCGGGCACGCGTTGAACAACAAGCTGCTGCGCGCGGTGCTCGATCAGCCCGATTCCTTTGAGATCGTCACCTTCAAGGAAGCCAGCCAGGCCCCTGCGGGCCTGGGCGAACTGGCTCCGGCTTGGTAGGCGGGCACGGCGGCCATGTTGCTGGTGATTCGGTTGCTCTTGGTGGGGGCACTGGCCTGGGCCATGGCCTGCTTTGCCCTGTACGCCATCACGTCGCGCCCGGTGTGGCGCCAGCGCGGCGTGCGGGTGCTGCTGGGCACCCTGGCGGTCGTGCTGGTCTCGGCCGTGGTGATCTGGTCGCAAACCTGGTGACACCCTCCCGGCGTGGGGCACCTGCTCCACGGCAGTCCCTGGTGGCAAGTTCCCCGGCGAGGTGATCAGCAGATTTGCCCCAGCGACGGCGCCTCAAGCACCCAGCCCCAACCAGGCCATGGCCTGAGGCAGGTGGCGCGGGTAGTCCGACAGTGCGTGGTCGCCCCCCGGCAACACCCGCAGTTGGGCCTGCGCATAGCGCAGCGCCATCTCCTGCCAGCTCAGGACCTCGTCGCCCTCGGCCACGAACACCAGCAGTCGTTGCGGCTCGCGCAGCGGCCCGGGGTGCAGGGCCCGCAGTTCGTCGATGAACTCGGGCCGAAAGAAAAACACCTCGTCGCCGTGGAAGCTGCGCTGTTCACCAATGTGCTGGGCCAGCAGGCGCGCCGGGTCGACCGCCGGGTTCACCAACACCGCCCGGCAGCCGAATTCTTCGGCCAACCGCGTGGCATAAAAACCACCCAGTGAGCTGCCCACCACGCCCACCTGCGCCGCCGACGCCCCGGCCTGCAGCCAGGCGTGCACCTGCGTGCGCGCCAAGTCGAAGGCTTGGGCGGGCGAGGGCGGTAATTGCGGGCAGGCGCAGTGCACACTGGGCGCGTGGGTTGCCAGCCAGGTCAAGGTCTGCCGGGCCTTGGCCGAGGCCGGCGACGAGCGAAAGCCGTGCAAGTACAGCAGGTGCGTGATCGGCAGGGACCGGGTCGTCGTCACCCCACGCGCGGCGGGCTCGTGGGGGGGGGAAGAAGGGTCGTGGTTGTCGTCATCCAAATCAGGAGGCTCCATGCGGGTTGGAATTCTCACCGGCGGCGGTGATTGCCCCGGGCTCAATGCGGTGATCCGTGCCGCCACCAAGTCCTTGATCCACCAGTGTGGCGCCGAGGTGGTGGGGATTGAAGACGGCTTCCTCGGGTTGATCGAGCGGCGCGTGCGGCCCCTGGACCTTCGCTGCGTGTCCGGCACCATCGGCATGGGCGGCACCCTGCTCGGCACCCACAACAAGGCCAACCCGTTCCAGTATTTTGCGGCCGGCGGCGCCGACGTGTCGGGCGAGGTCTGCGCCTATGTCCGCGAACTGGGCCTGGACGCCCTGGTGGTGATCGGCGGCGACGGCAGCATGAGCATCGCCCACCGCCTCAGCGAAATGGGCGTGCCCATCGTCGGCTGCCCGAAGACCATCGACAACGACCTGGCCCACACCGAACGCACCTTCGGCTTCGACACCGCGGTGTCCATCGTCACCGACGCCCTCGACCGCCTGCAGACCACCGGCCAAAGCCACGGCCGGGTGATGATCCTGGAGACCATGGGCCGTTATGCGGGCTGGATCGCGCTCGAAGCGGGCCTGGCCGGTGGCGCCGACATCATTTTGATTCCCGAGCTGCCCTACCGGGTGGAAGAGGTGGTGCGGGTCTGCCAGGCGCGCGAAGCCCGCCAGCGCTTCACCATCATCGCCATCGCCGAAGGCGCGGCGTCGCTGGGCGGCGAGATGACGGTGAGCCGGCGCCTGAACGACAGCCCCGACCCGATCCGCCTGGGCGGGGTGGCGCACGTGCTGCGCGAGCAGCTGCAGCCCCACCTGGCCTCAGAAGTGCGTGCCACCGTGCTGGGCCACGTGCAGCGGGGCGGCACGCCCACGCCGTTCGACCGCATCCTGGCCACCCAGTTCGGTCACGCCGCCGCGCTGTTGGTGGCCGAAGGCCGCTTCAACCGGCTGGTGACCTTGAACCACAACCAGCTCGACAGCGTGCCCCTGGCCGACGTGGCCGGCCGGGTGCGCAACGTCTCGGTCGACCACCCCTTGCTGCGCACCGCCTGGGCCACCGGCGTGTCGACGGGCGACATGGCGCGTTGAGCTGATCGGCCGGGCCAGCGCAGGGGCTTCCTGATGGATGACACGCCCTAGGCTCAGTCGGCCTGGGCCAGCGCGTACACCATCTGCACCACCTTGGCCATGCGCACGTAATCCAGCGTGTCGGCGGTGTCGCCGCTGCGGTGGTAGTTCGGGTTGCGGTAGAACGCGGTGTCGGTGAGCATCCAGGCCGGCATCCCGGCGCTCCAATAGTTCCGGTGGTCTGACAGGTCGATCCCCGGCAGCCACCGCGGTGCGTTGACCGAGACCACCGGCATGTCCGTGGCGCCGGCCATCACGGCCTTGAGGCGCCGGCTCTGCACGCCCGAGCCGAGGTTGCCGACGAGCCCAATGAAGTTGCCGCGGTCCGGGTACAACCAGCGCATCGCCGACAGCGGGTAGCGCTGGCTGCCGGGTGCTTCCGTGAAGTAGCCGATCATCTCCAGCGACAGCATCCACTCCACCGACCGCTGGGCCTCGACCAGGCTGCGCACGTGCCAGGCGCTGCCCATGTGCTCGGTGCCGAAGTGCGGCGGTTCTTCCAGGGTGTAGGCCACCAGCTCAATGGCGTGCTTCGGCGGGTTGCGTTGCAGCAAGCCCGCCAGCTCGATCAGCGCTGCCACGCCGCTGGCGTTGTCGTCCGCACCCGGGGTGTGGGTTGCCTTCGTGTGCCCGCGGGCGTGCTTGGCGCCTTCGCTGGCCCGCCCGTGTGAATCGTAGTGGGCGCCGATCACCCGCACCGGGCCGGTGCTCGGCCCGAAACGCGCGATGACGTTCTGGTAGGTGGCTTCCTCCACCTTCACCGGCTGCATTTCCACCTGCGCGCCCGCTGCCTTGAACGCCGCGGCAATGTGCTCGGCGGCCCGTTGCAGCGTGTCGGGCTGGTCGGCGCTGCGGGGGTAGAGGTCCACCGTCAGGGTTTCCACGTGGGCCCGCAGTTGCTTCGGCAACACCTCGGGCAGCTCGCGGGCGGGCACCGGCTTGACGCCAGGCTGGGTCATCCAGGCAATCAAGCCAGAGACCAGGAGGGACAAGCTCAGCACCAGCCACAGCAAGGTGCGCAAAAAGCGGCGCATGGTCAGCGCCCGTCCGAAGGCAAGAAAACGAGCAAAGAAGGCAAGAAGAGATTCATGGTGTCACCGTGTTGAGGCTGGGCGGCCTGCCAAGGCTTTCAGCAGGGCCGCGTGGATACCGCCGAAGCCACCGTTGCTCATGCACAGCACGTGGTCGCCCGGCTGCGCGGCGGCCACCACCCGGGCCACCGTGGCGTCGACCGTGGGGCACAGCACCGCGGTGTCGCCCAGCGGGGCCAAGGCTTGCGCCGCGTCCCAGTCGAGCCCCCCCGTGTGGCAGAAAGACAGATCGGCTTCTTCGAGCGACCAGGGCAGCTGGGCCTTCATGGCGCCCAGCTTCATGGTGTTGGAGCGCGGCTCGAACACCGCCAGGATGCGGTCCGCGCCGACCTTGCGGCGCAGCCCGTCCAGCGTGGTTCGCATGGCGGTGGGGTGGTGGGCGAAGTCGTCGTACACCTTCACCCCGCTTGCCTCGCCGCGCAACTCCAGGCGCCGGCGCACGTTCTCGAAACTCGACAGCGCCTGCGCCGCCACCTCGGGCGCCACGCCCACGTGCTCGGCGGCGGCAATCGCGGCCAGGGCATTGAGCTGGTTGTGCTCCCCCAGCAGCGACCAATCGACGCGCGCAATCTTCAGGCTGCCGCGCAGCACGTCGAAGGCATGCGGCTCACCGCGCGCCCGCAGCTCGCCCGGCGTTTCCTTGCGCCCGCCAAAGCGCAGCACCTCGCTCCAGCAACCCATGGCCAGCACGCGCTGCAAACTCTCTTCGCGGGCATTGACCACCAGCCGCCCACTGCGCGGCACCGAGCGCACCAGGTGGTGAAACTGGCGCTCGATGGCCGCCAGGTTGTCGAAGATGTCGGTGTGGTCCAACTCGAGGTTGTTGAGCACCGCGGTGCGCGGCCGGTAGTGCACGAACTTGCTGCGCTTGTCGAAGAAGGCGGTGTCGTACTCGTCGGCCTCGATCACGAACGGGCTGCGCGGGCGCACGTGGCCCAGCCGCGCCGACACGCCGAAGTTCAACGGCACGCCGCCGACCAAAAAGCCCGGCTCCAGGCCGGCCTTGTCGAGCACCCAAGCGAGCATCGCCGTGGTGGTGGTCTTGCCATGGGTGCCGGCCACCGCCAGCACATGCCGGCCCTGCAGCACATGGTCCGACAGCCACTGCGGCCCGCTGGTGTAGGGCAGGCCGTCGTCGAGGATGGCTTCCATCAGCGGAAAACGCCGGGGGCTGTCTTCGCCCGAACGGCTCACCACGTTGCCCACCACGAACAGGTCGGGCTTCAAGGCCAGCTGGTCGCGCTCGAAACTCTCGATCAGCTCGATGCCCAGGGCCCGCAGCTGGTCGCTCATCGGCGGGTAGACGTTGGTGTCGCAGCCGGTCACCTTGTGGCCGGCTTCGCGGGCCAGCGCCGCCAGCCCGCCCATGAAGGTGCCGCAGATGCCGAGGATGTGGATGTGCATGGCGAGGAGGTCCGGTCAGTCAGTCAGTCAATCAGTGGTCAATCGGCGGGTCGATCGATCAATCAGTCGTTCAAGGCGCGCAGGCTGCGCTGAGCGGCGGCCAGCGTCAGGCGCAGGTCCTCGTCGCTGTGGGCGGTGCTGACGAAGCCGGCTTCGTACAGCGCCGGTGCGAGGTACACCCCTTGTTCGAGCATGGCGTGGAAGAAGCGGTTGAAGCGCGCCTTGTCGGTGGCCATCACTTCGCCGTAGTTCTGCGGCAGCAAGGTGCCTTCCGCGCTGGGGAAGAAAAAGCCGAACATGCCGCCCTCGCTGTCGCCCAGCATCGGCACGCCGGCCTCGCGGGCGTGGGCCAGCAGGCCGTCCACCAAGGTGCGGGTGCGGGTGGCCAGGTGGTCGTAGAACCCGGGGCGCTGAACCTCGCGCAGCGTGGCCAGGCCGCAGGCCGTGGCCACCGGGTTGCCCGACAGTGTGCCGGCCTGGTACACCGGGCCCAGCGGCGCCAACTGCGCCATCACCTCGCGGCGCCCGCCAAAGGCGGCCAACGGCATGCCGCCGCCGATCACCTTGCCGAACACGCTCACGTCGGGCACGAAGCCAGGCAGGGCCTGGGCATACAGCGCCTGCGCGCCGCCCAGGGCCACCCGGAAACCCGTCATCACTTCGTCGAACACCAGCAGCGCGCCATGCTGCGTGCACAGCGAGCGCAAACGGGCCATGAACGGCAGGCTGGCGCGCACAAAATTCATGTTGCCGCAGATCGGCTCAATCATCACGCAGGCGATCTGCGCGCCGTGCAGCGCAAAGGCCTCGTCCAGCTGCGACAGGTCGTTGTAGGTCAGCACCAAGGTGTGCTTGACGACGTCGGCCGGCACCCCGGCGCTGGTCGGATGGCCCAGGGTCGCCAGGCCCGACCCCGCCTTGACCAGCAGGGCGTCGGCATGGCCGTGGTAGCAGCCCTCGAACTTGACGATCAAGTTGCGGCCGGTGGCGCCGCGGGCCAGCCGCAGCGCACTCATCGCGGCCTCGGTGCCCGAGCTCACCAGGCGCACCTGGTCCATGCTGGGCACCAGCTTGAGAATTTCCTCGGCCAGCTCGATCTCGCGCTCGGTCGGCGCGCCGAAGGACAGGCCCTCGTTCACCGCGGCGTGCACCGCCTCCAGCACGGCCGGGTGGCCGTGGCCCAGGATCATGGGCCCCCAGGAGCCGATGTAGTCGATGTAGCGCTGACCCTCGGCATCAAACATGTGCGCGCCCTGCGCGCGGGCGATGAAGCGCGGGGTTCCGCCCACGGCGCGAAACGCCCGCACGGGTGAATTCACCCCACCCGGGATCACGCGTTCGGCACGCTCAAACAAGGCGGCGTTGCTGGGAGGGGGCAGGGCAGACAGCGGCATGGTTCAGGGGCACCGGGTTGGACGGGCGCCGTGCAAAGCAAACAGTGGGCGAACGGCAGGATTGCGGGCCTGGGAGTGAAAAGGCCGCGCCCCGCCACGGGGTTCAGACAGTGATTCTCAGTGAATTTGTCTCGAACCGCCGGAGAGGCCCGGCTCGTCGCCGGCACTCTCTTCTTCGCCTTCACCCTCTTCGTCCTCGGGGCTTTGGGCCCAGAAGAAGCGATCGGGGATGACGTTGCCCATGCCTGGGCGAAAACCAGCGTCCAGCGCCTGGTCCAAAAAGGCCAGGGCTTCGCCCACGGCCGCATGCACTTCGGCGCCGGAGGCCAGCAGCGCGGCCAGGGCGGCCGACAGGGTCTCGCCCGCGCCCACGAAGCTCACTTCAAAACGCTCGAATTTCTCGCCGGTGATTGCGCCTTGGGGCGACGCCAGCACGTTGTCCATGAACTGGTCGGGCAGCGGCACGCTCGTCACCAGCACGAACCGGGTGCCGTGCTCGGCGGCGGCCACGGCCAGCTCGCGGGGCGAGGCCGGCCGGTCGGCGTCCCAATCGGGCAGCAGGAAATTGGTCAGGGTCTGGTGGTTGCCCACCAGCACTTCGGTCTGCGGCAGCACCAGGTCACGAAAGGCTTCCAGATAGGCTTGCTGCTCGTCTTCTTCCACCCATGACAAATTGGGCAGGTAAGCCACCAGCGGCACGTCCGGGTAGTCGGACAGCACTTCGGCCACCACACTCACGCCCTCGGCCGAGCCCAAGAAACCCACTTTCCAGCCCGCCAGGGTGACGTCTTCCAAGATGCTGCGTGCCTGCTCCACGACGGCATCGGAATCCAAGGTGTGGTGGTCGAACACCTCCGCCGTGTCGCGCATGATCACCGAGGTCAGCACCGGCAGCGCATGGCCCCCCATGGCCGCGATGGTGGCGATGTCGGCGGCCAGGCCGCTGGCGCCGCTGGGGTCGTTGGCGTTGAAGCACATCACGCACGGAGGCAGGACGGCTTCCTGGAGAGACTCCGGGCCGGAGTCGGTGGCGGGGGTTTCGAGAGGCATGGGGGCGTGTCCGGGAATGGCGGAAGAGGGACTGCAGAGAAACACGGGGAAGACGGACTGGGAAATGTGCGGTATGTTGCGCACGGAGCGCAAATTGATGACTCCCTCCGAGCAACCCCTGGCTACAATCGACGCGTCATTGTAGTGAAGCCGAAAAAATAACGTGATTCAATTTCGAACGTGGATGTGCCTAATCTGTGGATGGATTTATGACGAAGCCACAGGGGATCCCGAACATGGCATTGCGCCGGGCACGCTTTGGGAATCCGTTCCCATGAACTGGACCTGCCCCGAGTGCGGGGCGCGCAAGGAAGATTTCGAAATGGTGCCGGTCTGACCTCCTTCGAAACGTTTGTGTCTGAAACCGATCGTTGAGGAGCATGCGGTGAGCAATGAGAGCGCAGCAAGTCCGGTGAGCGTCAGGGTTCTGGTCATTGACGACAGCAACACGATCCGTCGCAGCGCGGAAATCTTCCTCAAGCAAGGCGGCCACCAGGTGCTGCTGGCCGAAGACGGTTTCGACGCCTTGGCCAAAGTCAACGACAACCAGCCTGATTTGATTTTCTGTGACATTTTGATGCCGCGTCTCGACGGCTATCAAACCTGCGCCATCATCAAACGCAATCTGCGTTTTGCCAACGTGCCCGTGATCATGCTGTCGTCCAAAGACGGCCTGTTCGACAAAGCCCGTGGCCGCATGGTGGGCGCAGAAGATTATTTGACCAAGCCGTTTACCAAGGATCAGTTGCTCCAGGCGGTTCGGCAATACGCCAAAGCGTTGTTCGAACCCAGCTGAGTCTTCTTGGCGATTCTTATTCGCGAGTGATTGATTGAGGAAAACATGGCGATTCACAATATTTTGTTGGTAGACGATTCGAAAACCGAGTTGCACCATCTCAGCGATCTGCTCTCCAAGCGTGGGTATTCGGTGCGCACCGCCGAGAACGGCGAAGAAGCCATGCGCCGTCTGGCCGAATTCAAGCCCGACCTGATTTTGATGGACGTGGTGATGCCGGGCCAGAACGGTTTCCAGCTCACGCGGGCCATCACCCGCGACCCCCGTTTCGTCAACATTCCCGTGATCATGTGCACCAGCAAGAACCAGGAAACCGACAAGGTCTGGGGCATTCGCCAAGGGGCCAACGATTACATCGTCAAACCTGTCGATGCCGACGAGCTGATGGCCAAGATCCGCGCCTTCAATTGAGCCCCCTGGCTTGGGTCCAAGCTGACTGAGGACAAGAAAATGGCGATTCACCACATTCTGTTGGTCGACGATTCCAAGACCGAGCTGTACCACATGCGTGACGCGCTGACCAAGCGCGGCTACACGGTGCGCACGGCCGAAAACGGCGAAGAGGCCATGAGCCGCTTGGCCGAGGCCAAGCCCGATTTGATCCTGATGGACGTCGTCATGCCGGGCAAGAACGGCTTCCAGATGACCCGCGCCATCACCCGCGATCCGCGTTTTGCCGATGTGCCGGTGATCATGTGCACCAGCCTGGGCCAGGAAACCGACAAGGTTTGGGGCATGCGCCAAGGCGCCACCGATTACATCGTGAAGCCTGTGAATACCGATGATTTATTGACGAAAATACGCGCTCTTGGGTAACGCCGATGTTGTGCAATACCCCATCACTGACCCGCAAGATAACCTACCCCTGATCCAATGGCACGAAGACGCGAAGCCCTGGTGAAACTGCAAACCCGCTTGGCCGAGCAATTGGCCCTGGCGCGCACGCAGGTCCGCGGCCGTTCGTGGCTGGCGGTGGAGTGCGGAGGGCTGGGCTTTTTGTTCCCCCTCAAGGAAGCCGGCGAAATCTTCGCCATGAGCCCGGTGCTCGGCGTGCCGCACACGGCGCCCTGGTTTCTGGGCGTGGCCAATTTGCGCGGGCACTTGCACGGCGTGGTCGACCTGGCCCGCTTCCTGGGCATCAAGACCGAAGGCGCCTACCGCGACCAATCGCGCATGGTGGCCTTCAATCCCACGGCCGAACTCAATTGCGCTTTGGTGGTCGACCGGCTGGCAGGGCTGCGCAACGAAACCGAAATTCGACTCGAACCCGACCCAGGCGACGCCCGCCCGGCCTTCGTGACCGACCGTTATCGCGACCAAAACGGCCGTGTGTGGCAGGAATTGAGGCTTGCCTCGCTGGCCCAGACGGAAGCATTTCTCAAAATTGTCGCCTGATTCCCGTGGATCTCGAGGCTTTGGCCCATTGAAGCGGGATGTAAAACCCACCGGGACGTCCCGAGTGGGCCAGCTGAACAGTTCAAAATCAACACCCAGGATCTGCTCGTGTTGATTTTCATCCAACCTTTTGGAGCGGACCGCGTGACATTTGACAGGGCCAGACTGCAACCATGAACACCGACTCTTCCATCATCACCGAAGTCTCTGCGTCTGAACTGCCTGAGTTCTCGGAGACCAGCATCCAGACCGACCGCAGCCCCTCCGGGCTGCCGTCGGGCAGCGGCTTGCCCTTTATCGGCAACCGGCCGGTGATCCACCAGCAGTGGATCTTGACTGGGATGGTGGTGCTGGGCCTGGCGGGCCTGGTGGCCATGACGGTGTTTTCGCTGAACTCGGCGGCCAAGGGCTCGGCCCAGGTGGCGGCCAGCGGCAAGGCGCTGATGCAGTCGCAGCGGCTGGCCAAGTCGGTGTCGCAGGCCCTGGTGGGCAGCCCCCAGGCCTTCCCCGAAGTGCAGGACAGCTCGGAAGAACTGGCCACCAACGTGCGCGGCTTGAACAACGGCAACTCCCGCCTGACGGCCGCCCCGGAGAAGGTGCGTGCCCTGCTGGCCCCGCTGCTGCCGCTGATCGACCGCGCTGAAGGCAACGCCAAGATGGTGTTGAGCCAGCAGACCATCCTGACGCAGGTCGGGCAGGCCTTGAAGGCCATCAACCGCCAATCGTCCGACCTGTTGGAAATTGCCGAAACCGTGTCGGCCTTGAAGCTGCAAGGCGACCCAACGCCACCGGAAGTGCAGGCCGTGGGCCAGCTGGTCATGTTGACCCAGCGCATCGGCAAGAGCGCCAACGAATTCTTGACGGTGGAAGGCGTGAGCCCGGAAGCCGTGTTCCTGCTGGGCAAAGACTTGAACTCGTTCCGCGAGATCGCCCAAGGCTTGTCCGAAGGCAATACGGAGCTGCGCCTGCCGCCCACGCGCGACCCGCAAACCCAGGAGCGCCTGGTGGCGCTGCTGAAGCAGTTCGAAGAAACCCGCACCCAGGCCGGCGCCATTTTGGGCAACCTGCAGGGCCTGGTGTCGGCCCGTGAAGCGCAGGCCGGCATCATTGCCGACAGCGAGAAGCTGCGGGTCGACTTGGAAAACGTGCAGGAAACCCTGGGCGTGCAAACCGGCTTCGGCGTGGGCAGCTTGCTGGCCCTGGTGATCGCCACCCTGGTGATGGCCGGTGGCGGTTTGGGCTTCCTGCGGTTGTTCGTGTTGGAGCAAGCGCAACGCGCCCTGTTCGCTGAAAACCAGCGCCTGGAAGCCGAGCGCCAAGAGCAGGAAGCCAAACGCGTGAACGACGCCAACCAGGCGGCGATTTTGCGGTTGATGAACGAACTGCAAACGGTGGCCGAGGGCGATTTGACCCAGCAAGCCACGGTGACCGAAGACATCACCGGCGCCATCGCCGACTCGGTGAACTACACAGTGGAAGAGCTGCGCACCCTGGTGTCGCAAGTGCAGGGCACGGTCAGCCGGATGACGGAAACCACCCAGCAGGTGGACGCCACGTCGACCGAGCTGCTGGCCGCTTCCACCGAGCAGCTGCGCGAGATTCGCGACACCGGCGAGTCGGTGTTGCAGATGGCCAGCCGAATCAACGACGTGTCGGCCCAAGCGCAGGAAACCGCCCAGGTGGCCCGCCAATCGCTGGACGCCGCCGAGTCGGGTCTGCGCGCGGTGCAAAACACCATCGGCGGCATGAACTCCATCCGCGACCAGATTCAGGAAACCTCCAAGCGGATCAAGCGGCTGGGCGAGTCGTCACAGGAAATTGGTGAAATCACCGAGCTGATTTCCGACATTACCGAGCAAACCAACGTGCTGGCCTTGAACGCCGCCATTCAGGCCGCCTCAGCCGGTGAAGCCGGACGCGGCTTCTCGGTGGTGGCCGAGGAAGTGCAGCGGCTGGCCGAGCGCTCCGGCGACGCCACACGGCAGATTGCGGCCCTGGTGAAAACCATTCAGACCGACACCCAAGACGCGGTGGGCGCCATGGAGCGCTCCACGCAAGGGGTGGTTGAAGGAACCCGATTGACTGACGCGGCCGGTACCGCACTGGGCGACATTGACCGCGTGTCACGCCGGCTGGCCGAGCTGATTCAACAAATTTCCAATCAAGCCCTCAGCGAAGCCGAGTCGGCCAACGTCGTGGCTGCCAACATCCAGCACATTTTCGCGGTGACCGAGCAGACCGGCGAGGGCACGCGCTCCACCGCCCAGATGGTGCGGGAATTGTCCAAGACGGCCGAGGAGTTGAAGCAGTCGGTGGCACGGTTCAAGATCGGTTGATGACGGCGGCGGCGCCACCGCGCCACCACCAAGGCTGAATGAACGAAGTGACCCGGTGGCGAACGAACCATCGGGTCTGGTTTTTGGCTCTGCCTGACAACCCACGAGCATCGGATGGACACACTGAACCGCGAGAGTGAATCGACAGACCTCAGCGCCCTGGCCTGGGTCAACGAGGAGTTGCGTCGATCCCTGGACACCGCCCACAAGTCCCTGCGGCGTTTCTTGAAGGAAGCCGAAGTCGCCAGCGGCTCCGATCTCGACGCGGTGGACCCGTCGGTCCTGCGCACCGCCCGCACCCAGGTGCACCAAGGGGTGGGTGCCTTGGAAATGGTGGGCCTGTCGCCGGCGGCTGCCTTGCTGCGGGCCAGTGAAAACGCCTTGCTTCAGTGCATCTCGAAACCGGCCAAGCTCAATTCGAAATCGGTCGACACCATCGAGCGGGCGTCGTTCGCCTTGCTCGACTACCTGGCCCGCCTGCTGGCGAACAAGCCGGTGTCGCCCCTGTCGTTCTTCCCTCAATACCAGGCGGTGCAAGAGCTCGCCGTGGCCGACCGGATTCACCCGGCCGACCTCTGGGCCATCGAGTGGTCCTGGCACGACCTGCCGGTCGATCCTCAGGCCACGCCACGCCAGGCCGACACGGCCACCCGCTCGGCGCTCGAGACCCACATGCTGGCGATCATGCGTTCGCCATCGCCCACCAGTTTCGTGCGCATGAGCGAGCTGTGCGCGGGCCTGGCGGCCGGTGCGCCCGGCACCAAAGCCGCCACCTTGTGGCAGCTGGCATCGGCCGTGTTCGAAGCCCAGAGCCGTGGCCTGCTGCGGGCCGATGTGTTCAGCAAGCGGTTGGCCTCGCGGCTGTTGTCGCAGCTGCGCATCCTGGAAGGCGGCGGCAGCGAGGTCTCCGAGCGCCTGGTGCAAGATTTGTTGTTCTTCTGCGTTCACGCCGCGGAAGCACCGGCCGGCGGCCCGCCGACGACCCGCCTGTCGGCCGCCCGTGCCGCCTGGGGTCTGAAGGCCACGCCGGTCGACTACAACAACGCCACCTTGGGTCGCTTTGATCCGGCGCTGCTGCTGCAAGCCGGCAAGCGGGTGGTGTCGGCCAAAGAAGCCTGGTCGGCGGTG
This sequence comes from Pseudomonadota bacterium, assembly GCA_040385465.1. GTDB lineage: Bacteria > Pseudomonadota > Gammaproteobacteria > Burkholderiales > Burkholderiaceae_C > CANHBY01. The sequence goes on along the minus strand of JAZKHH010000144.1, from coordinate 8,167 downwards.
GCCGGGGGCGAGTTGCACCGCCTGGCCGGGCTGGGCGAGCAGTTCGCCCTGGTGGCCGATTCCCTGCGCAAGCTGTTCCCCCAGGGCGATGCCCTGGCGGTGGAAATGCAGGCCGCCGCCACGCAATCCATTCAAAGCGAAGCCATGCCCGAGGCGGGCTTGGCCATGGAAGTGGCCACCGCGCTGCTCTACATCGAAGCCGCCTTGGAAGACGGTGACGTCGACGGCCCGGAGCAAGGCGACCGCGTGCGCCGCCTGGCCGAGCGCATCGCCGCGGTGCGCAGCGGTCAGCCCCAAGCCGCGCTCGAGGGGTGGATGGAAGACCTCTACCGCCGCGTCTCCGATCGCCAGACCATGGGCAGCGTGGTGCAGGAACTGCGCGCGTCGCTGTCGGAAGTCGAAAAACTCGTGGACCAGTTCTTCCGCCAGACCGCCGACAGCGCTTCGCTGATGACGGTGCCTGGGTTGCTGTCGTCCATGCGCGGCGTGCTGTCCGTGCTCGGCCTCGACCAAGCTTCTGCTGCCGTGGTGCGCATGCGCGACGACGTCGACGCCCTGGTGGCCAGTGCCACCGCCGCCGACCCGGCGGCGGCCTCCGCGCCGCTGTTCGAGCGTCTGGCCGGCAACCTCGGCGCGCTCGACTTCCTGATCGGCATGCTCAGTGTGCAGCCGCAGATGGCCAAGTCGCTGTTCGTGTTCGACGCCGACAAGGGCACCTTGACCCCGGTGATGGGCCGCGAAGCCGCCGGTCTCGGCCCCACCCGCCACGACACCGAAACCCTGCCCACGGTCGAGCCGCGCTTGATCGAGCAGGCCCAGTTGCTGGCCATGTCGGCCGCCCGCGGCGACGTGCCGCTGGAAGACCTGAACCGTGGCCTGGAGATGCTGTCGCAGGAGGCACGCGCCGCCGAGCAGACCAATCTGATGGCCACCGTGTCGCAGGCCAAAGCCGCGCTCGAGCAGGCGGTCGATGCCGCTGGCGTGGCCGACGCCCGCGAGCAGCTGTCCGAAGCCTTGGTGGAGTTCGTCAACTCCTCGACCGACCCGATCGGCCTGGACGCGCCGCTGGAGCGCAAGTTCGAGTTCACCCCGATCCCCACCAACGAGGACCTGAGCGAAGACGTCGAGATGCGCGAGATCTTCCTGGAAGAAGCCAAGGAAGTGATCCACGACGCCGGCCAGGCCATCGACCAGCTGCAGCATGCGGTCGACGACATCAACCTGTTGACGACCATCCGGCGCGCGTTCCACACCCTCAAGGGCAGCTCGCGCATGGTTGGCATGAACGTGTTCGGCGAAGCGGCCTGGGTGTGCGAGCAGCTCTACAACGGCCGCCTGGGCGACCAGAAGCCCGCCGACGCGCCGCTGGTGAACTTCACCCGTTGGGCCTTGCAGTACTTCACCGAGTGGGTCGCCGACATCGAGAACCGCACCGACGGTCACCGCACCCATGAACCGGTGGCCAATGCCGCACGGGCCCTGGAGGCCGCGCCGGCCCCCGCCCTGGACCCGATCGCCGCCGATGCCGAAGCAGAAGCGACCACCTCGTCGGAGGCCAGCACTGATTTCCTCAAGATCGACGACCGCTTGTCGCTGGATTTCAGCCAGCCTGAAAACGGTGCGCAGGCGTCGCCCGTTGTGGGAGAAAGCGGCGGTGATGCAGGGCAGGAACAACCTGCCGCCATGTTTCCCGAAGTCCGCGACGCCCAGCCCGCCGTAGAGCTGTCCACCCCCGACTTCGCGCTGGACCTCGGCGGAAGCCCTGACGCCGAGCCGCTGGCCTTTGATGCGCAGACACAGACGCAGGCGCCGCCAGCTGTCGAAGCGGTGTCCATGCCGGAGGTCGCACACGGGCCTGAGCTCACCTCCGAACCCGAACCCGAACCCGAACTGAACGCGGCGGCCGGCGAGGAGCCGGTGGCCGAGGAAGAGCAGGTCAAGGTCATCGGCCACCTGCGGATCGGCATTCCGCTGTTCAACATCTACCTCAACGAAGCCGATGAGCTGTCGCGCCGCCTAAGCACCGCATTGGCCGAGTGGTCGCATGAAATCGAGCACCCGATCGGCGACGACCCGATCGCTTTGGCCCATTCCCTGGCGGGCAGTTCCGCCACGGTGGGCTTCATGGGCTTGTCGAGCCTGGCCCGCGCCCTGGAGCATGCCCAGACGCGCTCGCAGGCCGCCGGCTCCGGCACGTCCGAAGAAGCCCAGCTCTTTCCCGACGTCGCTGAAGAAATCCGCAACCTGTTGCACCAGTTCGCGGCCGGCTTCCTCAAAGAGCCGTCGCCCGCCCTGTTCGAGCGCCTGGCCGCTCACGAGATGACCGCTGGCCGCCGTCTCGAGCAGCTCAGCGCCCGTGCCGACCTGGACGATGCGTCGGCGAATGGGGTCTTGTCGACCGGTGGTGAGGACGGACTGCAGCCGCCGGTGGCCGCCGAGCGGGACCGCTTTGCCCACGAGGTGCCGGAAGTCGACACGCTGGGCGATGCCGAGCCCATCGACCTGGCGTTTGCCCAGACGGACCTCGACATCCTGTCGGACTCAGAGACAGATGCCGATGCAGTCGCAAACCCAGGCACAGAGACGATTCCAGGCGTGCACCTGGACTTCAACATCGAGTCCCCCGTCGATGAGGCCACGGCGATCAACCTCGACCTGGACCTGGGATTGCCCGCGGCCACCGACGCCTCCGACGCCTCCGACGAGGCCCCGGACGATTTTCGGCCGGCCGGCCACGAGACAGCCTTTTCAGCGCTGGACGCCCCGGTGCTGGTCGAACTGCCACCGATGGTGCAGTTTGACTACGACGCCCCCAAGGCCACCACCGCCTTGCGTCCCGCCGAGCTGGAAGAAGACGACGCGGCGGACGACGAAGACGACATCGACGCCATCGACGCGGTGGACGCCGAACTGTTCCCGATCTTCGAGGAAGAAGGGCAGGAGCTGCTGCCCACCCTGGCCACCCAGATCCGCGATTGGGCCCGTGAGCCCGGCGTGGCCGGCCATGGTGGTGCCTGCATGCGCACGCTGCACACCCTGAAGGGCGGCGCCCGCTTGGCGGGTGCCATGCGCTTGGGTGAAATGGCCCACCGCCTGGAAAGCCGCATCGAGCGCATGCTTGGCCAAAGCCAGATCGAGGTCGACGACATCGAGGTCTTGAACGCGCGCTCCGACGCGCTGACCCACGCCTTCGACCAGCTGCGCAACCGCGACCAGGCCGCCTACGACCAGAACGTGGCGCAGGTCGAGCAAGCCGTGCGCAACGAGGCCCCGTTGCCCGAGTTGCCGCCTGCCTTGGACGCCGACGCGAGCCTGGCCACCGCCGCGAGCGGCGAAGCCGCTGCCGAACAACAACCCCACGCCGTGTCGGTGCCGGCCACCACCGCGCGCACCGTCAACGACATCGACTGGACCCACCTGGCGGGTGATGCCACCCCCACCGTCCAGGCCACCGGCAAGGCCACGGCCGCCGGGCATTCCGCGGTGCGCGTCCGGGCCCCCTTGCTCGACCGCCTGGTCAACCAGGCCGGCGAGGTCAGCATCACCCGCTCGCGCATTGCCTCGGAAGTGGGGCAGCTGCGCGGCTCGCTGTCCGACCTGACCGACAACCTGGAGCGGCTGCGCCTGCAACTGCGCGACATCGAGCTCCAAGGCGAAACCCAGATGGCCTCGCGCATCGAGGCGGCCAAAGCGGCCGACCAGTCGTTCGACCCCCTCGAGTTCGACCGCTTCACCCGCTTCCAGGAACTGACGCGGATGATGGCCGAGTCGGTGAACGACGTGGCCACGGTGCAGCGCACCTTGAACCGCACCCTGGACAGCGCCGACGACGAGTTGGCCGCCCAGGGCCGCTTGACCCGCGAGCTGCAGGACGATCTCTTGCGCACCCGCATGGTCGAGTTCGACAGCCTGTCCGACCGCCTGTACCGGGTGGTGCGCCAAGCCTCCAAGGAAACCGGCAAGCAAGTGCGCCTGGACATCGTGGGCGCCTCGATCGAGGTCGACCGCGGGGTGCTGGACCGCATGACCGGCGCCTTCGAGCACTTGCTGCGCAACAGCGTCACCCACGGCATCGAGATGCCCGACCACCGGCGCGCGGCGGAGAAGGACCCCATCGGCACCATCGTGGTGACGGTGACCCAGGAGGGCAACGAGGTGAGCGTGGCGTTCCGCGACGACGGCGCCGGCCTCGACCTGAACCGCATCCGCCAAAAAGGCGAGGCCATGGGCCTGATCGACCTGCAGCAGCCCCACAGCGACGCCGAACTCGCCAACCTGATCTTCACGCCGGGCTTCTCGACGGCCGACAAGGTCACCGAGCTGGCCGGGCGCGGCATCGGCATGGACGTGGTGCGCTCCGAAGTGAACGCCATCGGCGGGCGCATCGAGACCGCCACGGCGGTTGGGCAGGGCACCAGCTTCAAGCTGCAGCTGCCACTGACCACCGCGGTGACGCAGATCGTGATGATGCGGGTGGGGGAGACCACCGTCGCCGTGCCATCCACCATGGTGGAGCTGATCCGCCGGGTGCCCGTCAACGAGGTCGACCAGGCCTACGCCGCCGGCGCCTACACCTTTGCCGACCGCACCCTGCCGTTCTTCTGGCTCGGCGCCTTGCTGCAGCTCAGCCCACGCAGCGCCGAAACCCTCGGTCGCAACCGCTACGTGGCCATCATCAAGAGCGCCCAGCAGCGCATCGCAGTGCACATGGACGACGTGCTGGGCAACCAGGAAGCCGTGGTCAAGAACCTGGGCCCGCAGCTCGCCCGCCTGCCCGGCCTGGCCGGCATGACCCTGCTGGCTTCCGGGGTGGTGGCGCTGATCTACAACCCCGTGGCACTGGCCACCCTGTACGGCGACGTGGCGCGCGACGCCACTCAGGCGGCGTTGTTCAAGCCGGGCTCGGACGAGCCCGCCAAGCCGGTGGCGCCGGAAGTCACCGCCCGTGTGGCGCCGCTGGTGCTGGTGGTCGACGACTCGCTCACCGTGCGCCGGGTGACCCAGCGCCTGCTGGTGCGCGAAGGCTACCGCGTCGTGCTGGCCAAGGACGGCTTGGATGCCTTGGAAAAGCTGGCCGAGGAAAAGCCGCAAATCGTGCTCAGCGACATCGAGATGCCCCGCATGGACGGCTTCGACCTGGTGCGCAACATCCGTGGCGACGCCCGGCTGCGCGATCTGCCTGTCATCATGATCACCTCCCGGATCGCTCAAAAACACAGGGATTACGCCGCCGAATTGGGCGTTGATCATTACCTCGGCAAGCCTTACTCTGAAGAGGACCTGTTGGCACTGATCGGTCGCTATACCAGCGCCCACGCCATCGCCTGACCTGCCTGTGGATGCCCTGGCCCCCTTCAAACCCAAAATGTCCAAACTCGTAGACCACCTGGCCGACTTGACGGGGTTCCGCGATCGCGACCAGTTGGACGTGACGTTGGTGGGGGCCATGAAAGACCTGCTCAAGCCGCAGATGGTGGTGATCTACCGGCGCGTGGGCGAGGCCGGCTCCGAGCACTGGCTGACCCGGGCCCGCCTGACCGCGACCACTCTGGTGGCCACCTTTGACCCCGTGTGGGCCGAATTGAGCAGCCTGCCCGCGCTGGACGACCACCCGCACCGGTTGCAGTGCATGGAGTCGCAATCGGCCATCGAGATCGCTGGGCAACCGCACATCACCATCTTCCCGGTCGCCACCGAGCGCGACGTGGTCGGCGTCATGGAAGTCGAGACCGAGCAGCCCTTGTCGAGCGAGTCCAAGCGGCTGGTGGGCAGCATCCTGCGCATCTACCGCAATTTCCAGGGCCTGCTCGATTACAGCGAGCGCGACACCCTCACCGGCCTGCTCAATCGCAAAACCTTCGACGAGGCCTTCTTGAAGGCGTCCGCCGAGCAGCAGCTGGTGGCCAACGAAGGCAAGGGAGACCGCCGCTCGGTCGCCGGCGGCCCGGCCAGCAGCTGGCTGGGCGTGATCGACATCGACCACTTCAAGCGCGTCAACGACACCTACGGCCACCTCATCGGTGACGAAGTGCTGCTCCTCTTGTCGCGCTTGATGCGCGCCAGCTTCCGCTTCCACGACCGGCTGTACCGCTTCGGCGGCGAAGAGTTCGTCGTCTTGATGCGGTGCGACAACGAGACCGACGCCGGCGTGGCCTTCGAGCGCTTCCGCAACCACACCGAGAACTACTCGTTTCCCCAGGTCGGGCGCATCACGGTAAGCATCGGCTTCACCGCCCTGCGCGTCGGCGATACCCCCAGCGGCGCCTTCGAGCGCGCCGACAAGGCCGTCTACTACGTCAAAGAGCACGGCCGCAACCGCGTGTGCAGCTACACCGAGCTCACCGCCAAGGGCGAGCTGACCGAGGACGACGACAAGACGGGTGACGTCGAGCTGTTCTGAGGCTTTCAGTGAGAGGCGAGGCCAGGCGGGCCTCGCACGCATCGATTGCCCGCATGGTTCCCATGCCACCGTCCCCACCGTCGTCATCCTTCTGTGCCCGCACCGGGCAAATCGGCCGTCTGAGCTTGCGTGCCAACAACGCCCGGCCAGGCTCGCCTTACTTTCCCACTTTGACCACCGCGTAACGCGCCAAGGTGGTCGCCCGCGCTTCGTCATGCTGCACCACCGGGTGAGGATAATTTCTCCCCAGCTGCACGCCGGCCGCCTGCAGCACGGCGGGCTTGGCCAGCCAGGGCGCATGCAGGTCGCGCTCGGGCAGCTCCGCCAAAGCCGGCAGGTAGCGGCGGATGAACTGGCCGCTGGCGTCGAACTTCTCGCTCTGGCTCACCGGGTTGAAGATGCGGAAATAGGGTTGCGCGTCGCACCCGGTGGAGGCCGCCCACTGCCAGCCGCCGTTGTTGGCCGCCAGGTCGTAGTCGTTGAGCTTGAGCGCGAAGTAGCGCTCGCCCCAGCGCCAGTCGAGCCCCAAGTCCTTGACCATGAAGCTGGCGGTCACCATGCGCAGGCGGTTGTGCATGTAGCCGGTCTGGTTGATCTGTGCCATGGCCGCATCGACCAGCGGATAACCGGTGCGGCCCTCGCACCAGGCGGCAAACAACGCATCGGCCTCAGCACCACTGGCAAAGCGGATGCGGTCGTAGTCGGGCTTGAAGCTGTGCTCGACCACGCGAGGGTGGTGGTGCAACACCTGGTGGTAGAAATCGCGCCAGATCAGCTCGGAGAGCCACACGCTGGCACCTGCGGAGCCCTGCTGGCTGCGCGCGTGGGCCAAGGCGGCGAGCCGCCGGATCGACACGGTGCCAAAGCGCAGGTGCACCGACAGGTAGCTCGGGCCTTTGACGGCCGGGAAATTGCGGCGCGCCTCGTAGTCGTCCATGCGGCCGACAAAGTCCTGCAGCAAGGCCTCGCCAGCGGCGCTGCCGGTGCCCAAGGCCAAAGCCGACAGGTTGGTGGGTTCGAACCCCAGCTCGGCCAGGCTCGGGCAGCGCGGCTGCTCGGGCGGCAGTGGGGCCAGGCTGTCGCCACAGCGTGCACTGGGGTAGGGCTTGAGGTAGTAGGGCTCGAGCTTTTTGAGCCACGCGTTCTTGTACGGCGTGAACACGGAGTAGGGGCTGCCGGACCCCGTCAACACCTCGCTGCGCTCGAACACCACGTGGTCTTTGCTGCTGTGCAGGGCGATGCCCTGGTGGGCCAGCAGGCCGCGCACCCGGGCGTCGCGGGCCAGGGCCTGCGGCTCGTCGTCGTGGTTGATGTAGACCGCCTGCACTTTCAAGTCCTGCGCCAGCCGCGGGATGGCCTCGGTGGAAGCCGCATGCAGCACGATCAGGCCACTCCCCGGCGCCTGCGCCCGCAGGTCCGCGTCCAGGGCCTGCACGCTGCCATGGATGAACTCCACCCGGCGGTCGGCGCGGGGCAGGGAGGCCAGGATCTCGGTGTCGAACACGAACACGCAGTACACCCGCCGGGCGGCCCGGCAGGCGTGGTACAGGGCGGCTTGGTCGTCGGTGCGCAGGTCGCGGCGGAACCACACCAGGGCGGCGTCTAAGGTTGTGCTCATGGTCGCCAGTGTGCAGGAAGCCGCGGGCATGGCTGACTTGGCCGAGAAATGGGTGAGGCTTAGGGCCTGTTAACACGACGGAAGCCAGATGCGTTTGAACCAGAAAAGCCGTGAGCAAGGCGCAAAACGCAGCCGGGGCGGTGCCCCCG
>JAZKHH010000143.1:0-31519 GCA_040385465.1 Pseudomonadota bacterium | reverse complement strand
GGACGGTGTTCGACGGCTTCACGAAGCCGCAACAGCAAGCCTTCCTGATCAACGCCTACAACGCGTTCACCGTCGAGCTCGTGTTGACGAAGTACCCCGCGGTGGGTTCGATCCGTGAACTGGGCGGCTGGCTGTCGAACCCGTGGAAGCCGAAGTGGGTTGCCTTGCTGGGCGGCCAGGTCTCGCTGGACGACATCGAGCACGCCATGCTGCGCCAGCGCGGGGTGTACGACGAGCCGCGGGTGCACTTTGCGCTCAACTGCGCCTCGATTGGCTGCCCGATGCTGCGCGAGGAGGCGTTCACGGCCGAGCGGCTGGAGCGCCAGCTGGACGAGCAGGCCGAGCGTTTCATGGCCGACCGCAGCCGCAACCGCTGGCATGCGCAGCGCCAGGTGCTCGAGTCGTCGAAAATTTTCAACTGGTATGGCGAGGACTTCCGCCTGGGCCACCGCGGCATCGACTCTTTGCAGACCTTTGTGGCGCAACACGCCGAGCGCCTGGCCGACGCCCCCGCCGAGCGGCAGCGGATTCGCAGCCGCCCGGTGGACATCGCCTACCTGGACTACGACTGGGCCCTGAACGATCACCGGAGCCCTGCGCGATGAAACGGGCGCTGTCGGTGGTCGTGCCGGTGTTGAACGAAGAGCTTGCGCTCGAAGACAGCCTGCGGGCGCTGGCGCCACTGCGTGAACGCGGGGCCGAGGTCATCGTGGCCGATGGCGGCAGCACGGACGCCACCGTGGCACGCGCCCGCCCCTTGGCCGATGAGGTGCTGCGGGCCACGCGGGGCCGGGCGCGCCAGATGAACGCGGGCGCGGCGGTGGCCCAGGGCGACGTGCTGTTGTTTCTGCATGCGGACACCCAGCTGCCCGAGCAGGCCGATGCGTTGATCCGGGAGGCCCTGCGCGAGGGCGCGGCGTGGGGGCGTTTCGACGTGCACATTGCCGGTCGCCCCTGGATGCTGCGCGTGGTGGCCGCGCTCATGAACTTGCGGTCACGCTGGACCGGCGTGGCCACCGGCGACCAGGCCATCTTCGTCAAACGCACCGTGTTCGTGCAAGTCGGTGCCTTCCCCGACCAGCCGTTGATGGAAGACGTCGAACTGTCCAAACGCCTGCGTGCCGTGGGCCGCCCGGCCTGCCTGCGCGCCCGCGTCACCACCTCCGGGCGGCGCTGGGAGACACGCGGCGTGTGGCGCACGATCTTTTTGATGTGGCGGCTGCGCTGGCGCTATTGGCGCGGCGAGTCGGCGCAGGCCCTGGCGGAGGCCTACCGGTGAGCGCGGCGGCCACCACCACCGAGCTGATCGTCTTCGCCAAGGCGCCTGTGGCGGGTCAGGCAAAGACGCGGCTGATCCCGGCCCTGGGGCCGGCCGGCGCTGCCGCGCTGGCCGAACGCTTGTTGGGGCATGCCATCACCGAGGCCACATCGGCCGGTTTGGCGCGCGTGGAGCTGTGCGCCGCCCCCGACACCACGCACCCGGTCTTCGCGCGCCTGGCGTCGCAACACCCTGGCCTGCACCTGGCCTGGCAAGGCGATGGCGACCTGGGCGAGCGCATGCACCGGGCGTTGAACCGCCGGCTCGCGGACGAGCGCCCCGTGCTGCTCATCGGCACCGACGCGCCAGCGCTGGATGCCGCAGCGCTTCGAGCCGCCGCAGAGGCGCTGGCCGACGTCGACGCAGTCTTCGTCCCGGCCCTCGATGGCGGCTATGCCCTGGTCGGGCTGCAGCAACCGCAAGCCGAACTGTTCCTGGGCTTGGTGTGGAGCACGCCCCAGGTCATGGCCGAGACCCGCGCGCGGGCGCAACGCGCCGGCCTGCGCTGGGTTGAATTGCCGGCCGTGGCCGACATCGACGAGCCTGCCGATCTGTTGACGGCCTTGCCGCCGGGGTGGCTGCCATGAAGCGCCTGGTGCTGGTGGGCGCCGGCCATGCCCATGCCGAGGTCTTGCGGGTGTGGGCGGGCGCGCCACTGGCCGGCGTGGAGCTGGTGCTGGTGTCGCCGCACGCGCTGGCGCCCTACTCCGGCATGGTGCCGGGCTGGCTGTCGGGGGCTTACCGGTTCGAGGAGATGGCGATGGACTTTGCGGGGCTGTGCAGCGCCGCAGGCGCCCGTTGGGTGGCCGGCGAACTCGACGCCGTGGACGCCCATCGACAACAAATGCGGTTGACCACCGGTGAAACCCTGGATTGGGACCTGCTGTCGCTCAACGTCGGCTCCACGCTGAATCCGCCTGCGGCACACCCGGCCCGCGCCACCCGGATGCTGTCAATGCGCCCGCTGGCAGCGCTTCGCCTGCACTATGACGCGCTGCTGGCCCAGTGGATGAAGCACGACGCCAGCCAGCCGTTCACCGTGACGGCGGTGGGGGGCGGTGCGGCCGGCTTTGAATCGCTGCTGGCGGTGTTGGCGCGCCTGCGCGCACTGCGGCCCGAGTGCACGGTGCACGGCGGCCTCGTCACCCGCGGCACGACGTTGCTGCCCGGCCTGGCCAGCGCCGCCCGGCGCGCGGCATTGCAGGCGCTGACCCGCGCCGGCGTGACGCTGCAGCTCGGCACGCCCTGGTGCAACACCATCGCCCGCAGCAGCGACCTGGTGCTGTGGGCCACCGGCGCCGAGGCGCACGCCTGGCAGCGCGACCCCATGCGGCGCGGCGCGCTGGCCGTGAGCGACCGCGGCTTCATTCGAATCGACGCACAGTTGCGCTCGGTGTCCCACGCCAACGTCTTCGCAGTCGGCGACTGCGCCGAATGGCTCACCCCCTTGCCCAAGGCCGGCGTGCACGCCGTGCGCATGGGCCCGGTGTTGAGCCACAACCTGCGTGCGGCGCTCGGCGAGGGCACCGCGCAGAACCACCGTGCCCCCCACCGCTTCCTGGCCCTGCTGTCCACTGCCGACGGCCGCGCCATCGCTTCGCGCGGCGGCCTGGGTGGCCAGGGGCGCTGGGCCTGGCGGTGGAAAGACCACATCGACCGGGCCTTTGTCAAACGTTATGCGCTCAGGCCACTGGGGCCTGACGCCGTCGGCACGCCGACTTCCCTGTCCTCATCACCCTCCGGAGACTCTGCATGAAGAACACACGCCGCTCGCTGCTCCTGGCAGCCGCCTTGGCCTCCACTGGGCTCAGCACCAGCGCCCTGGCCCAAGGCACCCCGCTCAAATTGGGGGTGGGCTTGTTCCAACCCGACCGCGAGAAGAACGACGCCACCTACCGGCCCCTGGCGGCGCACCTGTCACAGCGCCTGGGGCGGCCGGTCGAGCTGCGCACGGTCGACAGTTGGGAGGGCCTCGCCAAGAGCCTGGCCAATGGCGAGACCGACGTGGCCTTGATGGGCCCATGGGGCTATGTGCTGGCCAACCACTTTGCCGAGGCGCAGGTGGTGGCGACCATCTTGTACCAAGGCAAGCCCGAGTACGTGGCCATGATCGTCACCCACCCCGACTCGGGGCTGGACACGGTGCAAGACCTCCTTGGCCCCAAAGGCAAAGGCCGCAGCTTTGCATTTGGCGACAAGGGCTCCACCTCCGGCTACCTGATCCCGCGGCACTTTTTCATGCAGCAAGGCATCGACCCCGACAAGCACTTCGGCCGGGTGCTCTACACCAAGCACCAGGCCATCCAGACGCAGGTCACCGCCGGCCAGCTGGACGCCGGTGCGGACTACAACCGCAACCGCACCGCCATGATCGACCAAGGGCTGATCAAGGCCGAGCGCAGCAAAATCATCTGGCAGTCGCCGCCGCTGCCCAACGATGCGGTGGCAGTGAGTGCCGCGCTGTTCAGGGACAAGGCCTTCGTGCAGCGGCTGCAGGCTGCGCTGACCGACGTGGGCCCCTTGTTGGCCACGGCGCAACCGCCCTTGCTGCCGGCCAACTACACCGGCTTCGTCGTCAGCGACAACAGCCTGTACAAGCCGATTCGCGATGCCGGACTGGCGACGGGTCAGCTGGCGCCCAAATGAGCGGCGCATGAGGGCTGGACTGAACAACCCACTCGGTCGTCTCGTGCCCCGCGGTCGCGCCGGGTTCGTGGTGCTGGTGTGCACTTATGCAATGCTGGTGTTGGTGTGCCTGGGCACCTTGGTGGCCGCAGGCGATTTGTCGATCGGCCGCAACCCGTGGGACAACCTGCTCAAGTCGGTGGGCGAGTTCGCTCGGCCCAGCTTGCTGGATCTCTGGTTCGGCCCGGAGCGTTTGGAGTACCGCAGCGACGATGGCACGCTGCTGCGGGTGGAAAACCGCCGGCAGGTGGAGGCCGAGTTCCTGGCGGCCTTGGGCCGCGCCACCTGGGTCACCTTCCAGATTGCCACGCTGGGCTCCTTGCTGGCCGCGGTGCTGGCCCTGCCGCTGGGCCTGCTGACGGCCCGCAACCTCCAAGCCCCCCGGGTGCTGGCCTGGGCTGCCAAAGGCGTGCTCGACGTGGCGCGCTCGGTGCACACGCTGGTGTTCGGGCTGGTGCTGGTGGGCATCGTCGGCTTGGGCCCCACCGCAGGCATCTTGGCGATCGCACTGCATTCCATGGGCACCTACGGCAAGCTGTTCGCGGAGAGCATCGAGTCGCTGGACATGGCCGCGGTGGACGCCGTGCGCGCCACGGGTGCCGCACCCCTGCAGGTGTTCTTCCACGCCGTGTGGCCCTCGGTGCTGCCGCAGTTCGTGGGCAGCCACCTTTACGTGTGGGAGTTCAACATTCGCGATTCGACGATCCTCGGGCTCATTGGTGCGGGCGGGCTGGGCCTGCTGATCAGCGACGCTGCCAGCTTGTTTCAATGGGGGCGGCTGGCGACCATTTTGCTGGTGGTCATCGCGCTCGTCATGGCGTTTGACGCGGTGTCGCGTCGGATCCGGCAGGCCCTGCTGTGAGCACGCCCCTGCCCCTGACCGACGTGGTGGTGCTGGACGGCGTGCAGGTGCAGGTCGGCGCCATGCGCTTGCTCGAGGTGCCCTGGCTGGCCATTGTGCCCGGCGAGCGGGTGGCCATCGTGGGCCCCAACGGCGCCGGTAAGAGCACCTTGCTGCGGTTGCTGGCGGGTTGGGTGGCGCCCAGCCAAGGCCAGGTGCGGCTGCTGGGGCGCGCGCTGGGCCCGCAAAGCGTGCCGCTGTCGCGCCCGCAGTGGCGCGCGCTGCGTTGCGAGGTGGGCTTGATGATGCAGGACTTGCACCTCGTGCCGCGGCTCAGCGCCCGCGAGAACGTCCTGGCCGGTGCCCTCGGGCGCCTGCAGGGCCGCGACGCCTGGCGCAGTTGGCTGCGGCTCTATCCCGAGGCGCTGGTGGCCGAGGCCGAGGCCGCCCTGGCCGCCGTCGGCCTGGCCGAGCGAAGCAGCGTGAGGACCGACCGGCTCTCGGGTGGCGAACGCCAGAAAGTGAGCCTGGCCCGCCTGAGGCTGCAACGCGCGCAGCTCGTGCTGGCCGACGAGCCCACCTCCGCCCTGGACCCCAGCGCCACCGCCCAGGCCTGTGCGGCCCTGGCCGCGGCAGCCGCCGGGCCCGGGCAAACCTTGGTCACCGTGCTGCATGATCTCGCCTTGCTGCCGAGCTTGGCGACCCGGGTGCTGGGCATGGCGCAGGGCCGTGTCCACTGGGACCTGCCGCTGTCCAACGTCAGCGAGGCGCGGTTGACGTCGCTCTACCAGACCTCGCCCGCCCTGCAGACGCCAACGAGCGCCCCTGCGACCCACACGGAGCCTCGACGCACCCCACCGTTCCCCTTCCTGAGGAGCCCGCATGTACCTTGACCGGACCGACACCCTCGCAACGACCGCCGCCTCCCAAGCCCTGACGCCGGGGCGCAGTTGCCCGCTGCACTACCGCTACGCCCCTGAGGAGTTCGCCATGCCGGCGGCGGCGCCCTTGCAAGGGCTGGAGGTGCTGTACCTGGTCGGCGGCCTGTATGGCAACGAGCTCGCGCTCGAACGGGTGCTCACGCTGTTCGAGCGCGAAACGGGCCGAAAACGCCTGGTGTTCAATGGCGACTTCCACTGGTTCGACGCGGACGCCGCCACCTTTGACCGCGTTCAACGCCTTGTGCTCGAGCACACGGCGCTGCGCGGCAACGTGGAGACCGAGTTGGCGAGCGAGGTGGCCGACGAGGAAGCCGACGCCGGCTGCGGCTGCGCCTACCCGGAGTGGGTCGGCGACGAGGTGGTGCAGCGGTCGAACCGCATCATGGGCCGCCTGCGGCGCGCCATCACCCCTGCGCAGCGCCAGGCGCTGGCCGCTTTGCCGATGTGGCTGCGGGCCGACGTGGGCGACTTCAAGCTCGGCATCGTGCACGGGGACGCCCAGTCACTGGCGGGCTGGGGCTTCGCCCAGGAACACCTGCGTGACGCGGCCCACCGCGCCGAGGTGAGCCAGTGGTGCCGGCGCGCCCAGGTCGACGCTTTTGCCTGCACGCACACCTGTTTGCCGGTGTTCCAGCGTTTGCCCGCCGTCGGTGGGTCGGGTGCTGCCCCTTGGATCTTCAACAACGGCGCCACCGGCATGCCGAATTTCAGCGGCGACGGCGCCGGGCTGCTCACCCGCATCGCCCTCACGCCTTTCACCGGGCCCGAGCGCCGCTTTGGCATCCAGGCCGGCGTGGACGCTTGGCTTCATGTGGATGCGGTGGCCGTGGAGATCGACCCGGCGACCTGGCAGACCCAGTTCCTGAGCCAGTGGCCCGAGGGCAGCGATGCCCATGCCGCTTATTTTGGCCGCATCACACGCGGCCCCACCTACCGCCTCGACGAGGCGGTTCGACTTGATTGAGGAGTGAAGCCATGCTGGCGATCGTGGGCGGAACGGGTCTGTACGACCTGGAGGGGCTGGAGGTTGAAGCGCGTTTGTCTGAAGGCACGCCTTTCGGGGCGCCCTCCGGTGAGGTCTTGAAGGGCCGGTTGCACGGCCAGCCGGTGCTGTTCCTGGCCCGCCATGGCGCCGGCCACCGGCTGCTGCCGCACGAGGTGAACTACCGCGCCAACGTGTTCGCGCTCAAGCGCGCTGGCGCGACGATGCTGCTGGGGTTTTCGGCCGTGGGCAGCTTGGCCATGGACGTGGCCCCCGGCCAGCTCGCCATGCCGGAGCAATACCTCGACTGGACGCGGGGGCGGCGTGAGCACACGTTCTTCGGCGGTGGGGTGGCCGCCCACGTGTCCACCGCCCAACCGGTGAGCGCCGCCTTGGTCACCGCCGTGCAGGCCGCCGCCGAGCGGGCCGGCACGTCGGTGCACCGGGGGTTGACCTACGCCTGCGTGGAAGGGCCCCGGTTGGGCACCCAGGCAGAAAGCCAGTTCCTGCGGCAGGCCGGGTGTCACCTGGTGGGCATGACCAACGTGCCGGAAGTGTTCCTCGCCCGCGAGGCGCAGCTGGCCTACGCCACCGTGGGCCTGGTAACCGACTACGACTGCTGGCTGGACGACCCGGCCCAGCACGTCAGCGTGGCCGCCATTTTCGAGCGCTATGCGCAGACCCTGGCGGTGGGCCGCCGGGTGCTGGACGAGCTGCTGCGAGCGCCGCTGCCCGTGCCCGAGGCGGACATCCGTCAGGCCCTGAGCGGGTCCCTGATGACGCCGGACTCGGTGCTCGACGCCAGCCAACGCGCCTGGCTGGACGTGCTGCGGGCCTGAGACCCGTTCACACGACGCAAGCCAACAGCGTGTGAACGAACCCCACGGCCACCACACCACCTCGTTCACACCCCGCTCGGCCCCGCCGCCGCTGCCTTGCGCACCCGTCAGCCCCTGCGACGAGTGCTTCTCCAGGCGGGTGTTGCTGCGCGGCTCGGTGCTGCCTCCCTCGACCTGTGCGCCATTGGAGGCCGAGTCCGGCGGCGCCGCCTCGATTCGGTTTGCCAAACCCAGGCTCCCACGTGAAGCAACACGGGGAGTCTCCTGGAAACAAAGAAGCGCCACTGCGGGCAATGTGCATGCCCGCAAGCTGGCCCAGTCATCGTTTCGGGCCGTTTCACGCAAGCGCCGCCTGATGGATGACACGCCTTAGCTCTTTCGTCGACTGGCCTTGTCTTTGTCCTTGGGCTCCCTGGCTTTGCGTTCACCCTCACCACGCGTGAGCTCCTTGATGGGCAGCGGCGCACCCCGTTGACCGGCTTGCTCGAGCCACAGCAGGGTGTCCAGGTAGGCCATGAAAGACTGCAGGTAAGCCGGTGACACCTCGCGCATCAGCTGCAACGAGCGCAGCGCCAAGACCTGGGAATTCAGGGGCCCCGCCTGGGCCGGCACCTGCGTGGCCGATCGGCTCAACCGTTGGTCCATGCTGAGCCGCAACCACGTGTTCTGGAAGTACTGCAAGGTGCTCAGCTCAGTCAGAGGTGCACTGCCCGCTCCTGGCGGCGTCGTTGAACGCCCTTCCCCGGTGGGCGACGTGGCTGGCACCGGCCGGCGCACCACCAAGTCTGCCAACGGGCGCGCCCGGCTGGCCTGCGCCAGGCGGTCGGCCAGCCGCTGCAACCCTTGAACGTCCCCCGCGGCGTGCAGTCGCTTCAGCTCGACACTGGCCGGGGGGAACCGGACCATGGTGCCAGACAGCACCGCATCGGCCTGCCGCCGTGCTTGCTGCCAGCCGGCTTCGTAAGTCTGCACCGCCCCGGCCAGCTTGAGCGCCAACCACTGGCGGGTGCTGCCTTGGTGGGTCGACGTTCGCCGGGCCAGGGCCTCGAGGAAAGCAAAGCGGACAGGGTTCCAGGCCGCGGCCCCCTGGGCACGCAGGGCGGCGACGCGGGCCTCGCCTTCCGCAGTGCCCTCCTCACGGTCCATGGGGCGACCTGGGCACCGGGGCCATTTCCACCCGCCGGTTGCGGGCTCGGCCCTCGGCCTCGGCATTCGAGGCCACAGGCTGCTCGGGACCAAAGGCCGCGGCAAACACCGACGACGAGGGAAGGCCCTCTTCAATCAGTGCCCGGGTGACGGTCAGTGCCCGTTGGGCCGACAAGTCCCAGTTGTCCACGAATTGTTGGTTGCGTTCGCGCACCGGCCGGTCGTCGGTGAAGCCGCTGATCATCAGCAGCTCCTTGCGGCTGCCAAGGTAAGCGGCCAGGGGGCCTGCCAGGCTTTTCAACAGCTGCCGGCCCTCGGGTTGCAGCTGGTCGGAGTTGAGGGAAAACAGCACGCTGCCGCTGATGCCGATGCGCCCGTTGACCAGCGTCACCCGGCCCGTGGCCAGGGGCCCGGCCAGGGCATCTTCCAGGGTCATCCGCCGCTGCTCCTCGAGCTGCCGCTTGTGCACCTCGGCCTGCAAGTCGGTGGCCAGTTGCAGCTGCACGCCCAGCACGCCGATCAGGATCAGCACGAAAGCCCCCAGCAGGCCGGCCATCAGGTCGCCGAACACCGCCCACACGGGTGCCGTCTGCTCCTCGGCGTCGTGGTGGGCATCGAACCCGTCCATCAGGCGGACCCGTCGGCCCCAAGGGCCCCGTTGCCTGTGGTGCCCGCCTGGCGGCCAGGCAGCCGTTGCAGGTCTTCCATGATCTGCTTTTGAGACAGCAGGCTCAGGTCGATGATCTCCCGGGCCTGGGCCACGTAGTACGCGAGCTGCTCGTCACTGCGCTGCTGGCTCTGCGTCAAGGCGCCATCGATGCGCTGCAGGTGCCCCATCAATTGATCGTTGGACTCACTGAAGCGCTGCACCGCCACACCCAGGGCCTCGCCCAGGCTGGCGACCTCGACGGCGGCGCCGCTGACCTGGGTGGCCACCTCGGCCATCTGCGCCGCTTGCGTTTCAAGTTTGTCGCTGAAATGGGCATCCGCCCGCGCCAACAACGCCGTCGACGAGTGCACCAGGGTGTTGATGGCGCCCCGCTGATCGGTGGACGCTTGCTGCAAGGCCTCAAGCAAGGTGCTCACCGTCTGCAGGATGCGGCCGCGTTCCTCGAGCAGCGTGTTGTCTCGCGCCAGGCTGTCGGAAAGCTGCTGGCGCAGCTCGCTCACGGCCTGTGCGGCGGCCTGCGGCGCTTGGGCGGCCGCTTGCATCAGCCCGGACATCTCGGCCATCGTGTGCTTGGCGTGGGCCTCGGCCTGGGTGGTGACGTCTTGGGCCGTGCGCTCCCACAAACGGCACACCTCGGCCTGCCGTTGGGTCTGCTGCGCCCCGGCTTGCTGCCACTCGCGTTGCAGCGCCTCGGCCATCGACGCCAGCGCGGCCGTCCAGGCGCTCAGCCGCTGCTCGTCTTGCGCCACCGAGGCGGCCTGGCGAGCGTCATGGCGCTCATCGAGGGTGGCCAGCAGCGACGCCCCTTGCTGCCCCAGGCCTTGGGTCACCGCGGTCAACGAAGCCTGCGTGCCGTTCAACAGGCGCTCGCTGGTGCGCTGGTGCTGGGCCAGCGCCGCCGTCCAGGTGGCCGACACATCGGTGACGGCAAGATCAAAACGCTCGGAGACGCCCTCCAGCTGCCGCTGCACCGTGTCGGCCATGTGGTCGTGCACGCTGGTGGCCTGCCGCACCAGGCCCGCCAAGGTCGCCTCCACCACCGGCTGGATCGCCGCGCCCGCCAGCCGGGCACTCTCGGTCAGGCTTTCCTTGAGGGATTGGTCGACCGACGCCGCCAGGCCGGCGTACACCGTTTCCGTCTGGCGGTGAAACCGTTCTTGGCCAGCGAGCAGCTGCCCATGGAGTGCCTGCCCCTGTCCTTCCATCTGCGCCATCATGGCCTGCAGCCGGTCGACCAGCGCCGGCATGAGCGCCGCCTGCCCCTGCAAGGTCTTGAAGCTTTCCTCGCGCTGATGACTGCGCGAGAACACGCGCAGGTCGGTGGCGATGCGGGCGTCCAAGGCCTGCGCGGTCTGCAGCCGCTCGCGCCGGCACAGCGCCGACATCAGGCCCAGCATGGCCGACGCCGCCACACCGGCCACCGAGGTGCCGAACGCCAGCCCCAGGCCCTTGACCGGCGCGGCCAGCGCCGCGCGCACCGCCTGCAGGTCGGTGGTGCTCTCCAGCGCCAGCACCGCGCCATTGAGCGTCACCACCATGCCCAAGAAGGTGCCGAGCATGCCCAACAGCACCAGCAAACCGACCAGGTAAGGCGCCATCGCCGGACCCGGCAGGCCCACACGCTCGCCTTCAATGCGCAGGCGCACCGCGTCGCGAAGCGCGGTGGGCAGCGTGGCCAGCCAAGCGCCCAACGACGGCAGGGGCTCGGGAATGGCCGCCAGCGCCCGCTTCAAGCGGCCACTGACGCGGTCGAAGCGGGCCAGCTCGAAGGCGCCCGCCAGATACACGGCGCCAATCAACAAGGTCATCGACAACGCCAGCGAATGCGCGCCGAAGTAGCCCGCGGCGACCCAGGCCACGGCCGTCAGCCCCGACAAGAAGGCGGTCAGGGAAAGGAATCTGTTCATGCCGACCTTGTGATCTCAGGGTCCAGGGCTCGCAGGAGCCCATCGACCGGTTGCCATCGAATGTCCAACTCCGCGAGCAACACCGCCCGCACCTCTTCAGCGCGTTCGGCCCACCAAGTGGCGTCGGGTGCCTGCGTGGGCCCCGCCTGCTGGTGATGAGCCCGGCATCGCCGGTCAAAATGGGTGTCCAGACATGGCGTCACACTGGACAACAAGTGACGCTCGCGGGCGCCCAAGGCCTCTTCCATGACGGCATCCAGCGCAGCCAGGCGGCCCAGCTGGGGCGACGCCGCCGTCAACGCCGCCCGCACCCGGGCCCGCAGCGGCGCCACGCTGGCGGCCATGGCCTGCTGGTGGGCCGCATGGCGGCGGCGCAAAGGTGCGAAAGCGGTGACGCTGTCCAAAGGCGCCATCGGCCCGGCGGTGGGCCCAGCCACCAAGCCCGGTGTGGCGCGAACCGGACGGGGCGCCAGCACCTCGTCGGTGGCCACAGCGCGAGCCAGTGTGGCCTTGACCCCTGCAGCGTCGCTGGACACGGCCTGGACCCACCCAGGCATTTGCGGCGAGCCCTGCGCTGTCACAGCCGACCCGCCGCCGAGCGCGGCTGAGAGCGCAATGGCGTCGGCCCAGCCCAGCCACTGGCCCAGTGATTCGGCCAACGAGGGCTTGGTGTTCACGGCGACAAGGTCGCCGTGACTCAGCTCGGTCAACAAGCGAACGAGCCTCGAACCATGGAAGTGGGAAGTTGCACGCGGTGCCCCTGGCGCCATACGGATGACCGACGTCCCATTTGGAAAATGGCGCGCAGCCTACCATGAACACCGCCCTTGCAGAGAGGCGACGACGGGCCTGGAAAAGCCTCCTTGACAAGCCGGCGCTGATGTTCGAACAGTTCGCTCTCACTGCCAAGGCGGGCCTGCGAAGCTCGGTTTATTCGCGGGCCATGAACCCCATCCGCCCCGTCAAGCACCCTGGTTGCACTGTGGGCGGGGTCTGCCACAGGGCATCATTCGCCGTTGACTTGGACCGGCCTCATGCACAAACCTTTTTCTCCCGCCTGCGAGCGCAACCGCGCGCCCATCTTGTCCCTCTTGCAAAAGCGCTTCGCCCACGCCCGCTGCGCCTTGGAGATTGGCAGCGGCACCGGCCAGCACGCGGTTCATTTCGCGGCCGCCTTGCCGGCGCTGTGTTGGCAAACCTCCGAGCTGGCGGCCAACCTGCCCGGCATTCGAGCCTGGCTCGACGAGGCCGGCTTGCCCAACACACCGCCCCCGCTTGAACTCGATGTGCAGCGGCCCTTGCCGAGCGGACCGTGGGACGCCGTCTTCACCGCCAACACCCTGCACATCATGGGCTGGCCTGAGGTGCAGCAGCTGTTCGCCGGCCTGCCTTCGGTGTTAGCACCCGAGGCGGTGGTGACGGTTTACGGTCCGTTCAAATACGGTGGTGCCCACACCAGCCCCAGCAACGCCGGCTTCGACTGGAGCCTGCGGGCAGACGATCCACGCCGCGGCATTCGCGACCTCGACGCTGTGGACCTGCTGGCCCGCGCGGCAGGCCTCACGCTGATCGAGGACGCTGAGATGCCGGCCAACAACCGCTGCGTGAGCTGGCAGCGCACGCCCAGCTGATGAAGATTCCGAGCAGCGCCTGCCACTCGCACAGCGTGAACGGCGCTGATGGCACCTTGGCCAGTTGGGGGCGGCACCTGCACGCCGCTGCGCCTGCCCAGCCCGAGCGCTGCGCAAGTAGGCGGCGAGGCTGCGCACCCCCTGCCGTCACTCCAAAGACGCCAGGAACGGCTCTTTGCAGCCGCCCAGCTTGGCGCCGTCTGCGGTGATTTTTTTCGCCCACACGGTGCGGGCTGCGAACACGGCCCCAATGAGCCCTGCGAGCCCGAGAACGAAGCACAGCACGGCCGCCAGTTCTTGGTCGTGGGACAACAGCCCCGCTCCCACCACCGCCACGCCCAACCCCACCCCGCCAAAACCCCAGGTGCGCCATCGGCGTTTGGCGGCATGGGGTGCGCACAGCCCCACCGACACCGCAAACGACTTCCTGGCAAGCACGCCCACCACGGCGTACAGCAGCACATTGACCAGCAGCAAAAGGTACAGCCAGGGGCTGTGCCAATACACTTTCTGTTTCTTGGCGACCAGCTTGACCGGGCCGTTGCAGAGGATGCAACGCGCAGGCAAGTCGGCGCCGGTCGGCACGTTCACCGATTTGCCCTCGCGCGTGCACCGCGTGTGGCCCACGTCGTTGACCGTCGCTTGGGGCGGCGCATAGGGGTTTCGTGCGGTCATGGGGTGTTCCGTGGCAGGCGCTCGTCGGATCATGTCAGCCCGATGTTGGCATGCCCAACGTCACACGCCACCACCCGGGGCGGCTTGAATTCATTGCAGATTCAACGAACCCGGCCGCGTCAAAGGGTGGCTCGGCCGCAAGCGGTGGGCCAGATCCAAGGCGCCGCTCCCACAACGCTCGTCACACCCGCAAGGTTTGTCACACCCGCAAGGTTCGGCCGAGCTCCATGCCCGAATCCCATCGAAGCCATGTGACGAACGACGGCCTGTCGGGCCGTGAGCCTTGCTTCATGACGTGGCCGTCGGCTTCACATCTCAGGCGGCTTGTAGACGCCGCAGCCAAACACCACGTGTTCGAAGCTCTCGACGTAAGACACCTTGGGCGCGAGGTGCCCGGTCTCGGGATTGAGGTAGGTGTAGTCGACCCACCCATGGCCTTCGCTCAGGCCGATGCGAATGAACTCGCTGACCATCGGGAAGCCTTTGGCATCCCGCAGCTCGCGCTCGTCCCTGCCCAACCGGTCGGTGCCTTGCAGGCTGATGCCGACCACGACGTGGTCGGCGTTGTGGGCCCAGACGTACAAGTCCCGGTCCCGGAACGGATTGTCCGCGGCGCTCAGGTCGACCAGCCCCGCCGCCAGGCCCATCTGCCGGCAATGCGCGATCGCCCGGCGGACCAAGACCATGGCTTCATCGGCGGTGCCTTGTTGAAGACGGTAGCGCGCGGTCTGGGCGGCGATGGTTTGCGCGCGGTCGCACAGCAACGCTGCTTGGCGGGAGATGTCCACCACCAGCTGAGCGTTGCTCTGGGTGTCGGCTTCCAGGCGCTGAATCGCCTCACTGAGGTGGTTCACCCCGGCGCTTTGCTGCTCGGCGGTGGACGAGATGTCGACCACCCGCTCCGAGATGTGCTCCATCTGCGACAGCGTCACCCCCATGCGCTGGGTGGCACCGACCAGCAGTTCTTCGCCCTGGCGCGCATGGGCCACCGCGTCGGTGACCGACTCGGTGATTTGTTCGGCCGACGCCCGGCAACGGATGGCCAGGGAACGCACCTCGCCGGCGACCACCGCGAACCCCCGACCCAGCGTGCCCGCCCGGGAGGCCTCGATGGCGGCGTTCAAGGCCAAGATGTTGGTTTGCAGGGCAATGCTGTTGATGACGTCGAGAGACTCGCGCATGCCCCGGATGCCGGCCAGGATCAAGTTCACCTTGTTGCCCAACTGCTGCACGGCCTGTTGGCACGCCTGGCAATCCAGCGCCGCCTTGGTCACGAACGCCGCGATGTCCGCCACGTTCAACGCCGTCAACTGCGAAGACGCTGCCAACTGCTCCACGGTGGCACTGGTCTCCTCCAAGGAAGCGGCTTGCTTCTCGACCCGATGGCGCAGCGACTCGCTGTGATGCGTCAGTTCCTGCCCCGAGTTGTCGATGATCACCGACGCGCTGCGAACTTGCGCCACCAGCGCCGACACCGCCGACGCGACCTCGGCCACCGCCTCGTCGCGTTCATCGCCTTTGGGCTCGATCTCGGCCAACCGGCCCTCGCGCAGCAGGTCCAGCTGGCGCACCCGGGTCCGGTGACCTTCTTGCCGCGACGCGGCAAGCTGCCAGGCGGCCCACAGGTTGACGATCAACAGGCCAGCCCCGGCCCCAGCGGCCCATTGCCCGTGGCGCCAGGCGTTCCACAAGGCCAGCAGAATCAGGCCTGTGCCGGTGAGAGTCCAACACCAGCGATAGAGAGAGAGGCGATCGGGCATGCGGGCGCGGCGGTGGGCAGGACGATGAACAGACCTCGTGGGAACCGGCCGAGTTGGACAGCCGGCGAGCTTAGCAAACGCCGTCCGGCGCCACCCGGAATTACATTCCGTTCAGCGCGGAAATGTTTTCAGGCCCAGGGACCGGTTCATGCGTTGGGCCTGCCCCGGCGAGGCTTGCACCGAGGCACCGCAGCGGCGCCTGCTTGTGCCGCCCACCTGTTGGCATGCTGGCCTCGTTGGAAACGCCACCGGGTTGCCCTTTTGATAGCCACGCCCACCGACCGCGGTTTCCCAACAAGGCGGCGAGGGGCACCGTCGACCGAAGATGACAGCAGTGCAGGCCTGCCGAGCCCCGCCGGCCGGGCGGAAAACACAGGCACTTACCATTTGACCCCGAACGGCACTTCCATTACGCTGGCGCGTCGCCACCGAATCGGTCAGTTCCGCTGAGGCCCTTGCGCCCCGAGCCCCGGTGCCGGTTGCGGCAAGGGCATGTGAAGACCATCCACGAAAGGATCATGATGCCGCCTCCCAACACCCCTTCGAAGCTGCGTGAGGTTTCGGCCAAGCAAAGCGCGTCCCAGCCCGTGGTGCGGGCCATTGACGTGGGCTTTGGCTTGGTCAAACTCAGCGTGCGCGAAGGCGACGGCGTTGCAGTCATCAAGTTTCCGTCCATGGCCATTCCTGCCGACGCCAGCGCCGTGCGCTCACTGGGCACCCGCCGGCGCGACACCTTCGACGTGCCGGTCAACGGCGCCTTGTACGAAGTGGGTCGAGACGTCGGGCTGGCCCAGGCCGGTGGCAGTTTCGGCCGCGACGTGACCGACGAGTTCTACCGCGGCACCATTTACGAGGCCCTGACCAAGGGCGCGCTGCGCTACATGGCCGAAGCGGGCGACGCCCACATCGACGTGCTCGTGCTCGGCCTGCCGGTGAACCAATACAACGACGCCAAGCGGCGCGACTACTTGTGCGCCCACTACCAAGGCGACATCGACGTCGGCGGCGGCAAAAGCGTGTCGATCGGCAAGGTCATCGTGCAAGCGCAGCCGATGGGGGGCTACGCCGCCATCGACGACCACCTGGACGCCCTCAACGCGGTCATTGCGCAAACCGGTGGCGGGCTGCAACCCCTGGCCAGCGGCGACGAACTCGACGACCTGTCGGTGCTGATGGTCGACCCTGGTGAGCACACCCTCGACTGGCTGCTGATTCAACAAGGCTCGATCAACCCGCGTGCCAGCGGAGCCGCCTCCGATGCCGGCCGGCACCGGATCGTGCGCGCCGTGCAGGACGCCTTGGCAGCCGACATCGGCCGGCCCCTGGGCCCAGCGGTCGCACCCCGCATCAACGAAGCGTTGCGCAAGCACACCCCGGTCAAGCTGGCCGGTGTCGTGCACGATTTGAGCGGCTACGAGCCGGTGATCATGAGCGTGGTGGAAGATTCGGTGAACCGGATGGTCGATGGCCTGCGCGATGCGCATGAAATCATCGACCTGATGGTGCTGGTGGGCGGCCACCCCGAACGCTACCGCGACGTGCTGGCCAAGCGCTTCGGCGCCATTCCGGTGTTCGTGATGCCAGAGTCGATGGCCGCCAACGTGCGCGGCTTTCAGATGATCGGCGAGGCCTTCGTCGACAGCTGACCTCACACGCCACCGTCCGTCCTTCCACGCTCACGCTCACCCGACCCGTCGCTCCCAGAGGCATGGCCATCGTTCATTTGGAATTCGATCTCGACAGCAATGTCTACCCCGAACTCCATGCCGCCTTGAGCGTGCTGCGCAGTCCGCAAGCGCAAACCGAGCGCGTGCGCCAGTTGGCCACCTTGGGCCTGGTGTGGGAGAACGTGCGCATCTATGGGGCCGCTGCGATCGGGCCCACGCCCACCGGCGACAGCCTCGTCGGCACCGCTTCAGCGCCTGCGTCGGCCCCGCTTCGGGCCAAACGGGGCGGCAAGCCCAAGCGCGCTGACCTGGAGTTGCCCGCCCCGGCAGACGACGAACGGGCTCTGGCCGCCGCTCACTCGTCCGAAAGCGACTTCGTGAACTTGGCCATTGACGTGGACGAGGAACACACGTCTCCCGCTTCAGCGCTGGAGGGGCGACACCCGGTGCCGCTCAAGCTCAGTCAGCGCGAGGTCGAGCAGGTGGCGCGGGAGCTGCCCGTGTTGATCGACATCGTCAACGACAGTGACAATGACGGCGGTCTGGACCTCGAGCCGGCGCTGGAGAAGGCGGACACGGTCAAGGCCCGTGGGCGCCGCGCGGCAGCGCCCAGCGTGCCGCCCAAAAAGGCCGCTGCGCCCGTTGAGGACCCCGCGCTTGAGGCGCTGGCCTCGGTCTCCGACGACGCCGTCCATTTGACTTCCCTGGCGGAAAAGCCCGCCATGCGGTCCCGGCTGCTGCGCATGAAAGAGCGCGGGTTGTTCAAAAACGGGTGAGTGGGTGGTCGCGCCACGCCAGTGTGCCGAACATGGAAGCTGTCGTTTTGGAAGGCAAGGTCATGCGCTGTGGTGACCCTGCATGGCGCTCCTCACAACTCCTGCTGTTGGACCCGCTGTTGCCACAGCTTGTGAGACAGGGTTTGGTAATACCCGCCTGAGGCAAAGCCCGGGTGATCGCGTTTGGCCATGGCCTCGATGCGCTGCTCGCGCTGGGCCGGTGTCAGGCTGGCATCTTGGTGAACGGTTTGGTACTCAGACCCGACATAGCCTTGCGATTCAGACCAACTGCTCATGAACAAGCTCAAATCACTGTTTTGGGCCAGCTCCTCCGCCACGGTCAGCACGTTCGTGTAAGCCGCGCCTTCACTGCGAGCGAAATATTGGAAAAAATCGTGGCGGTAGGCCGATTCGCGGGGGTAATCCCAGGGCGAGGGCTCCGGCACCTTGAGCTCCCTGGCATGGCCCAACTCATGGGCCAGCGAGTGCACCATGCAAGCAGCGAACAGTTTTTGATCACGAGGCGACTGGGCGGTCCATTCGGACAAGATCAACCCACGGTCGATTTCGATGGTGCGGGTGGCGCCGTGATAGATCGCCATGCTCGAGTGCTCATCTTCCGGTGCCCACTGGATGCGGATGCCGTCCTCGGCGGCTTGGCGCAGTTGCGCGACCAAGGTGGGCGACTGGGCGATCATCTCGTTGATGTAGGCGAGCTGCTCGGGGGGCATGCCGCCCAGATCGAACACACTCGACAAGTCGAAATCGCTGCTCAAAGTGGGCTGGTAATTGGCGCTGTCTTGTTCCCACAGCAAGCTGCGGCTGGCGCTCGCACCGAGTGGCGGCACGACGCCCGGGTCTGGCGGCAGGCTGATTTGCAGGGCCGCCACGCTGCGGTACAACGCCGGCGAGGCGCTGCGAGACACCCAATGCCACTGGCCCTGGGCATCCTGGTAGCGCGCGCTGTACAGGTTGGCGCGCACGTTGCGCACCTGCGCGGGCACCACCGTGTTCGGGCCGTCGATCACGCCGCCCAGGTCCTGCACAGTGCGGTGGTCCAGGAAGGCTTGGTAAGCCTCGAGATCGTCTGCCCGCCGGATCAGAAACCGGGGCGCGTCTCCGTCTGGGCCCAAGCGGTAACTGGCGATTTCATGCAGCGTGTCCACCCGCACCTCTTGGACGTTGGCGGGCACAGGCATCAGCGTCACGCTCACTGCCCGCGACAGGGCGGCAACCGCCTCGGCCGAGGTTGGGGAACTGTCTGCGTCACCGGCCGCCGGCCGGGTCCTGGCAGCAGGGAGAACGGGGTCGGTGTCAGGCATGGCAACTTGTCGGTGAACGGTCGGGTGTTCTTACCTCTCAACTTGCCTGCGGTTTTTCAACCAGTCGTTGCAACTGGTAGCAACTTACCCGCCGCCCAAGGCCACCTCAGGTGCCGTAGCACCCACAGCCCAGTTGGTGCCAGTGAGACCAGGGCTTCACACAGTTGAACGCCAATGCGGCGCGATTCTGTGTCTGGCCTCCGCGACCAGCGGCTTGTACGCTTGTGCCTCACGCTGGAGAAGGCCCATGGGCGATTGGCTGCCGCTGATGACGTACTGTTTTGTCATGTCGAGCACCCCGGGGCCCAACAACGTCATGGTGACGGCGTCGGGTGCCCACTTCGGTTACCGCGGCACCCTGCCGCACATCCTGGGCATCCACTTTGGCGGCTTCGTGCAGACCTGCATCACCTGCCTGGGCCTGGGCAACCTGTTCGAGCGCTGGCCCACGCTGCATGCGGGTCTTCGGGTGGCCGGTGCCCTGTACCTGCTTTGGCTGGCCTGGACGCTCATTGGGTCGGTGCTCCGCGAGCGGCACCTGGCACGGCCGTTGTCGTTCTTCGAGGCGGCGGCGTTTCAGGCCATCAACCCGAAGAGCTGGGTCAAGTCGATCACCTTGGCGACAGTGTTCATGCCGGCCGACATGGGGGTGGCGCTGGGCACGCTGGTCGTGGCAGGCACGGGTGTGCTGGTGGGCGTGCCATGCATTTCGGCCTGGGCCTTGGGGGGTGTGGCCATCCGCGGTTGGCTCAGCGATCCCCTCAAGCTTCGGGCTTTCAACCTGGTGATGGCCGCGACCCTCGTGGTGTTGGCCTGGCGGTTTCTGTCCTGACGTTGCCCACCGCTGCCGCACCCATCACCGTTCACCACGGGTGAGAGTGGGGGTGCGTGCCCCTTCCACTGGCCTTGAGAGATGCTGGTCGTGTCGCCCCCTTTTCATGACACCAGGTGCTGTCCACGACGGCGAAGCCTGTGTTTTGAGGCCTTGCCTTACACCCTGGCCTTGCCTTCTCCGACAACCGCCTCACGGCGTCCACGTAGGCTCCCGAGATCGATTTGAATCGCATCTTTGGAGTCATTGACCGTGATTGCTGTCATCGTTCCCGCCCATGACGAGGCCGATTGCATCCAGGCTTGCCTGGCGTCCATTCAGGTCGCCGCCCGCTGTCCACTGTTGCGCAATGAAGCCGTCCGCATCGTCGTGGCGCTGGACGCCTGCACCGACGACACCGGCCTGCATGCGCGCGCCATGGGCGCCACCACGGTGGAGCTGCAGGCACGCAACGTGGGGCAAGCCCGTTGGCTGGGCGCCCATGTGGCGCTGCAGGCCGGCGCTCGCTGGCTGGCGTTCACAGACGCGGACACGCTTGTCGCACCGAATTGGCTGTCGGCCCAGATGGCATTGCAATGCGATGCCGTGTGCGGCACGGTGCAAGTGGACGATTGGGGAGCCCACAGCGCCCAGACCCGCGCCCGGCACGATGCCGCTTACCTCGATGCCGACGGCCATGGCCACATCCATGGCGCCAACCTGGGCGTGTGCGCGCTGGCCTATCAAGACGTGGGCGGTTTTCCCGCCTTGTCCAGCAGCGAGGACGTGGCCTTGGTGACGGCGCTGCAACAAAACGGCGCCTGCGTCGTGTTCTCAGCGGCCCCGCGTGTTTCCACCAGTGCACGCCGCGCTTACCGGGCCCCTTTGGGTTTCGGTGCCACTTTGGAGAGACTCCACCATGACGCCCATTCCTGAACGCAGCACCGACCGCACCCGCGACGTCCACGACCCGGCTTTTCTCATGGGCCTGCGCCAGGCGCTGAGCGCCCTGCCTGCGGGCCTGCGATCCGTCGCGCAGTTGCAATCGCTGATTGCCGATGGCTGGGCCGGCCTGCCAGCGCCCGGCGCAGGGCGCACGCTGCAACGCTGGCAAGCGTTGGCCGCCGTGGCCGAGCACGACCTGTCGCTGGCCAAGCTGTATGAAGGCCACACCGATGCGCTGGCCATCCAGCGCGAGCTCCATGCCCTGCCGCCCCCGGCGTCGTTGGCGCAGGGCTGGGGCACCTGGGCGGCCGAGTCGGCGAGCGGCCGGGTGACGGCCCGCAGTGCCGACGATGCGGGTGGCCTGACCACCACCGTGCGTTTGCATGGCACCAAATCCTGGTGCTCGGGCGCCGCCGAACTGGGCCATGGGCTGATGACGGCTTGGGTGCCCGGCAGCGACGCTCCGCAGTTGGTCCGGGTGGCCATGCGCCAACCCGGGGTCGGCTTTGACCGAGGCGTCTGGCATGCGGTGGGCATGGCGGGCAGTGCCAGCATCGATGTGTCGTTCGATGGCGCCCGGGCGGAGCGGGTCGGGCAAGCGGGTGACTACCTGTCGCGCCCCGGGTTCTGGCATGGCGGAGCAGGCGTGGCGGCGTGCTGGCACGGCGGTGCCGTGGCCCTGGCCGCCAGCCTGCGGCATGCGGCGCAAGCGCGCCCGTCGGCGTTTCGCTCGGCGGCCTTGGGCCGTGTCGACGTGGCGCTGCAAGGCAGCGCGGCCATGTTGCGCGAAGCGGCCCGCTGGATCGACGACCACCCCCACGCCAACGCACGGTCACTGGCCTTGCGGGTTCGATTGAGTGCCGAGCAAACCGCCACCCGAGTACTGGACGAGGCCGGGCGGGCCTTGGGCGCGGGAGCGTTTTGCCGCGATGCGGTGTTTGCGCGGATGGCTGCCGACCTGCCAGTGTTCGTGCGCCAGAGCCATGCAGAACACGACCTGGCCGCCCTGGGCGACGACGTGGCCCGCACGGAAGCGGAGTCGACATGGTGGCTGTGACGGCCGAGCGGCGCATCGAAGGACAAGGGACCCCCGAGACGGAATGGCTGGAGTGGCTCGCGCACTGCCCGGTGCCTGCCCTGCCCTGGCCCGGCCAGGACACCCCGCAAGCCCGTGCCAGCCGGCTCGTGGTGGTCGCCCCGCATCCCGACGACGAGGTGCTGATGTGCGGCGGGATGCTCAGTTTGCAGGCCGCTTTGGGGGGCCCGATGCACCTTGTGGCCGTCACCGACGGCGAGGCCAGCCATGCGCTCACCGACGCCACCGCCCGGCACCAGCTGGCGCGTGCCCGCCGCGATGAGCGCCTGAACGGCCTGGCGCAGCTGAGCGTGCACCCCTCGTGTCTGCAATCGCTGGGGTTGCCTGATGGCCAGGTGGCCGCCCACGAGGCCGACCTGCTCGCCGCGTTGAGCCGCCTGCTCGGCCCCGACGACGTGGTCGTGTGCACCTGGCAGCTCGACGGTCATCCCGATCATGAAGCTTGTGGTCGCGCCACCGCAGCTTCGTGCCTGGCCACAGGGGCGCTGTTGCTGGAAGCGCCAGTGTGGATGTGGCACTGGGCGCAACCGCTGGACCTTCGGGTGCCCTGGGAGCGGTTGCGCCGACTGAGCCTGCCGCTGTCGGCCCAGGCCGCCAAAATCACTGCCCTCGCGCAGCACCGCAGCCAGCTGGCGCCGCGCAGCGCCGAACTCGGCCCGGTGCTGGGGTCTCACATCCAGGACCGCGCCCACCGTGTGGCCGAGTACTTTCTGGTGGCGGCAAGTTGAAGCGCGAAGCCGACCCCCTGTCGACGGCCGGGGCGCACTTCGATGCCCTCTTCGAGCAGGACGACGACCCCTGGTGCTTTCGCTCGCGGTGGTACGAGCAACGCAAACGCGCCGTGACCCTGGCTTGCCTGCCGGACCGCCGCTATGGTCAGGCGTTCGAGCCCGGCTGCGCCAATGGCGAGCTGTCGGCGGCGCTGGCCGAGCGTTGCGACATTTTGTGGGTGTCCGACGGCTCGGCCCGCGCCTTGGCGCTCGCGCGCGTGCGGCTCGCGGCCTGGCCCCAGACCCGCTTCGGCCAGCACCGCTTGCCCCAGGAGTGGCCCGCGGCGCGGTTTGATCTGGTCGTGGTCAGCGAACTGGCCTACTACTTCTCGGCCGATGAGCTGCACACCCTGGCGGCACGCATCAAGGGCTCGCTCACTGAGCAGGGCACGGTGTTGGCCTGCCACTGGCGCCACCCGCTGGCCGGCCATGAGCTGTCGGCGGACCAAGTGCATGCGCTGTTAGGTTGCCACCTGGGGTTGCCTTGCATCACCACACTGGTGGAGGCGGACTTCCGAATCGACGTGTGGTCTGCCGATGCACGTTCGGTGGCACAACGCGAGGGTTTGGTCTGAAGCGTGCGATGAACTCAGGCAGGGGCCGACAGGCCCAACCCGTCAAGAAACGACCTTTGGTCCCTTCGCCTCTAGAATCGTGCCCCCTTCCCCACTGTGCGCCTGCGCCCTGCCCCCGTGTCCGCTGTCTGCGCCATTGATTTCGGTACGTCCAACTCCGCCATTGCGGTGCCCACCGGGACTGAGGTTCAACTCATCGAGCTGGAACCCGGGCACCCGACGATGCCCACGGCAGTCTTCTACGCCGTCGAGGGCCTGAGCAGTTTCCAGGAACCGCAACTGCACTACGGCCGGGCAGCGGTGGCGGCGTACACCGAGGGCACGGAAGGCCGGCTGATGCGCTCGATGAAAAGCATCCTCGGCTCGCCCTTGGCGACCCAAACCACCGAGGTCGGCGGCGGGCGCGGGGTGGCCTACTTGGACGTGATCAGTAGTTACCTGCGCCACCTCAAGCAGCTGGCGGAGAAGCAAACCGGCCACACCCTCACACGCGCCGTGCTGGGTCGGCCGGTCTTTTTCGTCGACGACGATGCCGAGCGCGATGCGGCCGCCCAGGCCACGCTGAGCGCCGCTGCGCAGGCGGTGGGCTTCGCCGAGGTGAGTTTTCAGTACGAGCCAATCGCCGCGGCCATGAACTACGAGCAGACCGTGGACTGCGAACA
Organism: Pseudomonadota bacterium; assembly: GCA_040385465.1. GTDB lineage: Bacteria > Pseudomonadota > Gammaproteobacteria > Burkholderiales > Burkholderiaceae_C > CANHBY01. The sequence goes on along the minus strand of JAZKHH010000143.1, from coordinate 7,500 downwards.
GGTGGTGCTGGTTGTCGACATCGGCGGCGGCACCTCCGACTTTTCGCTGGTGCGGGTGGGCCCCGCACAACGACAGCGAGTCGATCGCCGAGACGACATCCTGGCCAACCACGGCGTGCACGTCGCCGGCACCGATTTCGATCGCCAGATCGAGTTGGCCCACCTGCTGCCGAGCTGCGGATTCCGCGCCCGCGGCCCGCAGGGACGGGAGGTGCCCAGCCGCGTGTACTTCGACCTGGCGACCTGGCACCTGATCAACACGGTGTATGCCAAAGGCCGGGTCGCCGAGCTGCAGCGCATGAAAAGTTTTTACGACACCGAGGCGCATCACCGGCGCCTGATGACGGTGGTGGACGAACAGCTCGGCCACGGGCTGATGGGGCGGGCCGAAGGCGCCAAAATCGCCATCGCCCAAGGTGGGCAGACGGTGGTCGACCTGTCGCTGCTGGAGCGCGGCCTGCAGGTGGCGGTGAGCGAAGCCGACGCCACGGCCGCCTGCCACGCCGAGCTGGACCGCATTGCGGCTGCCGCCACCGAGACCTTGCACCAGGCCCAGCTCCAGGCCGATCAGGTCGATGTGCTCTACCTGACGGGCGGCTCAACCGGCTTCAACCCCCTGGTGGCCCGCATTGCCGCCCACTTCCCGCACGCGCGGCTGGTGCGGGGCGATTTGTTTGCGAGCGTGGTGGCCGGCTTGGGCGTACACGCTCAGCGCCTGTCCGACGCTGCGACCCAAGGCTGATCGACGCAACGCAAGCCACCCAAAAAACGCCTTGCTGGGAAAGCAAGGCGTGCCTTGGAGATTGAAGTTGTGAACGGCCTGCTGTGAACGGAGCAGCACAAGGCGCGCTCGGCACCCTGCACCGCACAGGCCTTTTGTCAGGTCACATCGTCTTGTTGCGCCCGGTGGCCGAGTCCCAACCGTGTTGCACGGCCGATTTCACACGCTCCCAGGTCGATTGCGGGTACTTGCCCACCCAGTCTCTTTGCGCCTCAGGCTCGACCTCCGACCACGACCGGTCGGCGAACCGCTGGTCGGCCCGCAGCGTGGAGCCATAAAGATAGGCGGGCTCGAAGTCCTCATACGCTCCTTGGCTGGCCAAGGTGCTTTCATAGTGCGGACGGTACGCGGCCATGTTGCCTTCGTTGCCACTGCGCTCCACTTCCACCACCGTGTTGCGCACGGTGTCGGAAATGGTTTGCTGGGTGCTCGAAGCCTGCGTGCCCACCGTGACCTCTTCGACCACCCGGGCTGTCTTGCTCACCACGGGGCGCTCGGCCGTCTCCCGGATCTCAATGGAAGCGCCTTCCTGCATGGCCGCCAGGTCGGCCTGGGTGGCCACCCGGTCGACCGGGTGACGCTCGACGGCAGCATGCTGCTCCCGCAATTCGATCGACTCCTTGACGGGCGTCTCGACGACGCGCGAGTACACGCGCACCGCGCCGAGCTCGACTTCCCGCTTGCCAACTTCCAACGCTTCGCGGACCACGGGCACCACGGCTTCTTGCGCCTGGGTGCCGCTGGAGGCCGACATTGCTGAGCTGGCGGGACGGGTCGAGCTGGTGACGTCGGCGGGCGAGCCGGTGCCGGGGAAAGCGCCGCTGTAGCCATCGCTGCGCCATTCGTCGGCGCGCTTTTCGATGTCCACGGCACCGGCCGCCAGCAGCGCCGCACGGGCACCCGACACATCGGCCTCGGCGTCGACGTCAATGGCCACCACCGAGCCACCGCGGCGGACCGCCTCCGCGTAATGCCCACCGTCTTGCTTGTCGTCGCCGAACAGGTTGCTGAAGAAGTGGCCCACGCTGTCCATGAAACCTTCGGACTCACCGCCCTCGGTGACCGCGGTCTTTTCCTGGGCATGCACATGCAAGGCGTTTTGTTGAAAGCCGGACCGCTTGAGTTGTTCAACCGCAGCCTGGGCGGCCTGGTGGGAGTCGAAAACGCCGATGACGGTGAATGAGTTCATGGAAAAATCCTTTAAGTGAGGGTGGAACACAGTGGAAAAAACAGATTCGAGAACTCGAATCAAGACGGGTCGGGCGTCCATCTCTGGGTGACAGGGTCGAAACGTTCCTTGACCAGCTCTTCTCGCCGCAGTTCCACGGTTGTGGTGTCAGGAGAAAGCCGCTCTCGGCGGGTGGTGATGTGAACTTCTTCCTTCAAGAAAAGTTGCCGAACCCAGCGTTCCTCATAGACAGGAATGACCAACACGCCACCCCGCCGGTAAGGCGGCTCCGCACACGCCACGACCTGGTTGACGGGCATGCGCTGGGTGTCCACCACGTCTTGAAAGCCGGTGCCATCCACCGGCTGTGTGTCGTGGTGCACCACCTTGCGAAAACGCACGGTGCCGGTGTGTTCCACCAACGTCTCAATTTCAGCGACTTCGGCCATCACAGGAATCACCTGCTGGGGCTGGCGCTCTGAATCAATGAGGGGTGATGCGGCTTCTGGGATCAAGGCGGTCATGAAGTGTTCGAGTGAATGCACAGAAACCGAAACTGCTGGGAGTGACCTTCAAGTCACGCAGGGGTACGGCAAGCGCTGTTCCTGCACAGGCCTGGATGAGAAGGTGTCTGGTCCCATTACGACGGTGTCAAACCGAATGCCGTCGTCGCAGCAGCCACTCAGCCTCATCCACAGCAGTGCGAAACAATTGCCAGGGGGTAGAACGTGTCGCCACCCCTCATTGCCGCTGCATGCCTCACTCCTCCAACTCGCGCGTTGGAAACAAAACTGCCCTGCGGGCCTGTGAAGGCCCGCAGGGCAGACGACCGCTGTGCGAAAGACCGGTGTCAGCGCAAACCGGTGGCACCTGAGGTGGCGCGTTCTTTCATTTTGGCCAGCGTCAGCGCGAGTGCCGCGCCGCCCAGCAGCTTCAACAGCCCCGCATGCTGGGCGTAAAACTGACCGACTTGGTCCACCACACCTGGCTGGGCCGACTCCGCCTTGGCAGCGATCTCAGACACTTCACTGGGGCTGAGCTGAGCGGCCTGCTCCGGTGTGACCTGGGTGCTCCCGGGTTGCAAGATCCGGCCCAGAGCGCCGCCTGCCACGCTGGACAACGCGCCGGGCCCAAGCGACGCCAGAATCTGATTCAGCAAGCCCGCTTGCTGAGGCGCGGACGAACCGCCGAACAACTGGCCCACCAGATTGGGGAATGGTGGCGTTTGGTCGGAACGCAAAGCCGCGGCAACACCGTGTCCGAGTTCGTCCTTGGGCGCCGTTTTGGCAACTTGATCGAAATGCTGTTCGGGCGTGCCCGCATCCAGCGCGTTTTGCAACATGTCCAGGAGACCCATGGTGGCGGCTCCGAGCGTCAAGTGGCACGTCGGCTGACGACCATGCCGTAGATCACCAGCACCACGATGGCGCCCACGATCGAGGCGATGAAGCCTGCCCCAGCCCCTGCGGTGTACCAGCCCATGGCTTGACCCAGGTAGGTGGCCAGCAACGAACCCACAACGCCCAAGATCGTGGTCAGGATGAAGCCCATGGGTTGTTTGCCAGGAAGGATGGCGCGTGCGAGAAGGCCGGCCAGAAAGCCGATGAGAATGGTCCAAAGGATGCCCATGATGTGTGTACCGTCAATGTGAAGGAATGAAATGCCGTCAGGCTTGAAGCGCGGTGGCCAAAGCACCCGCCGGCCCAACCCCACGGCGCGAAGCGTCTTGCAGACTTGCGAACTGCCCGAGACTTTTTGGAACGATGCAGATGATGAAGCCTCTTCACAGACCGGGCCGTAGGACTGAGGCCAAGAAAAAGGGCTGTCTTGGCTGACACCCGCGGCTGAGGCTGTCAAGACAAGGTCGGCCGCCCTCAACTCGGCCCCGGTCTGCGGCCAGTGCAGTCAAGAGGCCGATGCGGGCCTGGGTGAAGACGGCATCGGCGTCAATGAGAGGTCGACGTCGTGCAGACCGGGCGACAGGGCTTTCAGCGCTTGCCGCAATTCTTGCGCAATGCACTTGCGCACCGGCAGCGTCACATGGCACCCCAGCTGCACGTGGCGGCCACTCTCCGACAGGGTGAGGGCAGTGCCGGCGCGTGTGGCGGCGTCCACCTGCACCCAGGCCGGCTGCATTTCGGTGCGGTGCACGGTGGCGCCACAGTGCTGCTCGATGACCAGGCGGTCGGGCTGAAGGGTCAGGAGTTCACGGTCACAGGCATGGCGGGCGTAGCACACCAGCGCCGCAGCGACCGCCGTCAGCTCGATGCCGGAGAACAAGGCCACCAGCGGAAAGCCAGCCAGCCAAAACGCAGTGGCCACGCCCAGGTTGAGCAGCGCCAAAGCCCCGAAGGACCCCATCACCTGGCGCGGCGTCAGCGCACAGTTGCGCCGCATCTCCCAACGCAGCGCGGGGCCGGTGGCGGTTTGCACGAAGCGGCACAGGCCGCCGCCCCAGACGCCGCCGTCCGCGCGGTCAGCCATGGAAGGGCTCATCATGATCGCTCCCCCGCCGGCACATCGCCCAACGGCTCCTCGCCGACCACCCGGTCCGCAGTGGCATTTAGCTTTGGAGGCACTTCAAAGGTGTGCAGCGGTGCGGGCGACGGCACTTCCCACTCCAGGCCCTGGGCCCCTTCCCAAGGCCGTTGTGGCGCCGCGGCACCCTGCTTGCGCATGACGGGCAGCACCACGAACAGCACGAAGTAAGCCTGTGCCAGGCCAAAAACCATGGCGCTTGCGGAGGCGATGGCATTGAAGTCAGCGAACTGCATGGCGTAGTCAGCGTAGCGCCGGGGCATGCCGGACAGGCCCAGGAAGTGCATCGGAAAGAAGGCGATGTTAAAGCTGATCAGAGAGACCCAGAAATGAATCTGGCCTCGGCGCTCGTTGTACATCACCCCGCTCCACTTGGGCGACCAGTAATAAAAGCCGGCGAAGAGGGCGAACAAGGAGCCGGCCACCAGCACGTAATGGAAATGGGCGATCACGTAGTAGGTGTCGTGGACCTGGATGTCGATGGGGGCCACGGACAGGATCACGCCGCTGAACCCACCGATCGAAAACACGAAGATGAAGCCCACCGCGAACAGCATGGGCGTCTCGAAGCTCAACGACCCGCGCCACATCGTGGCCGTCCAGTTGAACACCTTGACCCCGGTGGGCACGGCCACCAGCATGGTGGCGTACATGAAGAACAGCTGGCCGGTCACCGGCAGCCCGGTGGTGAACATGTGGTGGGCCCACACGATGAACGACAGCACGGCAATGGCCGCCAGGGCGTACACCATGGAGGTGTAGCCGAACAGGCGTTTGCGAGAGAACGCCGGCACCACCTGGCTGATGATGCCAAAAGCCGGCAGGATCATGATGTAGACCTCCGGATGGCCGAAGAACCAGAAGATGTGCTGGTACAGCAGCGGGTCGCCGCCGCCCGCGGCGTTGAAGAAGGAGGTGCCGAAATGGCGGTCGGTGAGGGTCATCGTCACCGCGCCCGCCAGCACCGGCATCACGCCAATCAGCAAATAGGCGGTGACGAGCCAGCTCCAGCAAAACAGCGGCATTTTCAGCAGCGTCATGCGCGGGGCCCGCATGTTCAAGATCGTCACGATGATGTTGATCGCCCCCATGATCGACGAGGCCCCCAGCAGGTGCAGCGAGAAAATCGCCCAGTCCATGCTGGGCGGCATCTGGTAGCTCAAGGGCGGGTACATCGTCCACCCCCCGCCGGGCGCACCCCCCGGCAGGAAGAAACTGCCGACCAGCAGCATCGCGGCCGGAATCGTCAGCCAGAAACTGAAGTTGTTCATGCGCGCAAACGCCATGTCGGACGCGCCGATCTGCAACGGAATCATCCAGTTCGCGAAACCGACGAACGCCGGCATGATCGCGCCGAAGACCATGATGAGTCCGTGCATGGTCACCAGCTGGTTGTAGAACGACGGGTTGATGAACTGCAGCCCTGGCTGGAACAGCTCGGCCCGGATCATCAGCGCCAGCACACCCCCCACCAAAAACATCGTGAGGCTGAAGAGCAGGTACATCGTGCCGATGTCTTTGTGGTTCGTGGCCAGCACCCAGCGCCGCCACCCATGAGGGTTGTCATGAACGTGGGCGTGCGGATCGGTGGTGGTGGAGGTGGGCGTGTCGAGGTGCCCGGATGGCGCAGGGGTGTGAAGGGTGTTCATTGAAGGCAACGTGGCGGGGTTTTAATTCACGGGAACCTGCGATGGCAGGCGCCTGCGTCGCGGGGCAAAATTGATACCAACCCTGGGGGTGCGCGGAGCCCCGTTTCAACAAGCCTGGCAAAGGCTCCCCAAGAGGTCCACGTTCGACACGCCTGTGCCTCAGCCACTCAGGGGGAACGGTGCTGCCTTCCACGCGATGGACAGTGACGCGCCTGACCTTGAAGGCCGAAGGCGTGAGCGGCTCTTGAAAGTCACGGCCTCGCCTCGCCACCACACACGGCTTGCGCGGTCTACGGCGCCTGCTTTGGCGATTTCAGCCAGCTTCTCTGGACATCTGAAGACCGGGGTTCAGGCCCTGCGGCAAAACGGACCCCGTCGGGGAAACACACAAGCGTTGTGCGGCCTGGGCCTTGGGTACAGCGATTGCCACCGAACAGTCTGCGCTGACCGGCTTGCCTGCCATCGACCCACCCTCACGGCAAGTGGCCGCTCAGTCCCGAACTCACTGATTTCAAAGGAAACCCCCATGACCCAAGTTGCCGAAGTGATGACCCGTGGCGTGCGCTCGATGTCGCCTGACGACACCCTGCAGTTCGCGGCCCAAGCCATGGAAGAGCTCGATGTCGGCGTGATCCCGGTGTGCGAGGGCGAACGCCTGGTGGGCGTGGTCACCGACCGCGACATCACCGTGCGCGGCGTTGCCCAGGGCTTGCCTGCCGACAGCACGCCCATTCGCGAAGTGATGAGCGAAGACCCTGAGGTCTGTTTTGAAGACGACTCGGTGGAAGAAGCCGCCGAGAAGATGCAGGCCGCGCAGATCCGCCGGCTCCCCGTGCTGGACGAAGACGAAAACCTGGTGGGCATTCTGGCGCTGGGCGACATTGCCGCCAAGACCGACGGCCAAGACGCCGCTGAGACGCTGTCCGAAATTTCCGAGCCCGCGGCCCCAGCGCGTGCTGGCCTGTCCGCGGCCAGCGGCACGGCGGGCGGTGGTGCGGACGAAGATGCCGACAAAAGCGCCGGCAGCTCGCGCCGCTCGAACCTGGAGGAAATGCAATGAACGCGTCATCTCCCAACTTTGCCGAGCAACTCAAGGCCGCCAAGGCGTTCGACGATCAACGGCCCAGCTTCCGTGGTGAACACTGGTTGACCTTGGGTGCCGGACTGGCGCTGCTGATGGCCTCGGCGAGCCGGCCGTCGCTGTTGGGGCGTGCCGCGGCACTCACCGCCGGTGGTGCCCTGCTGGTGCGCGCCGCCAGCGGCCGCGACGGTTTGGCCAAGCTGATGCGCCGTTGAGGCAGGCGCCGGTGGCTGCCGGCCAGCTTCCTTACCAGTGGAGGCCTGGCCGGCAACGCCGGTAGCTC
>JAZKHH010000142.1:4855-13401 GCA_040385465.1 Pseudomonadota bacterium | reverse complement strand
ATCAGCTCGGCCACGCGGCCGTAGGGCACCGAGCGGTCGGCGCGCAGCTGCACGTCGAGCTGCGGGTTTTGCTGGGCGGCTTGGGTGATGCGGGTGGCGAACGCAGCGTCGTCGAGGCTGTCCTCGGCTAGGTAGAGCTGGCCCTTGGCGTCCAGGGCCACCGCCAGGAACTGCGGCGTGTCGGCGGGCTGCGCGGCGTCGGTGCGGGGCAACTCCAGCTTCAGGCTGGAGCTCATCAGCGGGGCGGTGATCATGAAAATCACCAGCAGCACCAGCATCACGTCGATCAACGGCGTCATGTTGATCTCGTTCATGGGCTGCGGGCCCGTGGTGCGCTCCAGGCGTCCGAAAGCCATGGCGCTCAGCCCTCGGTGCCGGTGCGGCGCACGGTCTCGCCGGCGGCCTCGGCCAGGTCGAGCTGCATCTCGCGCAGGTCGTGGGCGAAGCCTTCGAGTTCGACCTCGCACGAGCCGACCATCTTGCCGAAGATGTTGTAGGCCAGCACGGCCGGAATGGCCACGGCCAGGCCGGCGGCGGTCATGATCAAGGCCTCACCCACCGGGCCAGACACCCGCTCCACGCTCATCGTGCCGGAGGCGGAAATGCTGACCAGTGCGTGGTAAATGCCCCAGACGGTGCCGAACAAGCCGATGAAGGGCGCCGTGCTGCCGATAGAAGCCAACAGCACCTGGCCGAACTGCAGGGGGGCGAGCACCGCGTGCAGGGCGTCGCGCAGGCGCCGGGTGAGCTGCGACGAGCGGTGCGCCTTGGCTTCGAGCGAGGGGCCCTGGGCGGTGGCAGTGGCCGCGGCCACCAGCGGCAGCACCAGGCCTTCGCGGTCGAGCTTGGCCAACTCGGTGCGGGCCACGTCCAAGGCCGGGGCCGACCAGAAGGCCGGCACGGCACGGGCGATGTCCTTGCGCGCGCGTTGCAGCAGCCAGGCCTTCCACAAGATCACCACCCACGCGCTGATCGACATCAACAGCAGCAAGGCCGCCACGGTGTGGGTGACGGCGTCACCTTGCTGCCAGAAATGCTCGAAACCGTTCATGTTCATCAGGGCGGTGTTCTCTCTCAAAAAAATGCAGGTCAGGCCGCGGTGGCTGGCTGGTGACGCAGGCCGAGCACGTCGTTCATGTCGAAGCAGCCGCGCTCGTGGGCCACCAGGAAACGGGCGGCGCGCAGGCTGCCGTGGGCGTAGGGCGCGCGGCTCGAGCTTTTGTGGCTGATCTCGATGCGCTCGCCGATGCCGGCGAACAGCACCGTGTGGTCGCCCACCACGTCGCCGCCACGGATGGTGGCAAAGCCGATGCTGGAGGGGTCGCGCTCGCCGGTGACGCCTTCGCGGGCATACACCGCGCAGTCTTTCAAATCGCGGCCCAGAGCCTGGGCCACCACCTCGCCCATCTTCAAGGCCGTGCCGCTGGGGGCGTCGACCTTGTGGCGATGGTGGGCTTCGATGATCTCGATGTCGTAGCCGTGGTCGAGCGCGCGGGCGGCTTGTTCGAGCAACTGCATGACCACGTTCACGCCCACGCTCATGTTGGGCGCCACCACCATGGCGATGTGCTCGGCATGGGCCTGCAGCTGGGCTTTTTGCGCGTCCGAGAAACCGGTGGTGCCGATCACGGCTTTCACGCCCAGGGCGCGACACACTTCCAAGTGGCCCAAGGTGCCCTCCGGGCGGGTGAAGTCGATCAGCACCTGGGCCCCGCTCAGGCCCTGGCGCAGGTCGTCGGTGATCTTGACGCCGCTGTCCAGGCCCAGGAAGGCGGTCGCGTCGGCGCCCAGGCCGGGGCTGGCGGGCACGTCCAAGGCGCCGGCCAACACCAGGTCGGGCGCAGCGCGCACGGCCTCAATCAGCATGCGGCCCATGCGGCCGGAAGCCCCGGCCACGGCGATGCGCAGGGGGGAAGAAGATGGGTTTTCAGCGGCAGGCACGGCAGACATGTCAGCGAGGCTCCAAAGGCGGGTAGGAACGGACCGCACCAACCGGCGCATCAAGCGCAGGGCTGGCGGCGGCCGGTGCGGAACGCACAGGCAAGGCCTTGATCTGCTCCGGCGTCAATGCCAGGGCAGGCACGGTCTTGGGCGGCTTGGCGGTGTCGATCGAGGCCACGAACTCCCGCTCGCCGGGCAGGTCGGGGGCGTCCATGCTTTTCAGCCGGTCGCCCTCGAAACGCACCACCACGTTGCGTTGCTGCGGCACGGTGCCGGCGCGGCGGATGGTGAAGACGTAATCCCAGCGGTCGGCATGGAACATGTCGGCCACCATGGGAGAGCCCAGCACATCGCGTACCTGCGCGCGGGTCATGCCCGGGCGGATCTGCGCGGCCTGCTCGCGGGTGACCACGTTGCCCTGCACGACCTCGACCTTGTAAGGCGTGACCCGGCCGAGGAAGGCGTCGGTTTTGGGGCCGGCGCAGCCTGACAGCAGGGCCAGGGCCACGGCGCCCGCGCCGGCGACACCACAACGGAAACGATTCATCACGAACATGGCAGCGACCCAAGGGGGGAGAAGAGAAGGGAAAACCGGCCCGGCGGTGGGAGAACACCGTGCACTTCGAGGGCTAGATATGATCGGACCATTCTAGAGCGTGTGCTGAACCCGGAAAGGCGTTGACCCTTCTCCACTTCATCGCCCGCTCGGGTCTTGCGCCTTGCCGCGGCAAGGCGCCGTGCCGGCGGTTTCCGGGGCGTGCACCGGGCGCGGCCCCCCACCCCGGCGCGTTGTCAGGATCGCCCGCCCTCCCCGGCTTGTTGGATGCCCCCCATGAACCACGCTGAAGAACTGAAGAGCAGCGGCCTCAAGGCCACCCTGCCGCGCATCAAGATCCTGGAAGTGTTTCAGACGTCGCGGCTGCGCCACCTGACGGCCGAGGACGTGTACAAGGTGCTGCTCAACGAAGGCGCCGACGTGGGCCTGGCCACGGTGTACCGGGTGCTGATGCAGTTCGAGCAGGCGGGCTTGTTGTCGCGCCACCATTTCGAGGGCGGCAAGGCGGTGTTCGAGCTCAACGAGGGCCAGCACCACGACCACCTGGTGTGCCTGGACTGCGGCCGGGTGGAAGAATTTTTCGACCGCGAGATCGAAAAACGCCAGCGCGCCGTGGCCCAGACGCGCGGCTTCGAGCTGCAGGACCACGCCCTGGCGCTGTACGGCGCCTGCACCAAAAAGCCCTGCCCGCACAAGGCGCGTTGAACCTAGGAACAGCAGTTGGACGCGCCCGAGGGGGCTGCGCCGGGGGTGGCTGGCAAGACGAGACGACGCGGTGGGCCTTTGCCCACAAGGAGGAGCAACGCCGCCAGCCGCCCACAGAGCGGCTCCATCGGGTGTGCAGCGCTGTCACCCACAAGGTGAAGGTTGTCGTGCTCGAAAATGTCAGTGTTCATCAGCGTTTCCTTGCGGATGGAAGCGGTCAACTGCGGTTGCTAGGTTGAAGGGCCAACGCGAGCAGGCGGGGGCTGCCTCAGCACTACAATCCGCGCCCTGTCTCCTTTCGCGCGCACCTCACGATGTTCAACAACGCCCTGATCTACCGCATCGGCTCCTGGGAGCCGCCTTCACGCGACGACATCGACAGCCGCCTGGACGCGGGCCGCTTTGTGGAATGCGGCGCCTCGCAACTGGAATCGGTGGGCTGGGTCGAGCCGCGCAACGAGAAGAACGGCGTGCTGATGGAAGGCGTGGGCCGCCAGCTGATCCTCAAATTGTGCGTGGAGCGCAAGGCGGTGCCCAGCTCGGTGGTCAAGACGCAGCTCGAGCAGCGGCTGGAGAAAATCGAAGCCGACACCGGCCGCCGCCCCAAGGGCAAGCAGGCCCGCGAACTCAAGGAAGACATCGTGCACGGCCTCTTGCCGCGCGCCTTCCCCAAGCGCTCGACCACCCTGGTGTGGATCGACCCGGAGGCCCGCTTCATCGTGCTTGGCACGGGCAGCGTGAAGGCGGCCGACCGCATGGTCAGCCTGCTGGTGGAACTGCTGGGCGGCGGCGTGACGCTGACGCTGCTGCAAAGCCAGTTGTCGCCGGCCACGGCCATGGCGGAGTGGCTGACCACCCGCGAGTCGCCGGCGGGCTTCACCATCGACCGCGAGTGCGAGCTCAAGCAGCCCGACAGCGAAAAATCAACCGTGCGCTATGCCCGCCACACGCTGGACATCGACGAGGTCGGCGAGCACATCGCCCAAGGCAAGCTGCCCACGCAGCTGGCCATGACCTGGAACAGCCGCGTGTCGTTCGTGCTGAACGAGGCGATGGTGCTGAAGAAGATCAAGCTGCTGGATGTTGTGCTGGAAGGCACCTCCAAGGGCCCGGACGGCGGCTTCGACACCGACGTGGCGCTGATCACCGGTGAGCTGGGGCAGCTGATTCCAGAACTGGTGGAAGCCCTGGGTGGTGAGCTGGATCGCAGCCAGCCGGTGCAGCAGATTCAGGCGCCGGAAGTGGCGCAAGCGGCCTGATGAACCCGCAGCGGGCCTTCGAGGGAGAAAGCCTGCCGCACCTCAGCCTTCAAGGCCGGGACATCGCCTTGGCGTGGCGCTCGATGAACTCGCGGTAAGTGTCGATGCCGCGCAGCTGCAAGATCGTGTTGCGCACCGCGGCCTCAACCAACACGGCCAGATTGCGACCGGCGTCCACCGCGATCACCACCTTGCGCACCGGCACTTCCAGGATGTCTTCGTAGAGCGGCTCGTAGGGCACGCGCTCGAATTCCTTTTCCAGGGTTTCCTTGCGCACCAGGTGCACGATCAGCTTCAGGCGCATCTTGCGGCGCACCGCCGTCTCGCCAAAGATGGCCTTGATGTCGAGCAGGCCGATGCCGCGCACCTCGAGCAGGTTTTGCAGCAACTCCGGGCAGCGGCCCTCGAGCACCGCCTGCGACACCCGAAACAGGTCGACCGCGTCGTCGGCCACCAGGCCGTGGCCGCGAGAGATCAGCTCGAGGCCCAGTTCGCTTTTGCCCAGGCCGGATTCGCCGGTCAGCAGCACCCCCAGGCCCAAGATGTCCATGAACACGCCGTGGCGGGTGGTGCGCTCGGCGAACAGCTGCGCCAGGTAGCCGCGCACCACGTCGATCACCTGGCCGGCGGACTCGCGGGTCACGAACAAGGGGATGTCGGCGCGGTCGCACAGCGCCACCAGGCGGTCGGGCGGCACCTGGTTGTCGGCCACGATGACCACCGGGGGCTCCAGGGTCACGATGCGCTGGATGCGGCGTTCCTGGTCTTCGGGGCTGGAGGCCGACAGGTAGGCCACCTCGCGGGCGCCCACCAGCTGCACCCGGTAGGGGTGGATGTAATTCAGGTAGCCAACCAGGTCGGCGGCCGACTGCGCGCTGCGTACGGCGCCTTCGTCAAAACGGCGCTCAGGGTGGGCGTGGCCGGCGATCCACTCCCAGTGCAGGCTGGGCCGGTGGGCTTCGAACAGCGCCTCGGCGCTGATGACGGAAGGCTTCACGCTGCCGTGCGCCAGGGCCGCGAAACTGCGCCCATGCTCAAGAAAACCTGGGAGCGGCCCGGCGGTTTCATGGCTCCCTCGGGGGGCCTGTCGCGCAGCGGCAGATCCGGGGGCGCCCTCATGCCACGGACTTCAACGGCGCCCAGTTGGAGATCAGCTCGTGAACCTTGACGGCATCGGGCTCCGCCTTCAGGCGCTCGCGCAGTTCGCGGTCGCTCAGCATCTCGGCGATTTCAGACAGGATCTCCAGGTGCCGCTGCGTGGCCGCCTCGGGCACCAGCAAGAAGATCAGCAGGCTCACCGCTTCGTCGTCCGGGGCGTCGAAGGCGATGGGCTGCTGCACCCGCAGCACCGCGGCCAAGGGGTTCTTCAACCCTTTGATGCGCCCGTGCGGGATGGCAACGCCATGACCCAGGCCGGTGGAGCCCAGGCGCTCGCGGGCAAAGAGGTTGTCGGTGACGGTGGGGCGCGCCACGGCGTGCTGGTTTTCAAACACCAGGCCGGCATGCTCAAAGGCACGCTTTTTGCTAGTGGCATCGACATCCACCAACACATTGGCGACGGGCAAAATGGCAGCGAGACGGTTCATCAACAATCCATGTGAAGCACCGTAGCGTCGGCACGGTCGGGTGCGTCATCTCTCCCTCAAAACTTCCAGGCCAATCGGCAGGGTTGCGCCTGCCGCACGACGGGGTCATTGTGCACGCCCCGTGGCTGTGCAGCAACGGGCGCTTTGCGAAAATACACCGCTCCCACAACACATGAACCCTTTGGCGCTCAGCAGCCCCCTCAACCCGGGGGGCGACGGCGCGCCGCCCATTGCAAAGCCGACAAAACCTCTTGGGCCGAGGGCAGGTCCACCGTGCGGAAAACCAACTGAGCCTGGCGGTCGAACACGAACACTTGGCTGGTGTGGCGGTCCAGCCCACTCGCCCTGCCCTGCAGAAAATCAAACAGCGGATCGACGCCATTGACCGCCGGCACAGCGGCACGCCAGCGGGCGTCCTGCGCACCGAAACGCGCCAGCCAGGCACGGAGTTGGGCGGGCCCATCGCTCAGAGCATCGATCGAGACGGACAGCAGCCGCCAATCGGGTGGGGCGCTGGCCAGTTGACGCTGCACGTCGGCGAACAGGGCGCCCTGGATCGGACACACCGCGCTGCAGCCGGTGAACATCAACTGCACCGCCGTGTGGTGGCCTTGCAGGAAGCTCGACAGCGGTGCGGCGGATCCCCGCACGGGTGCGACGGGCAAGCTCGGCGCGGCCACGGGTGGCACCACGGCGCCTGCCGCGGCATGGGCATGGGCGCCCCAGCTCACGCCGCCGAAACCGGTGGCGGCTGCAGCTTGCAGAAGGCGGCGGCGGGTCCAGCCGGCGGGGGAGGAGGAAGAAGGGGCGCGGAAGGTCATGGGGCGGGGCTGGCCAAGTGCTGCCACAGGGCGCGGCATTGGGCGTCGGACACAGTGTAGCGAGGCATCACCCGGGGCACGACGATCTCGGCGGGGTCGATGCCATGGCGCAGCAAGCGGCACAGCGACACCGCATCAAAGCGCGTGGGAGGGCCGCCGCGGCGCGAACGCAGGCTGCCCAGGGCGTCGGCGGACAGCAGCGGTCCGACCACCGTGGCCGGTGCGCTGGCCGCGGCCGGCCGGGCACTGCGCACATGGCAGTTGGTACAGCGGCTGGCCTCCTGGGGCAAGTCACGCTCATGGCCCCAAATGCGGCCTGGCAAGGGGATGGCCCCGGTGTAGAGCCGTTCGCCCTCGGTGGGCGCGGCGCCGGCGGGGCCCGCCCAGCCGGCCAGGCCAACAAGCCACGCGGCCAAGCCGGCGCGGATCACCCTGCCACGCCACGCCACGGTGAACGTCATTGCACGGGACCTGTGTTCGGGTACAGCCGCTCGGCCGGCACGGGGCCGAAGGTGGGCGCCTCCGGCGTCTGCCACAGCAGCTGCGCCGTGCCAGGGCCGCCCAGCTCCTGGTATTCGACGGTCAGCACATGGCGCTCGCCGGCTTTCCAGTTGAGCGCCGTGGCGGTGTTGACGGTGGCGGCGTGGGCCGTCCAGTTGTCGATCACCAGCAGGCCATCGACATAGACCCGCACGCCGTCGTCGGACACGGTCTGCAGGACGTGGGCGCCCGACGCCGGAGCTTCGACCAGGCCGCTCCAGCGCACCGAGAAACCGTCGGCCGGCACCCCCGCGCCCGGTGAGGCCCACCAGAAGAAGTTGACCGGCTCGGTGCGCACGCGCGCAGCGGTGCCTTGCAGGTTGGGGTTGGCGAAGTAGCTGGCGCTCAGGCCGGTGCCGGTGGCCACGGGGTAGAGCCGCTCGGCAGGCACCGGGGTGAAGCCTGCAGCAACGGGGGTCTGCCACAGCAGCTGGGCCGTGCCGAGGCCACCGACCTCCTGGTACTCGAGGGTCACCACATGGCGCTCGCCGGCGCTCCAGTTCCACACCTGGGTGGTGTTGGGTGCGGCGGCGTGCGGAGTCCAGTGGTCGACCACGAGTTGGCCGTCGACCCACAGCCGGATGCCGTCGTCGGAGACGGTCTGCAGCGCGTAGCCGCCCGACACGGGGGCCTCGATGAGGCCGCTCCAGCGCACCGAGAAACCGTCTGCCGGCACCGCAGCACCGGTGGGGGCCGCGGGCCATTGGAAGTCGACGGCCTCGGTGCGCAGGGCCACAGGGGCGCCTTGCAAGGTGGGGTTGGCGAAGTAGGCGCCAGCCAGGCCGGTGCCGCTGGCGGCCGGGTAGAGGCGATCGACCGGCACGGTGGCGAAGCCGCCGGCGCCGGGGGTTTGCCAGCGCAGTTGCGCCGTGCTCAGGCCGCCGAGCTCCTGGTACTCGACGGTGATGGCATGGCGCTGGCCGGCCACCCACGCCAGCGGGGCGGTGGTGTCGGCGACCACGGCGTGGCCGGTCCAGTTGTTGATCAGCAATTGGCCGTCGACCCACACCCGCACCCCGTCGTCGGACAAGGTTTGCAGCAGGTAGGTGCCGGTGGTGGGGGCCTCGATCAGGCCGCTCCAGCGCGCGGAGAACCCATCGGCCGGCAAGGCACCGGTGGGGGCGCCGAAGCCCCAGTC
>JAZKHH010000142.1:0-4755 GCA_040385465.1 Pseudomonadota bacterium | reverse complement strand
TCGCGCAGCGAGGGCGTGTCCAGGCCGTCCAGGCCCGCGCCCAGGCGCTTGCCGCTGGCGGCGGTGAGCGAGCCGATGTCGCGCCGCTTGCTCGAGGCGCTGTCGGTGAACGAGGTGCCGGCGTGGCAGCTGCTGCACTGCATCGCGTAGACCGCCTTGCCGGTGCGTGCTTGTGCCGTCAGGCTGCCGTCGGCTTGGCGGTGCGGGCTGGCATCGGCGACGTCGAGCGAGGCCACATAGGCCGCCAGGGCGTCCAGGTCGGGGCTCAGGCCGGCCTTCTTGTCGCCGAGCGGCTGGTTGCGGGTGCCGGTGCTGAGCTGGCTGTCGCTGAGCAGGCCGGAGCCGCCGGCCAGGCTGCGGATCTGGCCTTCGAAGTCCTGCACTTCGTCGAAATTGCCGCTCCAGTGCATCAGGCCGTGGCCCTTGCCGTGGCCGCGCAGCGACGGGGTGTTGCGCAGGCCTTCGCCGAAGCCGGTCATGTCCCAGGTGCGGCCGTCGTGTCCACCGTCGTTGTGGCAGGAAGCGCAGCTGAGGTAGGCGTCGCGCGCCAGGCGGCTGTCGCGGGCGTCGTAGAACAGCTGCTTGCCGACGAGCACGGTGGGGCTGAGTTTGTCGGCCCCCACCGAGGCGATCGAGCCCAGGGTGGGCACGTTCGGCTCACCCTGGTTGACGAGGCGGCTGAGGTCGTAGACGCCCAGGCGGCGGTCCATGAAGTTGTTGACGTACAGGCGCAGCCCGTCGCTCGACACGGCCAGGCCGCCCGGCGCACGGCCGGCCTCCAGGCGCAGGACCTCGCTGCCCCGGGCCGGGTCGATCACCGCGATCTGCCGGCTGGTCTCCAAGGCCACGAACAGGTAGGCCCCGCTGGGGTGGAAGACCGCCGCAGACGCCAGGCTGGCGTTGTCGTGGTCGACGCGGGCCGGCAGGTCTTCGCTCAGCGTGGCCAGGTCGATGCGCGAGCTGATGGCGCGCACGGTGTTCTGGAAGTCGAGGTTCTGCCCATCGCGCAGGCTGCCGCGCAGGATGTTGTCCTGCTTGGACGGCACCCAGGCGCTGCGGCCATCGGGGGCGATCAGGGGGGCGCCCAGGTAGTTGGGCACGCCGCGGCCTTGGGAGCCGCCGTCGGCCTTGTCGCTGTGCTGCAAGACGACGGTGCGCTCAAGCGCCAGGGTGCCGGCGTTCAAGGCCAGCACCTCGCCGCCCACCGGCGTGCCGGCGGCGGTGGTGCGCACGGCGGCCGTGCCCTCACCCGGCAAGGGCGCGGTGATGAAGCGCGACACCAGCACGCGGGTGCTGTCGGCCGAGACGGAGAGCTGGCGCGGGTTGGCGCCCACGCTGGCGGTGGCCAACGTGGCACCCGAAACCGGGTGGAGCTTGAGCAGCTGGCCGGTGGCTTCCAGCGCCAGGTAGGCGGCACTGCCGTTGGCGGCGAAGGCCAGGCCCTGCGGCCGGCTGGCGCGCGGCAGGGCGATGGTCTGCACCACCTGCAGGCTGAGAGGGTCGATCACGCTCAGCGTGGCGCTGCCGGTGTTGGCCACCCAGACGCGGCCGTCGGGGGCGAGGGCCACGCTGCGCGGCACGCTGCCTGTGGCCACCTCGGCCAGTCTCACCTGGCCGGTGGCGTCGAACACGCTGACGCTGTCGTTGTCGGGGTTGACCATCCACAACCGCCCGCCGCCGCGCGGCTCCCACTGCAAGGTGGACGAGTGGGTGGGGCGGCCGGCCGTGGGTGCGTGGTGCACCGCCTGGGTGAAGCTGCGCGAGCCGATCGCCTGGCCGCCGGCCAGCACGGTCAGCTGCACGCCGTACAGGCCGGGGGCGGTGTAGACGTGGGCGATGTCGGCCGTGTTGCTGGTGGCGCTGGTGCCGTCACCGAAGTTCCACTGGTAGGTGGCGCCCGGCTGGGCCGTGGTGCCGCTGTAAAAGGTGACCGCGGTGCCGGTGAGCGCCGGCGGGCTGCTGACCGAGGTGAACTCGGTCGACACCGGCACCACCGTCCAGACCAGTGCCTGGCTGCTGGCAGCGCCCTGGCTGTCGGTGGCCTGCACGGTGACGTTGAAGCTGCCCAAGGTGGTGGGGCGCCCGCTGACCAGCCCGGACGCCGGGTGGATCGACAGGCCAGGCGGCAGGCCGGTGGCGGTGAAGGCCACGGCATCGCCGTCGGTGTCGCTGGCGGTCAAGGCCAGCGACAAGGTGCGGCCGAGCACGTGGGTGGGCGGTGTCACCGGGGCGAACACCGGCGCGTGGTTGCCCGAGGCGCCAAACACCTGCACTTCAGCGAGGGACAACGCGTTCCAGGTCAGCAGCTGCACCCGCACGAAGCGGCCGGTCAGGCGCACCGGCAAGGTGGTGTAGCGGGAAGGCTCGGCCTGCACCCAGGTGTGTTTGACCGCAGGGTCCTCCATCAGGCTGCTCAACGTTCGGCCGGTCATGTCGGTGGGCGAGACAAACACCTGGTAGTTGTTCAGGCGCGCGGCGCAGCAGTCGGTGCGGTTCCACAGGCGGATGGCGGTGAGGGGCTGGGTGCTGCCCAGGTCCACCTGCCACCAGCTCTCGTTGGACTCGGCGGTGTGGCTGACCGAGCCGCCGGTGACGAAATCACCGTTGACGTTGCCGTCCACCGCCCGCGAGGCGGCGCCGTCGAAGGCGGTCGACGATTGCGTGGCCACCTTGCCTTGGGCCAGGTTGTTGAAGTAGACGACTTTCTCGCCGGTCACAGTGGCAAAGTCCTGCAGGTTGCCTTGGGCCAGCGGTGTCCAGTTGACGCCGTCGCGGCTGGTGTCGAAGCGCCACGCAGCGGCCACGCCGTTGCGCGCGTCGGCACGCGGGAAGTACTTGAAGCCGCTCACCACCCGGGGGCCGCCCAGGTTGACGACGAAGCTGTGCGGCGCACCGGCGCCCGGGGCGGCGAGCCACAGGGTGCCCGGGTCGCCATCGAGCGCGTTGGCCGGCGCGGCGGCCTGGCTGCTGGCGCTGGCCGTCCAGCCAGCACGCGACATCACTTGGCCAGTGCCGTCCAGCAGGTTGAACTCGGCCATCGAGGCCTGTGCATTGCCGTTGACGTCGGAGAGCACCTGCAGGCGCACATGGGTGACCTCGGTCGAAGCACCCGGCTCCACGGTCCACAGCACGCGGGTGCTGGTGGTGGCCACGGCGTTGGTGGCGTCGATCGATACCGCGTACTGGCCGGCGCGCGTCGGCGTGCCGGAGACCACGCCCGTGTCAGGCTGGATAAAGAGGCCCGGCGGCAGGCCTTGGGCCGAAAAACGCACCGCGGTGGCGCTGGTGAACGGCACGGCCAGGCGGGCAGCCGCGCCCACCGAACTCGCTGGGCTGTCCAGCGTGGACAACACCGGCGCGCCTTCGCCGGTGATCTGGATCATCTTCGACACCGAGGGCACGCCCTGGTCGTTCATCGCGAAGAGCATGTAATAGCCTGGCAGCACCACGCCCGGGTTGCCGGGAATCGCCAGATCGTAGCGGGTGTCGCTGCGCAGGGTGAACTGCAGCGGCACGCGGCGCTGGTCGTTGTTGATGGCGTGGGTGGTCGAGGCCAGGCGCACCAGCGAGAACGAGCCGACGGCGCCGTCGGTGGTCACCTGGATGGTGGTGCCGTGGGTGGCGCGGGTGGGCGCCGACTGGATGCTCGGGCGCGCAGCGGCCGAGCCGTCTTCGTTGAGCAGGTAATGCGGGGTGTAGACCTGGATGTCCGCGTGGTTGGCGGCGCAGCCTTCGCCGCACAGGCCGCTGCCGCTGGTCATCACGCGGGCGTCGGGCAACAGCAGGGCCACGCTGTGGTAGTTGCGGCCCACCGCCATCGGCGGCAAGGTGGTGAAGCGCTCGGTGACCGGGTCCCACAGCTCGGGCGCGAGCACCGAGAAATCGTCGGAGTAGCTCTTGCCCACCGTCTGCCCGCCAATCACCATCACCTGGCCATTGGGCAGCACCACGGAATTGCTGAACATGCGCGAATAAGCCATCGGCGCAACCTTGCGCACTGACACGCCGGCGTTCATGTCGATCACGTAGCTGGCCGAACTGGCGCCGGCGTAGTCATACGCCGACGCCCCGCCGATCTTCAGCACCTTGCCGATGTCGTACATCGCCACGTTGCCGTTCATCGAGTAGTCGTCGTCCGCCCGCAGGCCGGCGGAGGTGATGCTGCCGTTGCCTTGGGTGTCGATCCAGTTCATCGACGGGCTGGGGCCGGCGTGCAGCACCTTGCCGTTGGGCGCCGTCAGCAGCCACATGTGGTTGTCGGCGCGGAAGATGCCGCCGTAGAAATCCGGGGCCAGCGCCGGATCGACCGGCACGCCAGGCAACCGGCGCCAGCCCGTGCCCGGGCTCCAGACCTCACCGTGCTTGTCGCCCAGCGGGCCGCTCCACGAGCCGCCCAGGGTCAGCACCGAGCCGTCGGCCAGCACCGTGTTGGCCTGGTAGCCGCGCGCGATGTTCATCGGCGCCGAGGTCGACCACTGGTTGGTCAAGGCGTTGAAGGTGCTGGTCTTGGCGCTGTCGTTGCCGCCGTTGACCAGCAGCGAGCCGTCTGGCAGGTTGGCGGTGCCGGTGCAGAACATGTCGTGGCCGGTCTCATCCACCCGGCGCTCGGTGACCTCGCCGGTGAGCGGGTCCCACTGGGTGGTGTAGGTCATGCCGCCGGTGCCGACGTCGAACTTGGTGCCCGAAGCCCACAGCAGGATCTTGCCGTTCGGCAGGTGCGCCGCCGACGAGGCCACCAGGGGCAGGGGAATCAGG
>JAZKHH010000141.1:0-2282 GCA_040385465.1 Pseudomonadota bacterium | reverse complement strand
GGCATCGTGGAACCGCGGCGCGCAGCGGCTCTTCGGCTACACGGCGAAGGAAGCCATCGGGCAAGGGCTGGACGCGCTCACCATGCCAACGGGCCAGCCGAGCGACGCGGTGCGGGCGATCGGTACCTTGCCCAACCCGGGCGATGCTCCGCCGATGGAACTGTGGCGCCAAACGCGCACCGGGGAGGCCGTGCTGGTGTCGATGACCCTTTCGCGGCTGGACGACGAGGCGGGCTCGCCGGTGGGCGCATCGGTGATCGTGCGCGACGTCACGGCCGAGCGCGCGGCCCAGCGCAAGGTGGTGGAGCTCAAGGAAGGACTGGAGAAGCAGGTGAAGGACCGCACCGCCGCCCTGGCCGAGGAGCACGAGCGGCTCGACAACATCCTGCGTGGCACCGACGCCGGCACATGGGAATGGAACGTGCAGACCGGAGAGCTGCGTGTCAACGAGCGCTGGGCCAGCATCATCGGCTACCGCATCGACGAGCTCTCGCCGCTCTCCGTGGACCGTTGGCTGGAGCGGCTTCACCCAGGCGATGAGGCACTGACTGACGGGATGCTGCAAGGACATTTTTGCGGCGCGTTCGACATGTACGAATGTGAGGTGCGCGCGCGCCACCGGGACGGTCACTGGGTCTGGGTGCTCGATCGTGGCCAGGTGCGCAGCTGGACCGCCGATGGAAAGCCCGAGTGGATGTACGGCACACACCAGGACATCACAGCGAACAAGCAGGCGCAAGAGAACACAGCCCGCAGCGAGGAGCTGTTGCGGGGCGCGATCGACGCGGTCGACGAAGCCTTTGTGCTGTACGACCCGGATGACCGCCTGGTCTTCTGCAACGACAAGTACCGCCGGGTCTACCCGAACGTGGCGCATCTGATGGTTCGGGGTGCAAGCTTCGAATCCATCGTGCGCGCCGGTGCCGAACTCGGCGACTACGAAGACGCCATTGGTCGTGTGGACGACTGGGTCGCCGAGCGCCTTGCTGCTCACCGCACTGCCAACTCCGAGCTGGTGCAGAAGCTCACGAACGGTCGCACGATGCGCATCATTGAGCGCCGCATGGCGGATGGTCACACGGTGGGTTTCCGCATCGACATCACCGACCTCGTGCAGGCCAAGGAACAGGCGCAGGAAGCCTCGCGCATCAAGGGCGAGTTCCTGGCCAACATGAGCCACGAAATCCGCACGCCGCTCAACGCCATGATCGGCATGACCCACCTGCTGGGCGACACACCGCTCACCTCCTACCAGACACAGCTGCTGTCGAAGTCG
The DNA here is from genome assembly GCA_040385465.1 of Pseudomonadota bacterium. Taxonomy (GTDB): domain Bacteria; phylum Pseudomonadota; class Gammaproteobacteria; order Burkholderiales; family Burkholderiaceae_C; genus CANHBY01. The sequence continues at coordinate 1,006 of JAZKHH010000141.1, read as the reverse complement.
CGGGTGGCCAGCCGATCGCTGCTGGGCCTGGTCAACGACGTGCTCGACCTGGCCAAGATCGAAGCCGGGGGTTTCGACCTGGACCAGAAGCCCTTCAGCCCACAGGACATGCTGGGCGAGATGGACGCGCTGTTCCGCCCCCAGGCCGATGCAGCGGGCATCCGCTACCTGATCACAGTGGCGCACGACGTGCCGCGCGTGCTGCTGGGCGACGCCCAGCGCGTGCGGCAGATCTTCACCAACCTCATTGGCAACGCGCTGAAATTCACGCAGGCGGGCAACGTGTGGGTGACGCTGGAAACCGTGTCGATGGACGACAACCAGGTGCGCCTGCGCAGCACCGTGCGCGACACCGGCACCGGCATCGATGCCGACACCCAGTCCCGGCTGTTCACGCCATTCACCCAGGCCGACACCTCCTCCACCCGACGCTTCAGCGGCACCGGCCTGGGTCTGTCGATCGTGCGCAAGCTCACCGAGATGATGGGCGGTGAGGTGGGGGTGCGCAGCGAAGCCGGACGCGGCAGCGAGTTCTGGTTCGAGCTGGTGTTGCAGCGCCCCTCGGCCACCACGCTGCAGGCCCTGGGCGCCGCCGCGCGCGACAACGGGGTGCGCCTGGAGGCGCCAGGTCAGGCGCTGCGCCACCTCAACCTGCTGCTGGTGGACGACAGCGAGATCAACCTGGAGGTGGCCTCGGGCCTGCTCGGGCGCGAAGGTGCCCGCGTGTGCTTGGCGCGCACCGGGCGCGAGGCCCTGGAGGCGATACGCGCCACGCCCCACGCCTTCGACGCGGTGCTGATGGACCTGCAGATGCCCGAGATGGACGGCCTGGAGGCCACGCGGCGCGTGCGCGGCGAGCTCGGCCTGATGAATCTGCCCGTGATTGCGCTGACGGCGGGCGCGCTCGCCGAAGAACGCCAGCACGCCATGGAGGCCGGCATGAACGGCTTTCTCACCAAACCGCTGGACCCCGAGCGGCTGGTGCGCATGGTGCGCGAGTGCGTCA
>JAZKHH010000140.1:0-5572 GCA_040385465.1 Pseudomonadota bacterium | reverse complement strand
AGCGGTCCCCCACGTCCACGCCGCTCATCGTCAGGCGCCAGAGCAGGGCCGAGGCATCGACCATGTCCACCGCCACCTGGCTGCGCCCACTGCGGATGGGACCATCAAACAGCGCCAGCGCCTGGTCGGCCTGCCCGAGCTCCAGGTGGCACAGCGCACGGTGCCACCAGTTGTGCACCTGGAAGAAGTTGTCGTCGCCCGACCAGTGCGGCTCGCGGGCGAGCATCCAGCCGATGCCGTCCTGGTGGCGCGCCTGCATCTCCATCACATGGGCCACAGCGTGGTGTGCCCAGCAGTCCAGTGGCTGCGCATCGAGGGCGCTGCGCCCCACGTCTTCGGCCTGCGCGTACTGGCCCGACTCTTCCAGGCCAAAGGCATACATGCCGAGCAGGATGGAGTGCCCCGGCATCTCGGCGCTCCATTGCGGCAGGGTGCGCGCAATCCGGTCGCGCAGGCTGCGCGCGTTGGCGCGGAAGAAGTCGCACAGGTGGCCCACCTGCAGCGCCACGATGTCGAACGGGTGGCGTGTGTGGTGGTGGTCCAGCGCGATGGCCGCGGCCGACCACTCGCCCTGCAGGATCAGCTCGATCGCGGCGCGGTGCGACCGCTCGCGCTCGTTCATGGGCAGATCGGCTGTGGCCTGCAGCAGCTCGCGCGCGCCGGCGGCGGCAGCGGGTTCCGTGGCGATGGCCATCAGGTGGGCCTTGAGCAGGTGGGCCATGACGAAACCGGGCGCGGCTTCGGTGGCGCGCTCCAGCGCGGCCATCGGGTCGCCGCGGTACAGGTTGAAGGCGGTGACGGCCTGTTCATATTGGGTGGCGGCCTCTGCGGTGGCGCCGGTGAGGGTGTGACCCTGTGCGTCGGTGATCATTGAAAAATACTCCTTGGTTGCGTGGCCGGTGCGGGTTGAATGGACGGAGGGCGTTGCCTCGGTGGCGCCGGTGGGATTACTCTACGTTTCGCTGCCCGCCGGGGCCATGCCCGCGGCGCCGGCTTTTCTTGCCGAAACGCCTGCCATGACCGCCCCTTACCCCATCGATGCATTGACCGACGTGCTGCACGCGTTGCGCCTGCGCGGCGGCGTCTTCATCGAGGCCGAGATCGGCGCACCCTGGAGCGTGTTCTCCAAGGTCGGGCCCGAAGACTGCGCGGAGTTCAATCCCGCACCGCGCGAGGTCATCGCCTACCACTTCGTGTGCGAGGGCGAATTGGCGCTGCGCGTGGAGGGCGAGGCGGGCGCCGTTCGGGTGCGCGCGGGCGAGCTCGTGATCCTGCCGCGCAACGACCGCCACCTGCTGGGCAGCGACCTGGGCGTGCCGCCCATGGATGTGGAGCAGCTCGAGCACCAGCCCGGCGAAAGCGGCCTCGTGCGCATCACGCACAAGGGCCAGGGGCCGGCCACGCGCTTCTTCTGCGGCTACCTCGGCCACGACAACATCAACGACCCGCTGATCAACGCCCTGCCCCGGGTGTTGCACCTGAGCCTGCGCGACCCGGCCGCCGCCCAATGGTTCGAGAGCTCGTTGCGATTCGCCTCACAGCCCATGGGCGTGGTGCACGGCATCTCGCCCAACCTGCTCGGTCGGCTGGCCGAGCTGCTGTTCGCCGAAGCCGTGCGCCAGTATCTTCAGCAACAACCCCACGGCAGCACCGGCTGGCTGGCGGGTCTGGGCGACACCAAGGTGGGTCGCGCCCTGGCTCTGCTGCATGCAGACCGACAGCGCGGCTGGACCACCGAAGAGCTGGCGCGCGAGGTGGGTTTGTCGCGCTCGGCCTTCGCCGAGCGCTTCAATGCCCTGATGGACGAACCCCCCATGCGCTACCTGGCACGCCAGCGCATGCGGTATGCCGCGCAGCGGCTGCTGGAGAGCAACGAGCCGATTGCGCGCATTGCCCAAGCCACGGGCTACGAGTCGGAGCCGGCCTTTCACCGGGCCTTCAAGCGCGCGCACCAGATGGCGCCCGCGGCCTGGCGCAAGCAGCACGCGGCAAGACCGCCTGATGCCCGGCATTGAAGGCGGCGGCCAGGCCGCTCAAACCACCGGGTCGAGCGTGAACTCGGCCACGGTGCCCACACCGCGCTGGCTGCGCACGCGCACCTCGCCGCCGTGATGGCGCACGATGCGCTGCACCATGCTCAGGCCGATGCCGCTGCCTTCGAACTGCGAGGTCGAGTGCATGCGCCGAAACGGCTGGAACAGGTGACGCGCGTGTGCCATGTCGAAACCGGCGCCGTCGTCGGTGACGCGGTACCAGGTGCGTCTATCTTCCTGAAAGCTGTCGACCCGAATGTGTGCCACCGGCACGCGCGCGGTGTACTTCCAGGCGTTGTGCAGCAGGTTCTGCCAGACCTGGGCCACCAGATCCGGATTGCCCAGTGCGTGCGGCAGTGGATCGAACTTGATCTTGATGTTCCGATCGGTCTCGCCCCCGCGCACCAGAGCCCACGTGTCCTCGGCAAGGTTGCGCATGTCGATGTCCTGCCGCCGCAACACTTCCTGGTCGATCTGCGCCAGCTTGCACAGCGCGTCGATCATCGAGTTCATGCGCCGCGTGGCTTTGTCCACCTGCTCGCTGTACTCCAGCGCCTCATCGGTGTGCCCTTGCTCCAGGCGTTCGCGCATCAAACCCATGAATCCCTGGATGGCCAGCAACGGCGCCCGCAGGTCGTGCGCCACGGCCCGGGTGAACTCGCGCACGCGCTCCTCGCCGCCATCCGGCGGTGGCTGGGTGTCGGGCGCTTCGATGAGCGACTGCTCGTTCATGGCCTGCAAGGCCAGGTACCCCTGTCGAAACACCGGGTCCTGTGCCATGCGCTCGGTCACATCGCGCACGATGCACAAGACGATGGTGATTTCGCCCACGCGCATCTTGTCGGCGCTCACCAGGCAGGCGCGCTGTTGACTGTCTGCGCGGGTCACGGTGACCGGCAGCGCGTCCAGCAGGCCGTCCAGGTCGATCGCACGCGCCATGCTTTTCAGGTTGTCCATGCCGATGTGGTGTGCCAGAGCCCGCAACGGCTGCCCCACCACCTCACCCTCGGGCAGGCCCAGCAGCGTCGCCACCGCCGGGTTGGCGTCCTGCACCAAGCCACTGGCATGGTCGACCACCAGCATCGGCTCGGGGTTGCGCTGGAAAGTGCGATCGAGCAACTCCTCGGAGCGGCGCAGCGACTCCTCGGCCGCCGTTCGCCGCGCGCGCTCGGCGGCCACCGCGCGACCACGCTGGCGCAACGCGTACGCCGCCAGCAACAGCAACAGCGAGCCCCCCACCGCGATGCGCCAGATCCAGTGCCGCTGCAGCTTCAGATCGCGCTCCATGGCCAGCCGCTCGGCGCTGGCGGGCTCATCGTTGAGCCAGCGATCGCGCAGCGCAGGCAGGGAGCCGTTGGCCTCGAGGCGGTCGAGCGCGCCTTGCAGGCGCTGGCGCAGCGCGTCGTTGTCTCGCACCACCGCCAACGAGTAGGTTTGCAGGCGCAGGTTGCTCAGGCCCGAGATCAAGCCAGACACTTGACCGCTCGCCATCACGGGATCGGCGTAGGAACGGGGCAGCAAGGCCATGTCGGCGAGCCCCAGCTCCACCGCCTTCAAGGCCGACAGCGCGTCGGGCTGGGTGATGAACGGGCCCTGGATGCCCGAGAGCCACTTGCTCAGGCTCTCGCGCATGGGTTCATGGTCCAGCACGGCAATGCGCGAACCCTGCAGATCCTGCAGGGCGCGCGGCGCGGGTCGATCCACCGGCAGGTAGACCGCAAAAGCCGGCGCCGCGTGGCCTTTGAGAAAGTGCGCGTAGGCGCGCCGCTCGGTGGTCTCGACCATTGCGATCACGTCCACCCGACCGGCCTTGAAGGCCTCCACCGTGGCCGGCCAGGCTTGCAGGCTGAAGGCAACCTCCATCCCGAGTTCGCGCCCGACCGCCTGCATCAGCTCGATTTGAAAACCCTCGGCCTGGCCGCGGGCGTTGAGGGACTCGAAAGGCGCGAACGCGGCGTCTCCGCCATAGCGCAAGAGGGTCTGCGCCTGCGCCACAGGGCAGACGGCCGCCCACGCCAGGACCACGGCACACAGCCAATGCGCGGCAGGGCTGCCGAGCCAGAAGTCATCTCCCGTTTGATGTCGATTCGCGTGTGTGGATCGCGGCATGCTGATGGCACAGGGTGGGTGTCCCGTCCCCCACGGACGACACCTTTCGTGACAGTGCCACAAATCCGTGCCCGACAGGTGTCAGCGTCACAGCAAGTCACCCGATTTGTCGGATACCCCCCACACCACGGGGGCGCGAGCGCCGGATCAGCCCTTCAGCGCAAAGCCCGCGATCTGCTTGTAGTTGTCCGAGATGGCGCGCAGCTCGTCCTGGCTGATCAGATCGTCGATGTTGTCGAAGGGCCTCCCGCCGCTGAGTTCGTCGGCTTTCATGATGATGAAGTCCGGCGGCAGGGTGCGGTTGGTTTCCACCACGCGGGCGGTGGCCGGCAGGCGCGCGGCCTGGTAGCGCTGCAGGGCGGCGCGCAGATCGCCGCCCGCGGCCTGTTCGGTGGCGATTTCGTCGGCCAGCGTGCGGGCATCGATCAGCGCCTGCGCCGATCCGTTGGAGCCGCGCGGGTACATCGGGTGAGCGGCGTCGCCCATGAGGGTGACGCGCTCGAAGCTCCAGCGCGGCAGCGCGTCCTTGTCGACCATGGGGTACTCGAACACGTGTTCGGCCGAGCCGATGAGCGCGGGCACGTCGAGCCAGTCGAACGTCCAGTCGGCGAAGGTCGGCAGGAAGTCCTCGGCCCGGCCTGGGCGGTTCCAGTCGTTCATGCGGGCTTCGCTGTCGCGGATCTCCGCCACCCAGTTGATGAGCTGGTTGCCCTGGCCGTCCACGTTGTCCACGATGGGGTAGATCACCATCTTGCCGGTGTCGATGGAGCCCACGCGGATGTAGCTCTTTCCGCCCAGGATGGGCTTGTGCACCGAGGTGCCGCGCCAGGTGTTGATGCCAGCGAAACAAACCCGGTCGTCCGGGTAGAAGTGCTGGCGCACGACTGAGTTCACACCGTCGCAGGCCACCACCCACTGGGCGCGCACCGGCGCCACCGGGCCCTGGGCGTTGTCGGAAAACGAGAGCGTGACGCCCTCGCTGTCCTGCACCAGGCCGGTGCAGCGGTAACCCGTGTGCACATGCTGCGCGCCCAGGCGTTTGAGCGCCGCTTCAAACAGGATGCGGTGCAGCTTGCCGCGGTGGATGCCGAGTTCCGGCAGTTCGTAGCCCGCATGCCGCCCACGCGCCTCACCGTAGACGCGCTGGCCAAAGCGGTTGAAGAACACGCTCTCGCGGTTCTCGATGCCCACCGCCTCCAGCGGCGGCAGCAGGCCCAGCGCAGTGAGTTCCTCCATGGCGTGCGGCAGCAGCGTGATGCCCACGCCCAACTCCTTCACCTCGGCCACGCCTTCATACACATCGCAGGCAATGCCGCGCTGGTTCAGCGCCAGCGCAAACGCCAGCCCGGCGATGCCGCCGCCCACCACCGCGATCGCGGTCTGATCTGCCATCGTCATTCCGCCTTGATGTTCTGGACCTTGATGAGCTG
>JAZKHH010000139.1:0-6259 GCA_040385465.1 Pseudomonadota bacterium | reverse complement strand
CCGGCCGTGGCGCCCGAGCCTGCCGCAGTGGTCGACACCACTTTTGGCGTCGACGCCACCGGCAACGGCGTGCCCGATGCCCTCGACCGCTGGGTGGCGCGCAGCCTGCGCCCGCCCGCGACCCAGGAAGCCGCCCGCAGCTACTACACGACTGTCCTGCCCTTGGCGACCAAGGCGCACCTGGGCATCGGCCTCTCGCTCAACGAGAAACGCACCGCCCTGCGGGCCGCCGAGTGCTATCTCGTCACCGCCACCGACGACGGCTTGCGCTCGCCGCCCAACCTCAACGACCAGGTGCTGCGCCTGGGTGGCGAGGCGGCAGCGCGCATGAAGGGGCTGTTCCAGCAGTTGCAGGGCGTGGACTACCCGGTCAGCGGACGGCGCCAGCAAGCCTGCGGTTGACCTCACTCCCATCTCGTCGCCAACCCACCCCGCCCACACGGCGGTGACATGTCCATAGACGCCGAGCGAATTTGTGCCGAGCGGCATTGCTGCCTACACTCCCGGTTTGACTTGGAGAACACGCATGAATGCTCGTTCGCAACGAATTGCGCCGCCCGCACGCTGGGCCGCCCTGGCGCTGGGCCTGGGTGCTGCAGCGGTGGCCACGCCGGCCCTGGCCGGCAAGACCCTCGACGCCATCAAGCAGCGGGGCAGCATCAACTGCGGCGTGTCCACCGGCGTGGCCGGTTTTTCGGCGCCCGACACCCAAGGCAACTGGTCGGGCCTGGACGCCGACGTGTGCAAGGCCCTGGCCGCAGCGGTGCTGGGCGACGAAAAGAAGGTCAACTTCGTGCCCTTGAACTCGCAACAGCGCTTTGCGTCCCTGCAGGCTGGCGAGGTGGACCTGCTGGCCCGCAACACCACCTGGACGCTGACCCGCGACGCCTCGCTGGGCTTCCACTTCACCGCCATCACCTACTTTGACGGCCAGGGCTTCCTGGTGCCGAAGAAGCTCAAGATCACCAGTGCCAAGCAACTCAAGAACGCCGAGATCTGCACCCAGTCGGGCACCACCAACGAGAAGAACCTGTCGGATTATTTCCGGGCCCAGAACATCAAGGTCAAGCCGGTGGTGTTCGAAGGCTTCGAGGCCTCCTTCAAGGCCTTCTTCGCCGGGCGTTGCCAGGCCTACACGACCGATGTGTCGGGCCTGGCCGGCCTGCGCAACAAGGAAGCCGCCAACCCCGACGACTACGTGATCCTGCCCGACCTGATCTCCAAGGAGCCGCTCGGCCCGCTCGTGCGCCGCGGCGACGACGAGTGGTTCGCCATCGTCAAGTGGGTGCCTTATGCGCTGATCGAAGCCGAGGAATACGGCCTCACCCAAGCCAGTGTCGATGCCGCCAAGGCCACCAGCAAGGACCCGGTCGTCCAGCGCATCCTGGGCACCAGCGAAGACACCGGCAAGCTGCTCGGCCTGGACAAAGACTGGGCCTACCGCGCCATCAAGGCCGTGGGCAACTACGGTGAAATTTTCGAGCGCAACGTCGGGCCGAAGTCGGTGCTGAAATTGCCGCGCGGCGCCAACAACCTGTGGAACCAAGGCGGATTGCTGTACGCACCTCCGGTGCGATGAGCCGCAGGACCCAGCGCGGGCGCTGGTGGGCGTGGGGCGTGCAGGTCGCCCTGCTGGCCGCACTGGCAGCCCTGCTCTGGTGGTTTGCCGGCAATGCGGTGGAGGCCCTGCGCGCGCGGGGCATTCAGGCCGGCTTTGACTTCCTGGCTCAGCCGGCCGGCTTCGAGATCGGCGAGGGACCGCTCGAGACCGACGCGACCCAGCCGCTGTGGCGCGCCTTTTTGGCCGGCTTGCTCAACACCTTGCGCGTGGCCCTGCCGGCCATCGTGTTGACCACGGTGCTGGGCGTGCTCCTCGGCATCGGCCGCTTGGCGCCCCACCGCCTGCTCAGCAGCCTGTGCGGTGCGTACGTGGAGGCGGTGCGCAACGTGCCGCTGCTCGTGCAGTTGTTGATGGCCTATTTCCTGGTGACCCATTTCCTGCCCAGCGCCGACGAGGCCTGGCAGGTGGGGCAGGGCCTGTTCCTGAGCAAGAGCGGCCTGTCGTTTCCGTGGCCCATGTGGGCGCAGGAGGGCAGCGGCCTGTGGCCGGTGTGGGAGTGGCCGGAAAAGAGCACCTTCAATGTGTCGGGGGGCGCTGCGGTCACGCCAGAGTATTTGGCGGTGTGCTGGGCGTTGGTGACCTACACCGCCGCCTTCGTGGCCGAGGCCGTGCGAGCGGGCATCCAGGCGGTGCCTATCGGGCAGCGGCAAGCGGCCTTGTCGTTGGGATTGCGGCCGCTGCAGGCGCTGCGGTGGGTGGTGTTCCCCCAGGCTTTGCGGATCATGGTGCCGTCGCTCACCAACCAGTACTTGAACCTGTTGAAGAACTCGACCCTGGCCGTGGTCGTAGGCTACCCGGACCTGGTCTCGGTCAGCAACACCGTGCTCAACCAGACCGGCCGCGCCTTCGAGTGCATTGCCATCCTCATGGCCGTGTACCTGAGCCTGTCCCTGGTCACCTCGGCGCTGATGAACGTCTACAACGCCCGCGTGGCCCTGCGGGGTGTTCGGTGAGCCGGCAGGCAGCCCCGGCCACCGGTTCCTGGGCCAGCGACCTCTGGGGCACGCCCTGGCGCGCGGCGCTGAGCGCCGCACTCGGCGCCGGCATGTTGTGGCTGGGTTGGCAGCTGGCCGAGTGGGCGGTGTGGGACGCCGTCTTCCACGCCGACGCCGACCTGTGCCGCCGCCCGGGGCAGGGCGCCTGCTGGGGCGTGGTGGCGGAGAAGGCCCGTCCGATTTTGTGGGGCCGCTTTCCTTACGAGGCCCAGTGGCGAAGCGCCTTGAGCACGGTGATTCTCCTGGTGCTGCTGGGCGCCAGCGCCTGGCCTGGCTTCTGGCGCCGGTCCCTGGTGTTGGCCTGGGCCGTGGGGTGGATCGCCTTCGCCGTCTTGATGCACGGTGGCGTGGCCGGCTTGTCGGTGGTCGACACCGGCCGCTGGGGCGGCCTGACGCTGACCTTGATGCTGGCCTGCCTGGCCCTGTCCCTGGCGTTGCCGCTCGGCGTGGCGCTGGCGCTGGGGCGCCGCTCCCACTGGCCGGTGGTGCGCACCGTGTGCACCACTTACATCGAGCTGGTGCGCGGCGTGCCGCTGATCTCGGTGCTGTTCATGGCGACCTTCATGCTGCCGCTGGTCCTGCCCCAAGGCTGGCGGCCCGATGTGCTGCTGCGGGTGCTGGTGGGCCTGGTGATGTTCGCCGCCGCCTACCTGGCCGAGGTGGTGCGCGGCGGCTTGCAGTCGGTGCCCCGCGGGCAGGTGGAAGCGGCCCAGGCCCTGGGCCTGGGGCCGTGGCAGGTGCAGGCCACCGTGGTCTTGCCGCAGGCGCTGCGGGCGGTGGTGCCCTCGCTCATGAACAGCGTCATCGGCACCCTGAAGGACTCTTCCCTGGTGACGGTGGTCGGGCTGTACGAGCTCACTGGTGCCTTGTCGCTGGCCCTGGGCGGTGATCCGGTGTGGCGGCCTTTCTACCTCGAAGGCTACCTGTTCATCTCGGCCGTGTACTTCACCCTGTGCTTCAGCCTGTCGCGTTACAGCCGGTGGGTGGAGGCGCGCGTGGCCAGCCCGCTTTGATGCACTGCACAAGATATTCGGGTTCAAGATAGGGATTGCTGTCCTGCCGGGTGGGTGAGACAACCCTCGTTTTGACCCGTCCCGCCTGGCCGGTGGCCCCTGCCACCGCGCAGGGTGTTTTTTTGTTGTTGACGTCCACCTGCGGAGTTGTGTCATGACGCGAACCATCAGCTTGACTGTTCATTCACTGGGTGCGTCCGAGGCCACCTTGGCCGATGTGCACGCCACCTTGGGCCGGCTGCAGGAGGCCGTCGAAACCGGGCCGGCGGCCGCACAACAGCCCACAGCGCTCACCGAGCTGGACTCGCGCCCCCAGGTGGCCTTGTGGGTCGTCGAAGGCACGGCCGCGGCCGACGCCGGTGAGGCCCTGCAAAGCCTGCGCCTCTGGCGGCCCAAAGCCGTGCAGCTGGTGTGCGCCTGCGACGTGTCGGGCGAAGACGTGGAGCAGTGGGTGCGCCACGGCGCCTTCGACTTCATCCGCCACCCGGCCGGTGACGAAGAGATGGCCTTGCGTCTGCGCCGGGCACGGGCCTGGCTGAGCGCCACCCTGGTGGTGGCCCCGGTGGTGCGGACCGACATCGAGATGCCGCCGGCCGACGAATCGTTCCAAGCCGCCAAGGCGCGGGTGGTGGAGCATTTCGAGCGCAGCTACATCGAGCGGCTGCTGCGGGCCAGCGACGGCAACATCAGCCGGGCCGCCCGCCTGGCCAAAAAGAACCGCCGGGCCTTCTTCGAACTGATCCGCAAACACGACATCGACGCGGAGCAATTCCGCATGACCCTGGCTTGATCAGGGAAAAGAATCCACTTGGATGGTGAATGGATGGTGCTAGGATGGCGCCATGCCAACCCTCGCCTCATCCAACGCCGCTCGTCCTGTGGACGAGAAAATCACCATCAACCTCGGGGTCGTCGACCTGGGTCAGATTGACCTGCTCGTCCAGGAAGGTTTCTACGCCAACCGGACCGACCTGATCCGCACCGCCATCCGCAACCAGCTCACCACGCACGCCGAAGTGGTGCGCCAGGTGGTCTCGCGCAAGATGCTGGTGCTGGGCATCCAGCATTTCAGTGCCGACGACCTGCGGGCTTTGCAAGCCACCGGTCAGACCCTGCAGGTGCGTGTTTTGGGCCTGGCCACCATCGCGGCCGACGTGACCCCGGAGCTGGCCCGGGCCACCATCGAATCCCTCACGGTGCTGGGGGCCTTGCACGCCCCCTCGGCCGTCAAGGCGGCCCTGGCCGACCGCTTGCGTTGAGCCTTTGGCGCACTTCTTGCCCATCCTCACAAAAGGAAACCCCATGAACCACTCCAGTCTTCTTCAGAGCTTGATGGCCAAAGCCACCAGCCTGACCCGCTCCGGCAATCTGAGCGGCGCCACCGCCGCCATCCAGGCTGCGCTTCAACGCGCCATAGGCGCCGCCGTGCCGCCCGAAACCCCGGCCGATGCGGCACCCCAGGCGCCGCGTCGCGCGGCACCGCCGGCCGACGTCATCGACGGGCTGGCCCGCGAAGTGCCCACCGCAGCCAAGGCGCCTGCGGCAGCACCCACTGCTGCGCCCGCAACGGCTTCTGCCTTTGCGTCCACGTCCGCTCAGGCACCTGCTGCTTCCGCCGCTGCCGGGTCGGCGTTCCGCCCTGCGCCCGACACAGGCAGCCCGCGTTCGGCACCCTCCCATGCCACCGACATCCCCGAGCCCGGCAGCTTCATTCGCGCTCGCCATTCGGAAGCCGCTGGCGCCCGTGATTACAAACTGTTCGTGCCGCCCCAACAGGCCGGTCGGGCCTTGCCGCTGGTGGTCATGCTGCACGGCTGCACCCAGAACCCTGACGACTTTGCCCAAGGCACGGCGATGAACGACTTGGCGTTGGCCCAGGGGTTCTTCGTGCTCTACCCCGAGCAATCGGCCCAGGCCAACGGGCACCGCTGCTGGAACTGGTTCAAGCAAGGCGACCAACAGCGCGGTGCCGGCGAGCCGGCCGTGCTGGCGGGCATGACCCGGGCGGTGATGAAGCAGCACAACATCGACCCGCGCCGCGTCTACGTTGCCGGCCTGTCGGCAGGCGGGGCGATGGCCGCCATCCTGGGCGACGCTTATCCGGACCTCTTTGCCGCCATCGGTGTGCATTCGGGTCTCGCCACCGGTGCGGCCACCGATGTGGGCTCGGCCTTTGCCGCCATGAAGGGGGGTTCGATGTCGCACGGCGGCGGTGGTTTGCCTGGCGGGTTGGGCGGCGGGCTGGCTGCATCCTTCCGCCTGCCCGGCCAAGCGGCGGTGGCTCCGGCGCCCCGATTGGGCAGCGCGCCTCCCACCATCGTGTTCCACGGCGACGCCGACAAGACCGTCAGCCCCCTCAATGGTGAGCAAGTGTTAGCGGCTTGCCTGCCCAGCAGCGGCGCAAGCACCGCGCTGCAGGCCGGTCAGGAGCGTCGTCGCTCGGACAACGGGCGCGAGTACACCCGGCGTTGGCACCAAGACAGCGCAGGGCGCACCGTGGCCGAACACTGGGTGGTTCACGGCGCCGGCCACGCCTGGTCGGGGGGGCAGTCGCAAGGCTCCTACACCGATCCGAAGGGCCCGGACGCCAGCGCTGAAATGCTGCGCTTCTTCCTCGACAACCCGGCCCG
>JAZKHH010000138.1:0-7692 GCA_040385465.1 Pseudomonadota bacterium | reverse complement strand
TGCTGCCGGCCGGGCGCATCGACTTCCTGATGACGGGCAACCTGCTGCACAGCTTTGACAACGTGAAAAACGGCGTGCCCACCGTGGTGGTGGCGGCCCTGTTCCAAAAGGACCCGCAGGCCCTGCTCGCCCACCCGGGCCAAGGCTTCGAAGATTTCGCGGCGCTGAAAAATGCACCGGTGGCCTTGATCGCCAAGGACGGGCAGTTCAGCTGGTGGTTGTGGCTCAAGGTGCGGCATGGCTTTCAAGACCAGGCCCTGCGGCCCTACAACTACAACCTGGGGCCGTTCCTGGCCAACCCCAAGGCGATCCAGCAGGGCTACTCGGTGGCCGAGCCGATCTACGTGCAGGCCCAAGGCCGTTTCAAGCCGGTGGTGCACTTGCTGGCGGACCACGGCTTCTCCACCTACTCCACGGTGATCGAGACGCGCCGGGACCTGGTGAAGAACAACCCGGCGCTGGTGCAGCGCTTCGTCGACGCGTCCATCGTCGGCTGGGTGAACTACCTGTACGGCAACCGGGCCGCGGCCAACGCGCTGATGGTCAAGGACAACCCCGACATGAGCGAGGCGGAGATCGAGGCCTCGGTGGCGTTGATGAAGCAGCAAGGCATCGTCGACTCGGGCGACGCCTTGCTGCTGGGCATTGGCACCATGAAACTGGCACGCATCCAGGATTTTTACCAACAGATGGTGCAGGCGGGTCTTTACAGGGCCGGCGACGTCGACCTGAACCAGGTGGCGACCTTTGACTTCGTCAACAAGAAGGTGGGGCTGGACGTGAAGGCGAGCTTGTCAAGCAGGTGAGTCGACGGGGGCCAGCGCCGTCAGGCTCATCGTGAGCCAGGCACCGGGCTTGGGCAGGTCGGCCGCGCAAACGACAGTGCGCGCCGGACGGTGCGGGCCACACGCCGCGGCATAGGCTTCGTTCTTGGCTTCGAAATCGGTCACCCGGCGCAGGCAGACATTGACGTGGGCCACGTCGCCCCAGCGGCAGCCGGCACTGGCCAACAACGTTTGCAGAGTGGCCAAGACCTGACGCGTTTGCGACGCGGCATCGAGGCCGGCCAGCTCGCCGGTGCCGGGGTCGATGCCGGGCGTTCCGGAGATGAACACCCACCTCCCCGGCGCGGGCCACATGGCTGTAGGGGCCGAGGCGAGCGAACAGGCCCGGCGGCGAGTGGGTGTCAACGCCCATGGCGCGCCTGCGAACCGGTGGCCCGCGCCATCCAAGGCCAGACCTGGCGCCAGCTGCGCCGAATGGCAGGCGGCAGACAAATAAGTTCGGCGTCGCCACAAGCGGTCAAGGTCAGCCAGGTGGGCTGCTCCACTGCCAACGAGTCCCCTTCCTCGAGGCGCACGACACCTGTCATGTCGCCTGTCTCGATCAGCACGGCAGCGCCCAGGTTCAGCAGCCGCAGTCCGCGCGCTGCTTGCAGCCGGTGAGCGTGGCCGGCAACCAGGGGCAGCCGGGTGGGGTGGGTGGACGGGGTGGGTCGCATGGCAGCCTCCAAATGGGTCAAGGGTCAAGGGTCAATCGTCAACGACGAGCCTCAGCTTAGGCAGAACCGACCAGACCCAACAGGCACAGCCCGATGCCCTCTGCACCGCAACAGCGGCCGCATGGCGTGTCTGTTATGGCGCACTTTGCCGGCATCTGTGCACACCGTGCAAAGCGCTCGGGGGCATCATCCAGGCATGGAAACACAGCCGCTTTACCTCCGCGTGGCCCACCATTACCGGGGTGCCATCCGCTCGGGCGTGCTGCCGCCCGGCGAGCGCATGCCGTCGGTGCGCACGCTGACACGGCTGCACCAGGTGAGCCTGTCGACGGCCCTGCAGGCGTGCCGAAGCCTGGAAGACGAGGGCTTGCTCGAGGCCCGGCCACGCTCCGGCTACTTCGTGCGGCCGCAGCGCCGCAGCACCTTGCCCCCGGTCACCGAGCCCGACACGTCGCGCGCGCTGGCAGCGCAGTACGTCGGCATGCACGACCGCGTCTCGGCCTTCGTGGCCCAAAGCGCACGCCATGCGGTGCAGACCGATTTTGCGGTGGCTTACGCGTCACCCGATGGCTACCCGGCCGAGGCCTTGAAAAACGCCGCCGTGCGGGCGCTGCGCCACCACCCGGACCTGCTGGTCAACCCCCGGGCTTCGCCCGGCGAGCCGGCCCTGCGCGCGGTGCTGGCCCGCCGCGCCCTGGAGGCCGGCATGGGCTTCAGCGCCGAGGACATCGTCGTGACCCAGGGTTGCATCGAAGCGTTGAACATCGCCCTGCGGGCCGTGGCCCGTCCGGGGGACACCATCGCCGTCGAGTCCCCCACGTTCTATGGGCTGCTGCAGGTGTTGGAAAGCCTGGGGCTGCAGGCCCTGGAGATTCCCACCAGCCCCCACACCGGCCTGTCGGTCGAGGCGCTGGAGCTGGCGCTGCAAACGCACGCCGGCATCAAGGCGGTGGTGGTGGTGCCGAACTTCCAAAACCCATTGGCCTGTGTGATGCCCGATGCCCACAAACAGCGCTTGGTGGCGCTGTGCGCACGCGTTGGCGTGCCTGTGATCGAGGACGACACCTACGGCGCGCTGACCGACGACGACGTGCCGCTGAAACCCGTCAAGGCCTGGGACCGCGAGGGCGGGGTGATCTACTGCGCCTCCTTGCGCAAGATCCTGGCTCCGGGCATGCGCCTGGGCTGGGTCAGTGGGGGACGCTGGCACGCGCGCATCCAGATGCTGAAGTACGCGCAGAGCCGCACCAATGAAGCCTTGATGCAGTTGACCACGGCCGAGTTCATGGGCTCCAGTGCCTACGACCGCCACCTCGGCCGGCTGCGGCGTTTGCTGCACCAGCGGCGCGAGCAGACGGCCGATGCGATTGCCCGCCATTTCCCTGCCGGCACGCGTTTGAACCTGCCCCAGGGCAGCGTCATGCTGTGGGTGGAGCTGCCACCCGGCTGCCTGGCGCAAACCTTGTTCGACACCGCCTTGCGCCAGGGCATTCGCGTGGCACCGGGGCCGCTGTTTTCCAACTCCGACCGCTTCTCGCACTTCGTGCGCATCAACGCCGGTTTTCCGTTCGACGCGCCGGCCGACCAGGCTTTGCGGGTGTTGGGCGGTTTGGCTCGCCAAGGCGCTTGAGGCCCCTGGAGACGCCCTGTCGGACGCCCAAAAAAAACGCGCCCTTGGGCGCGTTTTTCTTCGTCAACGAAAGTCTTGGATGGGGTGCGGCGAGAGGGGCCGTACCTGCACCACTCAGGCCTTGTCGATGGCTTCCTTTGCGTCTTCTTTCACGTCGCCATACCCAGCCTGCACTTTGCCTTTGACCTGGTCAACCTTGCCTTCGCCCTGCAGCCGCTCGTTGCCGACCGCCTTGCCTGCGACTTCCTTGACCTGGCCCTTGACTTGGTCGGTGCGACCTTTGACTTGATCCTTGTTCATGGTGTGTTTCCTTCCACAGGTGAGTTGCTGAGAGACGGTGTGCGGCTGAGCTCGCCACCGATGGGCTCACTGTGCGCGTCCGTGAAGGGCCACGGTGTCGGCACGCCAGCGGCGCACCTGTAGGACCAGGCCGCTCGAATGTGACGGCTCGAAAGCGTCTTCCTTCGGAGCGACCTGCTCAAGATCGGCGGCGCAGCACCTCATCGGCATCGGCATTCAAGGCAGGCGCCAGCCGATCGATGCGGCCGGGCGTGGCGCTGAGCTTGGGCACGATGCCAGGCACGTCGAGGCTCAGACCGTCGGCGGTGGTGATGCGCTCGATCATGCCGCGGGCGCGGTAGTGCGGGTCCTCGGCGATGTCCTGGGCGGTGTAGATGCGCCCAGCGGGCACGTCGGCTTGGGTCAGCGCGTCGAGCACGGCGCTGACGGTTTGCGGCGTGGTCCAGTGGGCGATGGCGGCGTCGATCTCGGCCACCCGCGCCACCCGCCCGGCGTTGGCCGCCAGGGCCGGGTCGTCGGCGAGGTCTTCGCGGCCCATGGCGCGCATCAGTCGCTTGAAGATCGAGTCGCCGTTGCCAGCCACCAGCACCCAGCCATCGGCGCACGGGTAGGCGTTGCTCGGCGCGATGCCAGGCAAGGCGCCGCCGGCCGGCTGGCGCACCGCGCCAAAGGCGCTGTACTCGGGCAGCAGGCTTTCCATGCAGTTGAAAACGGCTTCGTACAGCGCCACGTCGACGACCTGGCCGCGGCCCTTGGGCGCCTCAGGGCTCACGGTGGCATGGCGGTGCTGCAGGGCCATCAGCACGCCGATCACCCCGTGCAACGCCGCCAGCGTGTCGCCCAGGCTGACACCGGTGCGCACCGGCACGCGGCCCGGCTCGGCGGTGAGGTGGCGCAGGCCGCCCATGGCTTCGGCCACCATGGCAAAGCCCGGCCGGTCCTTGTAAGGCCCGGTCTGCCCATAGCCGCTGATGCGGCACATGACCAAGCCGGGGTTGGTGCGGGACAGCACCTCGTAGCCCAGATCCCAGGCCTCCATCACCCCCGGCTTGAAGTTCTCGACCAGCACGTCGGCCTCGTCGATGAGGCGGCGCACGATGTCGCGGGCAGCCTCGTCCTTGAGGTCCAGGGCGACGCTTTTCTTGTTGCGCGACTGCACCTGCCACCACACGCTGGTGCCGTTGTGCAGCAGACGCCACTGACGCAGCGGATCGCCACCGCGAGGCGGCTCGATCTTGATGACCTCGGCGCCGAAATCGGCCAGGGTTTTGGTGGTGAACGGGCCGGCGATCAGCTGGCCCAGCTCAACGACCTTCAGCCCGGCCAGGGGCCCCCACGGCGCTGGGGTGGCCCCTGCGGCAGCAGGGGAGGAATCAGGTGAGGATCCGGGTGTTTGAGCCATGGGAGGCGATGGTAAAGCGAAGCGCACCCACCTGCGATGGCATCATGCCGCCGCATGAACTGTTTCTTTCTTCACCCTTCGACCGCACCGATGGCCCGCTCTGCCCCGTCCTTTGAAGCCACCCTGCCCCCGGGGCGAACGCGGGTGCACTGACCATGGAATACGTCGAGACCCTGAAAGCGTTTTTGGTGGTGGTGCTGGACCTGTCCCGCGATGCCCTGCATGTGCACATTGGCCTGGCCGTGTTTGCCGCGGTCGTGCTGATCGGTCGCTGCCCGTTGGGCGCTGCCAGGCCGTGGTGCGTGGTGATGCTGCTGGCCTTGCTCGGCGAGGTGGTGGATGTGGGCGGCGATTTCTTGCGGGGCCAGCCGCTGCGCTGGGATGCCAGCTTGCACGACGTGCTCAACACCGTGCTCTGGCCCACGGTCTTGACGCTGGTGCCGCGCTGGCGATCACGCGGGCGTGGGCGCGTGATCGCCAGTCGGCCGTCCTGAGTTGGCCGGGGTTGGTGCTCCGCGCCTCAGCGCCCGGTGGTGGCCTGCTGGGCCGTGACCGCAGGGCGCCAGGGTGGGTCGAGTGTGGCCAGCCAGGGGCTTTGCAGCTGTTGCGCGTACTGCACCACCGACTGACCCGGCGAGTGCGGCAGCCGCTGCCACGGGTTGGCACCGCGTGCCAGCAGGAAGTCCAACATCGGGCCTTGGTGTTCGGTGGGCATGAAACCGGGCGACAACACCCGCGCCAGGGGCAGCCAGCCCACCGGCTTGCCCCGCATGGCCGGCACGCCTTGCAGCAGGCTCGGCTGGCGGTCGAGCCACCACACCAGGGCCGGCCAGTCACTGGTGCGCAGCGCCACTTCGAAGCCGGGTGGCAACTGTCCCTCGTCTCGCCCCTGGAAAGCCAAGGCGGCCTGGTGCCCGGTGGCTTCGAGCTTGCCTGCCAACTCTGAATTCAAGTGGCTGGGGTGCAGCGCGCCGAAGGGGCTGAACGCCAGCTGGCGCGGCGCCAGGCGGCCTTGGACGCGCCACTGGTTGAGCACACTGTCCAGGCCGGCGCTTTGGGCCGCAGGGCAGCTGAGGATGCGCATCACGTCGTGGTGCACCGCGCGGGGGTCGGCCTCCCCCAGCCACTTCAGCGTGGCCAGGGCCTCGGCGGAGGCCAGGTGGTACGGCGGGCAGGCCTCGGCGCTGGCCTTGAGCTGGGCCGGCGCTTGGGCCAGGGCCACCCAGGGTGGGGTCACGCAGGTCTCGATGCGCGCACCGCGGGCTCGCAATTCGGGCAGCAGGGGCCAGAACTGGGGGTCGCGCGCGGCCAACGTCAAGGGGCATTCGGCCAAACCGGCCTGGGCGACGTCCTGCGGTTTCAGGCTGCCGGGCACGAAGTCGCCGCAGCGCGGGCTCAAGGCGCGCGCCACGCTGTTGAGCTTCACACAGGGCAGGGGTTCGCCTTCATTGACCTTGCTTTGAACGTGCAGGAAGACCACCGCCGTCGTGGTGCAGCCGGACGCGCCGGCGCCCAGCGCCACGCAGGCAGCCAGCCAACCCCACCACCGCCAACGCTGTCGCCAAATGCTTCGCACCTCATGCCCCTTGCCCCCAGCCCAGAAGGCGGGGGGATGGGTTTGATTGTGGAGCGAGCCCTGCCACCACAGACCGCGCCCCCGTGCGCACCGGGCGCCGCCGTGACGGGCTCCTCAGCACTTTGTCACACCACGTGCTGAACCAGCAGGTGGTTGGCACCCGGGTACTGCGACAAGGCGCTGGTGAGGAAGGGCAGCACCTCCTTGAGCTCGTCGTGCAAGGTGTACGGCGGATTGAGGATGAACACCCCACTGCCGGCCAGGCCGAAGCCCTGGGCGTCGGGCTGCTGCACCGTCAGGCGGGCGTGCAGCCACGATTTCGGGGCCATGGCTTGCAAGCGCTTGGGCAGCTGCGCCGCTTCGAGTTTGGTGACCTGCGGGTACCAGACCATGTAGACCCCGGTGGCAAAGCGCAGCAGCGCCTCACGCAGCGAACCGATCACTTTGGTGTAGTCGGCCTGCCCTTCGTAGCTGGGGTCCATCATCACCAGCGCACGCCGGCTCGACGGCGGCACCTGGCCCTTGAGGCCGTCGAAGCCGTCGGCCCGCATCACTTCGGCGTTCGAGGTTTCGCCCAGGAACGAGGCCAGGATGCGGTGGTCGGTGGGGTGCAGCTCGAACAGCCGCATCTGGTCTTGCCGGCGCACCAGCATCTGCGCCAGCGCCGGCGAGCCGGGGTATTGCGTGAGGCGGCCGTCGGGGTTGAAACGCCGCACCAGCTCCACGTAATCCGTCACCACCTGCGGCAGGCCAGGTTGGCCCCACAGCCGTGCGATGCCTTGCTCGTACTCGCCCTTCTTCTTGGCGTACTGGCCTTCCAGGGAGTAACCGCCCGCCCCCGCATGGGTGTCCACAAAGCGGTACGGTTTGTCTTTGGCGTTCATGTGGCGCAGCAACAGCATCAGGGTGATGTGTTTGAGCACGTCGGCATGGTTGCCCGCGTGGAAGGCATGGCGGTAGGCGAGCATGGCGGGGCGTTGTCGTCGTCGTCGGTCGGGTGAGGGCCGTCTGCCAGGACAGGCGACGGCGAGGCGGCAAGTGTGACATCCCCGCCCGCAGGGTGTGGGGGGCGCCGCTCAGTCGGTGCGCATGCGGGCCCGGAACAGCTCGGCCAAATTCACCTCACGCGGCCCGGGGACCAGCGCCGCACGCTGACCGGCGGCCAGAATGCCCGGGGTTCGCACCGAGAGGTAGTAGCCGCACCAACCACTTTGCGTCATCAGCCGGCTGGCTTGGTCAAACCCCATCACCGCGTTGAGCCGGCTGCACGGCAGGCGCGGCTC
>JAZKHH010000137.1:0-8029 GCA_040385465.1 Pseudomonadota bacterium | reverse complement strand
TGAAGGGAAGCTGGTGGGCGGTGCAGGGTTCGAACCTGCGACTTCCACCGTGTGAAGGTGGCACTCTACCGCTGAGTTAACCGCCCGAATTTGGCGAGGTGGGTGACCAAACCTTGGGGCTCAGCTCTCATCACCTGCAAATCTCGGAAGCCCAAGAGTGTACAACAACTTTCTAAGTGGTGAGGCTGCGCCAGACGGTTTTGCCACCCGATGATTTGTCCAATTCGCCCAGCAGGGCCTCGTGTGCTTGCAGTTCGGCCTCGGTCGCACGCAGCACCCCGAGTTGAACGCGGCTCAGGTCGAGGCTGCCCCAGTTCCCGGCTTCCAGGTGCGACTCATCGGGCGAGTCGATGGCCAGGGCTTCCTGGCCGCGGGTCAAGCGGATGTAGACCTCGGCCAACAACTGGGCATCGAGCAAGGCGCCGTGGAGGGTGCGGTGGGCGTTGTCGACCTCCAGGCGCTTGCACAAGGCGTCCAGCGAATTGGACTTGCCAGGGAACATCGCGCGCGCCATGCCCAAACTGTCGGTCACGGTCTGCACGTGGCTGCGGGTCTTGGGTCGACCGCAGCGCTTGAACTCCTCATCCAGAAAACCGACGTCGAAAGCGGCGTTGTGGATGATCAGCTCCGCGCCTTCGATGAAGGCCGCCAGCTCATCGGCCACCTCGGCAAAGCGCGGCTTGTCGGCCAGGAATTCGTCGGTCAGGCCGTGGATGCGCAAGGCGTCTTCGCTGTTGCTGCGTTCCGGGTTGAGGTAGAAGTGCAGGTGCTGATCGGTCAGGCGCCGGTGAACCATTTCGACGCAGGCCACCTCGACGACGCGGTCGCCGTTGAGGGGGTTCAGACCCGTGGTCTCGGTGTCGAGGAAGATTTGTCTCATGCCGTGCGCTCCGGTCCTTTGTGGCGGCCCCACAACCAGAGGGCCACACCCGCCGCCACCATGGGCACGCACAGCCACTGGCCCATGCTCAGGCCGAACAGCAAGGTGCCGAGGTAGGCGTCGGGCTCGCGGAAGTACTCCACCACAAAGCGGAACACCCCGTAGCCGACGAGGAAAGCACCCACCACCTGACCACGGCCTCGGGGGTGGCGGCTGTAGAGCCACAGCAGGACGAACAGCAATACGCCTTCGAGCGCCATCTGGTAAAGCTGGGACGGATGGCGAGGAAAATCTCGCTGCGATTGCGGAAACACCATGGCCCAGGGCAGTGACGGGTCCGCCGCACGGCCCCACAGCTCGCCACTGATGAAGTTGCCCAACCGGCCAGCGGCCAGGCCGAGCGGCACACAGGGGGCAATCAGGTCGCCCACGTCCCACGCACTGCGCTTGCGAAAGTAGGCAAACAAGGCCATGGCCACGGCCACACCGAGCAAGCCGCCGTGGAACGACATGCCGCCATTCCAGACCGAAAAAATCTCCAAGGGGCGTGCCAGGAAGACGGTGGGCTTGTAGAAAAAGACGAAACCCAGGCGGCCGCCGATCACCACACCCAGCACGCCGTAGAACAACAGGTCTTCGACGTCGCGCGGCGTCCAGCCACGCTGCGCAAACTGAGGCTGGCGCACGCGCAGCCGCGCAAGCCAGTAAAACGAGCCGAAGGCCACCAGGTACATCAGACCGTACCAATGGATGGCAAGCGGTCCGAGCTGGAGGGCGACAGGGTTGAATTGCGGGTGGACAAGCATCCGCGCATCATAAGAGGGTCTGATGAACTTCCGAAGAGGTGCGGTTGAGCGGCAAGGCTGCCGCTATAGTCCGAGACGCAAAAGAAGACGCTGACAGCGTCAAGCGACTCCACCCCCGAACGACTGACCGCAGCGAGGACCCGATGAGCAGCAACCGCCGATCCAAAAACATCACCGAAGGCGTGGCCCGTGCGCCCAACCGTTCGATGTACTACGCCCTGGGTTACCAGGAAGCCGACTTCAAGAAACCGATGATCGGCGTGGCCAACGGGCACTCCACCATCACGCCGTGCAATGCTGGCTTGCAGAAGCTGGCCGACGCGGCCGTGGCCGGCATCGAGGCCGCTGGCGGCAACGCCCAGATTTTCGGCACCCCCACGATCTCTGACGGCATGGCCATGGGCACCGAGGGCATGAAATACAGCCTGGTCTCCCGCGAGGTGATCGCCGACTGCATCGAAACCTGCGTGGGCGGCCAGTGGATGGACGGCGTGTTGGTGGTGGGCGGCTGCGACAAGAACATGCCGGGCGGCATGATGGGCATCCTGCGCGCCAACGTGCCGGCGATCTATGTGTACGGCGGCACCATCCTGCCGGGCCACTACAAGGGCAAGGACCTCAACATCGTCAGTGTGTTCGAGGCGGTGGGCGAATTCACCACCGGGC
Source organism: Pseudomonadota bacterium (assembly GCA_040385465.1). Lineage (GTDB taxonomy): Bacteria > Pseudomonadota > Gammaproteobacteria > Burkholderiales > Burkholderiaceae_C > CANHBY01. The sequence continues at coordinate 5,677 of JAZKHH010000137.1, read as the reverse complement.
GCATGAGCCAGGAAGATTTCACCGAGATCGAGCGCCGTGCCATTCCCGGCAACGGCTCGTGCGGTGGCATGTACACGGCCAACACCATGAGTTCGTCCTTTGAGGCGCTGGGCATGAGCCTGCCCTATTCGAGCACCATGGCCAACCCGCACGAAGAGATCGAGCGGACCGCCACCGAGGCCGCTCGCGTGCTGGTCGAAGCGGTGAAGGCCGACCTCAAGCCGCGCGACATCGTCACCCGCAAGGCGATCGAGAACGCCGTGGCGGTGATCATGGCCACGGGCGGCTCGACCAACGCGGTGCTGCACTTCCTGGCCATCGCCCACACCGCCGGCGTGGCGTGGACGATCGACGACTTCGAGCGCATGCGCAAGAAGGTGCCGGTGTTGTGCGACCTGAAGCCTTCGGGCAAGCACCTGGCGGTGGACCTGCACCGCGCGGGCGGCATTCCCCAGGTCATGAAGACCCTGCTGGCCGCCGGCCTGCTGCACGGTGACTGCATGACCATCACCGGCCGCACGGTGGCCGAGAACCTGGCCGATGTGCCGGACGTGCCGCGCACCGACCAGGACGTCATCCGCCCGGTGGCGCAAGCCTTGTACGCCGAAGGGCACCTGGCCATCCTGCGGGGCAACTTGTCGCCTGAGGGCTGCGTGGCCAAGATCACCGGCTTGAAGAACCCGGTGATCACCGGCCCGGCCCGGGTGTTCGACGACGAGCAGTCGGCCTTGGCGGCCATCATGGCCCGTCAGATCGTGGCCGGCGACGTGATGGTGCTGCGCTACCTCGGCCCCAAGGGAGCACCCGGCATGCCGGAAATGCTCGCGCCGACCAGCGCGCTGATCGGCCAAGGCCTGGGCGAGACCGTGGGCCTGGTGACGGACGGCCGCTTCTCTGGGGGCACCTGGGGCATGGTGGTGGGGCATGTGGCGCCGGAAGCCTATGCGGGCGGCACCATCGCCCTGGTGCAAGAAGGCGACCGCATCACCATCGACGCCCACACCTTGAGCTTGAATTTGGACGTCGCCGACGCCGAGCTGGCGCGCCGTCGCGCGGTCTGGAAAGCGCCGGCACCGCGCTACACGCGTGGCGTGCTGGCCAAGTTCGCCCGCAATGCCTCGAGTGCGAGCACCGGCGCGGTGCTGGACCGCATCGGGGACTGAGCGAGCCCAGCTCGGCGCCGAGCCGTTCGACACCGGACACGCTCCGATGAAGATTGGAGACCTGGCCAAGGCCACCGCCACGCCCGTGCAAACCATTCGCTTCTATGAGCGGGAGGGTTTGCTGGCGGCGCCAGCCCGCACGGCCTCCAACTACCGCACTTACGACGGGTCGCACCTGGCGCGGCTCCGGTTCATCCGCCATTGCCGCTCGCTGGACATGACGCTGGAAGAGATCCGGGCGCTGCTGCGTTTCAAAGACGATCCAACCGGCAACTGCGGGGCGGTGAACGGGCTGCTGGACGAGCACATTGGACAGGTCGCCGAGCGCATTCGGGAACTGAAACGACTGCAAGGGGAGTTGCGAGCGCTGCGGGCTCAGTGCGACGCCGCTGGTGCGTCGTGCGGCATTCTCGACGTCCTAAACAAAGGGCGCGATTCGGGGAAAAAGCGCCAGTGAACGGCGCGCCACTGGGCGCTTTTTTGGATTGAGACCCGGCTTGACTCTGTACCGGCTACAGGGTTTCCAATGGCCTCAGTCCAGGAGATCGCTCACCATGTCCGCCCACTGCTGCCCGCCCGTCAAGCCCGCCATCGACCCACGTTTTCGCCGGGTGTTGTGGGTGGCGCTCGGTGTCAATGCCGCCTTGTTTGTGGTCGAGGTGGTGGCGGCTGTCGGAACCGGCTCGGTGTCACTGTTGGCCGACGCCATCGACTTCTTTGGCGATGCGGCGAACTACGCCCTGTCGCTGGCGGTGCTGGGCATGGCGGCAACGGTCCGGGCGAAGGCGTCGATGGTCAAGGCGGCGTGCATGGCGGGCTTTGGTGTCATCGTGCTGGGCCGCGCCACCTGGGCGGCCTCCGTGGGCGGGGTTCCAGAGCCGCTGGCCATGGGGGCGATAGGGCTGCTGGCCCTCGCCGCCAACCTCGGCGTCGCGCTTTTGCTGTACCGGCACCGGGGCGGCGACTCGAACGCCCGCTCGGCCTGGATCTGCTCGCGCAACGATGCCATTGGCAACGTGGCGGTGATGCTGGCCGCGCTGGGGGTGGCGGGAACCGGAACGGGCTGGCCTGACCTGAGCGTGGCGGTGTTGATGGCCGCCCTGGCGATCTCCGGTGCGGTGACCGTGGGCCGTCAGGCCCGCACCGAGCTTCGTCAGGCGGCGCCCTGATCGCCGCGAGGAGGGGTCAGCGCCGTTTGTCGCGCGACTTGACGTTCAGGCCCAGGGAGGTGAGGTTTTCGGCCCGGCGGTCGTTTTTGCGTTTTTCGATGGCGTCCATCTCACGGCGCTTGTTGTAGCCGGAACGGTCGGCCCAGGTCCACCAGACCATGGCGACAGCGAAGGGCCACACAAACTTCCACAGGTCGCCGGTGAAGTCCCAATTCCAAGCCGCGCTGGGGCCGATTCCCGCCAGGTGAAGCACAATCTGCAGCAAGCCAAAACCGACGAACCACATGCCGAGCCCCTTGTTGAAGTGGCAACCTCAGACTGCATCGCCTGCCGCACTGTAGTCCTCCAAGGGGTCTTTGTGCGGTGAAATTTCTGCGAAAACCGAGCCACCCATGAAATCGTTTGCACCTGCGTTGTTGACTTTGTGCCTCACGGTCTTGGCTTCCACCCCCACCCAGGCGGACCAGGCGCTGGCTCAAAAAAAGGTGTGCCTGTCGTGCCACGGGGTGGACAAGCGCAACGGCTTTCCAGCGCCCAGCTACAAGGAGGTGTCGGCACGGTATGCCGGGCAAAAAGACGCCGCCGACAAGCTGGTGCCCAAAATCTTGCGTGGCGGCACGGGTGCCTGGGGTGTGATGACGATGCCGGCCAACCCCCAGGTCACTGAAGCCGAGGCCCGGCAGCTGGCGGCTTGGATCCTGAGCGTCAAATGACCTGGTGACCGCTGGAGCGGGTCAAGAGAGTGGCACGCCCTGACCCGGCCGCCCTCCTGTCACGCGGGTTCCTCATGCCCCTCGCCGTCAATAAACCTGCCCCAGCTGATCCAGGATGGCGGGGTTTTCCAAGGTGCTGATGTCTTGCGTCACGGTTTCGCCACGGGCCACGGTGCGCAGCAAGCGCCGCATGATCTTGCCCGAGCGGGTCTTCGGCAGGTTCTCGGCGAAGCGGATGTCTTTGGGCTTGGCGATCGGGCCGATCTGGTGTGACACCCATTCACGCAACGACTGGGCCAGCGTTTCGAGTTCGCGGGTGGCGTTGGCGCCGGTGGGCAAGACACGTTTGAGCACGACGAAGGCGCAAATGGCTTCGCCGGTCGTCTCATCGGGCCGGCCAACGACCGCGGCTTCGGCCACCAGCTCGGTGTGGGCCACCAGGGCGGATTCGATCTCCATGGTGCCCATGCGATGGCCGGAGACGTTCAGCACGTCGTCCAGCCGGCCGGTGATGGTGAAGTAGCCGGTGTCGGCGTCACGCACCGCGCCGTCGCCGGCGAGGTATTGGGTCAGGCCCGGCCGCTGCAACTCCTCGGGAAAATAGCTTTTCTTGAAGCGCTCGGGGTCGCGGTACAAGGTGCGGACCATGCTGGGAAACGGCTTTTGGATCACCAGGTGGCCGGGCTGGCCCCAGGGCAGGTCTTGCCCGTGTTCGTCGACCACGGCCACGGCCATGCCGGGGAAGGGCAAGGTGCACGAGCCGGGGATCAGCGGTGTGGCGCCCGGCAGCGGTGTGATGACGTGGCCGCCGGTCTCGGTTTGCCAGAAGGTGTCGACGATGGGGCAGTGGCCACCGCCGACTTCCTGGTGGTACCAGCGCCAGGCCGCCGGGTTGATCGGCTCGCCCACCGAGCCGAGGATGCGCAGGCTGGAGAGGTCGAACTGGCGCGGGTGGGTGTCGGGCTGGACCCCGCAAGCTTTAATCAAGGCGCGGATGGCGGTGGGCGCGGTGTAGAAAACGCTCACCCGGTGGGCTTGGATGGTGTTCCAGAAGCGCCCGGCGTTGGGGTAAGTGGGCACGCCTTCAAACACCACCTGGGTGCCGCCCAGGGCCAAGGGGCCATAGGCGATGTAAGTGTGACCGGTGATCCAGCCGATGTCGGCGGTGCACCAGAACACGTCGTCGGGCTTGAGGTCGAAGGTCCACAGCGTCGACAAGGCGGCGTGCAGCAAATAGCCGCCGGTGGAATGTTGAACGCCTTTGGGCTTGCCGGTGGAGCCGGAGGTGTAGAGCAGGAACAGCGGGTGCTCCGCGCTCACCCATTCGGGTTCGCATTCGGTGGGTTGGGCGGCCATCGCCTCGTGCAGCGGCACGTCGCGAGGGGCCTGCATGTTCACCGCGCCACCGGTTCGCTGGTAGACGAACACGCGGCGCACCGTGTCGCAGCCGCCCAGGGCCAAGGCAGCGTCGACGATGGCTTTCAGCGGCAGGCGCTTGCCGCCGCGGCATTGCTCGTCGGCCGTGATCACCAACACGGCACCGGCGTCTTCGATGCGGTCGCGCAGGCTTTGCGCCGAGAAGCCGCCAAAAACCACCGAGTGGGTGGCACCGATGCGGGCGCAGGCCTGCATGGCCACGACGCCTTCGACGCTCATGGGCATGTAGAGCACGACCCGGTCACCGCACTTCACGCCTTCGGCCCGCAGGGCCTGGGCCAGTTGGCAGGTGCGCGCCAGCAGCTCGCGGTAGCTGACCCGGCTCACCTGGCCGTCGTCGGCCTCGAAAATCAAGGCGGTCTTGTCGCCCAAGCCGCCCTGCACATGGCGGTCGAGGCAGTTGTGCGAGGCGTTCAGCCTGCCGTCTTCGAACCACTTGAAAAACGGCGGGTTGGTCTCGTCGAGCCCTTGGGTGAAGGGAGTTTGCCAGCTGAGCAGCTCGCGGGCGTGGCGCATCCAGAAGCCTTCGTGGTCGGCCTGCGCTTCGGCGTGCAGGGCCTCATACGCGGCCAGGCTGGACACGTGGGCCTGGGCCTTGAGCTCGGGCGGCGGCATGAAAAAAGAGGTGATGGCGTTCATGGAGGTCTTCCTTTCAATCGGTTGCTTCTGCGGGCCCACCTACAATTCGCGCCTTCTTGCCACTGCACTTGCCTGCGATACCCACTTGCCATGAAACCCAGTCCCGCTACCTCCCGCATGCCCACCTTGCCAGGTCTCATTTTCGCCAGCCGGTGGCTGCAGTTGCCGCTGTACCTGGGCCTGATTCTCGCGCAAGGCGTGTACGTGGTCCACTTCTGGTTTGAGTTGGTGCATTTGATCCAGGCCGCACTGGGCGATGCCGAGGCGCTGGGCAAGCTGGTGTCCAGCATCGGCTACAAAAGCAATGCCCAGGTGACGGCCTTGAACGAAACCATCATCATGCTGGTCGTGCTGGCCCTGATTGACGTGGTGATGATTTCCAACCTCCTGATCATGGTCATCGTCGGGGGTTATGAGACCTTTGTGTCGCGCATGAACTTGCAAAGCCACCCCGACCAGCCTGAATGGCTCAGCCACGTGAACGCCTCGGTGCTGAAGGTCAAGCTGGCCACCGCCATCATCGGCATCAGCTCGATCCACCTGCTCAAGACCTTCA
>JAZKHH010000136.1:21881-32734 GCA_040385465.1 Pseudomonadota bacterium | reverse complement strand
TGGCTGGCCTGGCTGTCCGGCAACATGACCATGTGGATGCACGAGGTGACGGCGGCTTGGCGCATGACCCAGCTCACCGAAAGTCCTGTCTGGGTGGCATGGGTGCAGGCGGCCGGCACACTACCGCTCTTTGTCCTGGGTCTGGCCAGCGGTGCGCTGGCCGATCTGCTCAACCGCAGGCGTTTTCTGGCTGTGGCACAGGCTTGGATCGCTATGGTGGCGGCGGTGCTGGCGGTCCTGGCAAGCAACGATGCCCTGACGCCGGGCACCCTGCTGCTGCTGTGCCTGCTCAATGGGGTGGGCCTCGCGCTCCGGTTCCCCGTGTTCTCGGCCCTGGTGCCCGACCTGGTGGAGCGGCGCCTGCTGTCATCGGCCCTGACCTTGAACGCCCTGGCCATCAACCTCACGCGGGTGTTGGGTCCGATCGTCGCGGGCATCGTGCTCGCCTGGCAAGGCTCGGCGACGGTGTTTGCGCTCAACGCCGTGCTGTCCGTCGTAGCCGGCGTGCTGATCTGGCGTGCGCCCATTGCCCCGCACACGCCGCCCTCCCAGCGCACCGGACTGCTGCAGGCCATGCGCGATGGCGTGTGTCACGCCCGAACCTCGCCCATCCTACGGGCGGTCTTGTTCCGTGCCTTTGTGTTCTTCGCCCAGGCTGTGGCTCTGGTTGCACTGCTGCCCCTTGTGGCCAAAGGCATCGGCGCCGACGCAGCCACCTACACCGCTCTGCTGGCCGCGATGGGCGCGGGTGCCGTGCTCGCTGCGATGGCCCTGCCCCGCCTGCCCGCCATGGCTGCGCGCAACCGCATCATCGATACCGGCGTCTGGCTGCACGCGCTGGCCACGTTCGGCGCTGTGTGGGCGCCCAGCGCATGGACGCTGACACCCGCGCTGGCGCTCTCAGGTGCGGTCTGGCTGTGCGTGGCGAATACGCTCACCATGTCGGCCCAACTGGTGTTGCCCACCAAGCTGCGCGCCCGTGGCATGGCCATCTACCAGATGAGCATCATGGGCGGTTGCGCTGCAGGCGCTGTTCTGTGGGGTGTCGTTGCGGAACACACATCGGTGAAATCGGCGTTGCTGGCCTCTGCGGTGGTCAGTGTGTTGCTGTTGCTGTGGACCCGTGGCACCAGCCTGGAAGAGCTCACCCTCACCGAGTCTTCTGCACCTCAAAGCCCATGAGAGGCCGTATGTCGCCGCCCCCGGACGCAAGCACATCGACACCGACCGATTCGCAGTCCGGATCAACACCGGGTTCTTCGGTGGAGGCCCCAGGCCGCCAACTCAAATGCATGCGCTCAGATGCCGATATCCACCTCGTTGTTGCGCAGGAAAAGGCGACGGCAGTGTGCCGATGCCGCCATCAGCAGCGACTCGGACATGTCAGCTGGATGCCATCTCATGCGCCATAAGCATCACGTCGCGCTCCTCGCGAGACAGGTGCTGGCCCCCATCCACCAAGATCGTGGAGCCTGTGGTGGCGGGCGACGTGAGCAGGAAGCGCACAGCGCTGGCAATGTCTTGCGGCGGCGAACTGCGTTCCAAGGGATTGAGTTGCCTGCCCTCCTCGAACTCCTGTTCGCTCATCGCGCCTGACAGCAGCGTGAGGCCTGGGGCCACGCCACTCACGCGCAGCTGAGGTGCCATAGCCATGGCCAGCATCTTGGTGGCAGCCTCCAGTGCCGCCTTGGACAAGGTGTAAGAGAAGTAGTCGGGGTTCGGATTCCACAGCTTCTGATCGAGCAGATTCACCACGCACCCGGTGCGCCCAGACGCCTTCACATGTTGGTACAACTCTTGAGCCAACACAATGGCGGGCGCGGTATTGGCCTTCCAGTGATGCTCCATTGACGCCAGCCCGCAGGTCTCGGCGTTGTCGTACTCAAACGCAGACGCGTTGTTCACGACGGCATCAATGCGTCCGAAGCGTTTCACGACCTCAGGCACCAGCGCGCGGCAACTGGCCTCGTCACTCAAATCGGCGTGGAAGGCCTCCGCCTGCCCTGTGTTGCGGCGCAGTTCCTGCAGGGTTTCTTGCGCCTCTGCTGATGAGTAGCGGTAGCTGAATGCAACGCTCCATCCGGCGGCGGCCAAGTCGAGCGCAATGGCGCGTCCAATGCGGCGTGCACCGCCGGTGACGAGTACAACAGCAGGTGACATCAATGTGTGCTCCAGATGAAAAAACGGTGCCGGACCAGGAACTGGTGCACTGCCGCGCCGCGCCTCAGCGATCCAGCGCCAGGGCACGGCGCCGGGCGGGGCGGTCGGCACGGGCCAGATAGGCGTCGATGACCGGGCAATCCCCCAGCAGCGGCCGCGCCATCTCAAACAGGCTCATGAACAGGATGTCCGCAGCGGTGAAGCGTTGCCCGAGCAGGTAGGGGCCGTGTTGCAGCGTGTGCTTGATGTGCAGCATCATCGATTCGTTCAGGCCGCGCATCGCCGGGTCCTGCGCCAGCAGGCCCTGCCCCTTCATGTAGACCAGCGGCTCGGTCAAGCCCACCTGATAGAACAGCCAGGTGAGGTAGGCACCGCGCAGCGCATGACCCACCGGAACACCGACTTGCGCATCGGGATGCAGATCGGTCAGGTACAGCGCGATGGCTGCGGTCTCGGACACCAGGTGGCCGTCGTGTTCCAGCGCTGGCGTGAATCCATGCGGATGCGGATTGCGCGGATCGGCCTCACTGCCATCGTTGCGCGGGACCTTCACCACCACGATCTCCCGGTCAACGCCCAGTTCTTCCAACAGCCACAGAATGCGCGTCGAATTGGAGCTGGGCGAGTGGTACAGCTTGAGCATCGTGTTTCCTTGAAATGAACGGACCGGCTTGATCGGCATCGGTGCAAAGAGGCCTGCCGCGCTCATCCGACATGCCTGGCCCGGGCAGGCAATCCGAACGCGGCCCAGGCGCCGGCGGACAACGCAGCGCCGGTGATCCAGAACACCGGCGCCACACCCAGCACCGCACCCACGGTTCCAAAGCCCAGGGGCATCACCAGGGTGGAGAAATGGATGACGGTGGACCGCAGCCCAAGCGCCTCTCCCTGGCGCTCAGGCGGCGTGAAGGTGTGCAGGCTGGACATGACCGCAGGCTGGATGGCCCCCAGCCCCAGTCCCATGGTGGCGGCACACGCGGCCATGGCCCACGCACTGTCCAGCCAGGGGTACAGCAGAAAGACCGACGCCGTCAGTGCCAGCGCTCCGGTCATCACCCACCGGGGTTGCAGATGCTCCGCCAAAAAGGGAATGGCCAGTCGCACTGAGGCGGAGGTGACGGCGTAACTGGCGAGGACCATGGCGATGGCGGATGCGCTCAACCCCCTCTCATGGCCCAGGATCGGCAGGGCAAACGCGTGCGCGTCCCAGCAAGCGGCGATCAACCAGTTGATGAAGAACAAGCGTCGAAGGTCACGGTTTTCCAGCAGGTCCCACGCCTTCTGTGGCGCGGCCACCCTTTTGGCAGGAGCTCGCGGTTCTTCAGGAGGAACTTGGGTCGTAGCGATAAGGGTTGCAAGCGGCAACAGCGCAAGTCCAACAAAGGCAGCGCGGTAGCTCACATGGTCGATCAGCGTGCCTGCGAGCAAGGGTCCCAGAAACGTGGCGATGGAGGGAGCGAGGGCCACCCAACTGAACACGCGCAGGCGTTCTGCCTCGCCACGGGCCAGTCGTCCAGCGGTGCGCTGGAGCGCGATCATGCCCATGGCAGAGCCGGCTCCCACCAGGGCGGCAGCGACTCCCAACGCCCAAACCTGCGACGTCAACGCAGCGAGCCCCGCGCCAACCAGCGCCAGCAGGGCCCCAATCCGTGTCGCCAAGTGGTAGCCATGCCGGTCCACTAGACGGCCGGCAGGGATCGCCAGCAAAAACGGCAAGGCTGCGAACAAGGCCATCAGCAACCCGATCACTGCCGCGCCGCGCGCCTCGTTGACAGCCAGCAAGGGAACGGTCATGCGCATGCCATTGAGGCAGCCATGCAAACCCACCTGGGCAGCGACCAGCGTCAGCAGCGTCCATCCGAATCTGGACCGCTCGCTGCGGGCCGCCGGGTCAGGCGAGGGCATCCTCGATGGCTGAAATCAGCCGTGCATCATCGGGGGTCACATCGGGTGCAAATCGGCCCACCACGACGCCGTTTCGGTTGATCAAGAACTTCTCGAAGTTCCACATCACATCGCTCTGCCCTTTGGGGAGAAGCTGGTGCTTGGCCAAGGTGTCGCGCAGCAGCGGATCACCGGATGCCAGAGCTTGAGGTTGAGCCTCAATCAAGGTGGCATACAGGGGATGCCGCGGTTCACTGTTGATTCGCAACTTGGCAAACAACGGAAAGCTCACGCTGTAGTTGGTGTCGCAAAAATCGCGTATCTCGCCCTCGCTTCCCGGCTCCTGGCCGGCGAAGTCATTGCAGGGAAACCCCGTCACCTGCAGCCCGCGCTGGTGAAACCGGTCGTGCAGGGACTGCAGTCCAGCGTACTGCGGGGTCAGTCCGCATTTGGACGCCACGTTCACGACCAGGATCACCTGCCCCTTGAAGGGTGCAAGACTGGCACTCGTTCCATCCAGGGTTTGAAGAGGGATGTCAAAAATCGATGTGTTCACCGCGTTGCTTCCATGTGGGTTTGTTGAACCAGATTCATGTCGCGACCAACAAGGGTCAGAGCCGCTCGATCAGCGTGGCGGTGGCCATGCCACCGGCACAGCAGATCGCCTGCAATGCATAACGCCCCCCTCGGCGCTCCAGCTCATGCAACATCGACGTCATGATGCGGGCACCACTGGCCCCCAGTGGGTGCCCCAGCGCGATGGCGCCGCCATTGACGTTCAGCCGCTCCGATGAAACGCCCAGCTCTTTCATCCACACCAGCGGCACCGGCGCAAACGCTTCGTTGACTTCAAACAAGTCGATGTCGTCCAGCGTGAGTCCAGCCTGTGCCAGCACCTTTCGGGTGGCTGCAATCGGCCCCGTCAGCATCAAGGTGGGGTCGGAGCCCACCGTGGTCATGGCGCGGATGCGAGCGCGGGGTTTGAGTCCCAGCGACTCGGCCTTGACCGAGGACATCAGCAACAGCGCAGCTGCGCCATCGGAAATCTGCGAAGAGTTCCCGGCTGTCAGGCGTCCATCCGGGCGAAAGCTGGTCTTCAGGGTGGCCAGCTTTTCAGCCGCTGTGCCCGGGCGAATCGTTTCGTCCGCAGCGAACAGAGGCGCATCGCCCTCCAGGCCCTTCTCACGCACTTGTGCCACAGGAACCGCCACGATTTCTTTCAAAAAATGGCCGGCCAGCGCAGAAGCTGCAGCACGGCGGTGGCTTTCCACCGCAAAGACATCGAGCTCCTCGCGAACCAGTCCCCATTGATCACACAGGCGTTCAGCCGCTTCGCCCTGGCCCGTCATCTCGTAGCGATCAGCTGCCATCCAGCCAAAGGCTTCGCCGTGAATACTGCGGTTGCTGCCCATGGGCACACGGCTCATGTTCTCGGCACCGCCAGCCACCACCACGTCGGCCGATCCGAAGGCAATCAGGCCCGCAGCCAGGTGCACGGCCTCTTCTCCCGATCCGCACTTGCGATCAATCGTCAGACCGGGAATCGTGCAGGGCCAGCCAGCCCCCAGCAATGCGGTGCGTGCAATGTTGGCCGACTGTTCACCCACCTGGGTGACACAGCCGAAGATGACGTCATCCACCTGCTCAGGTTCAAGCCCGGCGCGGGTGATGAGTTCGTCCAGCACCACAGCGCCCAAGTGATCGGCGCGAACACTTGCGAGACTGCCCTTGAACTTGCCGACCGGCGTGCGAACCGCGCCGACGATCACGACATCGGTGCGGCTCACAGAACACTCGCTTTCAAGCCGGAGCCTGGAACTCGCTGGCCTTTGTCATCGTATTGGTACACGCCCGCACCGGTCTTTCGACCATGGCGGCCGGAAGCCACCATCTTGATGATCAAGGGGCACGGACGGAACTTGTCGCCCAACGTGGAATGCAGGTAGCGCAGGACGGATAGCCGGGTGTCCCATCCGGTCAGATCGCCCAGCTCCAGAGGCCCCATCGGGTGGTTGAAGCCCATGCGAAGCGCGGTGTCGATGTCTTCCGCTGTAGCCACACCCTCCTGCAACATCCACATCGCTTCATTGCCCAGCATGGCCGACATGCGGCTCGTGGTGAGGCCGGGGGACTCGTTGACGATGATCGATGTCTTGCCCAGCGCATCGCTGTATTCCCGGGCCTTGGCCACGGCTTCGTCACTGGTGGCAATGCCGCGCACCAGCTCGACAAGTTTCATCTTGTGCACCGGGTTGAAGAAGTGCATGCCTACCACACGCTCGGGATGGGGCACGGCCGTGGCGATCTCGGTCACGCTCAGCGCCGAGGTGTTGCTGGCGATGATGGCGCCGGGCAACATGTGGACAGCGGCCATGGCCACGACCTGCTTTTTCACCACGATGTTTTCGGTCACGGTCTCGACCAGCAAGGCTGCTCCGGCGCACGCGGTGGCCAAATCCACATGCGTGGTGAGGCGCGCCTTGGCGGCTTCGGCCACGGCGACCTCGAGTTTCCCGAGGCGAACTCCGTCGTCAAGGATCTTGGCCACGGCGGCGAGCGCCTTGACAGCCGCAACCTCGTTGCTGTCCACCAGCACGGTGATGAATCCCGAACTGGCGAAGGCGTGTGCGATGCCGGTGCCCATGAGGCCGCCACCGACAACGACCACTTTGTTTTGCGTGATGCTCATGTCTCTACCTTTTGTGTGTTCATTGCGTCGCAGTGACGACGTTGCGCAAGATGCCGATGCCCGGGATCTCAGCCTCGACCACGTCACCCGGCCTGAGAAATTTGCCGGAACCCTGTGCAGTGCCGGCGGGCGAGCCCGTGAACATGACATCGCCACATTCGAAGCTCGAACGCTCATCCACAAACTTCACCAGTTCCGCCACATCCCAGGTCATTTCGGCGGTGTCGCCGTCCTGCCGAAGCTCGCCATTCACGCGCAGCAGAAGTTGCAGCGACAACTTTCCCGACTGGGGAAATTCATCGCGGGTCACGATCCAAGGACCGAGACCGGTGGTCTTGTCGCCGCTCTTGGCCGCAAACAGATCCATGCCCACACCGGGCGGTCCGCTGCGCTGCAAATCGCGTGAACTCACGTCGTTACCCACCGTGTAGCCCAACACGCTGGCAATTGGGTCCTTGCGATTGACCACATCGCCAATTACCGCCACCAGCTCCACTTCGTGGTCCAGTTCCTGGGTCAAAGGTGGGTAACGCAGTGCGTCATTCGCCCCAATGAGCGCGCCATAGGCTTTCAGGAAAGCAATCGGCTGGCTGTGGCTCTTGATGCCGAAATCGGCCGCAAGGTGCTTGGCGTAATTCGCGCCCGCCACCACCACCCGCTGGCTCTTTTCAACCGGCGGCAGAAGCCTCACCGAAGCGACGGGCAGCACCGCCCCGGTGAACCGCAGTGCGGACTCGCCCTCACCGCGCGTGACCGCCGGTCCCCAGTCGGGAACGCCACCCTCGATCGGGCGAAGCTCTCCCCGCTCGGTGTCCACCAGCGCCCAGAACGGTGCGCCGCCATCGGAGCAGCGTGCGAGCTTCATGCGACCACTTTGCCCGCAGGTTTGCCCAGCTTGGCTGGGTCCAGGTGCAGCAGTTCACACGCATTTTTCCAGCGGATTTTCTGCAGATCGTCGTCCGACAGACGAAGCCCATCGGTCAGATCGTGGCGAACGGCGTCACTGCCGCCGAAGTTGCTGCCGTACAGCACGCGGTCGGCACCAATGATGTCGACCAAGGCCTGGCGCATCGGCACTTCGTGCAGTTCCACGTCAAACCAGAAGTTCTTCAGGTACTCCTCCACCGGCTTCTTGTTGAACTTCACATCCAGATTGCGGTTGGTCTGGGCCAGGCGACCGAGCTGGTACGGGATATAACCGCCGCCGTGCGTGATGTAAACCTTCAGATCCGGGAAGCGGTCGAGTACACCGCCGTTGATCAGGTACCAGAAGAAGCGTGTTTCGTCGTAGTTCATGCCCACGATGGCCGTGGTCTCGTACTTGTCGTGGTCGGCCTGCATGCCCCAGGTGACCGACTGGTTGTAGCCGTGGATGAAGATGGGCAGATCCAGGTCGCACATCGTTTTCCAGACCACATCGAGTTGCGGCGAATCGGCTTCCAAGCCACCGAAGTTCGCACCACCAGCCACCAGGCCCTTGGCACCCAGCTCCGTGCAGGCGCGGCGAATCTCCTTCGCGGCATCGTGGGGAGCATTCAGCGGCGCGTGGGCCCAGAACATCAGGCGATCCGGCGCTGCCGAGCAGTAGTCGGCCAGGATGTCGTTGACCTTGGTGGCAAAACGGACCGAGAACTCGGGGTCAGCCCAGTACATGTAGCAGTGCGAAGGTACAGACAGCACCTGCGCGTTCTGCCCGGCAGCATCCATGCCGTTCAGACGGTTTTTTGGGTCGGCCCACCGGGCCATGTACTCCTCGACACTCGGGCCATTACCGGCGCGCACCGCCGCCTTGCGCTCGGGCGAGCCAAGACGCAGCACCCAATGGCCCACACGAAGCTTGACGTCTCCATCCGGGTGACGTTCGAAGAACGGCCCCCAGAACGGATGTTGGTTGTAGTACCCGGGCAAAGGGGCATGGGCGTGCAGGTCGATCAGCATGGTGTCTCTTTCAAGTTCAGGTGCGGCCAGGGCGGCCAACACAAAGGTCGTTGTGTGTGTCGGCGAAGCAGCTACCACGGCCGGACTTGGGACAGAGGTTTGCGCTGCGTCAGGTGCGATATTAATCAGAAAATGCATTTCTGTTCAAGTTATCGCAAACACTGAGACAAAATTGGCCGTGGCTGAGCTCACCGCGCAGATGGATCAGGCGGTGGCACAGCGGGCTGAAGAGTGGGGGATGAGGTTGCTTTGTGCACGCGGAGTGCACATGTGTCTACCGATGATCAGGGATCGCAACGCGGCATTGCGCCCCTGCGGCGGCGGCAGGTCAGCGCCTGCCGCACACCGACTCGACCGAATGACCGAGGATGGCTGCGCGGGTCAGCGCCTGGCTCGTGGGGATGCCCCCGCCGTCAGGGACTCCACCATCCGCGCGATGCGCCGAGGCAGGGTCTTTCGATCAGCGTCACCTGGGACGAGTTGCTCGCTCAGCACATAGCGGATCAACAACTCACACACGAGCTCCCGGTCGAGCTTGACGCCCAGGCGCGTTTCCCATGCGTCAAACACCATGCCCAGAACGTCTTGAAACCGGACGACGGAGTCGTGGAAGATGCGCTTGAAAAAACCCAGGGCGTACTCGGGCGCCACGATCAGCAGGCGGCGCGCCCGGCCATGCTCCAGGTAGTGATCGAGGTAGCGGACCAGCGCTGCGAAGCGTTCATCGGGGTCCTGGTAAGACTCGACGGCTTCGGCCAGCGCCACATGAAACCGCTCCCGCTTGTGCCGAGAGAACGCATCCAGCAGTTCGTCCTGCGACGCGAAGTAACGATAGAAAGTCCCGCGGGAAACATCCGCCGCCCTGCACACATCGAGGATCGAGATTCGCTCGGCGCCGGATTCCAGCACGATGTTTTCGGTGGCGGCCAGGATGTTCGCAATCGTCTGCTCGGAGCGCCGATTGCTGCGCGCGCGCCGCACAACGACCGGAGCGGCGGTCGCGGGGCTCTTGTCTGCTGCGGTCGGAGCTGCCGCCGCAGCAACGGGCTTCTTTTTGGCGGGCGCCGCTGCGGCTTTCTTCACCACTTTGGCACGGGCTCTGGCCACGGGCTGCGTGTCCACTTCCGCCGCTGGAGCGACTGCGGTTCGACTGTTCGCACTCTTGAGACTCATTTCCGTACCTTCTGAAGTTCAGTGAAAGTGATTGCAGGGGGCAATTCAAGGGTTTACCAGCACATCGGCATTCAGTATCTACACCTAGAATTGTCGTCTGTATATAGAATTTGCTGTGTCTTTCGGCGCGGCTTGGAGCTCTTCACATGGCAGGCATCGGCAACCCCGACACATGGTCTCTCGGCCAACAGGATACGGTCATCGCAGCGCTTGAACGCGCTGTATCCAAACACCCCGAGCGGGTTTTGCTCGATTTCTCGGGTGAGTGTCACACTTACGCTGAAGTGGACCGTCAGTCGACGCGTCTGGCCCATGCGTTTGCGGCACTGGGTGTGCAAGCGGGTCAAACTGTGGTCACCATGCTCGACAACAACGTCGACGCGGTTCTGTGCTGGTTTGCCATCAACAAGCTTTGCGCCGTCAGTGTGCCGATCAACACTGCGCTCAAGGGAGAGTTCCTGCGGCACCAGATTGCCGATGCCGGGGCGGCGCTGGTGGTTTGCGAAGCCAGCTACGTCGAGCGCATCGCGGCCATTTCCGATGGGCTGCCAGACGTGAAACAAGTGCTGGCCCGTGGCACCCCGGACGCCAAGCTGTGTGGCGCGCTGCCGTTGGCGTCGCTCTCCGAGCACCGTGGCGAGGACGACACCGCGATCGAGCGCAAACCCACCCCTTGGGAACTCGCCTGCCTCATCTACACCTCGGGCACAACGGGACCGTCCAAGGGTTGCATGATCAGCTACAACTACATGTGCAACCTGGCGCGCCTGCAGCTGCGCGCTGGCCCGGCCAACGAACACGACGTGACGATCACGCCTCTGCCGTTGTTCCACATGAACGCCATGTGCGTGGGTGTGCTGGCATCGATCCTGGTCGGCGCGCGCGTCGCATTCGTCCCGCGATTTTCGGTGTCGAACTTCTGGCCTGAAGTGGAGCGCAGTGGAGCGACCATTGCCTCCATCCTGGGCAGCATGGGCGCCATGCTGGCCAACGCACCCGACACCGAAGC
>JAZKHH010000136.1:0-21781 GCA_040385465.1 Pseudomonadota bacterium | reverse complement strand
GAGGTGGCAGCCGGGACCTCGGGCGAGATCGTGGTGCGACCACTGCGCCCGGACATCATGTTCATGGGCTACTGGCGCCGGCCAGAAGACACGCTGAAAATCATGCGCAACCTCTGGTTGCACACCGGGGACATTGGCAAGTTCGACGAACAAGGTTTTTTCTACTTCGTTGATCGCAAGAAAGACTACCTGCGCCGGCGCGGCGAGAACATTTCCAGCTTCGAGATGGAAGCGGCATTCGCTCGCCACCCGGCGTTGGCTGAAGTCGCCGTGCACGCTGTGCCTTCCGACAAGGGCGAGGACGACGTCAAGGTCACGGCCATGCTGCGCCCCGAGATGCAACTGAGTCCCGAGGACCTCTTCCGGTGGGCCATTGACGCGGTGCCGTACTACGCGTTGCCGCGCTACATCGAGTTCCGTGACAGCCTCCCGAAGAACCCCCAGGGGCGCGTCCTCAAATACGAATTGCGCGACCAAGGCTGCACGCCCACCACCTGGGACCAGGAGGCCAGCGGCATCCAGGTCAACAAGCGCTGACACCAGCGCCTGGTCCATCAGTATTCGCGCACCGGCACATGGGCCGGACGCGAGTTGTACCCGGGCAGATGCAGCCCGCCGTCAACGGGCATGGTGATCCCGGTGACATACCGGGCCATCTCGGAACCCAGAAAAACCACCACGGGCCCGATATCAAGCTCCGGATCTCCCGATCGCCCCAATGGCCTGGCGGCCGCTGAACGCTCGGCAAAACCCGGGATCTCGGCGGCCAGCTTGTGAAAGGTGGCGCCCATGGCGGTTGGGGCAATCGCATTGCAGGTGATGTTGAAGCGGCCCCACTCGGCTGCCGCGCTGCGCGTGAGCCCCACCACACCCGACTTACCGGTGTTGTAGTCGGCGTGTTGCCACGCGCCGATGTCCACATCGATCGAGGTGAAGTTGATGATTCGACCGCCGCCGCGCTGGCGCATGTGTGGCATGGCCGCACGCATTGCCCACCAGCTGGCCCATACAGTTGACGTCAAGGTGCGTTCCAGCATCGCATCCGTCTTGTCCTCCAGCAGCACGTTCTCCGACGGCACGAAGGCGTTGTTGACCAGGATGTCGAGCCCACCAAAACTGTCCACAGCAGCCTGAATCGAAGCTTCCACGCTCTCCTTGGACAAGACGTCGGTCCGAACGAACAGGGCATGTGCGCCCATCTGCTGGAGCTCTCGCTCGGTCTCTGCGCCGGTGACGGGGTCGACTTCGGCAATCAGCACGGCGGCACCTTCTCGCGCATAGCAGCGAGCGATTCCGCGCCCGATGCCACCACCCGCGCCCGTGATCAAAGCCACCTTGTCTTTCAGCAAATTCATCGGGTCTCCTTTATTGAACATATTTTTGTTTATCGTACACTTTAAGATGGAAAATGTCAGCCGGAAAGACGCGAACTTCGTTCATTCCGAGCTCAGTAAAAACCCAGGAAGTCCCGCATGCCCGTGTTTCGCCGCCGCATCCTGATCAAGACCGATCCCCTGGCGGCCGGTGTCCGCTATCGGGCCGCTCTGGAAGACGACTTCCACCATTTCCGGGTCGAACTGGTGGTCCGCGACGGCCGCATCGTTTCGCTGCATGGAGAAGCGCCTCGCCACCCCTACAGCCTGTGTCCCTCGGCGGCCGATCAGCTCCAGTTGCTGGTCGGCACAGCACCCGACGCCAGTGCACACGCGGTGATGCGTCTGGTGGACCCGGGCCAGCAATGCACCCACTTGCTGGAACTCAGTGGCTTGGCGATTGCTGCGGCGGCTCGCGCTCTGCCGCAACGGCGCTACGACGTCGAGGTGCCTTTGCGTGTCGAAGGGCGAACGCACGCGACCCTGGACCGGGACGGCACACGGCTGCTGGCGTGGGAGGTCCAGGATCTCGACATCGAAGGACCACCTCCCTACAGCGGCATCGGTTTGCGCCAAGGCATGGCGCGCTGGGCGCTGGCCAACCTGAGCGAGGACATGGCTGAAGCGGCGCTGGTCTTGCGGCGATGTGCGGTGATCTCACTGGGCAAGAATCGCCCGCTCGATGCACAGCGGCATGCCAGGCTGACCGGTGCCTGCTACGCGCAACAGCAGGAGCGGGCACCTCTGGCCCTTCGCCAGGTAGGCTCGACCTGGAACTTCACCTGGCGGCCCGACCAGCTGTGCCGGGACGACCAGGCGTGGCTGGCGTTCCAGGCCTGAAGGCCTTCGCAGGACTCAGAGAAAAATGGCCAGGTTCGGGGTACCCAGCACGGCCTGATCCAGCAGGATCTCGCGCCGGGCCAGCTTGAAGCTCTCACCGTCGACCCGCAACACGTCACGGCGCTCGCCACTGATCAAATCAAACTCGTCGAAGTTGAACCTGCTGCGCGTCACCAGCAGGTAGCTGCGCACGCTGTATTCCTGCGGCTTGTCGGTCTCTTCAACCATGACGTTGGTCACCAGCCGGCGTGTGCGCGAGGGCGGGTCTTCAGCCCAGGCGCTTTTGGTGCCGGTGAGGCGCACGATGCGTCCCATCACGGAGCGCCAGTCGTCGTGGAAATGCTGCATGGTGCGCACCACCGATGCGGCCTGCTGGCTCATGGGCCGGGTTTCTCTCAGAGGCGCGTTGTAAATCAGATCCTCCGCCAGTGTGGCGCCCCACTCCTTGAGGCGGATTTCGTCGAGCAAGCGCGCTTCGACGTACAAAAACTGGAGGATCTGGTTGTAAACAGCCGATCCGATCGGCACAGGGGTGCCGTGGGCTTCACTCATGGTTGTCTCCGAAATTAGGGGGTGTCGAATGGCGCAAAAGAGTCAGACCGATCCACCCATGAGCTGACGCCAATACATCCACCAGTGCCATTGCGTGTCGTCCTTGGTGAAGCCCTCGTTGACGATGCCGGGTCCGGGCCAGCCTTCGGGGGCGCCAGTTTCATAAGCCGCCTGGTACTTCAGCGTCATCTTCTTGCCCTGCGCGCCTTTGGCAGCCAAGGTCATGTGCGGCCAGGTGTCGGAGTCGTCCTGCTCGACCATGCCCGAGGTGCCAAACAACTGGATGGTCTGCCGGAGCATCTTCTCGCGCAGTTCCTGCGGAGCGTCCTTCTCGGCGAAGATCCAGTTCACAAACTCAAGCTTGTCGGGTCCCTTGGGAACGTATGCGTGCATGGTCATCGAACCGACCACAGTGCCATCGGCCTGAGGGATGTAGACAAAGCCGAACAACACGTTCGGGAAAATACCGCCCACCTGCGGCGGCATGCTGGTCTGCACTTGGAGCTGCTCGGGCGTGAGGTTGCGCTTGAGCTGCTCCACCATGTCTTTGGTCATGCCGGCCGGGGGCAGCGCGTTGAGTTTTTCATCAATGCTCAACTTGTCGGGGTCCAACCCGGTCATGCGGCGGATCTTGCGCCCCAGGTCGATGCAGCGCAGCGCGTGCCCATGCGGTGAGCTCACTTCCACGCCGTACATCTCAGGGCTCAAATCGCCGCCCCCCCCCTCGCCCTCGGTCTTCTTGGAGTAGTTCCCCACCTCGCCGAGCCAGCGGTGCAAGGTCAGCGTGTGGTAACCATCGGCGGCCGATTGCTCACCGGCGGCCTTCCAGTTGGCGCGTACTGTGAATCGCTGCGGCGGACCGAGCACTTCCATGCCTTTGTCCGAGCGTTTGAAGAGGATGTCGTAGTACCACTTGGCATCACCCAGGAACTCATCGAATGAAGGGCCCTCGGTGTTCCAGGTCGCAAAGATCAGCCCGCCATACAAGGTGACACGGGCCTTCTTCAGACCCAGCTCGTCCTTGCTCATCATCTTGCCGTGCATCGCCTCTTTCTCGACCGGTGCGCCCAGAAAGGCACCGTTCGGGCGGAATGCCCAGCCGTGGTAAATGCAGGTGTGAATCTGCGTGTTGCCCGCATCCAGCGTCGAAATCCGCATGCCGCGGTGCGCGCACACGTTGAGCATCACATGCACTTCGCCCGACTTGTCGCGCGTGATCAGCACAGAGTCGGAACCCATGTCGCGGGTGATGAAGTCACCGGAGTTCGGGATTTCCGACTCGTGACCGAGAAAGACCCAGATCTTCCCGAAGATCTGCTCCATCTCCAGCTCGTAGAGCTCGGGATCCGACAGGGCGCGCATCTGCACCTGTCGGGTGGCTACATCGACCAGGTCGGCAACCTTGGTGCCATCTGAAAGCGTGGGGTGTGTCGGGCTCAGCATGTGCGTCTCCTTCATCTGTTGGTCAGCGGTTCGAATGAAATATAAACAATTCTTCCAACTGTGTACACATCAAGCGCGATGCATTGGCAAAATACGGCGGAAAACGAGGGTTAACACCGAGGTTCTGGATCAGGCCGACAGGGTGGCAGTGACCTTGGCATGGGGCCCCGCGACCTGCGCCGCCCAGGCGGCAGGCATGTCGTCGAAGCGGAAACCAATGTGATCGAAGCTGATCTTGTGTTCACGCGCGAGCAGCAGGAGCCTGCGCCAAGTGGCTTCACGGTCGCTGGGCGAGCGCTGACCGGTGCCCACACAACTGAGCGTTCTAAACAGCAAGTCGGAGATGTTGAGGTTGATCTCCCGACCGGCCCCCGTGCCGATGGTCAGGATGCGAGCGCCCCAACGCGTGGCCTTCAGGGCAGCGAGCAAGGGCGCGCCGCACACGCCATCGAGAACCACGTCGAATCCCTCGCCCGCAACGGCCTTGAGGGCCGCGGCATCGTCGTCGCTGCCCAGGGCCACCACGGCGTCGGCCAAGCCCCGCGCGCGAAGACGCTCCAGCGCTGCCGCATCGCGCGCAGCCCCCACCACGCGACCCGCGCCCAGAATGCGCGCGAGCTGCAAGGCGATCTGCCCCAGCGTTCCCGTGGCACCGAGAATCAGCACGCTTTCTCCGGGCTTGATGCCGGCCTGCTCCAGCGGCAGCAGCGCACCCGTGCCCGCGATACCCATGGTGATGGCCAGCACATCGTCGACATCGTCAGGCACATCCCACACCTCTTCCGACGGCACCAAGGTGCGCTCGGCCCAGGCGCCAAAAGGTGCCACGGATCGCTCGCCAAAATAGACCCGACGCCCTTCGGGCGTACGGCCCACCCCTTCGCCACGAATGACACAGGGGAACTGCACGCCCAGACGGTAGGCACCCAGAACGTCCCACCCGCCGAGTCCGGCGGTGTCGACGTCAATCAAGGTGGCGCCCTCGCGCGCCTGCGGCTCCGGAAAGTCCTGCAGCACGGGCGCCAGGCTGCGCTCGGCAATCACGGCGGCGCGCATCACGAACCCACCTGCATGTTGCGGCCAGGACGTTGCTTTTCAGTTCGTTGCTTCATCGGGTACTCCTTGGGTTGCTGCGTGGTCACGCGGGGTGACGGGGTTGTCGAGTTTGAGCAATCGGCGGGCGTTGCCGCTGCGGATTTTGGTCACATCAGCGTCTGAAAGGCCCAGTCCAGCCGTCAGATCGCCGTTGTCATAAGCACCACCAAAGTTGGTGCCGTAGAGCACCTGATCAGCGCCCACCACATCGACCACCGCGCGGCGCAAGGCCGGGTGGTGCACGTCCAGATCGAACCAGAAGTTGGACAGGTATTCCATGAAGGGTCGCTTGTTGCGCGCGTCCGGCGCCATTGTCTTGTTCAGCTCGGCCAGGCGTCCGAGCTGAAACACCGACATGCCACCGGCGTGGTTGATGTAGGTCTTCAGCGTGGGAAACACGTCCAGCGCGCCGCCGCAGATCAGGTACCAGAAGAACAGGGTTTCATCGACGCAATCGCCCACGATCGAGGTGGTTTCAAAGCGGTCTTCCGCGTGCTTGTCGCCCCACCACACCGACTGGTTGTAGCCATGCACCATCAGCGGAACGTCCAGCCGGGTGACGGCTTCCCAGACGGGGAACAGTTCCTCGCTGTAGGCCTGCAAGCCCTTGAAATTGGCGCCGCCCACACACACCCCCTTGGCCCCGAGTTGCGTCACGGCGCGCTCGATCTCGCGCGCGGCTTCAGCGGGCTCGGCCAGGTTGGCGTGGGCCCAGAAGGCAAAGTGCGCCGGGTCCTGGGCGCAGTAGGCCGACATCTCGTCGTTGCAGATGCGCGCGTACTCGCTGCCGAAGTCGTCCGCCCAGTACATGAAGGCATGCGACGGGGTGGACACCACGATCTGGTCCACACCCCGCTGCACCATCAACTCGCGGCGCGAGGCGTGCGTCATCCTCGCCAACAGGTTGGCCTGCGCTTCCTCATCGGTCGCGGCCTTGGACTTCTGCTTGGTGCCCAGCGCAAAGTGACCGACGGTGAAACCCTGCACCTTCATGAACGGTCCCCAGAAGGCATGACGGTTGAGCATTCCGGGGGTGAGCAGGTGGGCGTGGGCGTCGATCAGCATGGTTTGAAACAGGAGAAGAGACGAGGAAAGGGTCCTCGAACGGCCACCCGCACTTGACAGCAGCAGGGCCAGACCAGTCTAATGTTTGAACACTTTTTGTCAATCTGTATTAATACCGAGAAAAATCAGGCGAATCCGATGACACCCACCACCTACCACCTGCTGGGCCGCACCGGCTTGCGCGTCTCGCGCCTTGCGCTGGGCACCATGACGTTTGGAACCGAAAACGGCTGGGGTTGCGACCGGGCGACCGCGCGCTCGATGTTCGACGCCTACCTGGCCTCGGGTGGCAATTTCATCGACTCGGCCGACATCTACACCCAGGGCACCGCCGAGACCTGGCTCGGCGAGTTCATGGCGGAAACGGGCACGCGTGATCGCGTGGTTCTGGCCACCAAATACAGCTTCAACCACCAGAACCCGCAAGGCAACCCGAACGCCGCAGGCAACGGCCGCAAGAACCTGATGCGCTCCATCGACGCCTCGCTGACGCGGCTGAAAACGGACTATGTGGATCTTTACTACCTGCACGCGTGGGATGGCATCACGCCAGCGGAAGAGGTGCTGCGCAGCATGGACCAACTGGTGCGGACCGGGAAAATCCGCCACTGGGCGCTCTCGGACGTGCCCGCCTGGTACGCCGCCCGCATCACCACCCTGGCGCAATGTCACGGCCTCGAAGTGCCTTGCGCCGTGTAACTGGAATATTCGCTGGTGCAGCGCGGCATCGAATACGAGTTTCCGGCCATGTGCCAGGAGCTGGGCCTCGGGCTCGTGGCCTGGAGCCCCCTGGGCGGCGGGCTGTTGTCAGGCAAGTACCGGCCGAACGTCGATGCGCAGGCCCAGGAGGCCGGCCGCATCAAGACCACCGCTGCGGTGGCCACGCCCGCACTGAACAAGCTGACGCCGCGCAACTGGGAGATCGTGGCGGCATTGGAATCCGTCGCCCAGGCCTTGGGGCAGCCCATGGCACGCGTGGCCATCAACTGGCTGGCGGGTCGCCCTGCCCTCAGCTCGGTGATGCTTGGCGCCACCCGGCTGGAACAACTGGAAGACGGCCTGTGCGCCCTGGACTTTGAATTGCCGCGCGAACTGCGCGACCGGCTGGACCATGTGGGCGCTCTGCCATCGCTGTTTCCGTACAACTTTCTGGGCGCTGTGCAGCCGCGCATGCACAGCGGTGCCAGCGTGTCGGCGCGCCCTGCGCACCTTGATCAACTGCCCGCTACCCGCAGCGGCGGCTGGCGCTGATGCGCCAACTCCCGATCAGCGAACCATCAGCGTGCCACCGTCCACGGCGAATGTCTGGCCCGTCATGAAGCGCGCGCCCGGGGAAGCGAGAAAGGCAAGCACCGGCACCAGGTCGCGCTCCATATCGCCCAGCTTGCCGCCCAGCGGAATCACCCTGGCCATCATGGCGTCGTGCGCGGTCAGTTGCTCCGGGCACATCTCGGCGCGGGTCTTATCGTACATAGGCGTCCAGATGGCGGGGGCGATCGCGTTCACGCGGATGTTGAAGGGCGCCCACTCCTGAGCCACCGTTCGGGTCCACGCCAGAACCGCACCTTTGGCGGCCGAATAGGCCGCCTTGTTCGGCAGGCCCAGCGCTCCCGCAGCAGAAGCGAAGTTGATGATGCTGCCTCCATGCTCTCGAAGGTGGGGGAACACGGCACGGTTCATCAGAAAGGTACCTGTGGCGTTCACCGCGAACACCCTGTCCCACATCGCTAGGCTGGTATCTTGCGCAGGTGAGGATGGTGCGATGCCTGCGGCATGAATCAGCACATCGAGACCGCCAAGACAAAGGCAAGCGGCATCGACCGCCTGCACCACGGAGGCTTCGTCGGACACGTCGACCTCGATGAACCCTTTCGCACCCGCTGACGTCACGATGGCTTCGCCAGCTTCTCTGTTCAGATCCATCGACACCACCAGCGCACCCATGGCGGTCAGGGACCGCACCAGGCCCTCGCCCATGCCGCTCGCGCCGCCGGTGATGAGGATGCGGCGCCCGGTCAACTCTGACGATGACATGCGGTTGTTTCCTCGATTCAGGGTTGGGCAATGCGTGTGCGAAGCAAGCCGATGCCCTCCACCTCCAGCTCCACCACATCACCGGGTTTGAGATAGCGCATCTGCTCCAGGCCGCAGCCATTGCCCACGGTGCCGGAACCGAAAAATTCACCCGGGTGCAGGGTCTCCGAACGCGAAACATGCGCGATCACGTCCTCGAACTTCCAGTACATGTCGCGCGAATTGCCCCGACCCCACTCCTCGCCGTTGACGCGGGCCACCATGCTCAGGTTGTAGGGATCGGGAAGTTCGTCGGCCGTGACCAGGCAGGGGCCCATCACATTGCCCGTGTCGAAGTCCTTGCCCTTGGCCGGACCCAGCATGCCGCCCATTTCCACGGCCTGGGCATCGCGCGCGCTGATGTCGTTGAAGATCGTGTATCCAAAGATGTGCTCACGGGCTTTCTCTTTGGGCACATCCTTGGCGCGGGTACCGATGTAGAAACCGAACTCGAGCTCGAAATCGAGTGCCTTGCTGTAGCTGGGCCAGATCACGTCGTCGTCGACGCCGATGGTCGCAAAGCGGTTGCACTTGTAGTAGATGGGCTGGCGCTGGAAGGTCTCGATCACACGGTCGTCGGCGCGGGTGTTCATGGCCTTCAACGTGGCTTCGGGATCCGGTGTGCGCGCTGCGCGTGCTTTGCGGGCGGCCGCAAAGCTCTGGCGCAGGTGCAGCTCAAAGCATGAGGCATCGCGCATCTGGGGCGGAGGTTGGATGGGCGCTAGGATTTTCACCGCCTGGCGCTCACGCACCGCGGCGCTGGGCGCACGCGCGATGAGGTCTCGCGCCAGCTCCGAAGCGGAGGGACCCGCTTCAATCAGCGACAGCACGCTGGCCAGCGCATCCGCACTGCCACCATGCACAGCCTGCGCAGCCTGCCGCAAGTCCAGCACGGCCTGGTCGCCTTCAATGAAAGCGCCGGCGCGGGCCAGCCCGCCAGCTTCCTGGAATGTCACGAGTCTCATAAGGTGTCTCTTGTGGGTTCATGGAAAACCAAGGCCAACAGCGCCCTGGCAAAGCGAGGGCTCAACCGGCTTCAGGTGGAAGCGGTGAGTCAGCAGGGTCCAAGCGTCGGCGAAGCACCACCGGTGCGCCACCGTGGCTGCGCTTGTTCAGCCATTGAGAGAGGGAAGCATCCATGTAGTCCGCATGCCCCGGAAACCAGTCGACAAGCGCGCGGGCGAGATCTCGAACCACCTGCAAGGAGCCGCCGTTGCGCAGAATCTCCTGCACCTCGTGCACGGAGTTGAGCACGGCGGTGTGCTCGTCTCCGTGGCATTGCGCTGCCGGAAACGCGGTGCTGTCCATCCAGCGCTGCTCCTGCTCAAAATGCTCAACAGCGTGCGCTTCAAATGCGGCCAGGCATGCAGCGAGCTCGTCGTCCTCAGCAGTTTGCAGGGCGGCAACGCACTCGACAAATTCACGGTGGGTGTCGTCCATCGCGTTGTGCCCGAGCAGGTAGCGGTCGGACCACGCCATGGTGTTGCCGCCAGGCCCTTGATTGGCTGCCGATTGAGATGGGTCTTGAGACAAGTCAGCGTGCTCCATGATCAAACCCGACCCGCCACGGGAATGCAGGCACCGGTGACCGCGCTGGCATCGTCCGACAGGAGAAATGCAATGACCGCCGCCAACGAGCGGGGGGGTACCCAGCGCGTGGCGTCGGCGTCGGGCATGTCGGCCCGGTTGGCGGGGGTGTCCAGAATGCTCGGCAGCACCGCGTTCACGCGCACGCCCCGGTCCTTCAGCTCTTCGGCCAGCGCTTCGGTCAGCCGAGCGACGCCAGCCTTGGACGCCGCATAGGCACCCATGCCCGCGCCAGCCTTCTGGGCGGCCAGAGCACCCACATTGACGATGCCGGCCGCCGGCGCGCGCAAGAGATGCGGCAAGGCCTCGCGGCAGGCCACCACCGTGCTGCGCAGGTTCATGGCGTAAAGAGCGTCCCAGGACTCCAGGCTCCCGGCCTCCAGCGTTTCCCAGCGAAAGCCACCGGCCACATTCACCAGGCCGTCCAAGCCATTGAGCTGGTCTCTGGCCTGTGCCAGCGCGGACCGGGTGGCCTCGGGATCGGTCAAATCAACACCGCCGATCACGGCGACCATGCCGGGTACATCCTGGGCAGCAGCGCGGTCGAGCAAGACCACGCGAGCACCCTGCTCTGCAAGCACCGCGCCAACGGCGCGGCCCAAAGTACCGACGCCACCGGTCACGACGATGTGGCGGTTTGCCAAGGAATGTTCACTCATAAGTGCAGGTCGTTGGTGTAAACCAGTAGTTAGACATATTGACGTAATCTGTGCAGATATTAAACTCGTTCACATCGTGCACGTCAATTCGTGACGACCCCGACTTTGTACCCGCCGGCTCCACCACCTCCCATCCATGCCACGCAAACTGCCCCAGATCACCAGCGACTCTTCAGCCTTCTGGCAAGGCGGGGAGTCGGGCCGGCTGATGATCCATCGCTGCAGCGCCTGCACGCGCTTCTTCCATCCTCCCGCACCCATCTGTTCTTCGTGTGGATCTCTGGAGGTGGCCCCCGAGCCGGTGAGTGGTCGTGGCCGTGTCGCCACCTGCACCGTGAATCACCACGCCTGGAAGCCCGAGCTGACCGAACACTACGTGGTCGCCATCATCGAGCTCGATGACCAGCCCGGCCTGCGCCTCCTGAGCAATGTGGTGGGGATGCCGCCCGAGCAGGTGCGGATCGACATGCCGGTTCAAGTGTTCTTCGAGCAGCACGAAGACGTCTGGCTCCCCCTGTTCCAGAAGGCCGACTGATGTTTGACCACTTGTGCGAGAAAAACGTGGCGATTGCGGGCGTGGGCCAGTCCGAGGTGGCGCGCCCCTCCGACAAATCCGCCATGCGCCTGACCCTGGACGCTTGCCTGGAAGCCATTTCCGACGCCGGGCTCACGCGGGAAGACATCGATGGCGTGGCGTGTTGGCCCGGGGACAACAACAACGGCAACAGCTTTTCCCCCGTGGGACCCAACGCACTCATCGGCACCATGGGACTGAAGGTCAACTGGTACGGCGGTGGCTATGAAGGCCCGGGTCCGTTGGCAGGCGTGATCAACGGCGCCATGGCCATCGCTGCAGGGCTGTGCCGCCATGTGCTGGTGTTTCGCACGATCACAGAAGCGAGTGCGCGGCTGGTCGACAAGAACGCCAACGCTTTGAGCAACAAGACCGCGGGCCGCGACAGCAGCTTCTTCTGGCAGTGGTACACGCCTTACGAAGTGCATTCGGCCATCAACCTAATGGCGATGTACGCACAGCGGCATTTCCACGACTACGGGACCACCCCGGAGCAACTGGCCCAGATCGCCCTGACCTGTCGCGCCAACGCCGTGGTCAACCCCAAAGCCGTTTACCGCACGCCCATGAACATGGATGACTACATGGCCTCTCGCATGATCTCGACGCCGCTGCGCATGTTTGACTGCGACGTGCACTGCGACGGTTCCACCGCGATCGTGCTCTCACGCATCGACGCTGCACGCGCAGGCCCCAATCCCCCCATCCGCGTGGAAGCGATCGGCTCGGCCCTGCACCAACCTTGGTCCTGGGACCAGATTTCACTGACCGGCGGAGCCAGCATCGACGCAGCCAACATGATGTGGCAGCGCACCGACCTCAAGCCCACGGACGTGGGCAGCGCCCAGCTGTACGACGGCTTCTCCATTCTCACGCTGCTGTGGCTCGAAGCCCTAGGCCTGTGCCCAGTGGGTGAGAGCGGTCCTTTTGTCGAAGGGGGCACGCGCATCGCCCGTGATGGCGCGCTGCCCATCAACACCAATGGTGGGCAGCTCTCAGGCGGGAGGACCCATGGCCTGGGCTATGTGCACGAAGCCTGCACCCAGCTCTGGGGCCGCGCCGGGTTGCGTCAGATCGCACCGCATCAGGTTGCGATTGCGGCGGCCGGGGGCGGTCCGCTGGCTGGCTCGCTCTTGCTCGTGCGCGAGTGATGTGATGCAAGCCACCACCTCCTCTGCCCAATCACGGGCCTCATCCTCACCCGGAAAGACCGAATGACACAACACAACTCCAACGGTTCACAGTCTCGACGAGGTCTGGGTATTGATCTGACCGAATTCAAGAACGCCTGGCGCATCGTGGTGCTGGCCACGCTGGGACTCGCTATCAGCTCCAACTCGTCCATGCTGTACGCGTACGGTGCCTTGATGGTCCCGCTTCAGCAGGCTTTCGGCTGGGCCAGAGCAGATCTGCAGTCGGCCGTGAGCTTCATGTTTCTCGGTTCAGTGGTTGCCTCACAAATCGTGGGATGGCTCAATCTGCGCTTCGGCATGAAGCGCGTCACCATCATTTCCTTGTGTGCGCTTTCCTTGTGCTACCTCGCCATGACGAGCATGGGGCCGTCCATCGTGACGCTCTACCTGAGCTTCTTCCTGATGTCCCTGGCAAGCATGGGCACCATCCACGTCACATGGACACATCTGGTCAACCTGTGGTTTGAACAGAACCGTGGGCTGGCACTCGCGATGGCTCTGTCCGGTACGGGTCTGGCGGCCATGTTGATCCCTTCGGCTGTGAGTTCGGTGGTCACTCAGTGGGGCTGGCAAGCGGCCTTTTGGCTGCTGGCCGCCCTCCCTGTGGCGCTGGTGTTGCCACTGGTCCTGGTCTGGATGAAAGAACCCGCGCTTGCCACTGCTCGTGTGGGTGACAAGCTGGCTCCAGTGAAGGGTGTCGCGGTTGGCATGACATTGCGCGAAGGCTTGCGCAACCCCCGTTTCTGGATGCTGAACATCGCCCTTTCCCTGATCGTGGCCTGCGTGGTGACGCTGGTCACGAACGGGGTGCCGTTGTTGCGAGACAAGGGTCTGGATGCTGTGGATGCCGCGCGCATTTTCGGAAGCTTCGGTCTTTCGTTGATTCTCGGGCGGGTCGTTGTGGGCTACCTGGTGGACCGGCTCTGGGCCCCTGGCGTGGCCGCCGTGGCCTTGAGTTTGCCCGCCTTGGGGTGTCTGCTGCTGGCCACCAGCGGGGCCAACGAGACCACCTGGCTGGTGGTGGGCGTCATGCTGGTGGGCATTGGCGCAGGTGCTGAATTCGACTTGGCAGCGTTCCTTGTTTCGCGGTACTTCGGCATGCGCGACTACGGCCGCCTGTTCGGCATTCACCTCGGCCTGATCACCCTGGCTTCAACCCTGGCACCCTGGCTCTTCGGACAGCTCTATCGGGGTACCGGCACCTACCAGACGACGTTGATGGTTTGCGGTGTCATCTTTCTCGTTGGGGCTCTGGTGCTGCTCACGCTGGGACGTTACCCCACGTTTGACCGCACCAGCGCCTCTGCCCCACTCCACACTGGCTGAACACCCATGTCACTTCAGAAGATCGTCATTGTCGGCGCCGGCCAGGCCGGGTATCAGGTGGCTGCATCGCTGCGGCAAGAAGGGTTTGACGGGGCGATCACCCTCGTCGGAAACGAGCCCGGCGTTCCGTACCAGCGCCCGCCTCTCTCCAAGGCCTATCTGCTGGGCAAGGTCGGCGTGGCAGCACTGCGGTTTCGCCCGCCCGAATACTTTGACGAACACCGCATCACGAGAATTCAGGGCAGCGTCACGTCGCTGAATCTGGAGCGCCACGAGCTGCTTCTCGACAGTGGCGACAGACTCAACTACGACCACCTGGTCCTGGCCACCGGCGCGCGCAACCGCGTGCCCACCATCCCGGGAATGGAGCTGGGCGGCGTGTTCGGCTTGCGCAGCTTGGCCGATGCAGACGGCCTGGCAGAACGCTTGGGCAACGCCCAACATGCGGTGGTCATCGGGGCTGGTTTCATTGGCTTGGAGTTCGCCGCCGTGGCAACCGCGCGTGGCATCTCCGTCAACGTTCTGGAACTGGGCATCAGGCCCATGGCCCGCGCCGTCTCCGCGATCACCTCGCAGGTGTTCGATCGGGCCCACGCCAGTTGGGGCGTGCACATTCACTACGGTCAAAGTCTCACTGCCATCCACGGGGTTGAGGGTCGTGTTGACCGTGTGCAATTGGCCAACGGAGAAACGCTGCCGGCCGACCTGGTGGTTTACGGCATCGGTGTGATACCCAACGCAGAACTGGCCAGCGACTCGGGACTGGCGGTCAACAACGGCATCGTTGTCGATGCGCAGCTGCTCACCAGCAACCCCGCCGTCTCGGCGATCGGTGATGTGGTCAGCTTTCCCAGTGCTTGGTCGCCGCAGCCGATCCGTCTCGAGTCGGTCCAGAACGCCGTCGACCAGGCCAAAGCCGTGGCGGCGCGGCTCATGGGCAAGCCCTCCAGTTTCACCGCGTTGCCCTGGTTCTGGACGGACCAAGGGGAACTCAAACTCCAGATTGCCGGCCTGAGCGACGGGCACGACGAAACCGTTGTGCTGGGCTCCTTGGAACAGCGGCAGATCAGCGTGTTGTGCTTTCGCGCGGGCCGCCTGGTGGCAGTGGAATCTTGCAACAGGCCGGCCGACCACATGGCAGCGCGCAAGCTCATAGCTCGCCACACGCCGCTCACCGCTGCAGAAGCGTCGGTTGAGGGCTTCGATCTCAAGGCCTTTGAAGCATCAACCCGCGAGACCCGCTGAGAGAAGACCGCTCCGGTTGATGCCCCAAAAAAAGCCCTGACAAACCAGATCGGCTTGTCAGGGCATTCAACCCGCTAAATCTGCGTCAGGCCATCGGCCCCAGGTAGTCGGCTTTGCCCAGGGCCACACCGGCTTGGCGCAGCAAGGCGTAAGCCATGGTGACGTGAAAGAAGAAGTTCGGCAGCGACCATTGCTGCAAGAAAGTCTGGCCAGTGAAATGCAGAGGATCGCCCTGCCGCTGTGGAAGGATCACTTCCCGCCCGGCACTGCCCTCCAGCTGTTCTGGTGAAACACCGTCAACAAAGGCGATGGCATCACGCACGCGCAGCCGCAATCCGTCAAAACTGTCATCCGAACCTTGTGCCCCGGGCAGATCGACTGCGCCGAGGCGCGCAACGCCCAAGCGCGCGACTTCGCTGGCAATGGTCACCTGCTTGGTAAAAGAAAGCATGTCGGGTGAGAGCTTCGTGCTCAGGTACGCCCCACCGTCAAACCCTCTGGCCCTGGCATGCTCTTCGGCTTTGTCCAGCCAGGTGAGCAGGTTGCGCAGCATGCGCACATAGACTTCTGCACTGGCGGCGTGCATGGAAATTGACATGGTCGACTGACGCTTCGGTCAAAGTTTGTTGGAACCCATGCGTGCAAAGAATTCGCGCATGGGCACCATGGACGGAGAGTGGCTGGTGAAACCACCATCCACCGGTATCACCGCACCGGTGATGAAGGAGGACTCGTCGCTCGCCAGGAAACTCACCACATCGGCGATTTGCCGGGGGGAACCGAGTTGTGGCGTCAGGTGTTGGTCGAGCAGCAGCTGTTTGATCTCTTCGGGCACGCCTTTTTGTGCGTGCTCGTTGAGGACGAAGCCGATCATGATGGCGTTGGATCGAATGCCCTGCTTCCCGTACTGCGCGGCCACCGAACGCGCCAGCGCCATGAGGGCCGCCTTGGAGGCTGCGTAGGCGGTGAGCGTCACGTCACCCAGCAATCCGAAACCAGAAGTGGCAAAGATGATGGATCCACCCCCGGTTTTGAGCATGTGGGGGATGGTGTGCTTGCAGCACAGCATGGCACCGCGCGCATTCACGTTCATGGCACGGTCCCACGCCGCAATGTCCACGTTGCACACGTCACGATCACCGGCACGTTGGGCAGGATCCAGCGCGGCTGCGTTGTTGTGCAGTACATCGATCTGTCCATACGCTTGCACCACGGCAGACACCATCGCGACGACCTCCGCCTCGGAGGTCAGATCGGTCTGGATCGCCACCGCCTCACCGCCCGCCGCCTGAATCTCAGCGACCACCGACTGAGCACCGGCCAGATGGATGTCCACCACAGCGACTCGGGCGCCGTGCGCGGCCAGCGAGCGGGCACATTCAGCGCCCAGGCCGGCACCCGCGCCGGTGACGATGGCAACCTTGCCATCCAGTTTGCGTTCACTCATTGAATCTCCAGAGATGGATGGGCGGGGTGATCTCACTCACCGGTGAAACACGGCGCTCGCTTCTCGCGAAATGCCAGCGCGGCTTCCTTGACATCGTGCATCGGGACCAGCATGGCGAACAGATCGAGTTCCAGGTCAAGGCCGCTCTTGAGATCAAGCTGCGTGGCCGCACGCGCCGCTTGCTTGACGAACAGCGTGGCTGTGGGGGGCTTCACAGCGATGCGCTCAGCCAGCGCGGTGACCTCGTCATTCAACGATTCCGGGCTTCCGGCAACCCGGGTGACCAGACCGATGGTCAAGGCCCGCTGGGCGTCCATTCGATCACCCGTCAGCAGCAGATCCAAGGCCCGACCTGGCCCCACCACGGCGCCCAGACGCTGAGTCCCACCGCCGCCGGGGATCAGGCCCAGGCCCGTCTCGGGCAGGGCGAACACCGCATCCGGTGCAGCGAAGCGCACGTCGCATGCCAGGGCGAGCTCCATGCCCCCACCCATGCAATAGCCGTGGATGGCCGCAATGACCGGCTTTTCGGTGCGGTCCAGCGCTTCGATCCAGCGCGACTTCTGCATGCGCCGGCGCACTTGAACCGACGACTCGGCCGCCCGCCGCTCCTTGATGTCGGCTCCGGCACAAAAACCCCGCTCACCCGCCCCGCGGATGACAATCACGCGCACCGACGGGTCAGCGTCCAGCTCGGCCAGCGCCGCTGGAACACCGCGGCGAATGTCGTCGTTGATCGCATTGATCTGGCCGGGGCGATTGAGCACGATCCAGCCCACGGATCCGCGACGCTCCACCTCGACGGCAGCGCCAGCGGCAGTTGCCTCGGCACGCACTTGTTCGACTGATGTGTGAAGGGTGGTTTCCATGGTGGATTCAATACTCCTCGAACTCAAAGAGTTGCCCGCGCACATCGGCCGGATCAACACGGATCAGCGACTTGCCACCCACCGCTTCACATTCATCGATCCAGGTGAACCGGGTGCCCCGTGCTTTCAGATCGTCGGCCTTCGCCTGGAGACCGGTCACGGCAATGCGGATGTAGTACGGACCAGGTCCCCATGAGTTCAGGTACACGCCGGCGTCGCCATTCCAGCGGGTTGCTTCGATGACGTCCAGCGTGGCGCTGTGCGGCACTGTGAAACCCATGCGGGCACGGCGGTAGCCCTCCTTGCCAAGCGACTCCACCGGGCCGGTGGGTTCCCAATCCAGGTTGCTCGACACGGTGCGCAGGGTTTCGTCGAGGTTGCGTACGATGTAACCACGCGACGTGACCCGCACCATGTCGCCAGGCTTGGAATCGCGCGGCTCCGGCGGAGGTACCTGGAAGGTGTCGGCCGGCATCTGCAGCGGCTCCAGTGGCATGACCTCAATACACAAACCACCGTCCACCGAGGGGTGGTAGTGAGGATCTTCCGGCGTGGCGCCGAGCCACAGCCGGTCAAATGGCATGTCGGGCGTGCGCTGGGCCATGCGAAAACGCAAGCGCCGGCGCATGAGCTTCTCCACCAACTGGTCGAACTTGTCGCCCCGTGCAGCCAGCACGATGGAGTGGGTCACCATGGGCCGATGAAGGCCCTGGTAGGCCTTGAGACTTTCGAGAAAGTCGTGAAACATCGGGTCGCCCGGATTGGGTTGATCAAGGTGGCACTGCGGCTCGATGCGGGTGGGCGCAACGGCAAGCGACTTGTGGACGCGCAGGAAATGGGCAATGTACGGATGCCCGTCAAACGCCTGGCGCCATTTGGGGTGGCCGTGGATGCCCAGCTTCTTCACGAGCAGATCTGCCATGCCGTCGGGGTCGGTCAGCATCATGTCGGCACTCATCAACAAATCAAACACAGGCGTTGCTCCAGAAAATTGGGAAGGTCAGCAAAGGGGCGAGTTCAGCCCGCTGACGCGGGTGGCGTCGAAGGCTTCGGATTGAGCAGAAAGTGCGACAGGGCCGGGATCAGCACCAGGGCGCCGACCATGTTCCAGAGGAACATGAAGGTGAGCAAAATGCCCATGTCGGCCTGGAACTTGATCGGCGAGAAAGCCCAGGTGATCACGCCAGCAGCCATGGTCAGGCCCACCAGTGCCACCACACGCCCGGTGAAATCCAGTGACTTCCGGTACGCCTGGGCGAGCGTCGCACCCCGGCGCTGCATGGCGATCTGAACGCTCAACAGGTACAGCGCGTAGTCGACACCTACCCCCACACCCACAGCGATCACGGGCAGCGTCGCCACTTTGAGACCGATGCCCATCCAGACCATCAAGGCCTTGCAAATGATGGTGGTCATCACCAGCGGAATCATGGCCACAAGGGTGGCGCGAAGGCTGCGGAAAGTCAGCAGGCACAGCAGCGCTGTAGCACCGTACACCGCCAGGTACATCAGCAGGATGCCGCGCTCGACCTCGATGTTGGTGGCGGCCTCAATGCCTGCCGAGCCAGCGGCCAGCAAGAAGCGTGGGCCGTCTTCGGGATTGACGCTGTTGTGTTCGGCCGCAAAGGCCTCGCTCACCTTGAGCACTCGGTTGAGAGTGTCGGCCTTGTGGTCGGCCAGGTAGGCGATCAACGGGGAGACGGCACACGACGTGTTGGTGATGTCCGGGGTGGCGATCATGGCCGCACCCACCGCTGCGTTGGTGATGCCCTGGTCGCGGCTGATGGTGAGCCACTTTCCGCTGCCCTCGTTCAAGGCGGCGGTGATGAAACGGGTGGATTCGGCCAGCGAACTGGTGGCTTGGACGCCTTCGGTCTGGCGCAGCGCCAGAGCCAACTGGTCCATCAGCTGCAAGGTGCCATACAGGCGGCAACCGTCGTCCGGATTGGTCATGATGACCACGAACTGGTCGCTCGACAAACCGTAGTTGGCCGTGATGTAGGCGCTGTCGCGGTTGTAACGGGAGTCTTGTCGCAGTTCGGGCGCGCCGGGGTCCAGGTCGCCAATGCGCAAGTCCAGCATCACCACCGAACACACCACGGTGAGCACCGCCGCCAGCGCCACGGTGACCGTGGCCGCACGCCGCTCCGTCAAACGGTCCAAGCCGTTCCATGCACGGCCGAGCATGCCCCGCTTCTGCCCGACATCTTCGTCCAGCGCACGACGGGCCGCCGCCGGGCTGACACCGATGTA
The DNA here is from genome assembly GCA_040385465.1 of Pseudomonadota bacterium. Classification (GTDB taxonomy): domain Bacteria; phylum Pseudomonadota; class Gammaproteobacteria; order Burkholderiales; family Burkholderiaceae_C; genus CANHBY01. Next base: position 2,187 of record JAZKHH010000136.1, on the reverse strand, counting down.
GGACAAGGTCACCGGGATCAGCACCAGCTTGGTGAAGATCAGCACCGTGATGCCGATGCTGGTGGTCAGCGCCAGGTCGCGAATCACCGGGATGTCGATAATCACTAAGACGGCGAACCCCACGATGTTGGTCAACAGTGCCGTCAGGCCCGCCATGAACAGGCGCCGGAAGGTGTAGCGGGCAGCGACGTATTTGTGCGTCCCGCGCCCCACATCCTGGAGGATGCCGTTCATCTTCTGGGCACCGTGCGAAAGCCCGATCGCAAAAATCAGGAACGGCACCAGGATCGAATAAGGGTCCAGTTCGTAGCCCAGCAGGCTCATGAGTCCCAACAGCCACACCACCCCGGCCACAGCCACGCTGACCAGCAGCAAGGTGCTGCGGACGCAGCGCGTGTAAAGATAGACAAACAGCGCAGCCACCGCAACTGAAAGCCCGAAGAAAAGCATCACCTCATAGAGCCCTGCGATCAGATCACCAACGATCTTCGCGAAGCCGACGATGTAGACGCCGGTGGTTTCGTCTTCAAACGACCGTACCTGTTCCTCCAGTGCCCGCGAGAACTCGCCGTAGTTCAGCGGCTCACCCGTCTGTGGATGTCGCTCCAGCAGAGGCGCGATGATCATGGTGGAGCGAGCATCGTTGGCCACCAGGCTCCCGACGATGCCCGAGCGGCCGATGTTCTCCTTGAGCTTGCCGATCGACTCCGGCGTTCCGCTGTAGTCGGGCGGCATGACGGGGCCACCCACCACGCCCTCTTCCGTCACCTGGCGCCAACGCACGATCGGCATCCACAGCGACTTCATCCAGGAACGGTCCACCCCCGGAATCAGATAGAGCGTGTCATTGATCTTGCGCAGCTTCTCCAGGTGGGCCGCGTCGTACACATCACCCTTCTTATTTTCAACAACGATGCGAACCGTGTTGCCCAGCCCTGGCAGTTCCTTGCGGTAAGCAAAGTAGTTTTGAACATAGGGACTGGACGATGGAATCATCCGCTCGAAGCTGGCGTTGACCTGCAGCTTCAGAGCGAAGTAACCCAGCACCACGGTGGCGAAAAGGCACAACAACAACACGGGCAAGCGGTTGTTGAAGACGAGCTGTTCAAGGCGGCTTCCCGACTTGCGATCGAAGTTGGCCGGATCGCTGACGACCGGCATGGCGGGTTGTTGAGAATGAGCAGACATCAGGACTTTCGCGGGCACCGACCACAAAGATCGGTGGCCATCATTTGGCTTGCGCTGGAAAAGCGAGCACGCTGGCACCGTTCAAACGGGCCAACGCCAGGCGCTGAGAACTGGTCATGGCAGCGCCATAAACCTCAGCGCCTGGTGCCTGGTCAAAAATGGTGGCGCGCGCTGCTGCGAAATCAACGGCGAACACATCGCCCTTCTGCGACACCAGGAGCACCGAGTCCCCATGGGCCACCGCAGCGATCAGGTTGGAGTCGGTGCCCGTCTCGATTTTTCGCCAGCTGCCTCCAGCATCCTCACTCACGAATGCGTTGCCACGCAAGCCATAGGCCACGAGCCTTGGACCCAGCTGGTCGATGCCGAAAAAGCTGCCGTTGTAAGGCGTCTCAACGCGTTTGAAGCGCTGATCTTCTGCGTCAAAACGCATCACCAAACCTTGTTCACCCGCAACGAAAACCGCGCCATCGGTGCCTGTCAACGCGTAGAGGTGGTAGCGCTGCTCGTTGTCGGCCTTGGCCTGCCACGACTGCCAGGTTTTTCCTCCGTCGAGCGTGTGCAGGATCAAGCCGAAGCCACCCACCGCGAAACCGGTGACACCATCGGCGGCGAAACGGATGTCCAGCAATGGTGCCGGCCAGACGTCGGCTGTGGCCGATTGACCCATGGTTCTCTCGATTTCGGCCTCCAGCCGCTCGGATCCTTTGGCGGACTCACGCAGCAAGCGCAGCACAGCGCGGCCGTCCAGCATTCGCTCCCACGACGCTCCTCCGTCAGTTGACCGCAAGGCCACCGCGTCGTGCCCCACGGCCCACACCACGTTGGGGCCGGCGAACCGGACCGTGGCGAGGTCGGTGGACACCGGGCTGCCCACCTGGCGCCAGGATCCACCACCATCTTCAGACAGCAGGATCAAGCCTCGCGGCCCCACTGCAACGGTTCGTCCGCCCTGACTCGCCACCCCGCTGACCATCGATTTCAGCGCTGTCACCAGCG